>NCEE01000012.1 GCA_002280555.1 Sphingomonas sp. 32-62-10
CGAGGCCGCCTTGCGCCCGCCACCCACAAGGTCAAGCCAGAAGAAGCGGAGCGCTTCAACGAGATATTGGCCCAAGCTCGCGCGCTGATTGCCGATGAGCGCTTCCTCAATTGGCAGATTTCCTTTCCGGGGGTTTGGAGCAATTGGGCGAGCGCAGGCCGGGAAGGCGGGTTCGACGCTGTCGTCGGCAATCCACCTTGGGACAGGATAAAGCTGCAACAGGTTGAATGGTTTGCCGCTCGGCGGCCCGAAATTGCTTTGGCGCAGCGCGCATCTGATCGTGGCAAAATGATTGCGAAGCTCAAAGCGGACGGCGATCCGCTTTGGCATGATTTTGCCCAGGCGGATGCCCGCGCGGCAGACACGGCGCGGATGGCGCGCTTCAACGGCGGCAAGCGCATTGCCAACCCCGATTACGTCAACACCGTAAAGACGTTGTCCAAAAAGATGCCGGAAACGCAAAGCAAGGTGCACGCCAAAGGTGAGGACGTGTCGATTGGCGGTCCGCCCAAAACTATTCCTGCGCCTTCGGACCATTATCCGCTGCTTAGCCGGGGCGACATCAACCTCTATTCGCTGTTCGTCGAACGCGCCCACGCGCTGGTGAAGTCGAACGGCATGGTCGGGCTGCTGACGCCGAGCGGCATCGCGTCGGATTTGTCGGCCAGCGCCTTTTTCCGTGAAGTGGCGGTCGGCGGGCATCTGAAGGCGCTCTACGATTTTGAGAACCGCCGCACCCGGCATGGGCTCGATCCCTTCTTTCCCGATGTCGACAGCCGCTTCAAATTCTGTGCGATGGTGGCCAGCCCCAGTCGTACCTTCGCCACTGCGTCATGCGGTTTTTTCCTGCAAGCTGTGGGCGAACGCACCGATCCTGATCGCGCCTTTGCGATTGGTGCGGCGGACTTTGCCAGCGTCAACCCCAACACCGGCACCGCGCCGATCTTCCGCTCGCGCCGCGACATGGCGCTGACAACCGCGATCTATGCCCGGCTGCCGGTGTTGGTCGATCGCTCGGGCACAGCCCCCGTTGCCGCTTGGCCAGTGCGCTACTTCCGTATGTTCGACATGACCAATGACAGTCATCTCTTCCGTACCCGTGCCGAACTGGAGGAACGCGAAGGCGCTTGGAACATCGGCGGCAACCGCTTCCAGTCAGCGACGGGCGAATGGGTGCCGCTCTACGAAGGTAAGATGGTGCAGGCGTTTGATCACCGGGCGGCAAGCGTGGTTGTGAATGCGTCGAATGCCAATCGGCCAGCCCAACCGCTTCCCGCGACGCCGGAACAGCATGGCGACCCGGCTTGGGTGGCCGACCCGCAGTTCTGGGTGCACCCACCCGAAGGGCTGGGGCAGCGCGCCTATACGCTCGGCTTCAAGGACGTGACGGCACCGACAAATGTCCGCTCCATGATCGCGGCAATCGTGCCCAGCGGTGCGGCAGGCAATACGTTGCCACTGATCGAGGTTGATCCCGGCACCGGGAAGCCTGATCCTGAACGGCTGGCCCGGCTCGCGGCCAATCTCAATTCTTTGATCTTTGACTACACTGCGCGTCAGAAAATCCAGGGCCAACATCTCAACTGGTTCATCGTCGAGCAGCTCCCGATCATCCCACCCGCCGCCTATACCCGAACCTTTGGCCCAAAGCCTGCCGCTGAAATCGTCCGTGAGGCGGTGCTGGAACTGACGTACACCGCCCATGACCTTGCCCCCTTCGCGCGCGATATGGGGTATGTCGAAGCCGCTGGCCCCAATGCCGGAAAGGTGCTGCCGCCCTTCATCTGGGATGAGGACCGGCGGTTGCGGCTGCGCGCCAAGCTCGATGCGCTCTATTTCATCCTCTACGGCGTGTTCGATCCCGCAGACGCAAGCCAGAGCCGCGACGACATCCGCTACATCTATTCGACCTTCCCCATCGTGTCCGCGCAAGAAACGGCGAAATGGGGTAGCTATCGCAGCCGCGACCTGTGCCTCGCCTGGATCAACGCGCTGATCGCCGGCGAGCCCGACGCCGCGGTTGCGGGGTAAGTGCAGCGGCGCCGCCGTATTTTCCCGATTGCTCGAACGATTTATGACCAGCTCGATTGCGCATTCGGTTCCCAAGGCATGTTCGGGAAAGGCAAATGCCATGGAAATCGAGATGGGATGAGTCGCCCAACCTCAAAATTTGACGGAGTCAAACAGACCGGGATCTCCGAATTTGCCATTTCTGGCAGAATTCCGCCAATATTGATCACTCAGGTGAATCTCACAGCGTGATCTTGTTGACAAAAAAACCTCGAAAAGCGTCAACAAACGACCAACAACTGTACATACAAGGTCCGTCCAATCTGCAATTTGTGTCGCCGATTATCCCTCCCGCATCGCAGTTATTCGAAGCTTGAACCCCAAGGGGCTTCTGAGGCCCTCAGGGAGCCGTACAGAGCGATTCGAACGAACTACCAGGGCCATACGGCGTCGCAGCCAGAATTGCGCTGTGCGGGGCTCTAACGGGAGATCCATTTGTCTGCGATCAAGGTCGGGCATTAGCTGCCGATATCAACCAATGTCGACCGCACGTTTCGAGCAGCTCAGTATCGCTTGATTGCATTTGCGAGGCCGATTCAATTATCAGGATCAAACCGGCCAGATCAAATGAGCAAAAGCATGATGCTCTCGCCTTGGGTAACCAACCTCCAGAGTAGCGTGGCTTCAGCTGTCAGTTCGCTTCGAATGGCGAGGCGTCGCATACGCAGGGTTGAACTGAATTTTGCGGCGTTTTTGAACATATAATCGACATACTGCGTGTTGAAGACCTTCAGCCGAGGATCATGTAGCCAGACCCTGGATGCCGCGCTGATCGATTTCGAATTGATGTTGTTACCGATCGGACCGCTGGCCGCGCGCAATGCCTGTCGGATTAGCCGCTTTCCCCAAACCAGCTCGGCGACCCTCGTACCCTTCTTTGCCGCAACCCGCCTAAGCGCTACAGCCACCTTTCCATTCTGTAACGTTGGCAATGGTGCCCAAAGAGCTTCGATTGCGCCATGGGCATGGGGTGCCACGGTGGCGCCGTTTTTGTCCCGGTCTTCCATAACGAAAAAAAACATCGGTACGGTCCCGCCGAAACGCATACTCAGCTGCCGACTGATTTTGTCCCTGAGGTAGTCTTTGGGATCCTTACCGATTTGATTCAGGTGATCCAAGACGCTCTGATCGAAATGAACCCTGAAGGGCATGAACCCCGTTTCACCCAGAACCAATTGAGCCATCTGAACCTTGAGCCATGGAGAGATTGATCTCCACTTAGGAAGCTGCCTACCTTTAACGGATCTTATAGGGAATCCATTTCCCCTGTATCTCTTATATAGTGAGGGCTTGATTTTGAGCGGGCCACGCAGAGATGGCCTCTTCATGTTGCGCCGCACGTTAACCTTCAGGATTTCAAGGACTTTTGCATCCCGGTTGATGGCCGGGTCATCCATCTTGAGAAGTGATAGCGCGTCGACTTTTTGCAGCTTTGGACGCTGATTAGCTGGTTGTATTTTTGGCGGTATCATCCGCAATGCGCGTTGCAGCCGAGTGCCGGTGGGTCAACCCGATAACGTTTGAAGAGCGGTTTTCGGTGGCTCGCGCTGATTATGTTCAAGACAAATGCCAACCACGATTGACGGCGGAACTTGTGGTCGTTTGGCGATCGATGTTCAACGCTGAAAATTCAGTCGGCATCAGACCAGACGGCAACGGGGGCTATCGGCTGGGTAACAAATTGTGACACAACGGTGTGTGACATTGGCCATCGATCTGGGGCTAAGTAACTGATTTTATTGATATGGTGACCCCTACGGGAATCGAACCCGTGCTTCAGCCGTGAAAGGGCCGCGTCCTAACCGCTAGACGAAGGGGCCAAGGCCGGGCGTGCCGGATGGCGTGGAAAAATCGCCTAGGGAAATGATGACCCGCGGTCAACCCGGTCAATCGTCTATCGGACGATGGCAAACCGCCTGCAGCTTGTTGCCATCCGGATCGCGAACATAAGCAGCGTAGTAATTGGCGTGATAATGCTGGCGCAGCCCGGGCGCGCCTTCATCGGTGCCGCCGTGTGCGAGTGCTGCAGTATGAAAGGCATCCACGGCAGCGCGATTGAGCGCGGAAAGAGCTATATGGCTGCCGTTTCCAACGCTTGCAGGCTGCCCATCGAACGGGGAGACGATGAAGATTTTGGGGCCGACTAAACTGCCGAACACTAATGTACCCGGCAATTCAAAAGGTGACGAAATCCCGAGCGTGTCCATGACTGGTTCGTAAAATCGCCGCGCCCGATCCAGATTTTGGGTGCCAAGGGTGACATGACTGAACATCGCCTGTTCCTAATCCGCCCATGCTGCGTCATCGAGATGAATTTCGGCGGCGGGCCTTGATGACCAGTCGTCGATCTTGGCGCGCCCTGCGATCCATAGGCGGCGATGGGGCGCTGCGCCCAGGAGCGCGAGACCCAAGGGTGATTCGGCCTGGCGGAACGCCACGGTCTTGATGCTCTTGCCATCATCGCCCGCCATCACCGCGCGGACATGACCGTTGCCGACGATATCTGCCTTGATAACCCGCACTGGCCCGGCGGCGACGCGCGGCGTTGGCCAGCCCATGCCATAGGGTCCGCCCTGCTCCAGCGCGGCCACAAGGGCCGGGGTGACGCCACCAGGTGCCACCAGCGCATCGACGAGCAAGGCACGGTCGCCCGTTGATCGCGCCACAGCTTCCGCAAGGCGGCCTTCCAGAAAATCACCGAACGCGCTGATCTGATCGGTGTCGATCGTGAGCCCTGCCGCCATCGCATGGCCACCGCCCGCAACAAGCACGCCATTTTCCTTCGCGGCGAGCACTGCTTGCCCCAGATCGACGCCCGATACTGATCGCCCCGATCCCTTGCCAATCCCGGCATCATCGAGCGCGATGACAATCGCGGGCCGTCCGAATTTTTCCTTCAGCCGCCCGGCCACGATCCCAATCACGCCGGGGTGCCAGCCTTGGCCCGCCACGACGATTACCGCCCGATTGGCTTGTGATGCCGCCATCGCCTCGGCCGCGATCTGCACATCGCCTTCGATCGCGCGGCGTTCCTCGTTCAACCGGTCAAGTTCGGTCGCGATCATGCGGGCTTCATCGGGATCGCTGGTGGTGAGCAGGCGCACACCAAGATCGGATTTGCCAACGCGCCCGCCCGCGTTGATCCGCGGCCCGAGCGCAAAGCCGAGATCGGTCGCGGTTGGCGCACGCGTGAGTCGCGATGCCTCAATCAGCGCGTTGAGGCCGATGTTGCGTCGGGCAGCCATCACCTTCAGTCCTTGCGACACGAAGGCGCGGTTCAGCCCGCGCAGCGCCGCGACATCGGCCACCGTGCCGAGCGCGACAATATCGAGCAACTCAAGCAGTTTCGGTTCGGGCCGGGTGGCGAAATAGCCATGGGCACGCAGTGTGCGGATTAGCGCCGCACCGAGCAGAAACGCCACGCCGACCGCCGCGAGATGGCCATGCGCCGCGCCTTCGCCCTCGTCGAGCCGGTTGGGGTTCACGATGGCATAAGCGAGCGGCAGCGCGCTGGCGCATTTGTGATGATCGACCACGATCACATCGACCCCTGCTTCGCGCGCCATTTCTAGCGCCTCGAATGCCTGGGCGCCGCAATCGACCGTCACGATCAGCGTCGCACCTCCAGCGGCGATCTTCACCAGCGCTTCGCCCGACGGGCCATAGCCTTCCATCAATCGGTCGGGGATATAGGCGCTGGCGGTAAGCCCCAATTCCCGAAGCAGCAGGATCATCAGCGCCGCCGACGTGGCACCATCGACGTCGTAATCGCCAAAGATTGTCACTTGCTCGCCCGCAATTACGGCCGAGGCCAGCCGCTCTGCGGCGCGGTCCATATCGCGAAAGATCGACGGATCGGGCATGAAGCCCCGGATGCTGGGGGCCTTGTGCGCTTCAAGCGCCTCACGCGGGCATCCACGCGCCATCAGCAGCTGGGTGACGAGGTCGTCGGGGGCGTAATCAGGATCGCGCGCATCGGCACTCAGCGCGCGCCATCGCCACGGTTGGCCAAGGATGGATTGGGTGATGTTGAGGACGATGTTCATGGGCGCCGGACCGTAGCTGGTCGCACTGGCGTCGCCAATGCCTGCCCGAACCGCCTGGGGCTGTACTCAGCGGCGGCGCTGACGCTCGCGTTCGTCGTTTCGGGCGACGATCAGCCGCTGGATGCGATCAATGCCGGCGTCGAAATCGGCCCGATCGCGTGGCCGGATCGCGGCGGCGCGCTGATACAGCGCCATCCCTTCTGCATAATCGCCGCGCGCTTCGGCACAGATTCCCAAATCATAGGTAACGCTCACCTGTCCGGGGAGCGCTGTATCGATCGCTGCAAAGGCGCGGCAGGCCTCCGGCAGATTCTGTTGGGTCAGCCTGATCGCCGCCTTGAATTCATTGCTGATGCCTTTGGGCATGCCCGTGCGGTTTTCGTAGAAGCGCAGCACATAGCGTTCGGTATACGGTGCGATTTCGCGCGCGGTCTCGGCAGCGACGCTGTCGATCATGCCGCGGATCGTTCCCTCCACTGCGCCGGGCGCGCTGGCATTGGGGCACCATGTGACTTCGTCGTGCCGAGATTTGCGCGATGAATAGGCGACCGATCGGTCACGTGCCCGCACAATCCGCAGATCGGCGATCACGTCGATCGTCCGCTTGCGACAGATGATCTCGACCTGTTGCTTCTTAGTGCACTTGTTGTCGACTTTTTCGGCGCATTCCTCGCGCTTCTGCACGTCGCGATTTTCGTTGACCTCTGTCGACACGACACCTGATAGCACACCATCGGCGTCGACCGGCCCCATGCCCGATCGCCGTGCCATCGACACGACCGCGAAATGCGCCGCCCCGCCATTCCCTGAAAGCGCCCGTTCGAGGGCAATCGACAGGGCAGGGCCATCGCCGCCATCGAAACGGTCAATCGCCATGCGGGTCAGGAAGCTGGCTTCACGGTAGGCTGCGGGGAAATCACCGGTCAGCGTCACGCTTTCGGCGGAGGCCCCGGCGGCACACACAATGCCGCTGATGATGCCCAATCCCGAGATAATTTTGCGCATGGATGACGCCCCCGCCAGAATGAACTCTTCTAAATCAAGCGCCTGTGTCGGGCAAGGCGCCGCCGCCGGAGCCAACCGCCTGTGGACTTTGCCACGCGCATCGCTGAAACCTTGGCACGCCGGCGCACTCGACCGGTGATGACTCGAGATTGCCACCTTGCCCGCACTGCCAACCAGCCCTGCCGATTCTGCCGCACTTTGGGCGCCGCCGCTCGCCGCCGCCGTGCCGCGTGATCTGTGCACCGATTGCGGCATTTCGCGCACGCCCGAGCATAAGCGGTGCGGCACCGCCTGCCAGTTCATCAAGCCCGATTATCCGGCGATGGAGGCGCAGGTGCACGGCCGCCCGCGCGATCCCGCCAAAGGCGATGAGCTATTTTTCGGGCCCTATCGCCAGATGTACCGGGCAAAGTTGGGTACGGCGCTGGCGGGCGCGCAGTGGACGGGGATTACGACCAGACTGGGCGAAAAACTGCTCGAAACCGGCGCGGTCGATGCCGTGCTGACGATGGCACCTGATCCCGATGATCGCTGGAAGCCGGTGCCGGTGCTGGTAACACGTGCCGAGGGGATGGCGCAGGTGCGCGGCATGCGGATGGGCTATGCGCCGCTGCTGGCGCTGCTCCAGCCCGCGCGCGATGCCGGGTATAAGCGGATCGCGGTGATCGGCATACCGTGCCAGGTCCATGCGCTCCGCAAGATCGAGGAAAGCCTGGGCTTCGACCGGCTGTACGTGATCGGCACGCCCTGTTCGGACAACACCACCACCGAACGCTTCCACGATTTTCTCGCGCTGCTCGCCGATGATCCCGACAGCATTACCTATCTGGAGTTCCGCGCCGATTATCATGTCGAGCTGCGCTTCACCGATGGCCGGGTGAAGGCGATTCCGTTCCTGCAGCTGCCGATTTCGAAGCTGCCGCCCGATTTCTTCCCGCTCACCTGCCGCACCTGTGTGGATTACACCAATGTGCTCGCCGATGTGACGGTGGGCTATATGGCGGGGGAAGGCGAGCAGTGGCTCGTCATCCGCAATGAACGCGGCGCGGAGCTGCTTGCGTTGCTGGGCGATGAGGTAAAGCTGGCACCGCCTGGCAATGCCGGCAAGCGCGCGAGCGCGGTGAAGGGCTTCATCATGAACGTCGAACGGGCAGCGGGCGGCTTGCCGCTGCGCCGGATGCCCGAATGGGTGCGCCCGATCGTTGGCTGGCTGATGCCGCGTTTTGGTCCGCGCGGGCTGGAATTTGCGCGCACTAGGGTCGAGATGAAAGCCGCGGAGACCGTGGTGCATTTGCGCCGCGAACGGCCACGGCGGATGAAGACGATGATCCCCGCGCATATTTGGGCGCTTGTCGCGCCCTATGATCTGGTGCCGGGCGAGGGGGAATTGCCCGCTAGTAAAGGCGATGTGCGGCAGGAGTAGATTGGTGGTACGGCATCGGGTTCCTAAATGAGGCGTCACCCTGAACTTGTTTCAGGGTCCACCGCGCAACATGCCCGATGGCCGGTTAGGCACGGTGGATGCTGAAACCAGTTCAGCATGACGGATAACTTTGTAACAGACTGTCTGCCCAGATCATGAGCGCGGCGCGCCTGTCCTGAATCCGGTCACCTATCGCGGTCGTCGCCACGGGGACGCTGTTCGTGCTCTCTTGGTTACGTTAACCATCTCTCATGTTGGCGCCGGGCGAATCGAAAATATCGGCCCTGCGCCGCGCCGCCGGACGGAGGGCGATGCTGTTTGGCTTGCTGGCAATCACCGGTGCCGGATCGAGCCAGACACTGATCTCGCCAATCGACCCGTTGACGATTGCCGATGATGATTTCGCGCGCCAGCGTGATCCCGCGATCTGGCGCGGGCTTTTGGTGCAACGGATTGTCTTTACTGAGGCAGAAGCGACGTGGCGGTTCTGGCGGATCAGCAATCTGGCAAACCCTGACGGGCCATTATGGGTCGTCACGCACGATAATGAGAATGCGACTTTTGCGGCGGCACTGACGGCAGTAAAAAGCTGGGGCGGCGTGGCAATGGTGGTCGATACCGGCCCCGTCGATACGCGGTACAATGCCCGCTTCAACAGCGAAGTGGTCGGCACGCCGATCGATCCCAATCGCCATTTCAGCGACGCCAACCCGGCCTATGTCGCGCGAATGCTGGCAGATCTCGGCGCGCCACCACGCATGATCGTCGCGCTCCACACGAACGCGCCCGATTTCGATCCGCGTCTGTCGGACTGCCCCGCCGCGCGGCCGGGGCGAGGGGCGATTTCGGTCGAGCTGTGCAGCACGCGCTATCAACCTCGTCCTGCCCGCCTGCGGGCATGGCCGTTCGACGATGCTGACAGTCTGGTCCTGATGCCGCACCTCGATGGCCGTCAGCGACGCTCAGCGCCGTGTGCACCGCTGATGGCGGCAACAGATGCCAATCTGGTGTTCGAACGCGTCGCGGTAAGCGACGGATCGCTATCGAACTACGCCGCGCAACACGGGTTGGCCTATCTGAACGTTGAGACCGAGGAACGCGGATCGAGTGACACCGGCATCGCCCAGGCGCGCGATCGGCTGGTGGCAATGATCGATCTGGTAATGGAGCAGTGCGGCGCGGTGCCGGGGCTTACGTTGAAACCACCACGGCGGCGCTGAGCAGCTTCACTTCTTGTCGGTGAAGCGCTTGACCTTGACGGGCAGGTCCTTGCCCTTGGTGCGGCGCGACGGCACTTGCACGGGGTTCTTCTTTTTCCACGCGGCCCAGGTCATCGGGCCATCTGGGGTCTCGATGATCTGATCGTCGAGCGTATCGCTCATCGTGCAGGTCCTTTCCGTCCAAATGGCCAGCTAGTAATGCCACCGGCGAACAGTGCCCACCAGACCAGTACCGGTTGGAACGCTAGGCGCGGCGCATGATAACCCCAGCCAAGCTGCGTTCCACCGATGATCACGCCTTCCACCGCATGTTTGATGTTCGCTGGATAGACGCAGACCGCGTAAGCGGCGAGGCCCCAGGCAGCGGCGCGGCGGAATCGTTTGGTCATCAGGCCGATCGCCCCGGCAATCTCGCACACCCCGGTCAGCAGAATCGTCTCCAGCGGATAGGGCACCCAATCGGGCACGATCGGCATGAACCCGTTGGGCGATCGCAAATGGACGATGCCGACGAACAGATAGGCCGCCGCGATTACCCAGCGCAGCGCGGTGCGGGTGCGCTCGAGGCCGCTCATACGCGCTCGTCCGCGTTGGCCTGTATGGCGCCGACATGCACCTCACCGCGCGCCTGGGCGAGCATCACTTGCCGGTGGCGTTCGGCATACCCTGCGCGCTGTTCTTCGTCGCGCGTGGCATGGCAGGCGGGACAACTCACCCCCTCTTCGTAATGGGGCGACTGGCGGTCCTCAGTGCTCACGGGCATGCGACAAGCCCGACACAGGTCGTGGCTGCCGGGTGTAAGGCCATGGCCGACCGCAACCCGCTCATCGAACACGAAACATTCGCCCTGCCAGCGGCTGTCGGCAGCGGGCACTTCCTCCAGATATTTCAGGATGCCGCCCTTCAGATGAAACACATCGGTTATCCCTTCGGCCTTCAGGAATGCCGTCGCTTTTTCGCAGCGGATACCGCCGGTGCAGAACATCGCGACCTTTTTGTCGGCCAGCGCGTAGCGGTTGGCGCGGAACCATTCGGGGAATTCGCTGAAGCTGCTGGTTTCGGGATCGATGGCACCGTTGAATGTGCCGACTTTCACCTCATAGGCATTGCGCGTGTCGATCACGATCGTGTCGGGCGAATCGATCAGCGCGTTCCACTCGGCGGGCGCGACATAATGGCCCACGTCGAGCGGATCGATATCGGGCTGCCCCATCGTCACGATCTCGCGCTTCAGGCGGACTTTCATGCGGTGGAAGGGCATTGCATCGGCGGTGGCGTATTTCACCTCGATATCGGCGCAATCGGGCAGAGCGCGGATATGGCTCAGCACCGCCTCAATCGCCTCAACGGTGCCTGCGATCGTGCCGTTGATTCCTTCGCGGGCGAGCAACAACGTGCCCTTGATGCCCTGCGCCTCGCACGCGGCGAGCAACGGCGCGCGCAGGGACGCTGGATCGTCGAACCGGGCAAAACGGTACAGGGCAGCGACGGTGATCATCGCGGAAAGCTTTTTGTCCACCACGCATCAAACGCCAGGCGTTGGTCGGGCGACAAATGCAGCCCGATCTTCGACCGCCGGTGGAGTGCATCCTCGGGGGTGCGTGCCCATTCGCGGTCGTGCATCCAGCGCGCCTCGATCTCGGTCAGCCCGCCGCCCAAATCGGCGCCCATCGCCGCTTCGCTGTCGACCCCGTCGAACATCTGATGCAGCATCGATCCATAAGCGCGGGCCATACGGTATGAACGCGCTTCCCCCAGAAACGGCCATGTCGCACGAACCTTGGCGAGGAACGCGGTGAAATCGCCGATATCGCCACCCGGAAATGGTCGGGTTCGCGTGGTGGCACGCGCTGTGAATCCCATCGGGCGCGCCAGCTTGCCCACCGCTTCTTCGGCCAGATGGCGCGCGGTGGTGATCTTGCCGCCGAAGATCGACAGCAAAGCCGGGCCATGCGGGTCGAGCTCCAGCACATAGTCCCGCGTCACCGCCTTCGCCTCGCTCGCCCCGTCATCGTAAAGCGGGCGGACGCCCGACCAGGTCGAGGTGACGTCGGCGGGCGTTACCTGGCGCACGAAATGCCGGTTCACCGCCTCGCACAGATAGGCGATTTCGTCGGCATCGATCACCGCATCTTCGGGCGCATCGACGGGTACATCGGTGGTGCCGATCTCGGTCGATCCGTTTTCATAGGGGATGGCGAACACGATCCGCCGGTCGGGCTGTTGCAGGATATAGGCCTGATCGCCGTCGAAGAGTGTCGGCACGACGATGTGGCTGCCCTTGATCAGTCGAATGCCGCTGGCTGCGTTGACCCCCAGTTTGCCGAGCATCTGATGCACCCACGGCCCTGCCGCATTGACCATCGCCCGCGTGGTCAGTTCGCGCCCGTCGGAAAGGATCGCCCGCCACGCATCGCCTTCGCGCCGGGCAGAAACGATCGCGGTTTGGACGATGATCTCCGCGCCATTCGCGGCGGCATCCATAGCATTCAGCACCGTCAGCCGCGCATCGTCCACCCAGGCGTCGGAATAGACGAAGCCCTTGCGGCCGCCCTTCAGGGGATCGGTAAACCTCGTGTCGCTGGCCCGTAGCCCGCGTGAACGGGGGAGGGACATGCGCCCGCCCAGAAAATCGTAAAGCAGCAGCCCTAACCGCACCAGAAACCAGGGCCGCAGCGCATTTTCATGCGGCAGCACGAACTGCAGCGGATAGATGATATGCGGTGCCGCCTTCACCAGCCGTTCGCGCTCGCGAAGCGCCTCCGCCACCAGCTTGAACTCGTAATACTCCAGGTACCGCAGGCCGCCGTGAATGAGCTTGGTCGACGCCGACGACGTCGCCCCGGCCAGATCGCCTTTCTCCACAAGGGCAACCTTCAGCCCGTTCAGCGCCGCCTCTCGCGCAATTGCCGCGCCGTTGATGCCGCCGCCGATGATGAGAAGGTCATATGTCACCGTTGTCCGATAGCGTGACGACCCGGCTTCGCACAGAAGGAATTTGCCAGAAGAAATTTGGTAGATTGCGCGCAACCGCCTATCCCTTGGGCGATGCCCAAATTCATCCCCAAGCCGACCGGCGGCCTGCCGACCCCCAAGCAAATCCTCGATTTCATCGCCTCCGCCGAAACCTCGGTCGGCAAGCGCGAGATCGCCAAGGCATTCGGCCTGCACGGCGCCGAGAAGATCGCGCTAAAGGCGTTGCTGAAGGACATGGCCGATGAAGGGCTGATCGACAGTTCACCGGGTCGCGCTTTCCACCAGATGGGCGGCGTGCCCAAGGTGACCGTGCTGCGCATCACCGATGTCGGCGATGACGGGCAATGCTGGGCGGTGCCGGAAAGCTGGCAGGCCGATACCCCCGCACCGCGATTGCGCGTGCGGGAGAAGGGGCGGCGTGGCGCGCTCGGCATCGGCGACCGGATATTGGCGCGCACTGAGGAAGCCGGGAATGGCTGGATCGCGCACCCGCTGAAATCGCTCGCCAAGGGTGAGGAGCTGATCTTGGGCGTGCTGCGCGAGGAGGGCGGCAAGCTGTGGCTGATCGGCGTCGACAAGCGCGAGCGGCGGGAACATCAGGTATCAGACGCAGGCGGCGCGAACCCTGGCGATCTGGTGCTGGCCGAAAAGACCGGCCGCCCGCCGCGCATCACCGCGCGGGTGGCGCAGGTGCTGGGTGATCCGTTTGCGCCGCGCAGCTTCTCGATGATTGCGATCCACAAGCTCGGCATCCCCAATGAATTCGCGCCCGAAGCGATCGAGGAAGCGGGCGAGGTGGCACGCCAAGCGCTGGGCGACGGCCGCGAGGATTTGCGCCACCTGCCGATCGTCGCGATCGATCCCGAGGATGCGCGCGACCATGACGATGCCGTCTGGGCGACGCCCGATGATGATCCTGACAATGCCGGCGGCTGGCGCGCGATTGTCGCGATTGCCGATGTGAGTTTTTATGTCCGACCGGGTTCGGCGATCGACAAGGAAGCGCGACGGCGCGGCAACAGCGTCTATTTCCCCGATCGCGTCGTGCCGATGCTGCCCGAATTGCTCTCGGCCGATGTGTGCTCGCTGAAATCGGGCGAAGACCGTGCGGCGCTCGTCTGCCACCTCCAGATCAGCAAGGGCGGTGCGCTCAAAAGCTGGCACTTCACCCGCGCGGTGGTGCGGATCGCGGCGAATATCGCCTATGAGGAAGCGCAGGCGGCGATCGACGCGCATGCCCAAAAGGCCCCATCGCTGGGCCTTGGCTGGGACGATGGTCTGGTGGAATCCGCCCTTCTGCCCCTTTGGTCCTGCTGGCGCGCGCTGGCCGATGCCCGCGCCAAACGCGCCCCGCTCGATCTCGATCTGCCCGAACGCCGCGTCGTGCTCGACGAGAAGGGACGGATCATGTCAGTCGCGCCGCGCGAGCGGCTCGATGCGCACAAGCTGATCGAGGAATATATGATCGCTGCCAATGTCGCGGCGGCGAAGGCACTTGAGAAGAAGAAGGCGCCCGTGATGTACCGCGATCACGAGCCCCCGGCGCGCGAGAAGCTCGTGGCGCTCAAGGATTATCTTAAGACGTTCGGGGTCGAATTTGCGCTGGGACAGGTGGTGAAACCATCCACGTTCAATCACGTGATCGACCGGATCGGCGAGAGCGATTTCCGACCGCAAGTGATGGAGCAGATCCTGCGTACCCAGACCCAGGCCTATTACGCGCCCGGCAATCACGGTCATTTCGGGCTGGCGCTGGGCAGCTACGCCCATTTCACCTCGCCCATTCGCCGTTACGCCGACTTGGTCGTCCACCGTTCGCTGGTCGCGGCTTACAAGCTTGGTCCCGGCGGGCTGACGGAGGGTGAGGCCGGGTCGATGGACAAGATCGGCGAGAGCATCTCGATGCTCGAACGCCGGGCGATGGAGGCCGAGCGGGATACGATCGATCGCTATGTCGCCGCGTATCTGGGCGAGCGTGTGGGCGAGGTGGTCGATGTGCGGATCACGGGCGTCCAGAATTTCGGCTTCTTCGCGACCGTCGAGGGGATCGGCGGCGACGGGCTGATGCCGGTGCGCGATATTGGCCGCGAATATTTCCGGTATGACGAAGCCGCCAAGGCGCTGATCGGCGAGCATAGCGGCGAAACCTACTCCAGCGGGATGCGGCTGCAATTGCGACTGGCGGAGGCCAACCCGGTATCGGGCGCGCTGCGGTTCGAAATGGTCGACGGGAAGGGCATTGGCGGCGGTGATGCGCGGCCGACTGGCGATCGCCCCAAGCGCATCATCAAGCATCGCGGTCGTCCCGCCAATATCCGGCATCAGGGGAAAAAGCGCTGATAGGGGCTTTGGCCCCATTGCCGATCAGCAACCAAATGATACGTATTCGCGCATGACGCGCAAACCAACGCGTGCCATAAACAAAAAAAGAGCCTTGGAGGGTGGTGTGGGAGCAGCAGCAGCGATGGTCGCGCGGGCGCGGCGCAATGTCATCTCGCATTTCATGTCCTGCAACGCTGTTTCGACTGAAAAGGCGGTTAGTTTCACCCCGTCGCGCAGCATCGAACGCCGCATTCTCGACCGCTATATCCGTGCAGGCGTAATCGTGCCGACATCGACGTCCGCCTATTACATCGATGTGCCGACCTATGATGCCTATCGCAACAACCGCAAACGCAACGTCGGTGTGGCGATGGCGTTACTGGCGCTGGCGGGCGGTGTTGCTGTCGGGATCTTGGGGTAAGCGATGGCCATGGCCCCGATGTCCGGTACGCGGCGCTCAACGATCGAAACCGCTGCGCTTGATCGAACCCGACGTCGCCTGGCGCAAGTGTTCATGGCCAATCATGCACTATCTGCCGAAGATGCGATTCCATTCAGCACGACGACGGATGCCGATGAAAAAGTGTTTGCGCGAATGATCCGTACGGGCATGGTTTGCCACGCGGGGCGGAACCGCTACTTTCTCGATCTTCAGGCCTATCACTCGCAGATCAACCGTCGGCAGCGACTGAACGCCGTGATTACGATCGTGCTCGCCCTGACCGTCGCCTTTCTGGCCACCGTGTTCTACGTTTAAGCGACTTATACCGCCCAACCGCTATCAGCGCCGTGCGACGATCAATGCCGACCACATTGCGGGATTCACTCGGCCGCGAAAGTCAGCCCCGCCTTGTCGATCAAGCGCTGACGCAGCGGTGGGCCCATGATTGCGCCCGGCGTCCAAATGCCACCCTTCGCATCGGGCACGTCACGCACCAGGCACAGCGCACTCTCGGCGATCATTTTGCTGGTGGAGCCATAGCCGGGATCGCGATCTCCCGTCACCACAGCATCGATCCGCTGGCCATCGGCCATCTCGCCGATGAACAGCACGTCATAATGGCCGGCCTCCCGCTCTTCCTTTGACGGGCCTTCGCCGGGCTTGGGCCCTTTGTCGCCCGAAAACGGGTTCATCTTGGCAAGTGCTTCGGCTGCGGCCTTGCCCATCTCGCCGAGACCCGCGACGACCATTTCGTCGTACACAAAGTCAGCGCCATAGGCCTGGCCGAGCAGGAAATTGGTGCGGTGGACATTCTTGGTGTTGATCGCCGCCATGATGAACGGCGCGACCCAGCTGTCGATCGCCTTGTCATATTCGGGCAGCATGCCCTTGGGCTGGCTTGGGCCCTTGAAGCCGGGGGTCAGCGCGAAGGGATCGGTCAGCACGCCGATCAGCATTGGGTTGCGCGCGGCGGCGGCCATCGTTGCTTTCAGGCTGGCGGCGGTGCCGCCGGAGAAGGTACCCTTCATCGTACGCACCCGGCACTTCACCCGCGGGGCGGGCATGCCGAACTTCGCCTTGGCCGCTTCCTGCAGCGTCAGCACGCCCAGATCGAACGGAATCGAATCGAACCCGCACGAAAACACGATGCGCGCGCCGGTTTTCTGCGCGGTTTCGTGGTGGGCGGCGATCATCTCGTTCATCCAGCCGGGCTCGCCGCACAGATCGACATAGGCGGTGCCAGTTTCGGCGCATGCCGCGACCAAATCGCTTCCGTAAAGCTGGTAGGGCCCAACGGTGGTGAGGATCACGGTCGCCCGGTCACACATCTCGCGGATGCTGGCGGGGTCTTCGGCGTCGGCGACGACGAGGGGCGTATCCGATGGCGCGCCGATCAGGTCGCGCACTTCCTCCAGCTTGGCGAGCGACCGCCCGGCCATCGCCCAGCTCGGCTTGTCAGCGCCTGCATAGGCCTGGACGAGATATTCGGCGACCAGACGCCCGGTATAGCCGGTAGCGCCATAAATGATGATGTCGAACTCGCGTGGCATGATCGTCTCTCCCAAATCCTTCCTCTCCGTTCAGGTAGAGGTGTATCTTTTAAGCCGCCTGGCTGAATTGCAGGCTCGCGAGCCGCGCATACAGCCCGTTCTGGCCGATCAACTGGCTATGCGTGCCGGTCTCGACGATGCGGCCGTCGTCCATCACGATAATCCGTGACGCTGAACGCACCGTGGCGAGCCGGTGGGCGATCACCAAGGTGGTGCGATCTTCCATCAGCCGCTCCAGCGCCTGCTGCACCAGCCGTTCGCTTTCGGCATCGAGCGCGCTCGTCGCCTCGTCGAGCAGCAAGACCGGCGCATTGCGGAGCAGCGCGCGGGCAATGGCCACCCGCTGGCGTTGGCCGCCCGACAAGCGCGCACCGCCTTCGCCAAGGAAGGTATCGAGGCCCTCGGGTAGCTTACGGAGGAATTCGGCGGCATTGGCGGCCTCAGCAGCCGCCCAAAGCGCGTCGTCGCTTGCCGACCAGTCACCGTAGCGCAGATTGTCACGCGCGCTTGCGCCGAAAATCACCGTATCCTGCGGTACCATGGCGATGCGCTTGCGGATTTCGGCCGGGTCCGCGCTCGGCAAGCCGACACCGTCGATCCGGACCATGCCTGAATCGGGATCGTAGAAACGCTGGATCAGCTGGAACAAGGTCGATTTGCCCGCGCCCGATGGGCCGACAATCGCCACGGTCTCGCCAGGCGCGACCGTTAGCGAGAAATTGTCGAGCGCGGACACTTCCTGACGGGTCGGATAACGGAAGGTGACGTTTTCAAACGCCACTTCGCCCAGCGGCGGCACCGGTAAGGCAACAGGATGCTGCGGTGCGCGGATCTCCGGTTCTTCGGCGAGCAGTTCGTTCAGACGTGCGGCGGCGCCAGACGCGCGCAGCAAATCGCCATACACTTCGGTCAGCGCCCCGAAGGCTCCGGCCACGAAGCCACCGGTGAGCACGAAGGCGGTGATCGATCCGCCCGTCAGCGTGCCATTGGCGACGTCCCGAACCGCATCCCACATGATCAGTACGATCGCGCCGAACAACAGGCCGATGACGGCGGCCGTCATGATCGCGCGGAGGCGGAAGCGGCGCTTGGCGGTCGCGAAGCTGTTGCCCACGGCCTTTTCGAACCGGTCGCCCTCGCGCTGTTCCTGTCCAAACGCTTGAACGATCTTCATCGCCCCGAGCGTTTCAACGGCGATCGAGCCAATATCCGCCACCCGGTCCTGGCTAGTCCGCGAATATTGCCGCACGCGGCGACCGAGGAACACGATCGGGAGGATAACGACGGGAATGCCGATCAGCAGCGATGCGGCCAGCTTTGGCGCGAGCGCGAACAGGTAAATCACGCCGCCAACGCCGATCACAGCGTTACGCAGCGCGACAGACACGGTCGTGCCGACGATCTGTTCGATGATGGCGGTATCAGCCGTCAGGCGAGAGGCTATTTCGGACGGCCGATTTTCCTCGAACCATTTCGGATCGAGCCGCAGTAGATTGCGGTGCACCGCGACCCGCACATCGGCCACGGTGCGTTCACCCAGCCAAGACACGAAATAAAACCGCACTGCCGTGGAGATCGCGAGCACGATCACGACAACCCCGAGCCCTTGAAAATAGGGCGCGATCGACTTGGCATCGCCGTTGCCGCTGAACCCGTTATCGACGACCAGCTTGAACGTCGCCGGAATGTAAAGCGTCGCCCCGGCGGCGAAGATCAGCGCGACTACCGCGATGGCGATCTGGACGGGATATTTTGAGGCGAATCCCCACACCATCACCAGGCTGGAAAGTTTGCGGCGCGGCTCGGTGGCGGCGGCGGGCGGGGTGGGGTTCGGCTCGGTCATGATCGCAGGCGTCTAGCAGGCACATCCCTGACCCTCAACGGCAATCGCGCTCGATTTGGCACTGCACGTGCCGTCACTTTGGCTACAGGGCATTTGCTACTGCAGTGCAGCATGCTAATGCGCCGATGCTTGACGGTACGGTAACCGGTTAAGGGATAAGGGACGTTCATGCTGTACAACGCCTATGAAATGCAGCGCTCGATGCTCGCCGGAGCCAGCGCCATGGCCGATTTTGGCGCGAGCATGCTGCAGAACCCCGCTAATCCGTTCGCATATTTCGGTGGCGGACCGGTGCTCGGTTCGGCGCTGGAGGTGTTTGCGCATGCCGCCGCCCCGCGCGGTAAGCCGGAATTTGGGCTCGATTCGACCGTGATCGACGGCAACACGGTCGCGATCGATGAGCAGGTGGTCCTTCGCAAGCCGTTCGGTCAGCTCAAGCGGTTTGCGCGCGAGGGTGTCACCGGCGGCCCCAAGCTGCTGATCGTCGCGCCGATGTCGGGCCATTATGCCACGCTACTGCGCGGCACCGTTGAGCGAATGCTGCCCTTCGCCGATGTCTACATTACCGATTGGCGCGATGCGAAGCTGGTACCGCTGGCAGATGGCAAGTTCGATCTCGACGATTACATCGATTATATCATTGAATTCATGGAAGTGATTGGCGCGAATGAGGGGCAGGGGGGCACGCACATGCTCGCCGTTTGTCAGCCATCGGTGCCCTGCTATGCTGCTGCCTGCCTGATGAGCGCGGACAAGCACCCCTGCCGCCCTAAGACGCTTACGCTGATGGGCGGGCCGATCGACACGCGCGAAGCGCCAACCGCGGTCAACACACTGGCGACCGAACGGCCGCACAGCTGGTTCAGCCAGAACGTAATCGCAACCGTGCCAATGACCTATCCGGGTGCTGGCCGCACCGTGTACCCGGGCTTTCTGCAACTTGCCGGTTTCATGTCGATGAACCTTGGTAACCACATGATTTCGCATTGGGAAATGTTCAAGCATCTCGTCCAGGGCGACGACGATAGCGCCGATCTGACCAAGGATTTCTACGAGGAGTATCGCTCCGTCTGCGACATGACCTCCGAATTCTACCTGCAGACGATCGAAGTGGTGTTCCAGAAGCACGCCATCGCCAACGGCACCTATACGCATCGCGGCCGTCCGGTTGATCCGGCGGCCATCACCGATATTGCGCTGCTCGCGATTGAGGGCGAACGCGATGATATTTCCGGGCTGGGGCAAACCAAGGCCGCGCTCAAGCTGGCGAGCAAGCTTGCACCGGCCAAGAAGAAGTACCTGATGGCTGAAGGTGCCGGGCATTACGGCATTTTCAACGGCAGCAAATGGCGCAACAAGATCGCCCCGGTCGTTGAACAATGGATTTCAGCACATCAGTGATAGATCGGCAGTATTGATCGCCGTTTAGTCGGCGATCGATGTCGCCGGGTCCTGGATACCGGCCGATGGTCGAGCGAGCATGATCGCACCAGCATAAACGAAAGCCGCACCAAATGCGGCGCCTGCCGCTAAAATGGCTGTTTCTCCAGCAATTGGCGATGCCCCGGCCATGCCGACGGCAACCAGCCACAGTGCGGCGACCGGCCGCATAACTTCAGCCCGCATCATGTCGATCGACATCAGCGTGAGCCCTGCCAACAGGATAAGCGATCCGGCGACATAGAAATCGATTCCGAATTGCGTAGCATCGGGGCCGATGATCGATCCCTGGCCGATTAGGGCAATCACAAACCCCGCCAGACCCCACCCCCTAGCCCTGTCGCACCACGCCATGAAGATACCGATCAGGCCCACGAGCAGATTGGCGTCGATGACGGCATAGAATGCTTCGAGCCATGGGGAGTTGGGCGCATATGGTACGAAGGCAGCGCAGAACCGCAGCAACCCGCCGATCAGAGCCGCACCTCCGCCAATCCTGATCACCGCGTTCATGCTGAGCGACGTTGACGCTGAGGCGCGTAGCTGACGATCTCATATTCGATCCCGTCATCATCGAAAAAGTAAAAGCGCCGCCCTGGTTCGTAGTCGTCTTGAGAGAAGGGGGTAAGGCCCAGCGCAACGACACCAGCTTCGACGGCGTCGAGATCGTCGACCTGCACGCCGACATGATTGAACGGCACGCCCTTTTCGAAGCGTCCGGCGGGGCCGGTGTCGCGCCTTTGGTGATAGGCGATATAGTGCGCGGCGCTGCCGACATGGATCGTCATGCGGCCATCCATGCCGCTGCCGCGCCACCGCTCGGCCCAGCCGAACAGCATCGCCGCCATCGCGGCGGCGCGCTCCGGATCGCTGACGTTTATGTTGATATGTTCGATGATTGCCGACGTCATGAAACTGGCCTCCTGCTTGCCGATTCGAGTTGACGTCCCGGTTTTTGCAACCTCAACCTAAGGTGAGGTCAAGCTATTTGTGAGGGCGCGTGTGAAGGCGAGTGATGTGATTGCCATCGGCGATCTGGCGGCACGCGCGGGCGTATCGGTATCGTCGATCCGGTTTTATGAGGCGCGGGGTTTGTTGACGCCGTTTCGCAACAGCGGCGGCCAGCGGCGGTTCTTGCGATCGGATATCCGACGGCTGTCGTTCATCCTGATCGCGCAGCAACTGGGGCTGTCGATCGAGGCAATCCGCGCCGAACTGGCGAAGCTGCCCGGTGGGCGAACCCCCACAGCCAAGGACTGGACCCGGATGAGCGCCGACATCCGCGCGCTGATCGACGACAAGATCGCAACGCTTACGCGCACCCGCGATCTGCTCGACGGGTGCATCGGCTGCGGGTGTTTGTCGCTGGAGCGGTGCGCGCTCTACAATCCGGGCGACCGGGCCGCGAAGCGCGGAGCGGGGCCGAGATATGTGCTGGGGGATTTGGCGCTGTTGTAGCCTGCAGTGCTACAACAGCGCGCGCTTGTAGCTCATGGAAAGCATGGGCAAAGTTTTGGTGACGGCAATTTCGCCGTCAACCAAAGGAGTGCCACATGAGCCTTGCAAGCTTGTGCCTCGTTTTGGGCGTGATGATTGGCTTTGCCACCTTGATCCTCAAGGTGGTGGAGCTGACACGCTCGAAATAGCACGACGGGAGGGGGTCGGCCTGCCAGCTGGCCCCCAAACGAATTGGGCCCCGACCGCTGCCACGACCGGGGCCCACTCAAAGGAGACCAATGAGCCTTGCACACATTACATACGCGATCAGCGCTTAATTTTCAACCTCACAGAACCTCAAACAACCCGGCTGCGCCCATGCCGCCGCCGACGCACATCGTCACGACGACATACTTCGCGCCGCGACGCTTGCCTTCGATCAGCGCGTGGCCGGTCATCCGCGCGCCCGACATCCCGTACGGATGGCCGATCGAGATCGCGCCGCCGTTTACGTTGAGCAACTCGTTCGGAATGCCGAGCTGATCGCGGCAATACAGCACCTGCACTGCAAACGCCTCGTTCAGCTCCCACAGGCCGATATCGTCCATCTTCAGATTGAAGCGCTCGAGCAGCGCGGGGATGGCATAAACGGGGCCAATGCCCATCTCGTCGGGCTTGGTGCCGGCCGCTGCCATGCCGATATACCGGCCGAGCGGTGTCAGGCCGCGCTTCTCCGCAAGCTTTTCTTCCATCAGCACGCTGGCTGAGGCGCCGTCCGACAGCTGGCTGGCATTGCCCGCCGTGATCGTCATGTCCGGCCCCAGCACCGGCTTCAGGCCGTTGAGTCCGACCAGCGTGGTGTCGGCGCGGTTGCCTTCGTCCTGCGTCACCGTCACTTCGTGGTGCGTGACTTCCTTGGTTTCCTTGTTGGTCATCGCCATCGTTGCCGTCACGGGCACAATCTCATCGTTGAACTTGCCCGCGGCCTGAGCGGCTGCCGTGCGCATCTGCGACTGATAGCTATATTCGTCCATCGCCTCGCGGCTGACATTGTAGCGCTTTGCCACGACCTCGGCAGTCTGAAGCATCGACATATAAACGTCGGGGTGCATTGCCAGCAATTCCTTGTCGCCAGCGACGCGCATTTCGGGGGTTTGCACCATCGAGATCGATTCGACGCCGCCGCCAATCGTGACGTCCATATTGTCGACGATGATCTGCTTGGCGGCGGTGGCGATTGCCATCAGGCCGCTGGCGCACTGGCGATCGATCGACTGGCCGGGCACGCTGATCGGCAGGCCCGAGCGCAGCAGCGCGTTGCGCGCGATGTTGCCACCCTGCACGCCCTGCTGAAGCGCTGCGCCCCAGACGACGTCCTGCACCTCTGCCCCGTCGATGCCGGCCCGCTCGACGGCGGCCTTGATCGCGTGGCTCGACAGCGTCGGCGAAGGCAGATTGTTGAACCCGCCGCGATAGGCGCGGCCAATGGGGGTGCGGGCGGTGGATACGATGACGGCTGAACGCATGGCTTAGTCTCCTTTGGCGGCGGGAAAGCGCGCCGCATTGGTTTCGAGGGGCAGATCGAGCGCACCGCAGATCAGCGACACGCCGTGATAGAATCCGACAAGCTGGATGATCTCCAGCGCCTGGGGGTCGTCGAAATGGGCTTTGAGCGACGCCCATTCGGCATCGCTCAGTTTCTTGTGATCGATTAGCGCGTCGACGGTAGCGATCAGCGTCGCTTCGTCGGGTGACCAGACCGGATCGGTCGCGTCGCCGTGGACGGTCGCGTAAATCTGGGCATCGTCCATCCCGATATGCGGCGCGAACCCCGCGATATGGACGCCCCATTCATACTCATTGCCGCATTTCGCACAGGTGCGGTCGATCACGATTTCGCGGTGACGCATCGACAGCGGGCTAGCCTTGTCGAGTAGCGAGCCACCGCTGAACTTGGTCCAGGCGCGGTCGTTGGTGGCGAGCGTGGTGAACAGCACCAGCGGCTCGGCACCACGCATCAACACCTTCATCCGCGCGTCGAATTCGGCCGGGTAAGGTTTGGCGAGGGGCGTGATGCGAGGCATGGCTGCCGTCCTCAAACGAAGATCTGGCTGATCCATTCGGCGATCATCGCCGGCTTGTCCTCGCCTTCGATTTCGACCGAGAATTCGTTGGTCTGCTGCCACTGGCCGGGGCGCTTCTCCACCAGTTCCAACAGCTTGAAGCGCCCGCGCACACGCTTGCCGGAGCGGACCGGCTGCAAGAAGCGGACTTTGTTGCCGCCATAGTTGACGCCCATCTTCACGCCCTCGATCTTGGGCGCGTCCACGATCTTTGACGATAGCAGCGGCATCAGCGACAGGGTAAGGAAGCCGTGCGCGATCGTGCCGCCGAACGGCGTCATCGCCGCCATTTCCGGATTGATATGGATGAACTGGTGATCACCGGTCGCGTCCGCGAATTTGTTGATCATTTCCTGGCTGACCTCGACCCAGTCGGAAACCTGCTCGCTGCCGACTCGCGTCGCCATTTCCTGGATGGTGATTGTCGTCACGGCATTTCCCTCCGGTCCAAATCGTCGCATAGCGCGGGGCTCAAATAGGCCTTGGGCATGCCCCTTGCCAAGCCCAACTAGACCGGAAACCGGAAGATGACACCTGACGTAGCGTCGCAAGCCCGTAAATCCATGGCTGCCCTGCACCGCGCGCCCGAACCCGATGTTCTAAAACCGCTATTGGAGCGCGCAGCGGTCACCCGCGAGTCGCGCGATCGGATCATGTCGGAGTCGCTCACGCTGCTCGCGGATTTGCGGGCCGCCCAGGGCAAAGGCTGGGTAAACCAGTTCCTGCAGGAATATCGGCTTAACTCGTCCGAAGGTGTCGCGCTGCTATCGCTGGCCGAGGCGTTTCTGCGCGTGCCCGATCCCGAAACGGCCGATCTGCTGATTGCCGACAAATTGGGCGATGCCGATTGGCGGGCGCACACGGGCAAGTCGAACTCGACGCTCGTCAATTCCGCGACTTGGGGTCTGGTTGTTGGCCGCGCGCTGGTTGGCGAAGGCGAGCAGCCAAGCGCACTGCGGAGACTGATCAGTCGCGCGGGCGAGCCGTTCGTCCGTCAGGCGGTGGGTGCGGCGATGCGGATGATGGGCGAAATCTTCGTCATGGGCCGAACCATCGACGAAGCCGCGCGCCGCATGAAAAAGCCCGAGCATGAGGGCTTTACTGCCAGCTTCGACATGCTGGGCGAGGCTGCGCGCACCAAAGCGGATGCTGACCGTTATTTCCGTGCTTATGTCGACGCGATCGATGCAGTGGGGGCCGATCCAGCAGCCGGACACTCTATCTCCGTCAAGCTCTCCGCGCTCCACGCGCGCTACGAAGTGGCGCAATGGGATGACTGCGTACCCGCACTCACCGAAATGCTGGAGGCGCTGGCGGTACAAGCCGCTGGAAAGGGAATCGCACTCACCGTCGATGCCGAAGAAAGCGAGCGGCTGGAGATGAGCCTCGACATCATCGGTACGGTTGCTGGCCTATCTTCGCTCAAGGGTTGGGACGGGTTCGGCATGGCAGTGCAGGCCTATGGTAAGCGCGCGCGGCCCGTGATCGCCTGGGCGGGCGCGCTGGGTCGTGAGATGAACGTCCGCCTCGTTAAGGGTGCCTATTGGGACAGCGAGATCAAGCGCACCCAGGTCGAGGGGCTCAGTGACTATCCGCTGTTCACCCGCAAGGCGGCGACCGACGTATCCTATTTAGCCTGCGCGCGCGACATGCTCGATGCGCCGCATATCCGCCCGGCCTTTGCCAGCCATAATGCGTTGACCGTCGCGACGATCGTGGAGTGGGCGGGCAATGCCCGAGACTTCGAATTTCAGCGCCTCCACGGCATGGGGGACGGGCTATACGAACGGCTGGTGCGCGAGCACGGCTATCATTGCCGCATCTATGCCCCCGTCGGCGGGCACCGCGACCTGCTGGCCTATCTGGTGCGGCGATTGCTGGAAAATGGCGCGAACTCGTCGTTCGTGCACCAACTCGCGGATGAGCGGCTGAGCGAGGAGGAAATCCTCGCCGATCCGGTGGTGAAGATCGCGAGCGTCGGAGGCACACGGCATCCGAATATTCCGCTGCCGGTGGATTTGTTCGGCGCGGCTCGGCGGAATTCGAGCGGGCTGGATTTGGCGGATCGGGAGATATTGCTGCAAACCGCCACCCAGTGCTCCCGCGAAAGCGGGAGTCCAGCGTCACAATCGTTACCGCCCGTGGCCCTGGACCCCCGCGTGCGCGGGGGTACGGAAGTTACCGGGGCAATCACCCGTGCCGCCGCCGCCTTTCCGGCATGGTCAGCCACGCCGGTCGACACCCGCGCCGCGAGCCTCGATGCCCTTGCCGACCTATTGGAGGAAAATCGCGAGGAGCTGATGGCGATTTGCGTAGCCGAGGCCTTCAAAACCATTCCCGATGCGCTCGGCGAGGTGCGTGAGGCGGTCGATTTTTGCCGTTACTATGCCCAACAGGCGCGCGATGGCCTGCACCCCATCGACCTCCCCGGCCCCACGGGTGAGCGCAACACCCTGCGGTTTGAAGGGCGCGGGGTGTGGGCAACCATCGCGCCGTGGAACTTCCCGCTGGCGATTTTTCTTGGCCAAACCGTCGCCGCCTTGGTCGCGGGCAACACTGTCGTCGCCAAGCCAGCGCCGCAAACGCCGCGCATCGCCGAATTCGCGGTGCAGCTGGCGCATGACGCTGGTGTGCCCAAAGACGCCCTGATCCTCGTCCCCGGCGGTCCCGAAGTGGGCGCTGCGCTCACCGCCGATCCGCGGATCATGGGTGTCGCCTTCACCGGTTCCACCGCCACCGCACGCAAGATCGCCCGTGCGTTGCTTGAGGACGACAACCGCCCGATCGTCCCGCTCATCGCCGAAACCGGCGGCATCAACGCGATGATCGTCGATTCCACCGCGCTGCCCGAACAAGTCGTCGCCGATGTTGTTACCAGCGCGTTCCGCTCCGCCGGACAGCGTTGCTCTGCACTCCGTCTATTGTTGCTGCAGGAGGAAATCGCTGACGGCGTCATCGAGATGCTGAAAGGCGCGATGGACCTATTGGTCGTCGGCGACCCCGCCGATCCGCGCACCGATGTCGGCCCCGTGATCGATCAGGCGGCCTATGACCGGCTGATGGCGTATAGTGGCGGGCTCGGCAGCGCGATCCTGAAGACACTGCCGGTGCCCGACACCGGGCGATTCGTGCCGCCGACACTCGTCCGGCTGGGCGCACTCCACGCACTCGATCGCGAATGGTTCGGTCCGATCCTGCATGTTGCAACCTGGCCTGCAGGCAAGCTCGCCGAGACGATCGCGGCGGTGAACGCCAAGGGCTATGGCCTGACGATGGGCCTGCACAGCCGCATCGCCCGCGCGGGCGAACTGGTCGAGGCGACCGCTACGGTCGGCAATCTCTACGTCAATCGGTCGATGATCGGCGCGGTCGTGGGCAGCCAGCCCTTTGGCGGCGAGGGGCTATCGGGCACCGGCCCCAAGGCGGGAGGGCCGCATTACCTCCAGCGCTTCTGCGTCGAACGCGCTGTGTCGATCGATACGACGAGCGCGGGTGGGAATGCGACGTTGCTGAGTCTTGATGAGGGCGCAGCTTAGCCTCTCGCGCTTACCGCATCGGGATAGGGCATCACATAACTGCCGTCTGGCGCGGCGGTGAAGGCGAGCTGCGTGGGGTAGGCGAGGGCGATTCCTTCCGCGGCGAGTTTTTCGATGATGGTGATGCCGATGGTGTGGCGCGCTTCGAAAAACGGGGCGAGATCGGGGGATAGCGAGTCGAATTCGACGAGGAAATCGAAGCTGCTGGCGGCGAAGTTCAAAAAGCCTGCATGCACGAAATGATGCCCGCCTTGCTCGATCACTTCTTGCAGCATGGCGGGAATGGCGCGCAACCGATCGGCGGGGGTGTAAGCCGCAATCGCCAGCGTGAAACTCACCCGGCGATAGCTGCGCTGGGTGATGTTCTGGATTTCCTTGTCGAGCAATTGCTTGTTGGCGATGATGCGTTCCTCGCCCGTGCCGGAGCGGATGCGCGTCGATTTCAGGCCGATGTCCTCGACCGTGCCCGTCGTGGTATCATAAGCGATCACGTCGCCACGCCGGAATGGCCGATCGAAGATGATCGCAAGCGCGGCGAACAGATCGGCAAAAATCCCCTGCGCTGCCAGGCCGATCGCGATGCCGCCTACGCCAAGGCCAGCGACCAGCCCCGTGATGTTCACGCCCAGATTGTCGAGCACCACGATCAGCGCGACGGCGAAAACCGCAAAGGTAACCAGCAGCCGGATGATGCCCAGCGCGCTGCTCAGCGCCTCGCCACTCGCGCGCCCGGTGCCGGTATGCTGCTCGACCGCGCCGAGCACGAGTTCGCGCAGCCAGATTGCACCCTGAAAAACCGCTGCGACGGTGAAAAGCGTGCGGATTGTGGTGATCACGATCAGCGGCGGATCGGCCAGGTCCGCGACCAGCCGGATCGCCGCAATGATGATGAACAGGCTGCCGGTGCGCCCCAATGTGCGTCCGGCGACCTTCCACCAGCCAATTTTGCCCGGGCGTTCGCGCTCGCACAGCTTGACGCTGAAGCTGCGCAGCAGATGCAACAGCACGATAACGACGCCCGCAATCGCCGCCGCAATCAGGATTCGCGCCCAGTGGCTCTGCAGCCACATCACGCTGTCCGTATAGAAGGTGACAAGATCGATGTCGTAGCGCGGGGTGCCGATGATCGGCGCGGCCTGGTTGGCGGTCGTCATGGTTGCTCCTTGTGGGCTCCGATGCCGCACTCGGGCCTGCAAGGCCAGCCCTTGGTGATTTTCAGACCCGCCGTTCGCCCGCGAACGCGGGGGTCCAGGGTGACCGAGCGCAGCGCTTGCGGCTCTGGACCCCCGCCTGCGCGGGGGAACGGTTCCCAGAGAGGAAAAGGAGTTTCGTACGCGCCAGCATTCCGTTCGTCGGCACTAATGCGCGTCACACCGCTTCGTTCCGGAACGCGGGGGTAGGCTCAGGGGTTGGTGTTGGAGTTTCTGGAGGAGATTTCCGATGCCCGACATTACCCAAGCCCGTGTCCTGATCCTCGCCACCGATGGTTTCGAACAATCAGAACTTTTCAGCCCGCGAGAGGCGCTGATGGATGCCGGTGCTCAAGTGACCCTTGCCTCGATCGCTCTTGAACCGATCCAGGGGATGCTTCACGCCGAGAAGGGTCTGACGATCACCCCGGACACAACGATCGATCAGGTCGATGCCGATGATTTCGATGCGTTGGTGTTGCCGGGCGGGCTTGCCAATCCTGATGCGTTGCGGCTGGAGCCGCAGGCGATCGCGTTGATCCAGGCATTTTTCGATGCTGACAAGACCGTTGCGGCGATCTGCCATGCGCCGTGGCTGCTGGTTGAAGCCGACGTTCTCAATGGTCGACAAATCACCAGCTGGCCGTCGCTGCGCACTGATCTGGAAAATGCCGGTGCCGATTATGTCGATAAGGAGGTGGTAATCGACGGCAACCTTATCACCAGTCGCAAACCTGATGATCTGCCCGCCTTCAATGCCGCGCTGATCGAGATGATCAGCACGCAGGTTAGCGAGGCGGCATAGTCGCCTTTGCGGCCGCTAGCGGAGGGATGGTTGTCCGGGGGGCGGCGCTCGCCTTGCGAAACGGACGCCATCCTGCCTCGGCACGCCTGCGCCCGACATAGGTGTCCAGCCCGATCTGTGCGCCGATCAGCATGTAGATGAACGGCTGGAACGCGATGCCGACAAAGGCCGCGCCGAGCAGATAGACGATATGGGCGCTTTGCAGCGCGCTGGCGAGCGGGGCGATCCACGCTTCGCCTGGGCCAGCTCTGCGATAGCGCTGGCGCAGCACCTCCATCCGGAAAATGCCGCCAAGATTGATGATCAGCCATAGCGCCAGGCCAGGATAGCCCTGTTCGCCGAGCATTTCGAAATAGCTGCTGTGATAGGCGCGGGCGCGATCCTGTTCGGCATTTCGCTGAATGGCGATGTTGCCACCCGTGCCCTCCACTTTCACCGTTTCGAAGCGGAGCTCATTTTGCAGATATGCATCGAACCCGCCGCCGAACGGGTGCGTCGTGGCGTATTCCATCGTCCATTTCCACACCGCGACGCGGGTGGCGGCCGAGGTATCGCTCTGGTGGTTCTGGATCGTCTGCATCCGCGCCAGGAAGGATTCCGGCAGAAAGGGCAGTGAGACGACGGGTACGGCGGCCATCAGCGCCAGCACCATCAGCCGTCGTTTCGCGTCACGCAGCATCAACAGGGCGAGCAGGGCAATACAGACCAGACCGGTGCGGGCCGATGTGCCGACCGGAATCAGCAGGCACGAAAAGGCAAGGGCATAACAAAAAACCTTCACCTTCCAATCGGGCGGAAAGATTGTGCCGTGCTTGCTGAACCACAACACCAGCGGGATGATCGCGACGGCGACGGTTGAAATGATGCTGCTTTCGTACAGGCCACTGTTGTTCGCGACCATCAGGTTCAGCGCGCCATAGCCGCCCCCCGATGCCAGCGTTTTGATGCCGCCGACGATGATGATCGACGATGCCGAAAGCACCATGAACAGCAGCAGCGATTCGATCCGCAATTTGGTGCGAAGCGTCAGCGGCAGAAAGATCGCAAAGGCCAGCGCCTTCCAGACCCAATCCCATTTGCCCAGCGCCTCCACCGGAAAATCGGCATTCCTGGTGGTGATCGCGCAGTAAATCAGCAGCAGCAGCAGCAAGAACTGGCGCGGCGCAACCCGCGTGTCGCGCTTGTCGTCAAAGGCGAACCAGGTCCCCACGGCGGCCACAACGGCAATCAATGAAATCGGCACGCTGTTGAGCAGCATATAGGTCAGCCGCTGGGGCGAGACGATGTCGATATAAACATAAGCCAGCACGAACACGAACGGTCGCCGGAATCCCAGCCCGAACAATGCCATCAGGAAAGCGATAAACGCCAGATCACGCACCCGGCTCATCCTCGGGGCGGTTGGTTGGCTCGCGATCTAGATCGGGGCGGCGCAACAGCAGAAAAGCGGCAAGCATCATCAGCCCGTGCGACAGCAGGAGCGCAAAATTGTCGATCATCCCGCGTTCCCTTTCTGCCGGGCCGGAAATCATGCCCTTTGCAAATTCGCGATACGCCGGGTCCAGTTGACGCGGCGTTAAACACTGCCGTGGCATCTACGGTGCCACGATGCGTATTCTTCATATCCTCGATCACGGCCTGCCTTTGCAGAGCGGCTATACCTTTCGCACCCGCGCCATCTTGAAGGCGCAGATGGCGCGCGGCTTTGCGGTGGCGGCGGTTACCGGGCCTCGGCACGGCGGGTTCGATGCCGAACAGGAAACCGTCGACGGCATCGATTTCTATCGGACCGAACCGCCGAAACCATTGGCTAGCCCGTTCGGCGAGTTGCGTGAGATCAGCGCCTTTTCGCGCCGAATCAAACAAGTGGTCCGTGATTTTGAGCCTGATGTTCTCCACGCCCATTCACCAGTGCTCGACGCGATTGCCGCGCGCCGCGCGAGCCGCCGCTACAAAGTGCCGCTACTCTATGAAATCCGGGCATTTTGGGAGGATGCCGCCGTCGGCAACGAAACGGGCACCGAAGGTTCCTGGCGCTACCGCGCAACCCGCGCGCTCGAAACGCGGATGGTGCGAAAGGTCGATGGCGTTGCTGTGATCTGCGAGGGGTTGAAGAGCGATCTGGTGGCGCGGGGGATCAATCCGGGGCAGATCATGGTTTCCCCCAATGGTGTCGACATGACCTTGTTCGGCGCGCCGATGGCCTATGATGCGATGCTCGCCCAGCAGTTGGGTATTGTCGGCGATGAAGTCATTGGCTTTATCGGCAGCTTTTATGCCTATGAAGGGCTGGCGGACCTGATCGCGGCGATGCCCCGGCTGGTGTCCGCCCGTCCACGGATAAAGCTGGTGCTCGTCGGCGGTGGACCGTGCGAGGAAGCGCTCCGCGCGCAAGCGGCCGCAAGCGCGGTGACCGACCATATCCATTTCGTCGGCCGTGTGCCGCATCAACAGGTTGAGCGTTACTACAGCGTCATCGACGTGCTGGTTTACCCGCGCAAGCGGATGCGGCTCACTGATCTTGTCACGCCGCTCAAGCCATTGGAGGCAATGGCCCAGGGGCGGCTTGTTGCGGCGTCCGATGTAGGCGGCCACCGGGAACTGATTCGCGATGGCGATACCGGTACCTTGTTCGCGCCCGATGATCCCAAGGCGATAGCGCGTGCCATCTCGTCATTATTCGCCGATCGCGAGACCTGGCCCGCACGCCGGGCGCGAGCCCGTGCTTTTGTCGAGGCGGAACGCAACTGGGCCAATAATGTCGCGCGTTATGTTCCTGTTTACCAAAAACTAATCGAATCCACCGATAGACTGTCGCCATGGTTGAAGAGCCCCGCCGTCAACGCCTGATCCTGCCGGTCGCACCACTTGGCGGCGCGGCAATGGGGCTGGTGACGGCGATTGGTTTTGCGCTGGTGCCCGGTGATATCCTAGGTCGCATCATCCTGCGTAGTGGCATTCCCGCGGTGATCGCCGCCGCCGAGCCGCCATTGGGCATGACGGCGCGGATTGTGCTCGCGCTGTTGGGTGGTGGGACGATTGCCTTGCTCGGTTGGTTTGCGGTGTTCCTTGTCCTTGGTTCGCGCACCCTGATGTTCGGTCGCGAGACGGCAGCACAGAGTGATCTCGAAACCGGCGAAGCGGCACCCGTGCTGCGCCGTGCCGATGCTCATCCCGATGCGCCGTCACGCCGACCGGTATTTGCCAATCGCGATCTTGGTACGCCGTTTCTGGAAGTCCGTGCGCGGCATCCCAGCGACAATGAACAAACCGCCCGTCAGGCGCTGCCGATGTCATCTGTGCCGATGACGCCGCCCATTGCGGATGGGCCGATCGACTTGCCGGTCGATCTGGACATGCCATTGTCTGCCTATGATCCTGCGGCGATCGGGCAGGCCATGCCGTTCGTCCCTGAACCATTGTCTCAGCACCAAGCGCAGCCGCTTGTTGCCCCTTCACTCGTTTCGTCGCCATCACGCCAGCAGATTTTTGAGCCAAGCGAGCGGTTCGAGACATTTGAATTGACGCCGATGGTGCGCGCAGAGCCCGTATCGCCGCCCGAACCGCGTCGCGAACCGCGCGACCCCCGCGATACCCAGGCGACGATCACTGCCCTGCTCGAACGGCTCGAACGTGGCGTTACCGATCGTCATGGCCGCCCACCAGCGCCCGCTGTCAAGCGCGACACGGAATCACAGGATGGCCTGCAGGATACGCTCGGCACATTGCGCCGAATGGCGACGCGCGGGTAACTAGCGGATCTCGACAGTCAGGACTTCCAGTTCAGCCGTTACGTTTGTGGCCGTCCGCCGCACCGACCCCACCGCCAGATCAGCAACCAGATGGCCACGCAGATCGAAGTCGGCCTCACTCAATCCCGCCAGCCACGCCTCGGTTGCGGGGCAGGGGAGCGTTGAGATGGCGATACGGTGCCGCGCCCCTGTAAATGTAGCGCTCGCCCAGCGATCCCAATCAGCGCCGTTGATTTCGATCGGGCAACCGGCATGGCGAGCCTGATGCTCAAGTGCGCGCGTCAGCAGCGTGCCAATATCGGGCCCACCGCTCATGGTCTGATCTCGCGGTCAAGTTCGGCGATCTTCGCCTCGATCAGTGCGGCAGTGCGGGGCCGGGGTTCGCGACCGCGTCGCAAATCCTCGACCAGGCGGGGGTCGTTCAGCGACAAGCGCCCGAATTTGGTCGCCGGCATCGATGTTTGCCGCAGAAACCGTTCAACCTTGCATAGAACTGACATGAATCGCTCCTGATTCGCTGCTAATGTTCTATTTTTGTTCCGTCATTTCCAACTTGTCTAGGAAAAATCCTATGGCTATTGGTGGGAAATGGATCATGCTCGCGTTTGCGCCAATCTGACCGACATGGCCGCGCGCCGGGGCGAGAGCCTGGCCGCGCTGTCGCGACTGCTCGGACGCAACGAAGCTTATCTCCAGCAATTCGTGAAGCGAGGATCGCCGCGGGCGCTTGGCGAACGCGAGCGACGGATCCTGTCGGACTATCTCGGCATGTCAGAGCATGATCTGGGCGCGCCTGACGCGGCAGGGCCACCGACCCGCTTGGTGTATGTGCCCCGCATCGACGCGGTTGCTTCCGCAGGGCCAGGCGGGGTGCTCGCGGATGACCGGGCGATCCTAGGCGAGGCAATCGATCCGGCATTGCTGCGGCAATGGGGCGTGCGCCCAGCCGAACTGTCGATTATCACCGCGCAGGGCGAATCGATGTTGCCGACAATTGCCGATGGTGACGACATGCTGGTCGACCGCGGCGACCAGCGCGTCGGCGCGCGCGGCGGGATCTATGTATTGCGGTTGCAGGGCTTGCTGGTGGTCAAGCGGCTCATGACGCGCGGCGGGTCGATCGATGTGATCAGTGACAATCCCGCATTTCCCATCATCACAGTCACACCAGACGATGCTGCACTGGATGTTATCGGCCGGGTCGTTCGGATCACGCGGTTGTTGAAGTAACCGTCAGCGGCGATCGCGCCACCAGATAAGCAGCGCGAGCAGACAGCCGAGAATCAAGCCGCCAATCAGGCCGCGGGTCGATTCGCCAAAGAAAACGCCGCCAAACGCCCCAGCGATCGCGCCCATCGCGATCAGGAAGCCGCCAGCGGCAGGATTACGGGGAGGCGTATCATTCATCCGCTATGCCCTGCCATGGGATGGTGCGCGCCGCCAGTGTTCCCGTTCGCCTACTGGCAACGCAATTGTCCCCATCGTATTTACCATTGCCCGTAATCGTCGCGCCAGCTTTGCTCGCTATCCACCTGCCATGTCCTTTGCATTTGATGACCCGGCTGAAGATGCCGCGCCGCAACCTCCCTATCTGCATGATCGCGCTGCATTTGATGATGCTGCCAGCTTGATTGCGCGCTTTGGCGACGACGCCGGTTTCGAAGCGGCGGCCTTGGCCGAACGCAGTCGCAACCTGGGTAATGCCATCGGCTTTTGCCGCTGGCGCCAGATCGAAAGGTTGATTGTGATCCTCGGTACAGAGCGGTCTTTCGGCACGATTCACTAGAATGATTGTTCGGCGAACCGATCCGTTGTCACGGTGATTCTCTGTCTTGCTGCAAAGCTGGTGCTGTCCCTATCCAACCGTCGACGCTAGAGCGAGACGATGGTTCGGCGTTTCATTTTCAGCAGCAGCTTGATTGCCATTGCGATGGTTTTGCTGGTGGCTGCTGCACCGATCGACGCACACGCCCAGAATGCGCCGGTCGTTACGCCCAACGCTCAACGTATACCCCCACCTGAGGCTCCAGCCGATCGGACGTTATCCGATGACCTCGATCCCGATTCGCCAATGGCAGACTTGCCCGATCTCGGCGTCGCCTGGCCCGATCTGGCGACGATGCCCGACAGTGCCGATCCTGATGCGCCAAAGGCCGACCTCGCCGAACTGACCAGCTATGATTACCGGATCGATGGGATTGATGCGGTTGCAGATGCCGTATTCAAAGCGCGGTTCGACAGCCTTTCCGCACTTCGCATGCATCGCGGCGAGCCATCGAATGCTGCGCAGATCGAACGGCGTGCACGCGAGGATGGTGCGCTGCTCCAGACGCTGATGCGCGGCGCGGGCTATTATGACGCGCAGATCAGCAGCAGCGTCGAGACGAGTGCCGCCAGCCCGCTCGTTGTGCTCACCGTTGAACCAGGCGTGCAGTATAAGCTGGAAGGCGTTGCATTGCCCGGGCTGGCGGCAGCGGGCGACAAGGAAGCGCCGTTGCGTAAGGCGTTTGGTGTGGCGGCGAACGATCCCGTCAACGCCGATGCGATCGCCATTGGTGAGGCCGAACTGCGAACCCAGATCACCGAACAGGGTTTCCCCTTTGCCACGGTTGGCCAGTCGACCGTCGTGATCGATCATGCCACCCAGACGGCCACGCTCGAATTGCCGGTAACGCCCGGTGGTGCGCGCGTTTTTGGTCGGGTGATCACTGCGCCCAATCGGCTGATGGGGGCGCGCCACATCGAAAAAATCGCTCGATTCAAGGCTGGCGATCGCTTTGATGAAAGTGCGCTTGATGATCTTCGTCGGGCATTGATTCAGACCGGAATTGTCTCATCGGCCGAAGTAAAGCCGGTCGAGGGCAAGCTACCGGGCACCGTCGACATCGATGTCGCGCTGCTGCCGGCGCCGCCGCGCACCGTCGCCGCCGAACTGGGCTATGGCACAGGCGAAGGCGTGCGCGCTGCGCTCAGCTGGACGCACCGCAACCTGTTCCCGCCGGAAGGCGCGCTCACCGTGCGCGCGGTGGCCGGTACGCAGGAGCAATCGGGCGGTCTCATCTTTCGGCGCAATAACTTCGAAGGTCGCGATCGGGTCCTGATCGCGCAGGCAACCGCCTCCAACGTCAATCGTGCCGCGTTCCAGGCGACGACGTTCACGCTCAGCGGCTCGCTCGAACGCCAGACAACAATCTTCTTTCAGAAAGCCTGGACCTGGTCGCTCGGTACCGAGCTCTCCGCATCGGACGAGCGCGACGTGATCGTATCGACCGGCGATCCCCGGCGGCGAACCTTCTTCATCGCCGCATTGCCGACCAGCCTGAATTATGACGGATCGGACGATCTGCTGAATCCAACCAAGGGGTTCCGGCTGGGCGGTCGCGTTTCGCCCGAACTGTCGTTGCAGGGTGCGGCCTTTGGCTATGCGCGCATCCAGATCGATGGCAGCGCCTATCAATCATTCGGGGATCGCATCACGCTGGCGGCGCGCGTGCGGCTGGGGACGATCGCCGGGGCGCCGCGAGATTCCATTGCGCCGTCACGACGCTTCTATGCCGGTGGTGGTGCATCGGTGCGCGGTTATGGCTTTCAGGATATCGGCCCGCGCGATCCAAACAATGATCCGATCGGCGGGCGCAGTTTGACCGAATTTGCGGTCGAGGCGCGGTTGAAGCTGTTCGGGCCGTTCGGCCTGGTGCCCTTTTTCGATGCCGGCAACATCTACACATCGGCGCTGCCGAAGTTTACGGGGCTGCAATATGGCGCGGGTGTCGGCCTGCGTTATTATTCGAATTTTGGCCCGATCCGGATCGATGTCGGCACGCCGATCAACCCGCAGCCGGGTGATCCGCGGGTGGCCGTCTATGTGTCGCTGGGGCAAGCGTTTTGAGCAAGGGCGAGCCCGTTGCTGCGCCCAAGCTTCGGCAGTGGCGCTGGCACCGCTGGGTCGCCATCGGGCTGGGCGGGTTTGTGGCCTGCGTCCTCGCCGCACTGCTCCTCGCTGATTCCAGCTTCGGCCACCGCTTCATCGCAGACCAGGTCGCTGCTCTCCGCCCCTCGAATGGGCTGCGGTATACGGTCGGGCGGATTAACGGATCAATCTATGGCGAGATGATCCTGATCGACGTTCGGGTGCGCGATCCGAAGGGGCTGGTGCTCGAAGTGCCGCGCGCAACCCTGCGCTGGTCGCCGCTGGCATGGATTGCGAACCGGCTGGAGATCAAGCGCCTCGCCATCCCGCAGGCGCGGCTCGCCAAATTGCCGGAAACGGTGCGCACCGGGAAGCCGAGCCCGGCGCTGCCGAGCTTCGATATTCTGATCGGCGAATTGGCGGTCGATCGGCTCGTCATCGATCGTGTCGTAACTGGTACCACCCGGGTCGGCAGCCTGACGGGCAAGGCCGATATCCATGACGGGCGGGCGCTCGTCGATCTGCGCGCAGTGGTGGCAGGAAGCGACCGACTGCTCCTGAAGCTCGATGCCGAGCCCGACCGCAACCGATTCGATATCGATCTGCGTGCGGCGGGCGTGGCCAAGGGCGTGCTTGCGAAGCTGGTCCGTGTGAACAAGGCGGTCAGTGCCGTGGTCGAAGGCAAGGGCAGCTGGACGCGCTGGCGCGGCACCGCGCGCGCCGATGTCGGCGGTGCCCAGGTGGTCGATCTGTCACTCGGCAACGTCTCGGGTGCCTATACGCTGCTGGGCAGCCTGACCCCGTCGCGGATGTCGACCGACAAGATCGTCCGGCTGGCGATGCCCCGGCTGTCGATCAATGGTGCTGCAACATTGGTGGCGCGGCAGCTCGATGGGCGACTATCGCTGCGATCATCGGCGCTGGCGATCGAGACCATGGGCGGGCTCGATCTGGCGAAGAGCGCGTTTCGCGATCTGCGCATCCGCACGCAATTGCTGCAGCCCAAAGCGCTGGTCACGAAGATGGTGGGGCGCAAAGTCGAGTTGCGCGCGATCCTTGACGGCGCGTTCGATACGGCTGCGTTCGAGTACCGGCTGAGCGCCGATTTCGCGTCGTTCGGTAAGGAAGGCTTCGAGAATGTCCGCGCTGGCGGGCGAGGTCGCTTGTCGCCGCAACCGATCATCGTTCCGCTGCAACTCAGCGTTTCGCGGGTGACGGGCGTCGATGCCGTAGCGGGAGCGATCCTGCGCAACCTTCTTTTGGAGGGTACGTTGCGGGTCACGTCAGCGTTCATTACCGGCGCTGATCTGAAGTTTCGGTCTGACAAGCTGAAGGGCAGCTTCAACCTGCTTGTCGACTTGAAAAATGGTCGCTTCGATGTTGGCCTGAATGGCGGGCTGGCGCGGTATCTTATCCCGGGGCTCGGCATCGTTGATGTCATGTCGAAACTGCAGGTGGTGCCCGCGCCGGGCGGCAAAGGTGCGCGGATCATCGGCACGGCGACCGCGCAGTTCGTCCGGCTCGACAATAGTTTCTTTCGAACGCTTGCCGGCGGCTTGCCGCGTCTGACGAGTAACCTCGAACAATCGACCGATGGTATTCTTCACTTGCGCAATCTGGTGCTCACCGCGCCCGATATTCGGATCACGGGGTCGGGCTTCCGGCAGCGCAACGGTAGCGTCACCTTCGAAGGCAGCGGCACGCAGCGCACCTATGGCCCGTTGACGCTCAAGCTGGTCGGGCGGCTCGAACGGCCAATGCTCGACCTCACCTTTGCGCGGCCCAATGAAGCGCTTGGTGTAAACAAGGTGCGCGCGCATCTTGATCCGACGCCGGAGGGCTACAGCTTCACCGCGAACGGCGGCTCGACGCTCGGCGATTTCGTGGGCAACGGACGGATCCTGTTGCCCAAGGGCGGGCAGGCGACGGTGGTGATCGCGGCACTCGACGTGGGCGGAATCAAGGGCAGCGGATCGCTGCTTGCAGCCGAGGGCGGCTTTGACGGGACGTTGACTGTCGGTGGCGGCGGAGGCGTAAGTGGCGCGATCGGCTTTGCCCCGGTGAACGGCGTACAGCGGATCGAGGTGCATCTCGATGCTTCCAATGCCCGCGTGCTCGGCGATGCAGTGCTGCGGCGTGGCAAGCTCGATCTGGTGACGATGCTCTATCCCCAAGGTGCCTCGGTAGAAGGGACCGCGAGGGGGGCGGGCCTGCGGCAAGGCTCGCTGGGTCTGGCACGATTTGAAGGCATGGCGTCGCTGCGCGGCGGGGTGGGCACAATCAAGGGATCGATCGCCGGTTCACGTGGCCGCGCATTCGACATTCGCGGCGAAGCCGATGTGACGCCTGATCGCTACCGTATTACGGCCGCGGGCACGATCGATCGCAAGCCGATCAAGCTGCTCGAACCCGCGATCGTCACACGCGCGGGCGATGGCTGGCGGCTGGAGCCGACAAAGCTCGATTTTGCAGGTGGCAATGCCGAACTCGGCGGGCGCTTCACCAGCGATTCTGCTGCGATCGATGCCGATATGACGCGGATGCCGCTGACGATTCTTGATATCGCCTATCCCGGCCTTGGCTTGGCAGGCAGCGCATCGGGCAAGCTGAGCTTTGCCGAAGGGGCGGGGGCAGCGCCAGTCGGGAAAATCGACATGACGATCCGGGGCCTCAGCCGATCGGGGCTGGTGCTATCATCGCGGCCGATCGATGTCGGGCTGGTCGGTGTGCTGCAACCTGACAAGGCCGCGATGCGCGCAGTGATGGCAAGCGGCGGCAAGACGATCGGTCGCGCCCAGGCCCGGCTCGCGCCGCTTGGCAGCGGCAGCCTGCGCGCGCGCCTCGCCAATGCCCAGCTGTTCGGGCAGCTTCGCTATGATGGCCCCGCTGACACACTGTGGCGGCTGACCGGGCTTGAGCTGTTCGACCTGTCCGGCCCGGTTGCTATCGCCGCCGATCTGGGCGGCAAAGTGAACGATCCGCGCATTCGCGGTGTGCTGCGCGCCAAGGGCGCTCGGCTGGAAAGTGCATCGACTGGTACAGTGCTGACCGGGGTCGAAGCGGCGGGCACTTTCAATGGATCGCAGCTGAGCTTCAGCAGCTTTTCCGCCGACGCCGGGAAGGGCGGGCGGGTGACGGGCAGCGGCAGCTTCGATTTCGCAGCGGTCAATGGCTATGGCATTGATTTGAAGCTGCAGGCCGACAAGGCCGTGATGATCAACCGCGACGATATTGGCGCTACCGTCACTGGCCCGCTGACGATTCGGTCGGATGGGGCGGGCGGTGTGATTGGTGGCGATGTCGTACTCAACGCCAGCCGTTACCGGCTCGGCCAGGCAGTGGCGGCGAATGCGGTTCCCGTGCTCAACATCCGGGAGATCAACTTGCGTGACGGTATGGATGACGGCGATGATCGCCGCGCCACCCCCTGGCGGCTCGACGTGCGGGCACGCGCGGCGAGCGGCGTGCGGGTAACCGGGCTGGGGCTCACCAGCGAATGGTCGGCCGACCTGCAGATTGGCGGCGCGCCCGACAATCCGGCGATCACCGGTCGCGCTGATATTGTGCGCGGTTATTATGAGTTTTCGGGCCGCGAATTTGCAATCGATCGCGGCATCATTCGCTTTGCCGGGGAAACACCCGCCAATCCCTCGATCGACATTGCCGCCAATGCCGACACCACTGGCCTGTCTGCCACCATCCGCGTCACTGGTCCGGCGACGCGCCCGCAAATCGGCTTCGCCAGCGTGCCAAGCCTACCGCAGGACGAGTTGCTGTCGCGGTTGCTGTTCGGCACCTCGATCACAAACCTGTCGGCAGCCGAAGCGTTGCAGCTGGCCGCCGCCGTCGCCTCGCTGCAAAAAGATGGCGGCTTTGGCCTGAATCCCATCAACGCGCTGCGCCGCGTGGCGGGGCTTGACCGGCTGCGCATCCTGCCCGCCGATACGAGTGTCGGCCGCACTACCTCCGTCGCGGCGGGCAAGTTCATCACTCGCAAACTCTATGCTGAGATCATTAGTGACGGGCAGGGCTATTCGGCGACCCAGGTCGAATTTCAGGTGACGCGTTGGCTGTCGATCCTGTCGACGATTTCAACGCTGGGTCGGCAAAGCGTTAACGTGCGGGTGTCGAAGGATTATTGATCCATTTTCTGTTTGCATAAGCCCCCATCTTCCGTTCGGGCTGAGCGAAGTCGAAGCCCAAGCGCTGCGCATGCCCTTCGACTTCGCTCAGGGCGAACGGATTGGGGGAGGATTAAGACAACTAACGTCGGCGATGATCCGAACGCGCCGCAATCGCCGCCAGCACCGCCGCCGCTAACCGGGCGGGGACGCCGGGATCGATATCGGGATAGAGATCAGGCTCGATGGCCTCCACCTCAATGAGCGCCAACGTGCCGTCAGCGAGCCGGAGCAGATCGACCCGCGCGTAGAGCGGGGCGATGGGCAGGGCGTTCACCACCCGCTCGGCGAGTGCCACTTCTTCGTGGGCGGGGTCGAGCGGTGTGAACACCCCGCCAAATTGCGGCTGGACGCGAAAGTCGCCCGCCTTTGCTACCTTGCGCGCGGCATGGCTGAAAGCACCGTCGATGAAGAAGAGCGACAATTCGCCTTCTTCCCCCACCGAGGCGATGAAGGGCTGGATGATTGCCGCTGCGAGTGGTTCCACCCGGTCACCGCGCGACACCCGGGCGGTCTGATAACTGCCCGCCGAGATTTGCGGCTTCACGACCAGCGTATCGACACCAAATTGATCGAAGGCCGCGTCAACGCTGACTTGATCCGCATCGCCGAACCGGCTCGGGACGATGGGGATACCTTGCGCTTCCAGCTCGGCGAGATAGGTTTTGCGGGTGTTCCAGGCGAGCAAGGCGGGCGGATTGAGCAGCAACGACCCGGTCGGCCACGCCGCCAGCATCTCCAGCCAGCGATCAACCTGTGTGTGATAGCCCCAGGCGAAAAACGCCAGGGTTGCGTCCGCGTCTCCCGGCCCCAAATCCCACGGCCGAGGCCTGATCACCAACCCCGCTTCCGCAAAGGGCTGGTGATAGGGCTCAAGCTCATCCGCCGCCATATCGGCATAATCATCGCCCGTTGCCGGCATCAAGACATCGATGAATACCGGCATGACTGGTTCAAGCCGGTTCGCCGACGATGGTCTTTACTTCCATGAAATCGACCAGGCCGAACTTACCGTTTTCGCGGCCATTGCCCGATTGCTTGTAGCCGCCGAACGGTGCCGCGCCATCGGGGCTCCAGCTGTTGATCGTCACCAGACCTGCGCGCAGCCGCGGTGCGACTTTTGCCGCCGCCGCCGGATCGCCGGAGATCGTCGCGGACAGGCCATAGGGCGTATCATTGGCGATCCGGATGCCGTCTTCCAGCGTGTCATAGCTGGTGATCGTCGCGACGGGACCGAAGGTTTCCTCCTGCGCGATCTTCATGTCGGGGGTGACATCAGCGAACAAAGTGGGGCGGATGTAATAGCCCGAATTGCGGCCATCGGGACGGCCGACGCCGCCGGTCACCAAGGTCGCGCCTTCGTCGATGGCCGACTGGATCAGGCCCTGAATCTTCTCGAACTGCGCCTTGTTGACGACCGGGCCGATATGCGCGCCCATTTCCGCCGGATCGCCGACCACCACCGATTCCATGATCGTCTTGGCGATCGCGGTCGCGTCGCCGACCTGGCTCTTGTGCACGAGCAGCCGTGTAGGGGCGATGCAGCTTTGCCCCGAATTGGCGATCACGCCCATCAAGGTCGGCGGCAGCACCGCGCCGAGATCAGCGCCTTCGAGGACGAGGTTCGGGGCCTTGCCGCCCAGTTCCTGATGCACGCGCTTGACGGTGGCGGCAGCAGCCTGCGCCACGGCAATCCCCGCGCGGGTGGAGCCAGTGAAGCTCACCATATCGACATCGCGGTGGCTCGACAGCGCCGATCCGACACCGGGGCCATCGCCATTGACGAGGTTGAACACGCCCGCCGGGACGCCCGCCTTGTCGAGGATTTCGGCGAGGATCACCGCACAGCTCGGCGCTTCCTCGGACGGCTTCAGGATGATCGTGTCACCAGCGGCGAGCGCGGGCGCGACCTTGGCGGTGATCTGGTTGAGCGGCCAGTTCCACGGCGTGATCATCGCGACGACGCCCAGTGGCTCATGCACCACGCGTGCCCGGCCGAGCCGTTCCTCGAACGGAAATTCGTTCAGCGCCTTAAGCGTCGAGATGAAATGGCCGAGCCCGGCGGGCACCTGCGCGGCGCTGGCAAAGCCGATCGGTGCGCCCATTTCCTCGCTCACCGCCTTGGCGAGATCGGGCATGCGCGCCTTATATTCCTCGATAATGCGACCCAGCAGGGCGGCGCGATCGGCAATGCTCGACTGCGACCAGCTGTCAAACGCGGTGCGCGCGGCGGCGACCGCCTTGTCGACATCGGCCTGCGACCCCAGCGTGATTTCGGTGCACGGTGCTTCGGTTGCGGGGTTGATGACATGATGCACCGTCCCGCCTTCGCTCTCGACCCAGGCACCGTTGATATACTGCTTCAGATAGCTGTTCATGGCTTGCTCTCCATCATTGGCCGCCCGGCATTCGAGGCTGGGATATGGCGATGAGCGATGCCAGCGAGGGCCAAGGGTTGCAAGGTGAAACGGACAGGGCGGGTGTGATGCGGGGTGAAGTTGCGGGGTAAAGTTGCGGAAGTTGCGGGTCTCGCAAGGTTTGCGACAGGGGGCGCAAAACCTGCGTGACGGCGCCGAAAGTGATGAAAGAGATGACCAACTGTTTTTCTCGGACGAGCCAGAAGATGCAGGGCGACGGGGATGGTCGTGGAATGTGGGGCGCGCATCAGCATGAGAATGTTTTAGTACAAAACAAGAACGAAATCAATGCTCGTCCGGTATTTGGAACAGCTTTCCGGCGCTTGCGAGATCGAAGGTCGACCGCTTCGAGTTTGGTGGTGCCGAAATTGCCTTCACCCAATTACTGTCACCTTGAACTTGGTTCAGGGTCCATCGCACGGCACATCCGATCGTCAATTGGGCACGGTGGATGCTGAAACAAGTTCAGCATGACGGTGATGGGATGAATGCGGCTTCGACCTTCCTCGGATCAATTCTGTCATCGTCCAGATTGAATTCGCCGGGGACGCGGCCCTTTTGCGATGGCGCGACCAATCTACCCCCGACCGATCCACTCAATCGCCCTCGCCAGTACCGGATCGCGACCCGCTGCGATGTCGGCTGGCCGGGCAGCCACCCGCACGTCAGGGTCCAGTCCGGCATCGGGTTGTGGTTCGTTCGCAAAATAGCCGACCAGCGGCAGATCGAACTCAAGGCCGGTGGCGGGCAGGCGCACGAAGAAGAAGGCGCCGCCGTTGATGCCGCGCCGGTTGCCGCCGGTGGTCACACCGAACAGCCGCACTTTGCCGCTTGCGCGCGCCATTGTCGCGAACTGGAAAGTGGCCGAGCTGTTGGTCGGGCCGATCAGTGTGGCGACGGGCAGGGTGAGGCGGGGTGCCACCGGCGCAATTGTCAGAATGGCATCGCCGCCCGGGCGTTCGATGAAACCGTCTCCAAGCGGCTTGCCGCCCACGCCCATCGTTCGAAAACTGTTATCCCATGTGTCGAGATAACGATCGATCGATGGCGGCGTGCGTTCGAACCGCAGTTTCTGGATATAGCCCGGCGGGCTGAGCGGGGCATCGATCAGCCGCGCGAGGATCGGATCGCCGCAATCCTCGCCGCCTTCATTCTCGCGCAGATCGATGATCAGCCCGCGCGCACCGGCAAGCGACGCCAGCCGATCATCCAGCCAGCCGCGCCAATTCCATTTGCTGTTGTACAGCGCCCAACCGGGCATGGTGAGCACGGCGACACCGTCAGGTCGCATCGTCCAGTCCCACACCGCACCGTCACCCTCCGGCTGCGGCGGCAATTTGGCCTGACGGGCGGCAAGGCTGATCGGGGCCATGCTGATCGACGCATCGCGACCGTCTGGCGTACGGATCAGCAAGCGGTGCACGCCGCCCGATGGGGCGCCGTATATCAGGCCGTGAAACACATCGAACGTCTCGATCGAGTCATTGCCCGAAACGCCAAGCAGCGCGGTTCGTTTGGCATCATTATGCCCATCGGCGCGGACATAGCCGATCAGGCGCTGCAGCATCGCGCGCGCCGGCACGCCGTTGATCGCGCGGACTTCGGTGCCGGGCTGTAATGTCGCTGTGTCGCGCTGATCGGCGAGCACGATCATCTTTCCGTCGATCCAGCGAAAGGTGAAGGGCAGGCGGGTGGGGCGATCGAACAGATCGGCTTTTACCGCCTTTTTCTGGTTGAAAAAATTGGGGTAGCTGTGCCCGCAGCGGATCGTCGCGAGGAACCGGGCAAGCGCGAGATAGCGCGTATCGAGCGCGGACGCCGCCAGCCAATCGCGCTGGAGCAGATCGATCCGCGCGCTGATTTGGGCGGGCGTCGAATAGCGGTGCAGGCCGGGATGCAGCGATAGCGCCTCTCGCAGGATCGCGATGTCGCCTTTCAGATCGGCAGGGGTGGGGGCATCGGCTGCGCGTGCGGCAAACGGCATCGTGATTGGGGTGAGGGCGGCGGTGCCCAATGCGGACAGGGTCTGGCGGCGGTTCATGGCGCAATGCCTGACTGATTTGCGCGGGGCATACGCCTCATTTTCGCGCAACGCTGCGATTATTCGGCTTTTGAGCCGTGGGCGCGGCGATAGCTTGACGGTGCCATGCCATAGGCGGCCTGGAAGGCCCGGTTGAAGCTGGCCTTAGAACTGAACCCCGCATCAAGCGCGAGATCGAGCAAGTCGGCGGTGCTACCGGCGGCGATTGCTTCAGCCACCGCATCGCAACGAAGCCGGTTGATGAAGGTCGAAAAGTTCACACCGAGCCCCTCGTTCAATGCGCGAGACAAATGGCCGGTGTTGGTGCCCAGTCGTCGCGCCAGTGTCGCAAGCGACAAATCGGGATCGCGCGACCAGTGCTCGGCGCGGACCTGCGCTGCCCAGGCCTCGCCAAGCGCACGCCAGTCGCGCGGTGGCGGGGTGGGATCAGCCGGGATCGCCAGCGACTCGATGGTCGGGAAGGGTAGCGCCGCATGCCGCCACCCCTCGATCGCGATGAAGAGCGCGAAGATGGCAATCGCCACATAGAGCCCCATCAAGCCGGTATAGCCCAGCGGCGACAGTGCATCCCACACCGCATACACCGTCCACACCGCGAGCAATGCGGCACCGGCGGCGATCGCCCGGCTGATCCAGGTAGCAGCGAAGCGATGATCATCACTGCGCTGCGTCGCGAGCAGGCCGCGATACCGGTGCAAAAGCGCTAGTGCCCCGCGGCCATAAAACAGCATGCCCGCAATCGCAGCAATGCCGGTGACAATATCATAGGGCGTTGTGATGATCGCCGACCAGGCATTCTTGGCGGGCATCGGCAGCAAAAAACTGCCGGTCAGAAAGGCGAATTGCAGCGTCGGTGGGGCGAGGTGACGCCAGGCGGGCACGGGCCAAGTGCCGGTCACCAGCGTGTGAACATAGAAATAGAAGAGTGGTGCCACACCGAGCGTGATCTGAAATGGCGCGAAACTCAGCCAGCGCCATTTGTCGTAAAAGCCCGCAAAGCCGATCATCCAGGGCGTCACGATACCCACGAGCACGAGCAGCAACAGCGCGAGCGTTTGGTTGGCGGTGCGATTGGCCATGGTTCGCGCCAAGGCCGCCGCCACTATCAACAGCTGCACCTCAGCGACCACCAGCATGGCTGTTCGCCAGCCAAAAGTAAGATCATCGAGCATGATCGCTGCTGTGCCGGGGATCGTGGCGGGATGGCAAGACGGATCACGCCGGATGAAAAAAGGGGGCGCCCGACCGATACCGGACGCCCCCTTTTTCTGTCCCGATGTCAGCCTTATGAGCTGTAGTACATGTCGAATTCGACCGGGCTCGGCGTCATTTCCCAGCGGGCGACATCGTTCATTTTCAGCTCGATATAGCTTTCGATCTGGTCCTTGCTGAACACATCGCCCTTCAGCAGATAATCATGATCGGCGGCCAGGCTTTCGAGGGCTTCACGCAGCGAACCGCAGACGGTGGGCACTTCAGCGAGTTCGGCGGGTGGCAGGTCATAGAGGTTCTTGTCCATCGCCTCACCCGGGTGGATGCGGTTCTGGATGCCGTCGATGCCGGCCATGAACAACGCGGCATAAGCGAGATACGGGTTCGCCATTGCATCGGGGAAGCGCACTTCGACGCGCTTTGCCTTGGGGCCCGTGCCATATGGAATGCGGCATGAGGCCGAGCGGTTGCGCGCCGAGTAAGCGAGCAGCACGGGCGCTTCGTAGCCGGGCACCAGTCGCTTGTAGCTGTTGGTGGTCGGGTTGGTGAAGGCGTTGACGGACTTGGCGTGCTTGATGATGCCGCCGATGAAGAACAGGCACATTTCCGACAGCCCGGCATAACCATTGCCGGCAAACAACGGTGTGCCCTTGTCCCAGATCGACAAATGGGTGTGCATGCCTGAACCGTTATCTTCCTTGATCGGCTTGGGCATAAACGTTGCCGTCTTGCCGTACGCATGCGCGACCTGGTGGACGACGTACTTATAGATCTGCATCCGGTCTGCCGTGGTCGTCAGCGTGCCGAAGGTGAGGCCGAGCTCATGCTGCGCGGCAGCGACTTCATGGTGATGCTTGTCGCAAGGGAGCCCCATTTCGAGCATGGTCGAGACCATCTCGCCGCGAATGTCCACGCAGCTGTCGACCGGCGCGACCGGGAAATAGCCGCCCTTGGCGCGCGGGCGATGGCCCAGATTGCCGCCTTCATATTCGCGGCCGGTGTTGGTCGGCAGCTCGATATCGTCGATCTTGTAATAGCTGGTCGAATAGCTGGTTTCGAAGCGGACATCGTCGAAGATGAAGAATTCGGCTTCGGGGCCGACATAGACGGTGTCGCCGATGCCGGTGGTCTTGAGATAGGCCTCGGCGCGCTTCGCCGTGCTGCGCGGATCGCGCGAATAAAGCTCGCCGGTCGATGGCTCGACGATGTCGCAGAACAGGATCATCATCGGCGTTGCGCTGAACGGATCGACATAGACCGCGTCGAGATCGGGCTTCAGGATCATGTCGGATTCGTTGATCGCCTTCCAGCCCTCGATCGAGGAGCCGTCGAACATGAAACCGTCGGTCAGCTCATCCTCACCGACGACGCTGGAGACCATCGTCAGATGCTGCCATTTACCCTTGGGATCGGTGAAGCGCAGATCGACCCACTCGATCTCGTCGTCCTTGATCATCTTCAGGATTTTGCCGGCGTCGTTGGCCATTGGATTGGTCCCCTATTCAAGAGTGATGGTGTTCCGGCGAACCGGAGAATCATGTTGCGTCGCGGTGCATAGTTTTCACACAATGCTGCGCTGCGTCAAATTGCGTTTTCGTCGCGCTCCCCGGTGCGGATGCGGAGTACGGTTTCGACGGGGATGACGAAGATCTTGCCATCGCCGATCCGGCCGGTCTGCGCGGCGGCGGCGATCGCCTCCACAACACGGTCAGCCATCGCATCCTCCACGACCACCTCAAGCTTCACCTTGGGGAGGAAATCGACGACATATTCCGCACCGCGGTACAGCTCGGTATGGCCCTTTTGCCGCCCGAAACCCTTGGCCTCCGTCACGGTGATGCCGCTGACGCCGACTTCGTGAAGCGCTTCCTTCACCTCGTCGAGCTTGAAGGGTTTGATGATCGCTTCGATCTTTTTCACGGTGTGCCCCGATCTTATGGAAGGATAATGCCTATAGGGGAAGCATATCGCGCGCCGATGCCTGTTTTTGAGGCAACGCGGGCGGATGCGCCCAATTGATTCCTTATTCGGGCGCAATCGCGCCGTGTAGGATGTAGCGCGGCCCAGCGCCGCCATCGCGCACCCGATAGCGCTCGAACAGCGCGCGGACGTCAACGGCGAACGCAGCGGCATCGTCGGGCGTAAGGTGGAGGCGCAGCCATAGCTCCGAGGTGCCGGGCGTCGGCGTATCGAGCACCAGCCGCATCCGCGGGCCGGATTCAAAGGAGTAGCGCGTGCCAAGGATGCTGCGGATGCGCGTGCGATCGAGCGCCGCACGTAGCTCATCTGCAAGTCGGTCCCCACTTAGTCTTGGGCTGAGTTCGACGGGCACGAAATAGCTGCGCGCCACCGCGCGATACCGAGCAACGGCGCGACCCGCTCGGGGTTCGCGGCGCGTCTCGACGATCAGCCCAAATGCGATCAGCCGCCGGAGATGATGGCCGATCAGGCTCAGCGACATTTGGGCCTGCCTGGCAAGTTCAACCGCGCCCTGCTCGCGATCGACCAGCGCGAGCACGATCCCGTGCAGTCGAGGCTCGGTCATTGCCGCTGCGGCGGCGGGATCGTGGATGGTCAATTCGTCGAGCATGCCGGCGCTCCCAACCCTGAGTATATCGATATTCTACTCAAATAGAACTCCTTTCAATTACACTAGACCTGGCCGCAGCTGTGTCGCAACTGAAGTGCAAGGGAGATGTGGCGATGCGGCATATGGTGTGGGGGGTGGCAGCGGCCGCGTTGACGGCAATTCCAAGTGCAGGGATGGCTGCGGACAAGAACTCACCGGTCGGTCGGTGCGTTGCCGCCCGCGTGGCTGCGATGCCGGGCTTCTCCGGAGTCGTGCTTGCGCGGCGCGGCAGCGATGTCGGGCATCTGGCGCTTGGCACTGCCGACGGCACCGGGCGCGCGATTGCCGTCGATACGCGCTTCAATCTCGGCTCGGCGAACAAGATGTTTACCGCCGTCGCGGTCGCGCAGCTTGTCGAAGCGGGCAAGGTCCGACTCGACGACCCAATCGGTCGCTATGTCGATGGCCTGACCCGTGAAGCGTCGGCGGTGACGGTTCGCCAGCTCCTGACCCACAGCGGCGGGCTTGGCAGCTTCTTTTCGCCCGATACGCTCGATGCACTGGCGCGTGCGCGCAGCATCGCCGATCTGCTGCCGCTTGTGGCGAACGAGAAACCCGCCTTCACCCCCGGCACGCGATTCCAATACTCGAACACCGGCTTCCTGCTGCGTTACCACGATGCCGGCCTTGCCGCCGCTGGGCGGGCCGGGCGCACCGGGGATGGTGATGATTCGACCAGGCGACGCCGGCGCGCCGATGCCGCCGCCCGGTGCGCCGGGGCTGATGATCATGCGGCCGGGGGAGGGTGGGGGTCCTGCGGCGCCGATGGCGCTGCCCCCCGGCCCGCCGCGCCCGGCGCAAGAATCGACCTTGCCGGGCACGCCCGCAGGCAGCGCCTACAGCACAGTGGGCGACCTGCGACGCTTCTTCGCCGCGCTCGCCGGAGGGAAGCTGTTGAGCAACCAAACCGTCGCGATGTTCGCCGCGCCGCAAATCGAGGCGCCCGCTCCCCCCGGCGGCCCGCGCGCGCATTATGGCTTCGGGTTCGGCTCCGGCAGCTTCGAGGGGCATCGCTGGTACGGCCACAATGGTGGCGCGCCGGGCGTCAATGTCGAGGCAACGATATTCCCGGACGACGATGTCGAGATCGAAGTGTTGACCAATCGCGATCCACCAATCGCAACGCGATTGTTCGGCGATCTCCGGCGCTTGCTGCTCGATCCAGTGAAGCTTGCGGCCTGTGCGACCGGCAGTTGACACTCAGGCAGTGTAAGGCGGCTGGTGGAGGCTCTTGGGGCTGGTCGTGAAAATCTCGCAGCCGGTCTCGGTAATGCCGATCGAATGTTCGAACTGTGCCGAGAGTGAGCGATCGCGCGTTACCGCCGTCCAACCATCGTCGAGCAGCTTCACATCGGCGCGGCCAATGTTGATCATCGGCTCGATCGTGAAGAACATGCCCGGCCGAAGCTCTGGCCCCGTGCCCGGGCGACCAACATGGACCACTTCGGGTGCGTCATGAAACAGCCGGCCCACACCGTGCCCGCAGAAGTCGCGCACCACGCCGTAGCGGTGGCGTTCGGCATGGGCCTGGATCGCATAGCCAACATCGCCCAGCGTATTGCCCGGCCGCGCTTTTTCGATGCCGAGCATCAGGCATTCATAGGTCACATCGACCAGCCGGCGCGCCTTGAGCGGGACATCGCCGACCAGATACATCCGGCTCGAATCGCCGTGCCAGCCGCCGAGCAATGGGGTGACGTCGATATTGACGATATCGCCATCCTTCAGCGTCTTTTCGCTCGGGATGCCGTGGCAGACGACGTGATTGATCGAGATGCAGCAGCTATGCGTATAGCCGCGATAGCCGATCGTTGCGGGCACGCCGCCGCCCGCGGTGATGAAATGGCGAACGAGATCGTCGAGCGCGCCAGTCGTTACGCCCGGCACGACATGGGGGACGAGCATGTCGAGCGTTTCGGCGGCCAGGCGCCCGGCCCGGCGCATGCCTTCAAAGCCCGATGCATCATGGAGTTTGATTGCGCCCGTACGCGTCATCGGCGCTTCGGCGGTTACGGTTTCGTACACTGTCATTTGTTGAACATAGCGATCTGTTGCGGGCTTTGCGAGGGGGGCAGGCTGGGCTATGCGACGGCGATGACATCAACCCCGACGATCGCCTCTACGACCCGCATCTGGACTGCCGCCCTTGTCGTCATCGGTGACGAAATTCTGTCCGGCCGCACGCAGGACAAGAATGTGGCGCAGATCGCCGCCTGGCTGAACGTGCAGGGCATCCGCTTGGCCGAAGTGCGCGTCGTGGCCGATGATACGGCGGCGATTGTCGAAGCCGTAAACGCGCTGCGGGCGCGCAATGATTATTTGTTCACCACCGGCGGGATCGGCCCGACGCATGACGACATCACTGTCGATGCGATTGCGGAAGCGCTCGGCGTGGCCGTGGTGCATCACCCGCGCGCACTGGCCGTGCTCGAGGGCTATTACGCGAGCCGTGGCGGGCTGACGGAGGCGCGCAAGCGCATGGCGCGCGTGCCCGATGGCGCGGCGCTGATCGAAAACCGGATGTCGGGGGCGCCGGGCATTCGGATCGGCAATATCTTCGTGATGGCGGGCGTACCGCACATCACCGCGGGTATGCTCGATGCGCTGACGGGCACGCTGGAGGGCGGGCAACCGGTCCTCTCCCGCACAATCGGTTGCTGGGTGGCGGAAAGCGAAGTCGCCGAAATGCTAGGCGAGGCCGAACGCGCGCATCCCGGTGTGGCCATCGGCAGCTATCCATTTTTCCGCGAGGGGAGGGTAGGCGCCAATTTCGTGGTGCGCGCGACCGACCAGGCGATTATCGATGCGTGCATCGCCGATGTGACCGCACAGCTGGAGGCTGGCGGTAGAGCGGTGGTTGCGGACGGGATCTGAGAACGACCGTCACCCATGTTTCACGCTGCAGCGGCGGTCTTGGCCGGGCTTTGCCATACGCCGTCCCAGTTGGACTCGGGAGCCCGCTGCGAAAGCGTGCGTGCGCGGTCGAGCATAACCTTGGCCGGCATGTCGCTTGGGTCTTGCGCGACGGCTTCTTCAAAATCAGCAATCGCGCCTTGCCAATTGCGCGATAGCAGATTGGTGCGCCCTTTGCCGTAAGCAACGAGCGACGCCTTTCGGCCAATGTCGGCGGCACGCGATGGCGCCACAGCCTCAAAAATCTTTGCTGGCCGTTTGCGCCCGCGGACCCGAATGACGTCGATCTCGCGCGTTTCCATCCGTCCCATGACTGCTGCTGCTGTGTCCTCACACAACAGCAAATCGACCCCATACGTCTTGGTGAGTTCCTGCAAGCGTGCTGCCAAGTTCACGCTGTCGCCGATTACCGTGTAATCCATTCTTTTGGGACTGCCGATCGTTCCCGCCACAACCTCGCCGGTCGAGATGCCCATGCCGATGCGGACGGGAGCCGCGTCGCGGTCGGCTCGTCGTGCGTTGATCAGATCGAGCATCCGCAGCATTTCCATCGCACTCGTCACCGCGTTGAGGGCGTCCTGGTCGCTTGCCAGGGGCGCTCCGTAGACGGCCATAATGGCGTCGCCCATATACTTGTCGAGGACGCCGTTCGCACCGGCTACGGCCTCGTACATCTCTGTGAAGAGTTCATTGAGCAGTTCTACAGTCTCCCGCGCGGTGAGTGCCTCTGCCATCGTGGTGAAGCCGCGGATATCAGCGAACAGGATGCTGGCCTGACAGGCGCTGCCAAACAATGCATCCCCATCATGCGCGAGAACCTGATCCATTACCTCCTGCGTCATGAAGCGCCGGATCGTGCCTTCGAGACGCTTACTCGCGCTGATATCGTCGATCATCATGAGCACGCCGGTCGCGCGGTCGCCGTCGCGCAGCGGAACGAGCGATAGATTGGCCGAGATCGTACCGTTGCCAACGGTCACAAGTTCGCTGTCGAGAAAGGTCTTTGAAACCTCGCCAGCAGCAACCTGGGCGATCTCCTCCGCCAGCCATGGGTTTGCGCTGCCGACGAACTCCCGCGCATCGGCTGTTTCAGCATCGTCCTTGCTCACCCCCAGGATGCGCGCTGCGGCATCGTTTAGCCGCGCCCTTCGGGCATCGTCCTGTAGCGTGACGACGCCGCTCGACATCGAAGAAAGGATGCGCTCGTTGTAGTTGCGCGATTCGAGCACCGCAGCGAACAAGTTGGCGTTGTCGATCGCCACCGCCGCCTGCGCTGAAAAGGCAGCGAGCCGCGTCATGTCGCGTTCCTTGAAGCCTTCATTAAGTCGACTGTTGAGGACCTGGAGAACGCCCAACTTGCGCCCATCGCGGGTGACCAGCGGCGAACACAGCATATTTCGGGTCACAAACCCCGTTTCCCGGTCAACAGCGGGATTGAAACGGGGATCGCTATAAGGATCACTGACGTGCACTGCCTGCCCCAGTTGGAAGGAGTGACCCGCAATGCCCCGGTCTTCCGGAATGCGAATCTCCCGCGCTTCCATGCCCTCTGCCACGAGTGTCCACAGTTCGCCCCGCTCAGGATCGTGGATGAAGATACTTGTCCGCTCTGCGTCGATGATGCGGCTGGTAACGCCGGCGATGCGCTCCAGCAGCGATACGAGGTGACTTTCGCTGGCGACAGCAGAGTTGACCTCGAGCAGACGTCCGAGGTCCTCGCTGAGCACTTCAGCAGAAACGATCGCAACCGACCAGCGGCGCGCAAGCACGACGAGATGCGTGAAGGCAAAGATGATCAGTCCATATCCCGCCAGATCGATCCGGGCGATCGGGCCGGGGGCGATGAAGTTGAGGTTCACCGTCGCTTGGAGGCCCGTTGAAACAACCACCGCAACTTGCCCAAGAAAGAGCAGGATCGCGCCGTCACGGCCTTCGCGCACTGCCGAAATGGTTCGGCTGAACACAAAGACAAAAGTCATCACCATACATACCAAGAATAGGGAGATCACTCTTGTAGCAAGAAGCGTTCCACCGACTATCAAGAGTCCGGCGACGAACGTACCGCAAACGGCAACGATGGCTTGGAGCAGTAAGTACCAGTGCCTGCGCGTGCGATCGGGAAATAGCGCCTCGACGTACGCCACCCACGCGATGATACCCCCGTACGTGCAAAGAATAAGCGCGGCGTAGAGTAATTCGTGCGACAGTCCGGGCGCCGCCACGAGCAGTAAATTCTGCAAACCATGAATGCCCTGGACGCCCAAAAGGCCGAATGCGCCAAGCGCGAGGTAGAGCGAGGATCGATCAACCGGGCGATTGACATACACGATCAGCGCGAACAGCCCGATCAACACAAAGGTCACGCTGATGTAGAAGGTCCGGGCCCAGACAAGGGCGATCCACTGATCCATGGTCGCTGCCGTGCCCATAACGGGCGCAATGCGTAATCCGTTCTTGATGTCGTTGTATGTTGTGATGGCGATAGCCAGACGCACGTCGCCGCCCTCGGTGGAGAAGCCAACGTCGTGGCGACGCAATTCGTAGACCGACGTTGCGGCGGAGTAACCCATCCGCCCGCTCGACGAGCGCAGTCGGCCATCGACATAAACCTGCGACGCCCCCCAGATCGATGGCAAAAACATCCGGTAGTCGCCCGCTGGCACGTCGTGCACCGTCAGCCGATAGAGCATCGCTTCGCCCGCACGAAGCGTGTGTCCATTGGGCATGCGAAGCCCTTCCCAAGGCCCGGGCACCTTCACCAGCGCGCGATTCTGCCGCCCGCCCTGCGCAATGCGTTCGATTGACCATTCGCCCTCGAGTACCACCGGCCGCTGGGCGAGAAGCGTACGGGGAATCGCGATCTGCCCATCGCTTACCCTGACGTCGCGGCTTTCGGTCGAAACGAACATCGGCAGCGTCAAAGCCGCAAACAGCGCGAACAAGCCGACCACGATAAGAACTTCGCGGACCGCGGGCCGTAAAAATCCCTTCGCAATCGAGCTGCTCGCCAAACCGCCGCCCCTCCCAGACCATGGCGCGACATTGGTCCCACGCGCTGGGTATTGGAGCACAACCCCCTTTAACATTTCCTTTCTGTCTTTAACAAAATGAGCAATATTTTCGTTGGCGTATCGATGCGACGCCCGAATGAGCGTGGGCGGTACCAATGAAGATTGCTGCTCGCATACCAGACGAGGGAGCCCCGTATTGGGAGGCGTCCTATGGGCCGACGCAGCCAAGGTCAAAGCGATCGGCTGACCGATGCTCATCGTCGCGTTGCTTTCCGCGCGACGGGTCCTAACCAGGAGCTAACAGTGCCCGCGTTTCCTCGCGGACGGCGCGCCGCTAACGCATTCTGCTCACCGGAAAATCGCTATCGGTGTCAGTGGAGCGGGTGAAGGGAATCGAACCCTCGTCGTAAGCTTGGGAAGCTTCTGCTCTGCCATTGAGCTACACCCGCAGATGCCGGTTGCGCGGCTTTGGCGAGACACATCGTGCCCGCCGGTCGCACGCCAATGCCATCGGAGCGGGGTGTTGGTCAACATCCGCTTTTGGCGCGCCTTGGTTGTGATCTGGCGCGATTTTTCTGCAGTACCCTGCATATGACAGGCCGACGGGCGCGATGGCCGATCTGTTGCAGTGCAGCAACAGCCAGCCAAGATTCGTGGGGCCATTGCGACAAATTGGCTGGTTTACGTGGTTTGCTGCTTCTCGACGCTGTCGTATCGGTGAAACAAAATGTTGCAAACTGCGAAATCCTGCGCAACATAACGACGCCACCCTTGGGTGGTTGGATTGATCGCACCCCGCTTAAACAACGGAGAGCTGCGACGGTTCGAGCGCAGGCGGGACCTCATTGTCGATTACAGGAGATCCCATGAAGATATCGCTTTTTGCGGCTGCGGCCGCGCTCATTGTTGCAGCGCAACCCGCCGCAGCTGAGGAAACCGATCCGCCCAAGGCGCTGACGGTTTCCGGCAGCGTGGCGTTCGTTTCGGACTATCGCTTCCGTGGCGTCTCCCGGTCCGATGAGGAAGGCGCCATCCAAGGCGGGTTCACCGTCACCCATGAAAGCGGGCTCTATGTCGGCGCCTGGGCATCCAACCTGGCCGGTTGGGGCGCTTTTGGTGGCTCCAATACCGAGCTCGACATTTTCGGCGGCTATAAGCGCGCCGTCGGTGGCGCGACGGTCGATGTCGGCCTGACCTGGTACATGTATCCAGGCGGTGCGCAGTTGACCGATTTCGCCGAGCCTTATGTGAAGGTCAGCGGGGCGCTAGGCCCAGTCAATGCGCTCATCGGCGTTGCCTACGCACCCAAGCAGCGCGCCCTCGGCAACTTCTCGAACACGCCGTTCAGCCGTGGCCAGACCGACGACAACTTGTATATCTGGGGTGATGCAAACGTTGCGATTCCCAAAACGCCGCTGACGGCAAAGGCGCATGTCGGTTATTCGAACGGCAATCCCGGCCTGGGCCCCAACGGCACCAGCGTGACGCCGACAGGCGAATATGTCGATTGGCTGTTCGGGGTTGATGCCGTGGTCGGTCCGCTCGTGCTTGGTGTCGCGTACACCGATACCGATATCGGTTTGGCTGAATCGGCGTATCTGCTGCCCAACTTCAGCTCGACCAAGGACGGCGGCTCGATCGCCGGTGGCCAGGTGGTCTTCTCGGTTTCGGCTGCATTCTGATCGGTTGATCCCGCAGGCGGCGTTTCGCCTGCGGGATCGCCCTTTTGTGATGACGCTGGCCACGCCGCGCGATGGACTTTGAATCGCGGATGGCTAAACGATTGGCGATGCTATCTGCCGCGCCCCCTGCCGATCCTGCCTCTCTCCCATCTGATCGTCTCGTCATGCGGCGACCCGACGACTGGCACGTCCATTTGCGCGATGGTGCGATGCTGGCGGCAGTGGTCAACCATACCGCGCGCCAGTTCGCGCGTGCGATTGTGATGCCCAATCTCGCCCCACCGGTGACGACTGTTGCTGCGGCCCGAGCCTATCGCGCGCGGATCGAGGCGGCGGTTGATACGGCACTTGGCTTCACTCCGCTGATGATTTGCTATCTGACCGATCATAGCGACCCCGATGAGATCGAGCGCGGTTTTGCCGAGGGAGTCTTTACCGCCTGCAAGCTGTATCCCGCGCATGCAACGACCAATTCGGCGCATGGCGTATCCGATATCGGCGCGATCAGCGCGGTGCTGGCTCGGATGGAGCGGATTGGCATGCCGCTGCTGCTCCATGGCGAGGTGACTGATCCAACGATCGACATTTTCGATCGCGAGGCGGTGTTCATTGAGCGTGTCTATGCCCGTATCCAGGCCGATTTTCCGGGCCTGAAATCGGTGTTCGAACATATCACCACCGCGGAGGCGGTTGCCTTTGTCGAAAGCCGTTGCGGCGCGCGGCAGTGTCGGGCTCGCCCAAATTCTTCCTTGGCACCGATTCAGCCCCGCACATCATCGCTGCGAAGGAATCGGCCTGTGGCTGTGCTGGCATCTTCAACGCGCCCTTTGCCATCGAAAGTTATGCCGCGACCTTTGAGGAGGAAGGGGCGATCGACCGGCTCGAGGGCTTTGCCGCCGAACATGGCCCGCGATTTTACGGCTTGCCGTTGAATGAGGAACGGATCGTTCTTGAGCGTGATCCCATCGATGTGCCGACGACGATCGATGTTGGCGCGGCGGGCGCTGTAGTGCCGTTTCACGCCGGGGAGCGCCTGCAATGGCGCTATGCCGGGATCGCGTCGTCGGATTGATGCGGGGCGCTGGGGTAGATTGACCGGTGATCGGCACCGGTAAGGTGAAGCCAATTGCCCTGCCGGGCCAGAGCGGCGATAGGCAGCGATCAATTGTCGACCATCGAAGGACGGAGCGCGCGTGGATCAGGCGGATGTAGTGATCGTCGGGACCGGGCATGGCGGCGCACAGGCCGCGATTGCGCTGCGTCAACAAGGTTTTGCCGGATCGATCATGCTGATCGGCGATGAGCCCGATTTGCCCTATGAGCGCCCGCCGCTGTCAAAGGATTATCTGTCGGGCGAGAAGCCATTTGAGCGGCTGTTGATCCGCCCCGCCGCCTTTTGGAGCGAACGGTCGATCGATTTCGAGTTAAGCACACGGGTAGCCGCGATTGATCCCGATGCGCATGTGCTGAAAACTGAGGGCGGTCGTACGATCGGCTATGGCCAGTTGATCTGGGCGGGCGGCGGCGCCCCCCGCCGATTGGGCTGCCCGGGCGCCGATGCGCGGGGCGTCCATTATGTCCGCACGCGTGCCGATGTCGACCGGATGATCGCCGAAATGCCGCATGTGGCGCGCGTCGCCGTCGTTGGTGGCGGCTATATCGGGCTTGAGGCGGCCGCTGTGCTCACCAAGTTGGGCAAGCAGGTGACGGTGATCGAGGCGCTTGATCGGGTGCTGGCCCGCGTGGCGGGTGAGCCTTTGTCGCGGTTTTTCGAGGATGAGCATCGCGCGCACGGCGTTGATGTAAGGCTTGGCGCGATGGTCGCGGGGATTGAGACGTCGGAGGGACAAGCGATTGGCGTCCGGCTCGCCGATGGCGATGTGATCGGGTGCGAGATGGTGGTGGTGGGGATCGGTATCATCCCGGCTATTGCACCGTTGATCGCGGCGGGTGCGCGTGGTGGCAACGGGGTGGAGGTAGACGGCAAGTGCCGCACCAGCCTGGCCGATATCTTCGCAATCGGTGACTGTGCCGCGCATCACAGTCATTTTGCCGGAGGCGCGATGATCAGGCTCGAATCGGTGCAGAACGCCAATGATCAGGCGAATGTGGTCGCCAAGGCGATCATGGGGGGCGACGGGGAATATGATGCTGTACCGTGGTTCTGGTCAAACCAATATGACCTGAAGTTGCAGACGGTGGGCCTGTCAGTGGGCCATGACGCGCTGGTGGTGCGCGGTGATCCGGCAACTCGCAGTTTTTCGGTCGTTTATCTGCAGGCTGGGTGCGTCATTGCGCTCGATTGTGTCAACATGGTCAAAGATTACGTCGCCGGGCGCGGGCTCGTCGCCGGCGCTGTTTCACCCGATCTCGCCCTGCTGGCCGATCCGGCGACACCGTTGAAAACGCTGATCGGTACGGCCTGAAAAGACGTCGCTGTGGTTTGAAGAATTCGGGTCGGCGCATGGGAACGCCGACCCGTCCGGCTATTCTGGCGCGAGGGTTTGGGGACGGTCGGCCAGACCGGATGTTCAGTGAAGGCGCCTGCCAAACAAGACGGGCCTTCAAAACCAACACTTGACGTTTATCACCGATAAATTTCTGCAAAAACACGTGGACGTAATTTAACGTGTCTCTTGTAGTCACTACCTCGCTATCGACGCGGTAACATGATCTGCGCGCGGAGCCCGCCTTCGGGACGGTTCGACAGGCTCAGTCGGCCCCCTTCACGTGCTACTGTATCGGCTACAATCGCAAGCCCCAGCCCGAACCCTTTGGTGTCGCGTTGCCGGGCTGGATCGAGCCGGACAAAGGGCTGGATCACCAGGTCAGTCTTGTCGGCAGGAATGCCAGGACCATCATCATCGATGTTGAGATACACCCAGAAATCGTCGACCATGATCGAGAGCGTTGCGCGCGTGCCGTAATGGAGACTGTTATCGACCAAATTGGTGATGGCCCGTTTGATCGCTGATCGCCGCAGCACCATCTCGAGGTGATCGGGGCCGTTATAGATAACGGTTGCGCCATTATCAGCGGCGTCGTCCGCAATCGTGGCGCAGGTAACCGCAAGGTCGATATGCGCCGGATTTTCGGGATCATCGTCGCCGCCCAGATAGGCAAGGAGCGATCCCACCATTGCCTCCATCTCATCAATGTCGCCGCGTATCGCGTGCCGGACCTGCGTATCGGGAATGGCATCGGCCCGCAGCTTCAGGCGAGACAGGGGCGTTCGCATATCATGACCAACCGCAAACAGGCCCTGGGTACGATCATTGATCAGCTGATGAATGCGGTCCTGCATGGTGTTGAACGCGCGCACCACGCGGACCACGTCGGTCGGGCCTTCTTCCTCGACATGAACGCTGGTGCCACTGCCCATTTGCTCGGCTGCTGCGGCGAGCCGGCGCAGCGGCTGCAGCGTGCGCTGCATCAACAGCCCACCCATCACGATCAGCGCGACCGCGGGCGCCAATGCCTGCAGAATCCGCTCGGTCGTCAGGTTGAGCCCTACAATCGGTGTGCGGGTTCGAAAATAGACCCAGCTGTCATCGGGCAGCCGCAACCCGCCGGACACCACCGATCGTCGGCCCGGGGATGTGAGTTGCAGGCGCAGATCGGCGCTGGCCAGTGCTGGTTCCCAAGCAATGATCTGCCGCCGCATCCCGGCAAGCTCGGTTGCGAGTGGCGGCGGTGATGTAACGCGCCCTTCCCAGCGCATCAAATAGCGATCGGTGGTCAACTGCGCGGCCATGGCGAGGCGTTCCGCCACCGGGCGCTCGGCGATCAGCCGACGGCTGATGACGAGATGTTCGGCCAAGCGGCGGGCTTCGTCATCGCGGACCGAAAACTGGCTGGCGCGCTCGTAAAGCAGCGTGCTGACACCGAATTCGATGATGACAGTAAGCAGCAGGATGGCGAGAATCCGGCTGAGCAGCCCAAGCGACGGGCGGGCAAACTGCCTCAATGCCGTTCGACAGGCACGTTGAGCATATAGCCGATGCCGCGCACGGTGATGATTGGCGCTTCCTTGCCTGCGCTGGAAAGTTTGCGGCGCAGGCGGCTGACGAGCACATCAATGCTGCGATCCGAACTATCGCCAAGCCGGGTGCGGGACAGCTCGATCAGCCGCTCGCGGGCAATAACGCGCTGGGCATGATCGAGCAGTGCGATGAGCAGATCGAACTCGGCCCCGGTCAGATCGATGCTTGCACCGCTGGGCGCCAGCAATTCCCGGCGCGGCAGATTGACCGTCCACCCATCAAAAGTGATCGTCCGGGCTTCGCGCTCGGCATTTTGGCGATCAAGCGCGGGGCGCCGCAACACCGCGCGGACCCGTGCTACCAATTCGCGCGTGCCAAACGGCTTAGCCAGATAATCATCGGCGCCCAGTTCCAGCCCGACGACTCGATCTGTCTCGCTGGAACGGGCGCTGATGAAGATGATCGGCACGTCGCATTTCTGGCGCAACGCCCGGCATAGATCGAGACCACTTGTGCCGGGCAACATGATATCGAGCAGCACGAGGTCAACCGGCCCTTTTTCAAGCGCGAGCCACATTTCGGGCGCTGCCGATGCGGGGCGGACGGTATAACCGTTTTCCTGCAGGGCACGGGTTGTGAGCATCCGCAGCGCGGGATCATCTTCTACCAGGATAATGGTCGGCGCAGTCATAACGGTTGGCCTATTCCCCTGCAGGATCGACTAAGCGGCGTGGGGCGAACGGTCAACGATTGGGCGATGTCGCAGCCACCGGAGCAATATTTCTTTACATCTGTGTGACGGTTACGTCCCGGTCATGGCGCTGTCCCGAAGCTGAACATCGCTTAACCATCTTGAATGCTGGCGGTAATCGTAAACAGGTTGTTAACTGCGGTGCATGAAACAGACCGCCTCCACCGCCATTGCGCCCGCCGGTTTCGCCGGGCACCCGATCCGCCGCCAGGTCGCGCTGGCGCGTCGCCACAGGCGGCTGCCAACCTCGGCCGCGCCGCGCGGTGAAGATGACCTGAAGCTCTTCGCGCTGAGCTTCACGGCGTTCTTTGTCTGTATTTATACCCTGATTTTCTAACGGCGCTGCCGCATCAATGGTGCGGCAATGGTTGGTCACACACCAGATGAAGCTTGTGGCCAAGCCAGGCCGAGATCGGGCACATCGCCGCCACCACGAACAGCATATCGCCCGGACCAACCCCGGCAAAAGCCAGTGCCTGCACCCCCAGCGCACCGATCACCATGGCGCCCGCGTTGACGACATTATTGGCAGCAACGGTCCGCGCTGTCTGGTCCTTCGTCACCGTCGTCGTCAGGAAGGCGTAGAGCGGCACGACGAACATCCCGCCGGTAATCGCGATGGCCATCAACGCGATCACGATCATGATCCCGCGGGGCATTTCGATGAAGGTCATCAGATCATACAGGGTGCCGGCCGGGGCTGCTGGCCAAGCGCGGCACAATAGCGAAAAGATGATGATGCAGCCGCCCATCGCCAGGACCGATCCGGGGGCATAGCGCGCCGATGTGTGCCCCCTCAGCAGCGCGTTGATCGCCACCGATCCGATCGCAACGCCGATCGAGAACAACGCGATCACAAAAGTTGATACCGCTTCATTGGCGGTCAGCACATTCTTCACCAGCGGCGGGAAGATGATGATCAGCACTGCGCCCATGGACCAGAAAAAGCTGATCGCGCAGATCGTCATGAACAAGCGCGGGATGTGCATCGTGGCGCTGATGACTCGCCATGATGAGGTGAAGGGATTGAAGTTCACCGTCAGCTCGGGCCCTTGCCGGAGCGCAGGCGGCACAAACAACGCCATGACCCAGCCGATCAGCGCGACGGCGATCACGGTCGCTACGGTGATCTCCGCCGGGAAGGTCGCGAGCACCCCGGCAACCACCGTACCTGACAGGATCGCGAGATAGGTCGCGGCTTCGACCATGCCCGTGCCGCCCAGCACTTCATCCTCGTGCAGATGCTGCGGCAGGATGGCGTATTTGATTGGCCCGAAAAAAGCGGAGTGGATGCCCAAGCCCAGGACGGCGACAAGCATCAGCGCAAGCCCAGGGGTCGCATAGCCGCCATGCGCGATCAGCAGGCCAGCCGATCCCACGATCATAATCAGGATTTCGGCGGTTTTGACGATCCGGATGATCCTGGCTTTATCGTGCGTATCGGCGAGCTGCCCGGCGAGCGCGGAGAGCAGGAAGAACGGCAGAATGCCGATCGCCGTCGCCAGCGCGTTGAAATTCTGTTCGACCGTGGGATCGTTGTAAATCTGGTACGTCGCGAACAGCACCATCGACGTCTTGAACAGATTGTCGTTGAAGGCACCCAGGAACTGCGTGACGAAAAGGGGCAGGAAACGGCGCTCCTTCAATAGCCCGAGCGCATTCAACATGGAGCAACCGCACCTCAAAATGGCAACACTAAGGCAGGTCCATAGCCGAGCCTTGACGAAACCGGCAATCGGATAATCGCAAGGCGCATCCCGCCAGCAATCGCGCGTGCCGCGCTTGGGGGTTTGCGCCAGCCGCGCCGGGGCGTAGAGCGGCTGGCGATGCTGACCTTACCCAACCTGCTCACCCTGTCGCGTATTCTCGCCGTACCGCTGCTCGCCGGGTTCCTGTGGTGGCCCGAATGGCAGACTGGCTATGCGATTGCGTTCGCATTGTACTGCCTGATGGGCATTACCGATTATTTCGACGGCTATCTGGCGCGTGCGCAGGGCACGGTGTCGAAACTTGGCGTGTTCCTCGATCCGATTGCCGACAAGATCATGATCGCCGCCGTCATCCTGCTGTTGGTGGGGACGGGCGATATCGGTGGCGTGCACAAGATCGCGGCATTGGTCATTTTGCTGCGCGAAATTGCCGTATCGGGGTTGCGTGAATTTCTGGCGCAACTGCGCGTGTCAGTGCCGGTATCGCAATTGGCGAAATGGAAGACGACGCTTCAGATCGTGGCCTTTGGCGGCCTCATCCTGGCAGGCGCGCTGCCGACCGAGCTCTGGATCAAGCCGTTCAGCCTTTCTGCGCTGTGGCTGGCGGCGGCGCTGACGGCGGTGACGGGCTGGGATTATTTGCGCGTCGGCCTGAAGCATATGGATTAATCCGCGTGGCGATTGAGATGCTCTATTTCGCCTGGGTGCGCGAGCAGATCGGTACCGGGCATGAGGTGATTACGCCTTCATCGGCAGTGGCCAGCGTGGCTGATCTGATCGATTGGCTCGCTGCCACCAGCGACGGCCATGCCCGTGCTTTCGCTGACCGCACCCGGCTGCGCGCGGCGATCGACCAGAAGTTCGTCGCGCTTGATGCATCGATCGCCGGCGCGCGCGAGATTGCGATCTTTCCGCCGGTAACGGGCGGATGATGAGCGCGCGGGTGCAGACCGACGCGATCGATATCGCGGCCGAATTGGCGCTGGCGGAGCAGACAGGCGCTGGCGCGGTGGCGAGTTTCACCGGACTAGTGCGCGGCGATGACGGCGTGACGGTGCTCGAGCTGGAACATTATCCGGGCGCGACCGAACGTGCACTGCACGATCTTGCGGTTGAGGCGACAGCGCGCTGGGGCCTGATCGCGGCGCATATTGTCCACCGGGTCGGGCGGATGGTGCCAGGCGACCGGGTGGTGTTCGTCGCCACCGCCGCCCCGCACCGCGCCGCTGCGCTTGATGCCTGTGCGTTCCTGATCGACCGGCTGAAAACCGACGCCCCTTTTTGGAAGCGCGAGGAACGCGGCGCTGATGCGCGGTGGGTAGAGGCCCGCATCGGTGACCACGAAGCCGCAGACCGGTGGCGCGGGGATGGCCCAGCCAAAACCTGACGGTGTTGGGGTCTACGGAGTTGACAACCGCTAGAAAGTCGCGTCGCTGGGCGACAAACTGCCTTACTTGACGCGTTCGACCTGTTCGAAGTCCAGTTCTACCGGCGTTGCGCGCCCGAAGATCGAGACCGAGACCTTGACCTTTGACTTGTCGAAATCGAGTTCTTCGACCGTGCCGTTGAAGCTTGCGAACGGGCCGTCGAGCACCTTCACCGCATCGCCGATCTCGTAATCGACCTTGACTTGCTGCTTGACGTTGGCAGCGGCTGCCTCTTCCTTGGTGGAAAGCATACGGGCGGCTTCGGTTTCGCTGATCGGCTGGGGTTTGCCCATTGATCCCAGGAAGCCCGTCACCTTCGGCGTGTTCTTCACCAGGTGATAGACATCGTCGTTCATGTCGAGTTTGGCGAGCACATAGCCGGGCATAAATTTGCGCTCGACCTGGATCTTCTTGCCCCGGCGTGCCTCGGTAATCGTCTCGGTCGGCACTTCGACCGCTTCGACCAGCCGGTCGAGCCCCATGCGGGTCGCCTCAGCCATGATCGAATCGCGGACCTTGCCCTCGAAACCGGAATAAGCGTGAATAATGTACCAGCGTGCCATGCGTTAATGCGTCCTTGATTCCACGCTTATTTTGCGAACGACAGCAGCAGTTTAACGATCGCTGCAAAGATCGAATCGATCGTGAAGAAAAACACCCCAAGCATCAGCGTCATGATCATCACCATCACCCCGGTCATGATCGTTTCACGCCGTGTCGGCCAGACGACCTTCTTGGTTTCGGTCTGCACCTGGCGGATGAATTCCTGAGGAGTCGTTTTTGCCACGTCGTTGCAACCTGTTCAAAAGCGCCGCGTCCGGGGCAAAGAGCCGCCGCCTGGTCCTTGTCGAACCAGCCGCGCTCATCCCCATGTTCGGAATGGAAACAGCATCTAGCGAGCGACCCGCGAAAAGGCAAGACCACTGGCAAAAGCGGCGGAAAAAGGCGGGAAGTGGCAGGGGAGCTCGGACTCGAACCGAGGGCCTTCGGTTTTGGAGACCGACGCTCTAACCAACTGAGCTACACCCCTGTGCGGGTTGAGGCTTTAGCGAGCAGGGGCGGGGGAGGCAAGATCGCTTTGCCCCCAACCTGACGCAGTGGCGTTACGCGGCGGCGCTCGCATCGGGTCGTGCGCGGGCGGCGACGGCGCGGGCTTCTTCCACGGGCAAGGGGCGGCCGAAGTAATAGCCCTGCACCTTGGTGCAACCGAGTTCGTAGACCATCCGGTGCTCGTCCTCGGTCTCCACCCCTTCGGCGGTTGTCGCCATGCCGAGCGACTGGGCAAGCGCCACGACGGCGCGGATGATCGCAATCGCCTCGGGCACTTTTTTGGAGGCGCCCTGCACGAAGCTGCGGTCGATCTTGATCGACGAGAAACGCGTGCGGCTGAGATAGCCGAGCGAGGAATAGCCAGTGCCAAAATCGTCGAGCGATAACTTCACGCCCAGGTCCAGGATCCGTTCCAGAACCTTGGTTGCCCCGGTGCCTTCGCGCATGAACACGCTTTCGGTCACTTCAAGCTCGAGCCGATCGGCAGGCAGGCCGCTGTTGCTGAGCGCCGAGGCGACGACGGCGACGAAGCTGGGGTTGTTAAGCTGTTCGGGCGAGACGTTGACAGCAACCCGCACAGGGCTTTCCCATCGCGCCGCTTCTGCACAGGCCGTGCGCAACACCCATTCGCCGATCGGGCCGATTAGTCGCGTGTCCTCTGCAAGCGGGATGAACTTGACCGGTGAGATGTTGCCGAGCTCAGGATGGTGCCAGCGCAGCAGCGCTTCAAACCCGGTCAACGCGCCTGACTGGGCGCTGACGACTGGCTGGTAATGGAGTTGAAGCTCGCCATTGGGCAGCGCCTTGCGCAGCGCCATTTCGAGCACGCGCCGTTCTTCGGCGACGGCGTGAAGCTGTGGCTCATAAACGTGGAACGCGCCGCCGCCAGCGTCCTTCGATCGGTACAGTGCCAGGTCGGCCGATCGCACCAGCATTTCAGCGGTTCGTCCGTCGCGCGGCCCCAGTGCGATGCCCAGGCTCGCACCGATATAGAGCGTGTTCTGATCGATCTCATAAGGTTGCGAGATCGCGTCGATGATTGACCGGGCGATCCGCTCCACCCGCGCACTATCCGTCGCATCGCGAATGACGAGCGCAAACTCGTCACCCCCGAGCCGACCGACGACATCGCCGTCGCTCACCAACGCGCGCAACCGATCACCCACCAGCATCAGCATACGATCACCCACCGGGTGGCCGAGCGTATCGTTGATCGCCTTGAACCGATCGAGATCGATCATCACAAAGCCGCAGCGCGAATTCCACTGTTCTGCATTGGCCATCGCACGGGCAAGCGTTTCGTTGATCAGCAACCGGTTAGGCAGGCCTGTCAGGGCGTCATAGCGCGCCATACGGTTGATCTTTTCCGCCGATCGACGCGCCTCGGTCACGTCCGATCCGACCCCGCGAAAGCCGACAAAAACACCCGTTTCATCAAAGCGTGGGGCAGCGGTGATTTCCCAATATCGTTCAGCGCCATCGAACTGGACGGGTAACAGCAGATCGCGAAAGGACTCGCGGTTCTTCAGCTTGTCCGCCAGCGTGTGCAAGCCAGCGCTGAACTTGCCCGTTTCCCAGCCCGGTCCGGCGAGCACCTGCAGGAAAGGCATATTGTTGATCTTGAGCGGATCGAGGCCGACGGCATAAGCAAAGCGCGGTGAGGCGCGCACCACGCGGCGGGCGGCGTCAATTTCCCACAGCCAGTCGGCAGTCTTGTCCTCTTCGTCATTCAGCAACAGGCTGACCGTTTCATCGCGCTCCGCGAGAGCGATTTCGTTTGCTCTGATAATGATGAGCGACTTTGCCCTCCCGAAACAGCCGAGCATCAACAGGCACGTGAAAAGCAGTGCTGCGACGGCGAGCAACGGGGCGGCCATGATGAATAGCATCACCCCGATCGCGGTGCCGAGTATGGCCAAGAAGCTCATCGTCGCCAGCGGCAGCGCTGCCATCGCGACTGACGATGCCGTCATCAAGACCGACAGGATAATCCACAGGCCAAGCGCCATCGTGGTATCGGATTGCGTACCCAGGGCAACCGGCGGCACTGACCAGATCACGCCCAGCGCAATGCCCTCGAGCACGGTATCACGCACTGCCTCGATCGGGGCGGTTGGCGCATTACGATAGGTGCCGCTCAATCGCCGGAAAGCAATCGCTGCGCTAATCGCTGCAACCCCTGCACCCCAGCTGATCCGTGCCCAATCTGGCACCATATCGACGGCGAGCAGCATGACGAGTGCTGCCCCAACGACATTGGCGGCGAGCATGAACAGGGCGAGTTGCCGCCCGGCATTCAACTGCGCGGCGCGAATGGGCCCCCAATCGGTCGAATCCGCCGGATCATACAGCCCGAGCAAGGCACGGGCGTCTATCTTTGGCTGAGCGAATTGCGAGGCGGCGGAATTTGGCACCTCATAAGACTACGCCGTTGCTGGTTAGCGGATCGTTAGAATCCCGCAGCGATTTGCCAAATTTTTCGTGGTTCAGGCAGCGATGGCGTAGGGCTTGATTTCCCCTGCCAGATAGAGGTTGCGGGCCTTGGCGCGGCTCAGCTTGCCCGAGCTGGTGCGCGGCAGCGTGCGTGGCGGGATAAGCTCGATCACGCAGTTCATGCCGGTAACCGAACGCACCTTTTCACGGATTTCCTCACGCAGGCGCACGCGCTCACTCTCGTCTGAGCTGCGGCACTGGACGAGCACGGCGGGGGTTTCCTCGCCGCCGGGCGTGGTGATCGCAAAGGCGGCGATGTCGCCTGCCTTGAACCCGGGCAGCTGCTCAACCGCCCATTCAATGTCCTGCGGCCAATGGTTCTTGCCATTGACGATGATCATGTCCTTGGCGCGGCCAACGATGTAGATATAGCCCTCGGACATATAGCCCATGTCACCGGTATCGAGCCAGCCATCGACCATGCACGCGCTGGTCGATTCAGGATCGCGGAAATAACCCTCCATGATCGACGGGCCTTTGCACCACACCTTGCCGATCGCGCGATCGGGCAGCGGCGTGCCGTCTTCCTCACGCACTTCGACGGCCATGTCGCGCACCGGCTTGCCGCAATTCACGATCGCGCGATAACGCTGAGGGCGATCTTGTTTGGCGGCAGCGCCGGAAAGCTGGGTTTCCTCAACCAGTTCAACGCGAATGCCTTCGCCCGGGGGCATGATCGACACCGCCAGCGTTGCTTCGGCCAGGCCATAGCTGGGCAGGAAGGCCCCGGCCTTGAAGCCAGCGCCTTCAAAGGCGTCAACAAAGCTCTGCATCACGTCCGGTCGGATCATGTCAGCGCCATTGCCGGCGATCCGCCAGCGAGACAGATCGAACCGGCCCGATGCCTTGGTCTGGCTCGACATGCGGCGTGCGCAAATATCGTAGCCAAAGGTGGGCGAATAGCTGACCGTGGTACCCGGGTTGCGCGTGACCAGATCGAGCCATGCGAGTGGACGGCGCGCGAAATCTTCGGTCTTCAGATAATCGACCGACAGCTGGTTGGCGACTGGCGACAGGAAACAACCAACCAGACCCATGTCGTGATACCAGGGCAGCCATGAAACGCAGCGGTCGCTCTGGATCAGGTTCATGCCGTGGCTGTGGGCCGCAAGATTGTTGAGCAGCGCGCGGTGGGTAACGGCGACGCCGTGCGGGAAACGCGTCGATCCGCTCGAATACTGCAGATAGCCGATATCGTCGGGCTTGGCCTGCGGCAGCGGTGCGGCAGGAGCGGGGCGGCTTGCGAGATCGTCCCAGTCGATCCCGGTTACCCCAGCAAGCCGCGCCGATTCTCCAGCCATTTCGGCCAGCGCGGGCGGATAGATGAGCATCGACGGATCGCAGCTGCCAAGCTGAACGCGGATTTGTTCGATATAGGAATCACGGCCACCGAACGAGGTCGGCAGCGGCAGCGGCACCGGCCAGGCACCGGCATACACCACAGCAAAGAACAGCGCGGCAAATTCTGGCCCTGTTTCGGCAACCAACGCGATCCGGTCGAGCGGTTTCACGCCCATCGCGATCAACCGAAGCGCGGTATCGAGCGCGTCGGTCCGCAATTCAGCAAATGGATAAGCGCGTGCCAGATTGCCGCGCGCATCGTGAAAGTTCAGCCCGCGCACCCCGGCAGCGGCATAATCGAGCGCTTCGCCCAGCGTTTCGAAATCGGCGAACCGGCGTGGCAGATCGTCATGGGTTGGCGTAGGCATCAGCACAAATGGCGCGTCTGCCACCTCTGCCTTGTCAATTTGCCCCGTTTCCATACCCATGCCCAATGCCTTTGATGACGCTATGACGCGCTGTCGCTGCTGTGAAGCCCGCATTATCCCCCGAGCAAGCGTTCAAAATCCAGCCTGACTGTGGCACAATGATGGCATGCGCTCGCCAAAACGCCCGCTGCCTCCGCTCGATAGCCCCAGTCTGGAACGCCTGGCGTTGCGCTATGTCGAGCGATTTGCGACGACGAGGGCGAAATTGGCATCTTATCTGGATGGCAAGATCAGGCTGCGCGGCTTTGATGGGGTGCCGCCCGATACCGCGTTGATTGCCGATCGATTTGCGGAGGCGGGGTATATCGATGATCGCGCATTCGGTGAGGCCCGCGCGCGCGCCATGGCCCGCCGGGGACTCGGTGCGCGGCGCGTCTCCGGGGCGTTGCACCACGCCGGCATCGGCGCCGAGGACAGCGCCGCCCTGGCACCCGATATCGCCGACCGTGCGGTTGATGCAGCGCTGACCTTTGCGCGAAAGCGACGGATAGGTCCGTTCTCGGACGAGCCGGTCGATCGTATCAAGCGCGAGAAACAGATCGCTGCGATGATCCGTGGCGGTCATGGTTTCAGTCTGGCCAGGCGCATCGCTGCGATGGCGCCTGGAGAGGATGTCGACCAGCTGCGTGACGCTGAATAAGAGCCCCCGCCGCAATGGGTGCAAGCGACTGAAGCCCACCGCGACATTGGCCGCGGCGGCGATGGGCGATCAATGACGTCAGATGATTTTATCTCGTCAGCTTGTGTGCTAGCAGTCGTTACGGGGGGAGAATGTATCTTGGTATCTGAGCAGCCGGAAGCGCATCAAGCGGTAACAGCAACGCTCGATCCGCTCGCATCCGAACGACACAGCTTCGAACATCGTGTGGCCTCGCCAGACGGCGAAACCGATGGGCACCGCGTATCGGGTGCGCTGAAATGGTTTGATGTTACGCGTGGTTTTGGTTTCATCGTCGCTGATGATCGCGCGTTTGGTGATGTGCTGGTGCATTTTTCGGTGCTGCAAGCGCATGGCCGTCGCAGCCTGCCCGAAGGCGCGCGGATTGATTGCATCGCCGTTCGGCGCGATCGGGGTTTCCAGGCATCTGAAATCATCGATATCGATCTGACGAATGCCGTCGAGGTGCCCCCTCGCATGCGATCAGTCGAGGAGCGCGTGAATCCGGCGGCCTTGATCGATCAGGCGGGCGATTTCGAACCTGTGACCGTCAAATGGTTCAATCGTTTGAAGGGATATGGATTTCTCGTGCGCGATTCTGATTCCGCCGATATATTCGTCCATATGGAAACGCTGCGCCGTGCCAATATTGGCGAGGTGGAGCCTGACCAACCATTGCGCGCCCGAGTTGTCGATGGACGCAAGGGGCCGCTTGCGGTGGTGGTCGAACAGGAAGGCTGACGGCACATGCGATTGACCCGGTGGATTGGCGCGGCGACAGCGCTCGCCCTGTTGGCATCACTCACCGATTGTTCGGGCGGTACCGCGGCTGCATCCGCTTCGACCGAAGCACGGACGGCGACTATCACGGTAACGGTTAAGAGCGTCAATGGCGTCCACACCTTTCAGGTCGAAACCGCCAAAACCGAAGATGAGCAGCAGCGCGGGCTGATGTACCGTACCGATATTCCCAAGGATGGCGGTATGCTGTTTGCGCCCTATCCGCCCAGCGGACCGCCGCGTGAGGCCAGTTTCTGGATGAAGAACACACCGAGCCCACTCGACATTATCTTTATCCGCGCCGATGGTTCGATCGCGCATATTGCCGAGAATACGACGCCTTTCTCCGAAAGCCCCATCCCATCGGGCGAACCGGTCGCAGCGGTGCTTGAACTCAAGGGTGGCCGTGCGGCCGAACTTGGCATTGCCGAGGATGATATTGTCACTTGGCCCGGCGGCCCCGGACGCTGACCGCAAAAAACAGATGACGACGAACCCTGCTGTTGCTGCCTGCGCCGCCAACGGCTAAGCGGCGGGCATGGGCGTTCTTGCATCGATCTTTACGTGGTGGAACGGTGCCACCATCGGCACCAACTGGGCGTTGCGCGGCAAAACGCGCGCTGGTGAGGATTCGCTCGGCAATGTCTATTATGAGGGCGGCGTCGACATGCACGGTAATGTGCGGCGCTGGGTAATCTATGCAGGCGCCAATGATGCCAGCCGCGTGCCGCCCGAATGGTTTGGCTGGCTGCATCATCAGGTCGAAGCTTTGCCGGATCAGGCCCTGCCGCCGCCGCGCCGCTGGCAAAAGCCGCCTTTGCCGAACTTGACCGGCACGGCAGCCGCCTATCGCCCTGCGGGTGCCCTTGAAAAAGGCGGCGCGCGCGCGGCTGCCACTGGCGATTACGAAGCGTGGACGCCGGGCGAATAAGGCCCTGGCTGATCGCAGGTGGCGGGGCGATTCTGCTCGCCCTGCTGATCTGGGCTGGGGTTTCCTATTTCGGTGACGCGGCCGATGATTCCGTCACCCTCCAGTCGGCACCAACGACCGAACTCGATAAAGTGCAGGCGGCGTCAGACGTTGTCACCGTTGACGTTACCCCCGACCTTGACTTGACTCGAGGTGCCACGCCGATGGCGCAGCGCGTCGCGGTGGTCGGCCTGCTTAACAAGCGGAATGGTGTGTCGCGTAACCTGACGTTGAAGCCGGGGCAGGCTGTTCGCGTCGGCGACGTTATCGTTCGGCTGCGGGCCTGCGAACACACCGCGCCCTGGGAACAGGAGGAATTCACTGGCGCCTTTGTGCAGGTTGACGTCCAGCAGCCCGACAAGGGGTGGCGGCGGTATTTTTCAGGCTGGCTTTACAAGGAGCGGCCGGCGCTCAACGTGGTGCAGCACCCCGTTTATGACGTGTGGACCAAAAGCTGTGCGATGACCTTTCCGAGCGGTGGCGAAGCCGTTGCGGGATCGGGCGGCAGAGCCAATAACCGGTCGAGCGCGGAAAAATCCCCGACTGTCGGCGCGGGCGAACGCCCGTCGGCGCCACCAAGCGCGCCCGCAACCGCCCCGTCGACGGCTGAAGACAGTCCGGCCAGATAATCGCGCCGACTAATCTCGATTGCGCCCAGCGACGCGAGATGATCGGTCTGGAACTGGCAATCGAGCAGTTGGAAACCGCCGACCTTCAGCCGCGCCACGAGCCATGCCAGCGCCACTTTGGATGCGTCGCGCGCCCGGCTGACCATGCTCTCACCGAAGAACGCGCGGCCAAGCGCGAGCCCATAGAGCCCGCCCACCAGCCGCTCCCCATCCCAGCATTCGACTGAATGGGCATATCCCATGCGGTGCAGATCGATGAAAGCACGTTCGATATCGGTGCTGATCCAGGTATCGGGCCGGTCGGCGGCGGAGGCGGCGCAGAGCGCTATGACTTGTTCGAAGGCGGTGTCTGCAGTGACGCGGAAACGGTCTGCAGCGATGGTTTTCTTAAGCGAATGCGACAAATGAAATCCGTCGAGCGGCAGGATCGCGCGGCGTTTCGGCTCGACCCAGTAGATGCTGTCGGCACCCCGGTGATCCGCCATCGGAAATACGCCGACCGCATAAGCGCCGAGCACGAGTTTGGGATCGAGCGCCGTCATTGAGCCGATTGGTTCAGCGCGAGCCGCCCGATGTTGCCAGTCTCTTCTCGATCGCCCGCCAGAGCTGGGCAAAGGCCTGCCCCGACGCGCTTTTGCCGGCAAAGCTGCCAACGGGTGCCCGCCGCACCGTCATCGATTCGATCACGCTCGCCATTGGGATGACGGGCCAATCGGGGTGACGGGCCAGCGCTTCGCCGTGGAGCTTGCGGCGCTTGTCGACCATCGAATGCACCGGCATCAACTGCGCTCGGGCGCCGAGCCGTTCGGCCACCTCGGCAAAGGCGCGTTCGGACAGGGGGGACGGGATGACCGGCACCACGATCAGATCGGCGGCGCGCATCACCTGATCGCTCGTCTCGGTAAGGCCTGGCGGGCAATCGAGCAGCACGCGATCATAATGTTTGCCGATTGAGGCGAGCAATTTGGTAAGCAGCTTCTTCTTATCGATCTCATGAAACAGCACATCGAGGCCGCGCAGCGACGAATCCGCGCCGATCAGGTCGAGCCGCTCGACGCCCGTCTTGCGGACCAGTTTTTCGGGGTCGATATCCTTGGTGAATATCGACTGGGCCTGATCCTTGGTCTTGCGTTCGGTGAGCATGAAGGTGCTCGCGGCCTGGGGATCGAGATCCCATAGCAAGGTTCGGCGCGACGATTGAGTCGCGGCACACCAGGCCAGGTTCACGGCAAGTGTGGTTTTGCCGACGCCACCTTTCAAGCTGTAGATCGCAATAGTCGCCAAGGGTCGGTGATCCTCCTTCAATGGCCCTGCATCGTGCCCAACCCCTCGCGCCGGTGCAAGGTTAACTTGTCGATCCAGCACCCAAGCGCCTTGGCGCCTTCCCAGTAAAAGGGCCGGTGGTTCGATGAACCCCGGCCCGGTTTAAACAATGCTGATCGGTATCGATCAGATTTTGCAGGCCTGGCTGGGCTTGCCGGGCTGGGCGAGGGTGATCCCCTTGGGCGTGCCGGTCAGCGAATAGCCATCGGCAACCAGCGGATCGCCGGCGTTTTCAGCCGTCAGCTTGATGGGCGCGCCATCCTTTTCGGTGCGCAGCTCCGCAATCTTGTCACCCGACATGAAATCGACATAGGCCAGGCTGTTGTCCTTGCACCGGAACGTCACCGAAGCCTTGATCGACGGCGGCAGCTCAACCTTGGGCGCCTTGGCGAGCTCCTCAGCCTGGGGATCGGGTGCCTGGGTCGTCACCGTTTCGGTTTTCTGATCACAGGCAGCGAGCGGCAAAAGCAGCATCGCAGCGGCGGCAAAAAGCGTGTTTTTTGTCATGGTGACTGAACGCTTCGCGCACGCAACAAGTTTCGTCAAGAGGCCTTTAACTGCGCCAAACTTTTGCTTCGCAATGCAATATTTTCGTCATCAATCATTCATGTGAATGTCTGCTTTCATTCATGAAACTCGTGGAGTTCGGGTATCCGGCCAAAGGCGATCTTGGTGCCAACCCGATCGATCCGGCCGCCGTGAAGCGGCCCCACTGAAACGGCGTGCCGACCGAATTTCTCGTTGATCGAATCCATCGCCCGACTGAGCGCCAGCCCGCGGGTTTCGCGCGCCAGCGGATCATTGGCATCGAGATGCGCGAACAAGCTTTCCTGCTCTCCCGCCACCGGCTCGATCTCGCACAGGGTAACGCCCACCTGGCGAAGCTGAAATCCACCCACCCGCTTGCGCCCCGCCGCCGCCAGTTGCGGGAACAGCCCGTCCAGCGCGGCGAGGATAACAAAACTGTCCTGCGTAACCGGCAGCTTGACTGAGGCACGCCAGTTGCTCTTGTCGTCCTCAAACTTGCCGTGGAGCATAAGCAGGCGGCAATAATGCCCTTTGCGCCGCAACCGGCTCGCCGCCTTCAACGCGAGCCGCCGCGCGGTCAGCCGCACCGACTCAAGCCCGCGTTTACTGGGTGAAAGCACATGGCTGTGCCCGATCGTCCGGCTTTGCGTCGGCTTTTCGGGCAGGTCGACGCCGTGAAGAAGGTACCAGAGCCGATCACCATTGGTGCCGCCCCAGGCGTTGCCGGCGTCACGCGGGCGACGCTCGCAAAGCTGGCGGATATCGTTGATCCCCTCCTGTGCCAGCCGCCGCTCCATTTTCGCGCCGATGCCCGCAATGTCGCGCAAGGGAAGATCGTACAGCCGGTGTGGCAGCGTTTCGGCCGGCAGGATCACCAGCCCATCGGGCTTCATCATATCGGAAGCGAGCTTGGCGAGCAGCCGGTTGGGGGCGACCCCGATCGAACTCGTCATGCATGCGCCGATATTGGCGCGAATGCCCGCCTTGATGCGGTGGGCGAGCGCGGTCACCGCCTCGATACTGTTTTCGTTGTCGAGCAGTCGACACGCAACCTCGTCGATCGAGCAGACCTTGGTGACGGGGAGGTGTTTCCACACCTCGGCGATGATCGCGTCGTGAAACTCGACATATTTTTCATGCCGAGCGGGGGTGACGATGATGTTGCGGCACAGCCGCCGCGCTTCCCATACCGGGGTGCCGGTTTTGATGCCGAATCGTTTCGCCTCGACGCTCGCGGCGATGGCGACGGTCGTTTCGCTGTCCACCGGCGCGACCAGGATTGGCTTGCCACGTAGCGCCGGGTTCAGCTGCTGCTCGACGCTGGCAAAATAGCTGTTGAGATCAAGGAACAGCCACCGCAGCGGGCGCGGCGGGAGGGTCAACCCGTCCCGAGTCGTAGCGGGCAAAGTTGCGGAAGTTGCGGTTCTCCAACGCTCTCCCGCAACCGCCGGAATCGTGTCACCGGCAGGGTAGGATTTGGTTTGTGGAGCATTGTAGAACATAAGGCGAACATAGCGGATTCGCGCGCGGTAGGAAAGGGCGGCTAGGGCAGCGTTACTGCTGCCATCGGACGATCAGTTTCGCGATACTACGCCATCGGCCGTCGGTGCGAGCAACGATCGTGCGGCGGTCCTTTCCGGTGTTTCATAGGCGCCGTACAGGACGGTATGGAGAACCCGGCGCGCTGCGTCGATCTGGCCCTGTCGAACCAGTTCCTCGCCGAGGTAGAGGCGTGGTCTCGCCGCAGCCGGCACGCGCTGAATGGCTTCTGCCATCCCTGCCATCGCGTCCTTTGGTGCGCGCTCACCGAGCTTGGTGAAGCTTTGGAAATAGGCAATCCGGGGTAAGGGCAATTGATCATCAAGCGCGACAGCCCGCTGGAGTGTCTTGCGAGCCATTGCTGTCATCGCCGGTCGATTTTCGGGAGCGGCGGTAACGGCCTTGTCGGTCAGCGCGACGCCTTTCCACGTAAGGGCAACAATATTTTCCGGTTCTTTGTCGAGCGCACGTTCGGCATAGGCAAGGCACGTGTCAGCGTTGCCGGATCGGCATTCGGCCTCAGCGGCGAGGCTAAGTACATCAACATCGTCAAATTGCTCGGCCGCACCACGAATGCGCGACAGCCAGGTGTCTCGTTCTGGCTTGTCGATAGATGTGGGGGCAGGCAGATCATATCCCTTTGCAATCACCGCCTGCGCTAGCTGTGCACTAAGTGCGATCTTCGGGGCAATCATTGCCACTGCGGCAGGCGACAACGGCGTGATGAGCGGTTCGCCAACGGGCTGCGCTGGCGGCTTGGCCTCAGCGAAGTAAAATTCGGATTCGGCATAGGAGCGGACTTCGCGCTGGAGCCGCGACATATTGCCGAACACATTTGCGGCTTCAGCCATTGGTTTGCCGCGGTTGATATCATTCATATACTGGCGAAACTGCTGAGTACGTTCGGGCTTTAGTTTGGAGAAGACGAAATAATGGGCGATCAGCCAGGCGTGATATGGTGTCCAATGTGATTTATCGGGCCCAATAGCGATGTAATTACCTGTGAGGATATCAGCGACATTCACATTTTCATAAGATCTAAAAAACTGTTTATATTGTGCCGGATAGCGCGCATAATTAATTGAACCATTTCGACGAATATCCGACATTGAAAAGAGCGCGCCGATACTTTCTACATACCAACTCGGATACACTAATGGATTATTAGTGATGATAAAGTGCTGTGTATACAGCGAATAAAGTTCGGCCTCCCAGTGTCTGACGATCGGAAAATAGAAAGGTTCGGGGCACGTTCCTATTTTTCCGTCCTCATGATAATCATCGCAATCTTCGTTGAATGCGCGCTGGGTGTTCAGTTCGATCAGCTGATCTTTTTGGACGATCGCGAGAACAGCGCCGTTTTCACCGGCTGAATAATAGACTGGGCTTGAAAATCCCGACGGATAATAGCCGCTTTTCGACGACTGATTGGGGATTCCCAATTCAGTAAATTTTGTTGATGAATCAAATAATGTAATCTCGAGCTTATTGGTACTATCAGAAAAATCACCACGGCGATAAAGTCTGACCAACAAATAATGGAGATTCTCGATATTCCGCGTTATTCGTCTCAATTCATCAACGCTGTTCTGACCGATAACGATGATATGCCCGGCCTCCGCTCGCTTCCAAGGACCCTTGTTTTTATTGATCAGACCACTGACAACGATATCGGGGTCAGCGGATTTCTTGGGCGCCGCCGACGTAGTTTGTCCAGCGCTTTGCACGAGTAGGGGGAGCGTGATCGTTCGACTGTTCGATGGCGCTGCAATGATAATGCAGACGATTATTGTGATACACCACCATTGATATCTAGCCATCACGTTGCCTCGTGAGTCGGTACGGTACCTACTGTATTTATTGAATCCGCCGGTGCTATGCTATTGTTTTAAATCATTTCCGAAGTGATGATGGACCGGATCATTTAAAGCGCTCGGCGCTCAAACAGTTCCGGATGGGCCTGCGGCTGCTGAGATTGTCAGCCTCGCCTTGCAGCACTTAGATAAGCAAAGATGTTTGGCAGCTTGATCGGCGCGACCAGGATTGGCTTGCCGCGCAGCGCCGGGTTCAGCTGCTGCTCCACGCTCGCGAAACAGCTGTTGAGATCGAGAAACAGCCACCGCAGCGGGCGCGACGGGAGAGAGAGATTGCTTTCGGTTGCAGGGGGAAAAGTTGCGGAAGTTGCGGGTCTCGATTGGTTTTGCGCAACCGGCGCAAATGGCCCGACGGTGGCCTGGGGTTGGAGGACAGATTCGCCGTAGAACATACATAGAACATAGGCGATTTCGGGTGTATAGGAAAGAGGCGACCAGCGAGCGGATCGCGCTGTCAGGCGTGGCTTGCCAAGGATCGACCGGCGGGGGATGATCCGTCTGTTGTTTGCCGATTTGGAGGGTGAGTCGATGGGGCATCGTGCAAAGATTGCGGCCTGTGCGCTGGCCGCGTTGATGACTTCGGTCGGCGTTTTGCCCGGTATCGTTGCAGCAGGTGCACAGACGCCTAAAGAACAGCTGCTCGTCCCGCCCGCCGATGCGCAGAAATACAAGCTCGTTTCGGCGGCAGGTGAACATGGCAGTGCGGCGGTGTGGCGGCTTGCTGACGGCAGCTATGCGGTGCGTGAGAGCATGAACCTGCGCGGGCAGATATTCGAGCAGGACGAAGTGATCCATTCCGGCCCGAACGGCCAGCCCGACCGGATTGTCATTCGCGGCTTCACGCCGAGCGGCGATTCGGCGGAAACCTTTTCGATCATGGGTGGCTTTGCCCGTTGGCAGTCACCGATCGACAAGGGCGAGGTGAAATACGACGGCAAGGCACAATATTCACCCTTTGGCGGGCCGTTCGCCGCCACTGCCTATGGCGCCGAGGCAATTATGAAAGCGCCGGGGCGGCAGATCAACCTGCTGCCCGGCGGTGTCGCGAGGCTCGAAAAGCTGGTCGATGTCGCGGTCGGCAACGGCGCGACTGCGAAGACCGTGACGGTGTGGACGCTTGAGGGTGTGTCGACCGAGCCGGTCCCGGTGGTGATGAACACCGATGGCAGCTTTTTCGGCTTCGTCAGCTTCATCGCGCTTTTGCCCGAGGCTTACATCGGCGACATGCTCAAGATTCAGAAGGCCCAGATCGACGCGCTCGCGGCGCGCAATCCGGCGTATAAGGAGCGCTTCGGCAAGGTCTCTTCCGTGCCGGTCGCCTTCACTCATGTGAAGCTGTTCGATGCGTTGACAGGGAAGTTCGTCGATGACCAGACGGTGATCGCTGACCAGGGCAAGATCGCCGCTGTCGGGGCATCGGCCACGGTGAAGCTGCCCGCCAATGCGCGCGTGATTGACGGCACCGGCAAGACGCTGTCCCCCGGCATCTGGGATGCGCACATGCATGTCGGCTCGGATTTGTCCGGGCTGCAATTGCTGTCGCAGGGAGCGACGAGCGCGCGCAATCCGGGCGCCGACATTCAGCCGACAGTGCTGCGCAACCAGCAGATCGCTGCGGGCAAATTGCTGTTCCCCACGGTCTATTCGTCGGTGCTGATCGACGGGAAGGGGCCGCTGCAGGCCCAGGGCGGGATCAGCGTCGGATCCGCGGAGGAAGCGGTCGCGGCGGTGCGTCGCGCGAAGGAAAGCGGCTTTACGGCCGTGAAATTCTACACCTCAATGAAACCCGAATGGTTGTGGGCCGGGATCAAGGAGGCCAAGACGCTCGGGCTTCACGTCCATGGGCACATTCCGGCGACGCTGCGCGCGACCGATGTGATCGCGGGCGGCTATGACGAGATCACTCACATCAATTTCGTAATGATGCAGGCGCTTCCCGATAGTGTGATCGCCATCAGCAACGGGATTGAGCGATTCAATGGCCCGGGCAAATACGCCAAGGACGTCGACCTGAACGCAGAACCAATGAAGTCGCTGATCAAGCTGATGGCGGCGAAGCAAACGGTGGTCGATCCGACAATCTCGACCTTCGAAAGCCTTTATGTGCCCGAAAATGGCGATCTGTCACCGGCCTATGCGCCCTTTGTCGGCACGTTGCCGCCCGCCGTGGAACGCGGCTTTCGCGCTGGCGGATTCAAGCCGCCCGAAGGGGTGACACGGGCGGATTGGCGGGCGAGCTTTGCCAAGATGATTGCGCTGGTAAAGGCGTTGCACGATGCCGGTGTGCCGATCGTGGCGGGCACCGATGGATCGGGGCTCGAGATCGTGCGCGAGCTGGAGCTGTATGTGCAGGCCGGTTTCAGCCCTGGCGAGGCGCTGCAGACCGCGACGATCGCGCCCGCACGGCTGGTGGGGGCGGACAAGGAAACGGGATCGATCAGCATCGGTAAGCAGGCCGATCTTGTGCTGGTCGACGGTGATGCGTCGAAGGACATTGGCGCTATGCGGCGGACGATCTGGGTAATGTCCGACGGGGCACTGATGAATGCTGACGAGCTGCGTGCGGCGGCGGGTTTTTCAGGGCGACCGAAGTGAAACGACGATTGGGGGCAGGCGCAAAATCATGAGCAAGATCAATACCTATGCCGAATTCTGGCCCTTCTATCTGCGCGAGCATGCCAAGCCCGAAACGCGCACGCTGCATTATATCGGCACGGCGATGACGTTCGGCTTTGCCGCTATCGCGATCGTGCTTGGCGGATGGTGGTGGGCGCTGGTGCCTCTGGCGGGATACGGCATGGCCTGGCCAGCGCATTTTGCGGTCGAGAAGAACCGGCCCGCGACCTTCACTTATCCGCTTTGGTCGCTGGTCAGCGATTACCGGATGTTCTTCCTGTGGCTCACCGGACGGTTGCCGGCGCATCTGGCGGCGGCGGGCGTGGCAGTGAAGCAGCCGGCCTGAGGATCAGCCAGCGGCCGCCACGTCGGTGTGGATGAAATCATCGCCCTTGAAGAGTAACGGCTCGCCAGTGGCGCGTGACAGGGCGTAAGCGAAGCAATCGCCGAAATTCAGGTGCGCCGGGTGGCCGGAACCGCGACCATAGCGACGATAGGCATCGTGACCAATACGGGCCTGCTGCACATCGACCGGCATGATCTGCAATTCGGATCGTTCTGCGAGCTCCTTCAGCGCGCCATCTAGATCGGCTTTGCGCCGCGTCAGTACGGCGGCAATTTCGATCCACGATCCTGCCGAAACGCAGCATCGCTCGGCATCTACCATGGCCGACACAAAATCCAGCGCTTCGCCTTCGCCCAGCAGTATGGCCATGATGGCCGATGTGTCGACGATCATATCGGCAGGCCGTGCTCGTCGTAGATTTCGTCCATGATTTCCTTTGATGTTTTGCCGCGCCATTCCTCTGGCATCGTACGGCGAAAATCTTCGGCAATTTTCATGATGGCAGCGATTTTCGCCTCGCGCGCAGCCTCCCGCTCGCGGACTTCTCGTTCCAGCGCAGCCTTGATCACCCCCGTGACGGTGGTGTTGCGGGCCTTGGCCAGTTGCCGGGCCATGGCGATCGTTTCGGCATCCTTGATGTTAAGCTGGCTGGCCATTTCTACCTCCACAAGCTGTTAATATACCCTATTGGCCAGAATGCGACAATGGCGGGCATCGGAGCGTAAAGATTGACTCGCTTGCCGAGCGCGCCGGTCCGCGCCATTTATGGTTCATGACCATCATCCCCAACACGCTCGCACTGATCGGCAATACCCCGCTCGTGCGCCTCGCCGGCCCCAGCGCGGCCAGCGGTGGCGAGATTTTCGCCAAGTGCGAATTCGCCAACCCCGGTGCCTCGATCAAGGATCGCGCGGCGCTGTTCATCGTCGAGGATGCCGAGGCGCGAGGGGCGATCCAGCCCGGCGGGACCATTGTTGAGGGGACGGCGGGGAACACGGGCATCGGGCTGGCGCTGGTCGCCAATGCCAAGGGGTACAAGACGATCATCGTCATGCCCGACACCCAGAGCCAGGAGAAAATGGCGACGCTTCGCGCACTCGGTGCCGAACTGGTGCTGGTGCCGGCCGCGCCCTATTCGAATCCGTGTCATTTCGTGCACCAGTCGCGCCGGATCGCTGAGGAAACGCCCAATGCGGTGTGGGCCAACCAGTTCGACAATATCGCCAATCGGCGCGCCCACATCATGGGGACGGCGGAGGAGATCTGGGCGCAGATGGACGGCCGGATCGACGGCTTCACCTGCGCGGCGGGGACGGGCGGAACGATCGCCGGAGTCGGCATGGGGTTGAAAAGCAAGGACGAGCGCGTGACGATCGCGCTCACCGATCCGCATGGCGCGGCGCTGTATGAATATTACGCGCATGGCGAGCTGAAATCCGAAGGATCCTCGGTTGCCGAGGGGATAGGGCAGGGGCGGATTACCGCCAATCTGGATGGCGCACCCATCGATACCCAGTACCGTGTTTCCGACGCCGAAGGCTATGAGTGGATGGGGCGGTTGCTCGAGGAGGAGGGGCTATGCCTTGGCCTGTCATCGGGCATCAACGTTGCCGGCGCGGTGCGGCTGGCGCGCGATCTCGGGCCGGGCAAAAGGGTGGTGACGATATTGTGCGATACCGGGTTTCGCTATTTGTCGACACTCTACAACCCGGCATGGCTCGCGGCGAAGGGGCTGGCGCGGGCGGAAGCGGTGCCGGCATAGGACAATGGCGCTGCGCGCGCCGGTTCGACAAAAGCGTTGCAAGCCGCTAAATCGATAGTCGAAGCCATGAAAACCAGCCTGGAACCATCCCAGACAATCCAGCGCGTGAAGGTCGGCATGACCGGCCTGGCGTTTGTCATGCTGCTCATCGGGCTCGCCAGCGCGATCTTCAGTTCCGCCAGCCGCGAACCCGTGCCCGCCACTGCGGCCGATGGTGCCAAGCCCGACTTGATCGCCAACCTGGCTGCAGTGCCATTGAACGAGACCGAAACGGTGCAGGAACCGTTGGCAGAGCTGGGCGTCGCCCCGAGTACAGCCACCGAGGCTAGTAACCAGGCGGCCACCACCACGCCGCGATAAGGGCGAATGGCCTCCCATTCGGGATGGCACCGGATCGGTTGGGGAAACTGCCCCACTAGCGTCCTTCACTGTGACATCGGCCGTGTTTTGCGCGATTCTTCCGTTGCCTTAACCAAGCGAATATCGAACAAACCAAGTACAAGATGAGTATCGACGACCGATCTTCACGAGAGTTCCCGCAATTACGTAGTTCTCACCCGCTCATTTCCCTAATTTCCCGTTGCATCCCCAAATCTCCCGCGATAGACCATGGTTAACAGGGGCGGGCTCTCTTGTTGATGATTTGCGAGTCTGCGGGCGGCGATGGGCCGTTTCGCGGAACGGGAGAGCTTTGCGCGCCACGAATGAGGTGGGCGTGTCGATCAGGGGTATCTATCAGGGCTATGCGCTGCAGCAGGTCGACGACAAGGGTCGCGTCGCGATCCCCGCATCGCTGCGCGCCACCCTGGTTGCCCGGAGCGCGCGCGAGATGGACCCCAAGGAAGCCGCGCAGATCGTGATCGCGCAGCACGAAAGCGACACGTGCCTCGTCGCTTATGATGTGCCTCAGGGCGAAGCGCGGTTCGCTGAACTGGAAGCGCGCGCGCGGGCCCATGCCGGGCCGGACGGGGCCCCCAACGACCAGATCCTGCGGCGCGGCATGGCCTGGGATACGGTATCGTTCGACTCGAGCGGGCGGTTCATCTTCCCGAGCTTTCCCCGCAAGCGCGCGAAGATCGGCAAATATGCCTTTTTCTACGGGCTCGGCAGCCATTTCGAAATCTGGGACCCTGCCCAGGTGTTTGCCTCCTCCCGCGCCGATACAACGATGCGCGAAATGGTGACCCACTTCCTCGACGAGCGGGGTGAGCAGCTGTGAATGCCCCCCATGTGCCCGTCCTGCTCGATGAAGTGATCAGCGCGCTGGCGATCGCGCCGGGCGAAACTCATGTCGATGCGACCTTCGGTGCGGGCGGTTACACGCGCGCGATGCTGGCGGGCGGCGCGCAGGTGATTGCGTTCGATCGCGATCCCGACGCGATTGCCGGTGGCGCAGCGCTGGTTGAGGAATCGGGTGGCGCGCTGCGGCTGATTCATGCCGTTTTCTCCGCCATCGAGGCCGAGCTTGAGCAACGCGACGCCGTGCCGGTCGACGGTGTGGTCATGGATATCGGCGTGTCGTCGATGCAGCTCGATCAGCCCGCCCGCGGCTTTTCGTTCCAGGCCGAAGGGCCGCTCGACATGCGGATGAGCCAGTCAGGCACCAGCGCGGCCGAGTTTCTGAACGTGGCTGACGAGGAAGAGATCGCGGATATCCTGTACCAGTTGGGCGAGGAACCGCGCGCCCGCCGCGTTGCTCGTGCGATCGTCGCTGCCCGCCCGCTCACGACGACGACAGAGCTGGCCAACGTCGTGCGGCGTGCGCTTGGTTATCGCCCGCATGACAAAAAGGATCCGTCTACCCGCACCTTCCAGGCGATCCGCATTCATCTGAACCGCGAGCTTGATGAGCTGGCCGATGGGCTCGTGGCGGCGGAGCGCGTGCTGAAGCCCGGCGGGCGGTTGGCGGTGGTGACGTTTCACAGCCTTGAGGACCGGCTGGTGAAGCGGTTCTTTCGCGAGCGCAGCGGCGGTACCCCTGGCGGATCGCGGCACTTGCCGCAGGTCGCGGCAAAGGCCGATCCGAGTTTCGAAGCCGTCGGCCGCGCGGTGCGCGCCGGCGAGGAGGAGATTGCCCGCAATCCGCGGGCGCGTTCAGCAACATTGCGGGTGGCAAAGCGGACGAGCGCTGCGCCCTGGCCAGTAGGAGAAGCGTAATGACGGCAGCATATCGGTTGCGGGGTTTGGGCTGGTTCCTGAGCGGGGTGATCATCGTGCTCGGCTTCTATCTCGTGTCGCTGCAGGTGGCGGCCGAGCGTAAAAAAGTGGCCGACATGGATCGCAAGATCATGCTCGCCAAGCGCGAGATCCGCGCGCTGGAAACCGAGTTCGATACCCGCGCCAATCTGGCCCAGCTCGCCCGCTGGAACGGCGAGATTTTTGCGTTGACCGTCCCCGCCAGCGAGCAGTTCGTGGCCGATGAAGCTGCCCTCGCCACAATCGATCTGGATGGGCCGATTGGGGAGGCGCCGCGCGCGCAGGTCGCCGCGTACATTGTGCCTGCCGCACCGCGGGCGCTCGACGTGATCACGCCCGCTCCCGCGCCGGTGGCACCGCAGCCCGCCGCGCCATCGGCCGCCCCCGCTATCCGCCCGGTCCGCGCGGTACTGGCCAGTGCCGCCGCCGTGCAGGCGCATCCTGGCGGCCAACGGGGCGCAGCGATTGCGATGCTCGATCGCAAGCTGCTAAGCGATTCGACGATCGGTGATCTGATGAACCGGGCCCGCGCCGAAGCCGTGGGCAGCCGTTGACCGTCCTGGTCGCCAGACCCGTCGCACCAAAGCGGCTGACCGGCGCGCGCCACCCCATGGCGACGATTGCGCCGGTGCGCCTGATGATCCTGATGCTGCTGATCAGCGCCGGGGTGATGATGATCCTGCTGCGGCTGACGTTTCTGGCGGTGTTCGCCGAGCCGGCGACGACGCGCGATGGCGCTGCGGCGCTCGTGCCGCTGCGCGGCGACATCGTCGATCGCAACGGTGCACCGCTAGCCCGTACCATCGATGCCTGGTCGATCGGCATTCACCCCAACAAGCTGGTCAACGATCCCGAAGATCTGGCGCCAAAGCTCGCCGCGCTGATGCCTGAGCATGACAGTGGCTGGTATCTCGCCAAGCTGCGGTCGGGCGCGAAGTTTTTTTATCTGCAACGCCGGGCGATGCCCGAACTCGTGAAGGCGGTGAACGCGCTCGGTGAGCCTGCGGTTGATTTTGCGCGCGAACCCGAGCGACTCTATCCGCAGTCGAGCATGGCCGCGCACGCTATCGGCTTTCTTGATCCCAATGGCGCCGGGGTCAGCGGGATGGAGCGCGTCCTTGAGGCGCGACTGACCGATCCGATCGAACGGTCGAAACCGGTTGCGCTTTCGATCGACGCACGCGTCCAGGCCGCATTTGAAAGCGAGCTTGGCAACGCGATGCTGTCTTTCAAGGCGAAGGGCGCGGCCGGTGTGATGCTCGACGCCGATACGGGCGAAATTATCGCGATGGTATCGATGCCGATGTACAATCCTAACCAGTTGCGCGGCGCGTCAAAGGACGGGATGCGTAACAACGTCACTCAATCGGTCTATGAACTCGGTTCGACGTTCAAACCGATCACGATGGCAGCGGCGATCGACAGCGGCGTTGTAACATCGATGTCGCGGCGGTTCGATGCGCGTGAACCGCTCAAGATCGGGCGGTTTCAGATCAAGGATGATCATCCGCAGCGCCGCTATCTCGATATTCCGGAAACCTTGGTGCACTCATCCAACATTGTCACCGCGCGGATCGCCGATGAGCTGGGCGCGGCGCGGATGCAGGCGATGTTCCGGCGGCTGGGCTTTGATACGCGCCCCGATATCGAACTGCGCGAGAAGCAGCGCTCGATCTGGCCGCATTATTGGGGCCGGGTAACGGTGATGACCAGCGGCTATGGCCACGGCATCGCGGTGACGCCGCTCCATTTGGCGAGTGCCTATGCCGCGCTCGTCAATGGCGGCATCTGGCGCCCGGCGACCTTGTTACGGGTCGAGCCTGGCAAGGCGAGCAGTGGCCGCCGCGTGCTTGCGCAATCGACGAGTGATCGGATGCGGCAATTGCTCCGCCTTGTGGTGCTCGACGGCACGGGGCGCAAAGGCGAGGCGCCCGGCTACCGCGTTGGGGGCAAAACGGGCACTGCTGAAATTGCAATGAAGAGCGGCTATTCGCGGAGTCGCAATGTTTCCACCTTCGCCGCTGCCTTTCCCATGGATGCACCCCGTTACGTGGTGATCGCCATGCTCGATTCGCCCGTCGCCAATGCGCAATCGCAAGGGCAGACGACGGCGGCGTGGACGGTCGCGCCGGTCGTCAGCCGCGTCATCGCCCGGACGGGACAAATGCTTGGCGTGATGCCCGATATGCGCCGTGACGTGGACGTATCCGATCTCACCCCGCTGCTCTGGCACGCACCGGGCGAATCGACGACGGACCCCGAATGAAGCTGGGCGCGCTCATTGGCGGTGATGAGACGCAGACCGTGACCGGGTTTGCGATTGACCACCGCAAGGTCGCGCCCGGTACGATCTTCGGCGCGTTCGAAGGCATGCGCCTGAATGGCGAGGATTTCATCGAAGCGGCGATTGCCAGCGGCGCGATTGCCGTGGTGGCGCGGCCAGGCGTGGCCGTGACCGGTGCGTGCCATATTGCCAGTGACAATCCCCGCGCGGCATTTGCAGCGCTGGCGGCAAAGTTCTTCGCACCTTTTCCCGAAACTGCGGTCGCCGTCACCGGCACCAATGGCAAGACATCGACGGTTGAGATGACGCGCCAACTGTGGCGGATGTTTGGGCACCATGCCGCCTCGATCGGCACGTTGGGGGTCACCACCGCGAATGACAGTGTGACGACTGGGCTGACTACGCCCGATATCGTCACTTTCCTGTCGAATGTCGGTGGGCTGGCGCGCGAGGGCGTGACCCATCTGGCGTTTGAGGCATCGAGCCATGGCCTGTCGCAATATCGCACCGAGGGCTTGCCGGTGCAGGCGGCGGCCTTCACCAATCTGAGCCGCGATCACCTCGATTATCATCGCGATATGGCGGATTATTTTACCGCGAAGATGCGGCTCTTCACCGATATTCTCGCCCCTGATGGCACTGCGGTGGTGTGGGCCGATGACGAATATTCGCCCCGCGTGATCGATCTGGCGCGTGAACGCGGCAACCGCGTGATCACGGTGGGTGAGCAGGGCGAAACCTTGCGACTGGTCGGCCGCGAGCCGAGCCTGTTGGGGCAGGGGCTGACGATCGAAGCGGATGGCCAGCGCCACAAGGTAAACCTGCCGCTGATCGGTGCCTATCAGGCCGCCAACGCGCTGACCGCGGCGGGGCTGGTGATCGCCACGGGCGGTGAGGTGGCGCCAACGCTGGCGGCGCTTGCGCGGTTGCAGCCCGTGCGCGGGCGGCTGGAGCGCGCGGTGATCAACCGCCAGGGCGCGCCGGTCTATGTCGATTATGCCCACACGCCCGACGCGATCGAGGCGGCGATTGCGGCGCTGAAGCCGCATGCATCGGGCAAGCTGATCGTCTTGATTGGGGCGGGGGGCGATCGGGATTCGGGCAAGCGCGCGCCCATGGGGGCGGTGGCGTCGGGTCTTGCCGACCTCGTCATCGTTACGGACGATAATCCACGTAGCGAGGATCCCGCGACGATCCGTGCGCAGGTGATGGCAGGGGCGCCGGGCGCGACCGAAGTCGCCGGGCGGCGCGAGGCGATTGCTGCTGCGATCGCTGCCGCTGGACCAGGCGATATCGTGTTGCTGACGGGCAAGGGGCACGAACAGGGCCAGATCGTCGGCGACATGGTGCTGCCGTTCGATGACGTCAGCGTCGCGCGGGAATGTGTGGCATGAGCGGGCTTTGGACATCGGATGCGATTGCGACCGCCACTGGTGGCACCGCCTCTGCACCGTTTGACGCGACCGGCGTCACCTTCGATTCCCGCGAAGTCGGCCCCGGCGACCTGTTCATCGCACTGAAGGGGGAGGCGACCGACGGTCACCGCTTCCTCGACCAGGCATTTGCTCGCGGTGCGGCGGGCGCGATCGTCAGCACGCCGACCGAGCACCCCCATGTGCTCGTCGCCGATACGATGGCCGCGCTTGAGGCGCTGGGTGTTGCCGCACGTGCGCGTACCAATGCGACGATCATCGGCGTCACCGGATCGGTGGGGAAAACCGGCACCAAGGAAGCGCTGTTCGCTGCACTCGATCGCAGCGCGCCGGGGAAGGTCCACCGGTCGGTCAAAAGCTATAACAACCATACCGGCGTGCCGCTCAGCCTGGCGCGGATGCCCGCCGATTGCCGCTATGCCGTGCTCGAAATGGGGATGAATCATGCGGGCGAGCTCGCCGCGCTGACCCGCTTTGTGCGGCCGCATGTGGCGATCATCACTAATGTCGGCCCGGTGCATATCGAGTTTTTCAAAGACGAGGCCGGCATTGCCGATGCCAAGGCCGAGATATTTCAGGGGCTCGAAGCCGGTGGCACCGCGATCATCCCGTTCGATAATGTCCATCGCGATCGGCTCGTGAAGGCGGCGAAAGAGGAGGGCGCCCGGATCGTCACCTTTGGCCGCGGCGACGGGGCCGATGTTCGAGCGCTTGAAGCGATGCGGACGCAGACCGGTGGCACTTTCGTCACCGCCCGGCTGGTGTCGCGTGAACTGAGCTTTACGATTGGCCAGCCGGGTGATCATCTCGTTTCCAATTCGCTCGCGGTGCTGGCGGCAGTTGAAGCGGCAGGGGCGGATGTGGCGCTGGCAGGACTGGGGCTGGCCGATCTCGGTGGGCTGCCGGGGCGGGGCGCGCGCTTCCTGACGGCGGTGCCCGGCGGCGCGGCGCTGGTGATTGACGAAAGCTACAACGCCAATCCGTCATCGATGCGCGCAACGCTGGCGGTGTTGGCGGCCGAACCTGCACCGCGCAAGATCGCGCTGCTCGGCCAAATGGGGGAACTCGGCGTTGATGGTCCCGCCTTTCATGCCGGCCTTGCCGCACCGGTGATCGACGCCGGTGTGACATTGGCGATCCTGGTGGGGGAGGGCATGGCCGCTCTCGCAATCGCGCTTGAGGGGAGGGTCGATTTCGTCCATGTGCCCGATGCCGCAACCGCGTTGGCGCACCTGAAAACGGTGCTGTCGGCGGGTGATGCGGTTCTCATCAAGGGATCGAACAGCGTGGGGCTGATGACAGTGGTCACGGCGCTGGGGGGCGAAAAACCATAATGCTGTATTTCATCGCGGAATATCTCGGCTTTCCTGGCGTTCTCAATCTGGTGCGCTACCTCAGTTTTCGCAGCGGCGGGGCGGTGGCGACGGCCTTGGTGATCGGGCTGATCATCGGCCCGCGTTTCATCGGCTGGCTGCGCGTTCGGCAGGGCAAGGGGCAACCGATCCGCGCCGATGGCCCCCAAACCCACCTCGCCAAGCGCGGCACGCCGACGATGGGCGGGCTGATGATCCTGACGAGCATGGCGATCTCTATCCTGCTCTGGATGGATCTGACCAACCCCTTCGTCTGGGCATGCCTGTTCGTGACATTGGGCTTCGGCGTGATCGGGTTCCTCGACGATTATGACAAGGTGCGCAAAGCGAGCACCGCCGGTATTTCAGGGCGGATGCGACTGCTGGGTGAATTCGCGATTGCCGGCATCGCCAGCTGGATCATCACCCAGCAGAACGGCACGCAACTATACCTGCCATTCTACAGCGGCTCGGTGATCGATCTGGGCTATTTCTACATTCTGTTTGCCGCGTTCACGATCGTGGCGTTCGGCAATGCGGTGAACCTGACCGACGGGCTCGATGGCCTCGCGACGATGCCGGTGATCATTGCCGCCGTCGCCTTCATGCTGATCGCCTATCTGGCGGGTAACGCGAAGTTCGCTGAGTATCTCGGCATCCCGCATGTGCCGCGCGCGGGTGACATGGCGATCTTCTGCGGCGCGATGGTGGGTGCGGGGCTGGCGTTCCTGTGGTTCAATGCGCCGCCGGCAGCGGTGTTCATGGGCGATACCGGCAGCCTGGCGCTGGGCGGCGCGCTCGGCGCGATTTCGGTCGTTGCGCATCACGAAATCGTGCTCGGCATCATCGGCGGGCTGTTCGTGGTCGAGGCGATGAGCGTGATCATCCAGGTGTTCTTCTACAAGCGCACCGGCAAGCGTGTGTTCCGCATGGCGCCGATCCACCACCATTTCGAACAATTGGGCTGGGCCGAGGCGACGGTGGTGATCCGCTTCTGGATCATCGCGATCGTGCTCGCGCTCGCCGGCCTGTCGACGCTGAAATTGCGGTGATCACCAGCAGCACCTGGCGCGGCAAACGCTTTGCAGTGCTGGGTCTGGCGCGCTCGGGTGCGGCAACGGTGCGTGCGCTCGATGCTGCCGGGGCAGAGGTTGTTGCTTGGGACAATGATGGGGTGCGGCGCGCTGGCATTGAAACCAGCCATGTGGCGGTTTCAAATCTTGATGAAATGCCAATTGCCGATTTCGACGCTCTCGTCCTCTCGCCCGGCGTGCCGCTCAACACCCACCCGATCGCGGCCGAGGCGCGCGCAGCGTGCCGGACGGTGGGGTCTATGTGCTCGAACTCTCCAGCTATCAGATCGATCTGACCCGGAGTCTCGACTGCGAGGTCGCGGTGCTGCTCAACATCACGCCCGATCATCTCGATCGCTATGACGGGTTCGATGCCTATGCCGCCGCCAAGGCGCGGTTGTTCGAGATGCAATCGCCGCAGCACGACGCGATCGTCTCGATCTTCGATGCGCCGTCCGCCGCGATCGCGCGCAGCTTATCAGGGCGCGGCGAGCATCTGACCAAGATCGCGCCCGGTTTCTGCATGGATCAATCGCGGTGGCCGTCGCTGCAAGGGCCGCACAACGCCCAGAATGCGCTCGCCGCAATCAATGCCTGCGAGGCGCTGGGCATCCCGAATGCAGCTATCGATGCTGGCCTTGCGAGCTTTCGCGGGCTGCCGCACCGGATGGAAACCGTCGCGGTCAGAAACGGCGTGCGCTTCGTGAATGACAGCAAGGCGACGAACCCCGAAAGTGCCGCCCCGGCGCTCGCGGCGTTCGACGGCATTCACTGGATTCTCGGTGGGCAGGCGAAATCGCCATCACTGGAGGCATGCCGCCCCGGCTTCGGCCATGTTCGCGCGGCTTATACGATTGGCGCTGCGGGCCAGCAGTTCCGCGACCTGCTGACGGGTACAATGCCGGTTACCTATTGCGAAACGCTGGAGCGTGCCGTTGTCAGTGCAGCTGGCGCGGCGCAGACAGGGGAGACGGTGCTGCTCTCCCCGGCTTGCGCTTCGTTCGATCAGTTTCGTGATTTCGAGGCACGGGGCGATGCGTTCCGGGTCGCAGTGGAGGCTCTGCCATGAGCGATGCCATGACCGAAGCTGTATCCCGTCCCGGCGCCGATCAACGCCGTGCGCTATGGGCCAGCGTCAAGCCACGCGGCGGGCGCGGGGATCGCACGCCGCTGGGCATGTGGTTCTGGGATATCGACCGGGTGCTGCTGTTGCTGGCACTGCTGCTGATCGCGATCGGCCTGCTCGCGGTGGCGGCGGCAAGCCCGGCATCGGCGGTGCGCTATTCGGGCGAGAAGGTGCATTTCGCGCCGCTCCATTATTTCTGGCGGCAGGTGATGTGGGTGGGCGTGTCGCTGCCGGTGATGTTCCTGGTATCGATGCTGCCTGTCTCATTGGCGCGGCGGATGGCGCTGATCGGGGCGGGCGTATTTATCGTGCTGCTGGCCGCAGTGCCCTTTGTTGGCGTTGAGCATAATGGCGCGCGGCGCTGGATCGGGCTGGGCATTGCCGAGTTCCAGCCGTCGGAGTTTTTGAAGCCGTTCTTCATTGTTGCAACCGCCTGGCTGCTGTCGCTGCGCACAAAGGAAGCCGATTTGCCGGTGGTACCGATTACCACGGCGCTGACTGCTGTCGTCGCGTGCCTGCTGATGATGCAGCCCGATTTCGGCCAGACGATCATCTTCTGCGTGATCTGGCTCGCGCTGTTGATGATCGCGGGTACGCCCGTCCGCGTGCTTGGCGGGTTTCTCGCGGCGGTGCCGGTGGGGCTGATCGCGGCGTATCTGTTTTACGATACTGCGCGCATCCGCATCGACGCGTTTCTGTCGCGCGGCGACAACAGCGGCGCGAGCGACCATTACCAGACCGACATGGCCTATGCGACGCTCACAGCAGGCGGCGCGACCGGAACGGGACCTGGCGGCGGCGCGATGAAGTTTCGCCTGCCCGAAGCGCATACCGATTATATCTTTTCGGTGATCGGTGAGGAATTCGGACTGATCGCATGCGCGGTGATCGCGCTGCTGTTTCTGGCGATTGTCGTGCGCGTGTTCGTGAAACTGCTCGACGAGCCCGATCCGTTCCGGATGCTCGCCGCTGCCGGCCTCGCCACGCAATTCGGTGCGCAGGCGCTGGTCAGCATGGCGGTAAACACCGGGCTTGCCCCGTCAAAGGGCATGACCTTGCCGTTCATCAGCTATGGCGGATCGTCGATGATCGCGCTGTCGATCGGAATGGGCTTGCTGCTGGCGTTCACACGGCGCAATCCGTTCCTGACGCGATCTCCCTATGTCGTCCGGTGGAGCGGCCAATGAGCAAAGCACGCCATTTCGTTCTCGCAGCAGGTGGCACCGGCGGGCATATGGTGCCTGCCGCCGCGCTAGCGGCCGAGCTGATCAAGCGCGGACACAGCGTCGCGCTGGTGAGTGATGAACGCGGCGTGCGCTTTCCCGGACTGTTCGACGGCATTGAAACGCATATCCTGCCCGCCGGGCGGCTTGCGGGTGGCCCGATCGGCTGGGCGCGCGCGGGTGTGAACATGCTGCGCGGGCGGAGCATGGCGATCGGCCTGTTCCGCAAGCATCGCCCCGCCGCCGTCATCGGCTTTGGCGGCTATCCGGCTTTCCCGACGCTGTTGGGCGCCTTTGCGCAGAATATTCCAACCGCGGTGCACGAACAGAACGCGGTGCTTGGCCGGGTGAACCGGCTGGTCGCGGGCAGGGTAAATGCGATTGCGACATCCTATCCCGATGTCGAGCGGCTGAAGGACAGCTGGCGCGGTAAGACGCATCTGGTGGGCAACCCTGTGCGCGATGTGGTGTTGGCGCTGCGCACGCGGCCTTATCCGTTGCTCGAGGAGGACGGCATTTTCCGCATACTTGTGACCGGCGGCAGCCAGGGCGCGAGCGTGTTGAGCCACGTCGTGCCGGACGGCCTCGCACTGCTGCCGATCAGCTTTCGTCGTCGGTTGCAGGTGACTCATCAGGCGCGGCTGGAGGATATCGATCAGGTCCGCGCCAAATATGCCGAGCTTTCGATTGCGGCCGAGCTCGCCACCTATTTGCCCGATCTGCCCGAGCAACTCGCCTGGGCACATCTGGTGATCGCGCGCGCCGGCGCATCGACCCTGGCCGAACTGACCGCCGCAGGCCGCCCCGCGATCCTGGTGCCGCTTCCCAGCGCGACCGATGATCACCAGACCGCCAATGCGCGCGAAATGACGATGGCGGGGGGGGCGCGCACGATCGATCAGCGCGCCTTCACCCCGATTGAACTTGCCAAGCAGATGCAGAAGCTGGGGCTTGATCCGGCCGCGCTGCAGAACGCCGCCGGTCGCGCGCGCGCCTGTGGCCGGCCCGATGCGACGCGCGATCTGGCCGATCTGGTCGAAAGCTTGGATGCGCCGAAGAGCGACATCATGGTCGGCCTGAACCGCCCGATCAAATTCGGGGATCAGGCGGCCTATGCGTAAGGCAAGCACATGAGGGGCGTTGCTACTGATATCGGCACGATCCATTTCGTCGGCATTGGCGGGATCGGCATGTCCGGCATTGCCGAGGTGATGCACAATCTTGGCTATAAGGTGCAAGGATCGGACGTCGCCGAGGGTTATGTGATTGCTGGTCTGCGCGGCAAGGGCATTGCCGTGCATATCGGCCATAGCGCCGATAATCTGGGTGATGCGGCGGTGATCGTCACCTCGACCGCGATCAAGCGCGACAATCCTGAAGTCGAGGCGGCCTATGAACGCCGCATCCCCGTGGTGCGTCGTGCCGAAATGCTCGCTGAGCTGATGCGGTTGAAATCGACCGTCGCGGTGGCGGGGACGCACGGCAAGACGACCACGACCAGCATGATCGCAGCGTTGCTCGATGCCGGTGGTGTCGACCCGACGGTGATCAACGGTGGTATCATCAACAGCTATGGCTCCAACGCCCGATTGGGTGCGAGCGACTGGATGGTCGTGGAGGCCGACGAAAGCGACGGCAGCTTCCTCCGCCTCGACGGCACGATCGCCGTTGTCACCAATATCGATCCCGAACATCTCGATCATTATGGCAGCTTCGACAACGCCAAGGACGCCTATGTCGAGTTTGTCGAGAACGTCCCCTTTTACGGCGCGGCACTGCTCTGCCTCGATCATCCCGAGGTGCAGGGCATCATCCCGCGTGTGCGCGACCGGCGTGTCGTGACGTACGGCTTTTCGGCGCAGGCCGATGTGCGCGGCGTGAACGTAACGCCGATTCCCGGCGGAAACCGGTTCGAAGCGATCGTGCGCAGCCGCGACGGCAGCCAGCGCTCGATCGAAGGGATCGAGATGCCTATGCCCGGCCGCCACAATGTCCAGAACGCGCTTGCCGCGATTGGCGTGGCGCTGGAACTGGGCATTCCCGATGCGACGATCCAGCAAGGTTTCGCCAAGTTCGGCGGGGTGAAGCGGCGCTTCACCAAGGTCGGCGAAGTGCCGCTCGAAGGCGGGTCGGTGACGATCATTGACGATTATGGCCACCACCCGGTCGAAATCCGGGCGGTGTTGTCGGCCGCGCGCGAGGGGGCGACCAACCGGGTGATCGCGGTGGTGCAGCCGCATCGCTACACCCGGCTCGACAGTCTGATGGAGGAGTTCCAGCAGGCGTTCAACGATGCCGATATGGTGCTGGTGTCGCCCGTCTATGCGGCCGGTGAAGCGCCGATCGAAGGTGTCGATGCCGAGGCGCTGGTGGCCGGGCTGAAAACGCGCGGGCACCGGAGTGCAGCGACGGTGGCCGATGCGAGCGCGCTGGCCGAGGTGTTGGCCGAGACGATCCAGCCGGGCGACATGGTGATCTGCCTGGGCGCAGGTGACATTACGAAATGGGCGGCTGGGCTCGCCGATGCGATCGTGGCGGTGCGGGCGTGAGTAAAGTCGCGCCTTGTGTCCCCGCGAAGGCGGGCGCGGGGTCGAATCGTCCGGGGGACGATTCGACCCCGCACCCGCCTTCGCGGGAGCACCAGGAGGTGCGCGGTAAGCTCACCCCCAACGCCCCGCTGGCACCGCTCGTCTGGTTCAAGTCGGGCGGATCGGCGGATTGGCTGTTCGAGCCGAAGGACGTGCAGGATCTGAGCGACTTTCTCGCCGATCTCGATCCCGCCGTGCCAGTGATGGCGCTGGGCCTCGGATCGAACCTGATCGTGCGCGATGGCGGCTGGCGGGGCGTTGTCGTGCGATTGGGCAAGGCGTTCAGCTTTGCACGGGCCGAAGGAACCTCATTGACCTGCGGCGGCGGCACGTCGGGCATTCTCGTGTCGTCCACCGCGCGTGATGCGGGCATTGCGGGTCTCGAATTTCTGCGCTCGATCCCTGGCACGGTGGGCGGGTTCGTGCGCATGAACGGCGGCGCTTATGGCCGCGAGACGAAGGACGTGCTCATCAACTGCACGATCGTCTTGCGCGACGGGACGGTGCAGTCGCTGCCCGTCGACGCATTGGGCTATACCTATCGTCACTCGACGTTGCCTGAAGGCGCGATCGTGGTCGAGGCGGTGTTTCACGGCACCCCCGGCGATCCGGTTGCGATCCAGGCCGAGATGGACCGCATCGCCGCCGCGCGTGAGGAATCGCAGCCGCTGCGCTCCAAGACGGGCGGTTCGACCTTCAAGAACCCGGACGGGCATAAGGCATGGGCGCTCGTCGACGCGGCGGGCTGCCGTGGCCTGACGATCGGCGACGCGCAGGTCAGCGAGAAGCATTGTAATTTCCTGCTCAACCTCGGCTCGGCAACCAGCGCCGAAATCGAGGCGCTGGGCGAAGAAGTGAGGACGCGGGTGAAAGCGCATTCAGGGGTAACTTTGGAGTGGGAAATTCAGCGGGTGGGGGAAGTAGCATGATGTCGCTGCTTATCCCGTCATCCCCGCGCAAGCGGGGATCCGTTGGGTGCAGCACGAGCAATGGAAGTGGTGTTTCCATCGGTTCCCGCTTTCGCGGGAATGACGGTTGGTTGGTGAGTGCAAACAAATGGTAACTCCCCTCCACATCGCCGTGCTGATGGGTGGCTGGTCCGCCGAACGCGAGGTCTCGCTCGTCACGGGTGCGAATGTCGCCGATGCGCTTGAATCGCTCGGCCATCGGGTAACGCGGATCGATATGGG
>NCEE01000013.1 GCA_002280555.1 Sphingomonas sp. 32-62-10
GCTGGTCCGCGCCGGGCATACCGAGGCGGCAGTCGATGTCGCGCGGCTGGCCGGGCTCAACCCGTCGGGCGTGATCTGCGAGATCATGAAGGATGACGGCACGATGGCGCGGATGGACGATCTGATCTCGTTCGCGCGGCTGCACAATCTGAAGATGGGCACGATCCGCGATCTGATCGCTTATCGCCGCAAGCATGACCATCTCGTCGAAAAGCGCGCCGAAATGCCGTTCCAAAGCCGCTGGGGCGGCGAATGGAAGGCGATGACCTTTTACAACAAGGCCAGCGGCGACGAAACGATCGCGCTGGTGAAGGGAAGGATCGACCCGGAAAAGCCAACACTGGTTCGGATGCACACGGCATCCTGGTTTGTCGACATGTTCGGCGAAGTCTCCGAACGATCGGGGCTGCTGTCGCGATCAATGGAGCTGATTGCCGAGGAGGGATCAGGGGTGATCGTGGTGATCAACCGGCCGATGAAGGACAGCGTGTCGCGCTTCATCAAGCTGCGCGGCGAAGGCAAGGGCGCGGGCGCGCCGGAAATCGAGGAGCTGCGCGATTACGGCGTCGGTGCGCAGATATTGGCAGAACTGGGGGTGCAGGACATGGTGCTGCTGACCAACACGCATCACACGTTGGTGGGGCTCGACGGCTATGGGCTGAGCATTGTCGGCGAACGGCCGATCCCGGGGACAGGGGGGGAATGACGTTCGGTGAATGACGTCAGTTGCCGTCACCCTGAACTTGTTTCAGGGTCCACTGCGCCGACGGCAAAACCGCACCTGAGGCACGATGGATGCTGAAACAAGTTCAGCATGACGGTTGATTTTGAGGACAGCATGGCAAAATTTCTCATCGTCGAAGCGCGTTTCTACGATCATCTGAACGACATGCTGATCGATGGCGCCCGTGCCGCGATCGAGGCGGCGGGGCATGCGCATGAGACGATTACCGTGCCCGGCGCACTCGAAGTACCCAGCGCGATCGCGTTTGCGGCCGAAACCGGCGCCTATGACGGCTTTGTCGCCCTGGGCGTCGTGATCCGCGGCGAGACCTATCATTTCGAAATCGTCGCGGGCGAAAGTGCGCGCGGGTTGATGGCGCTCAGCATGGACGGGCTCTGCATCGGCAACGGCATTTTGACCGTCGAGAACGAAGCCCAGGCGCTCGCCCGCGCGCACCCTGCTGACAAGGACAAGGGCGGCGAGGCCGCCAAGGCTGCGCTCGCGATGATGGCGCTGAAGGCGCGCTTCGGCTGAAGCCATGCCCGGCCAGATGCCCCCGCCGCGCTATCGCATCGTCGAACGCAACCGGCGGCTGGTGGTGATCGACAATTGGGCGATAGTGCAGCCGACCGCGATCGAACAATCTCCGATCACGCGCCCGGATCGGCAAATCAGCGCCCCAACGCCGCCAGCCAAGCTACAGAAGATCGCATTTGACGGGCGCACATCCTTTACCACGCACCGCCTGTTCGATGCCCGGGGACCGCGCACGATCATTCTTGATCCCGGCAGCGCATCAGCGATCAACGGCGTCAAGATCGGCGGCGCCGTTGCCGCCTTTGCGCTGGTCGTCCTCGCCTTTGTCTCCCCGGTATTGCTGTTGCCGCTGGTCGTTCTGCTTCAACGGCGGGTGCGCGAACAGATCCGCAGCGCCATCACCGCCTGGCTCGATCGGGCAGCACTTAACAGCGCCTGACGGGCAAGCCGCTAGTCTTTTGGCTCGAGCTTACTTATACTGATGTAAGTAATGCAGCCGGAGACTCCCATGGCGCTCGCTCACACCTTCAAGGCCAATCCCCATTGGCTGCCCAAGATCCCGCAAAGCGCCATTCGCGATATTCCGGGCGAGGACGGCCTGCCCCTGGTGGGCAACACGTTTCGCATGCTCGCCGATCCGGTGGGGTTCGGGCGGCGGATGATCAGCACCTATGGCCCGGTGTTCCGCAACAATGCCTTTGGTGGGCCGCAGGTCAACATGGTCGGCCCCGATGCCAACGAGCTGCTGTTGTTCGATCGTGACAAGGTGTTTTCATCAGAACAGGGCTGGGGGCCGCTGCTCAACCTGCTGTTTCCGCGCGGGCTGATGCTGATGGACTTCGAGAAGCACCGCGCCGATCGCCGGGTGATGGCCGTCGCGTTCAAGCCCGAGCCGATGCGCCATTATGCCGAGGTGCTGAACAGCGGAATCGCCCGGACTGTGAGCACATGGGGCAACAAGCCGATCAACTTCTATGATGCGATCAAGCGAGAGCTTTTTGGGGATGGAGCTCGGCCCCGAAGCGACCAAGATCAACCAGGCCTTTGTTGACGAAGTGCAGGCGAGCGTGACGCCCGTTCGCATTCCGCTGCCCGGCACCATGATGGCGAAGGGAGTGAAGGCGCGCAAATATCTGGTCGATTTCTTCCTGCGCGAAATTCCCAAGCGTCGCGCCGGGGACGGCCAGGATTTCTTCTCGCAATTCTGCCGCGCGACCGATGACGACGGCCAGCCACTGTCTGACATGGCGATCGCCGATCACATGAACTTCCTGATGATGGCCGCGCATGACACGATCACGTCATCAGCGACGAGCCTGGTGATGCTGCTTGGCCGCAATCCCGAATGGCAGGAAAAGCTGCGCGCAGAAATCGCCGATCTGGGACTGAACGATGATGAGGGGCTTGCCTATGGCCAGCTCGACAAGCTCGAACTGACCGATTTTGCGTTCAAGGAAGCGTTGCGGCTGATTCCGCCGGTGCCGTCCCTCCCTCGCCGCGCGTTGAAACCGTTCGAATTTGGCGGTTACCAGATTCCGGCGGGCGCCAATTGCAATATCGCGGTCGCTTACACGCATATGATGCCGGAAATCTGGCCCGAGCCCGAAAAATTCGATCCGATGCGCTTTGCGCCTGATCAGGTGCGCGGTCGGCACAAATATGCCTGGGTGCCGTTCGGCGGCGGCGCGCATATGTGCCTGGGGCTGCACTTCGCGACAATGCAGATCCGCATCCTGTTGGTGCAGCTGCTGCGTCGCTACCGGATCGAGCTTGCCGAGGGCGCTGGCGCCGAGTGGCAGCCCTGGCCAATCCCCCGCCCCAAGGACGGTCTGCCACTGAAGTTCGTGCCGATATAGGTTCGCGCAGCGGTGCAGAGGACGCAGAGGCGTCGTTCAAAGACCGCGCAGAGCGCTCATAGCCTTTCACCATGAAAAGGGCGGCTGCGCCGTGCGCGAACCGCCCTTCTTCTCTGCGTTCTCTGCGCCTCTGCGCGAACAAGCTTTATTCAGCCGCTGCCGTTTCCAGCGCCGGGTAATCGATATAGCCTTCCGGTCCCTGGCTGTACCAGGTGCGGAAATCATTCGCGTTGAGCGGTGCACCAGTGCGCAGGCGTTCCGGCAGATCGGGATTAGCCAGAAAGCTCCGGCCGAAGCTGACGGCATCGGCCACGCCCGAACCGATCACCGCCTGGGCAGCCTCTGCGGTGACATAATCCGAATTGACCACCAGCGGTCCGGCAAACACCTCCCGAATGGCAGGCGACAGGCGGGGCACATCGGTGCGACCAAAAGTGCCATCGGGACCGGGTTCGCGCAGTTCTAGGAAGCCGATGCCGATATCGCTCAGGATCTTCGCGGCGGTGGTGAACAATGGCTGCGGATCGCTGTCATCCACGCCTTGCGATTCGCCATTGGGCGAAAGCCGTACCGAGGTACGATCCGCGCCTGCGACCGACGCAACCCGCTCGGTCACTTCGCGCAGCAGGCGGGTGCGGTTTTCGATCGAGCCGCCGTAAATGTCATCGCGATGGTTCGCGCCGTTGCGCAGAAACTGATCAATCAGATAGCCATTGGCCGCGTGAATCTGCACGCCGTCAAATCCTGCAGCGATCGCATTGCGCGTCGCACGGGCATAATCTTCCAGCAGGCCCGGAATCTCATCGATCGGTCGCCGATGACGACACAGGTTGTTCCCCTGTCACGGACGAATGCAGCTGCCGCCCCATATGCCAGAGCTGGGCGATGATCCGCCCGCCGGCTGCATGGGTAGCCGCCACCACGGGCTTCCAGGCCTCGGTCTGCTCGTCGGTCCACAAGCCTGGCGCGAACGGCCAGCCAAGCCCTTGGCGGCTGATTCCGGTGGCTTCCGAAATGATCAGGCCTGCGCTCGCACGCTGCGCGTAATATTCCCCCATGATCGGCTGCGGCACATGCGCCTTGCTAGCCCGACCGCGGGTGAGCGGGGCCATCAGGATGCGGTTGGGCGCGGCGATCGCGCCGAGTTGGATGGGATCGAACAGGCTCGGCATGAATTGGCTTCCTTGGTCAAACACCCCGTTTTGCGAGGCGACGCGCCGAACATAGGGCGCTATGCGCGGCGATGCACCTGAAACGATCCCAAGAAAATATAGGCCTGCAGAAACCAACCATCATGGCCGCTTCGACGATTCCCGCCCCTTCTGCCCCCCCGGCCACCGCGCTGGCTGCGCTGGTGATCGCCAATGTCGCGCTCGCCTTTGGCCCCTTGTTCGTGCGGATCGCTGATACGGGACCGGTCGCATCGGCATTCTGGCGGATCACCCTCGCCGCCCCGCTGCTGATCGCGATCGCGCTGGGCAGTGGTTGGCGGCCACAGCATATCGGCAGGTCGATCTGGGCATTCGTTGCCTTTGCCGGGATATTCTTTGCCGCCGATCTGGCGAGCTGGCACCTCGGTATTCTCGGCACCACACTCGCCAATGCGACGCTTTTCGGCAATTCAGCGACCTTATTCTATCCCATATACGGTTTCCTGATCGCGCGCGCGCTGCCCAGTCGGGTGCAAGGGATCGCCTTGCTGCTCGCAACGATTGGCGGCGGACTGTTGATGGGGCGATCCTATGAACTGAGCCCGGCCCATCTGGTCGGCGACTTGCTTTGCCTGCTCGCGGGCATTCTCTATACCGGCTATTTCATCCTGATGGCACGCGCGCGGGAAACGATGGCGTCCGTGCCCGCGCTGGCGGTATCGACCGTCGCGAGCATTCTGCCCCTGTTAGTGATGGCGATATTGCTCGGTGAACGGATCATCCCCGATCATTGGGCCCCGCTGGTGGGACTGGCGCTGGCGAGCCAGGTGGTGGGCCAGGGGATGATGATCTATGCGCTGGGCAAGCTGAGCCCGCTGGTCATCGGCATCGGCCTGCTGATCCAACCGATCGTGGCCGCGATCACGGGCTGGGTGGTGTTTCGCGAACAATTGGGGCTCGCCGATCTGATCGGCGGCGTGCTGGTGGCGATCGCGCTGGTGCTGGTGCGTCGACCGGCACCGCTTGGCGCGGCACGGGACGATCGCTAAGGTCTGCTTATATCGTTTCACCCGTTCGTTTCGAGCGAAGTCGAGAAACATGCAACCAGCGCTACGCCGGGTGTCTCGACGTTGCTCGACACGAGCGGCATGAGTGGGGGTTCGTGTCGAGCTGTCCCATTCCCGATAGTGCCGCTCAGGAGATTGATCATGCCCGTTGCCCTTCCCACCGATCCGACGCTTGACGAGATCCGCGCGGCGCTTGCCCCGCTGATTGCCGATAATGCGGCGTTTGATGGCTGGACCAACGAAGCGCTGATGCTAGCGGCCGAGCAGGCCGGGGTCGATCAGGATATCGCCCGACTGGCCTTTGCCGACGGCGCCGTTGCGATGATTGATGCGTGGTTCGCGCATGTCGACGATGCTATGATGATCGCCGTGCCTGCGGTTGCGCTTGAGCGGATGAAGGTGCGCGCCAAGATTACCGCCCTGGTGGAGGCAAGACTGACAGCGGTGGCCGATAATCGCGAAGCGCTGCGCCGAGCGCTTGCCGTGCTGGCGATGCCACAAAATATCGCCCGAGCGGCCCGGCTCGGCTGGCGGACGGTCGATCTGATTTGGCGTCAGGCTGGCGATACCGCAACCGATTACAACCACTACACCAAGCGAACGATTCTGGCGGCGGTCTATGCTTCCACCGTCACCGTTTTCATCAATGACGAGAGCGAGGATTGGGCCGATACCCGCGCTTTCCTGGCCCGCCGGATCGAAGGGATTATGCGGTTCGAGAAGGCCAAGGCCGGTTTTGTCGCACGGACCGAGAATTTCCCGAGCCTGTCGCGCTTTATCGGGCGGCTTCGCTACCCGGTCGTCTGATCACCACACCGGTTATTGATAATCAATCGCAATGGGCGTATCCGCGAGGGCGTGACCGATAAGCTGACCCTTGAGAAACTGCCGACTCGCCAATCGGCGACCGTCGCGGCGATTGATTGGTCGCGGCTGGCCGAACCCGAGGCACGTCGCCTGCGCGAGCTGGGTTTCGACGAGGGCGTCGGCGTGGAAGTGCTCCACCGCGCCACATTGGGCGGCGGGCCGATCGCCTGTCGGATTGGTCGGATGACGGTGGCACTGCGCCGGGTGGTGGCGGGAACGATCCACGTCCGGCCGCTTTCCCCGGCAGAATGATCCGACGGAAGTGACCTCGCGGACATGACCACAATCCCGCTGGTGGCGCTGGTCGGCAATCCCAATGCCGGCAAAAGCGCGCTATTCAACGCGCTGACCGGCGCGCGGCAGAAAGTGGGCAATTATCCGGGCGTTACGGTGGAGCGGCATTCGGGGCGGCTTGCGCTACCCGATGGCCGTCCGGTCGAGCTGGTCGACCTGCCCGGTGCCTATAGCCTCGATCCGGGCAGCCCCGACGAGCGGGTCACGCGTGACGTGTTGACCGGCACGCAAGCGGGCGAACGACTGCCCGATGCGCTGATCGTGGTGGTGGATGCCGCCAATCTCGACAATCACCTCCGCTTCACGCTGCAGCTGATCGCGCTTGGCCTGCCGGTGGTGGTGGCGCTCAATATGGTCGATCTCGCCGAGCGCGACGGGCTGGTGCTCGATCCGGAACGGCTATCTGCTGAGCTTGGTGTACCCGTGGTGCCGACGGTTGCTGTGCGCAAGCGCGGGCTCGATGTGCTGAAGGCGCAAGTGAGCGACATGATCGGCACCGGCGCCGTCACACGGCTGCGGGCAAGCGACGGGAGCGTGCAGGAAGATATCGTCACGTTGCAGCGCCGCGCCCGAACGATTGCGATGGCGGCGACGATTTCCGAAACCCCCACCCGCCGCTGGACGCATATGCTCGACGAGATCGCACTGCACCCGGTGTGGGGGATGATGTTGCTCGCGACGATATTGTTCCTGATGTTCCAGGCGGTGTTCAGCTGGGCCACGGTGCCTGCCGACCTGATCGATCGCGGGTTCAGCGCAATCGGCGATGCGATTACCGCCCGGTTTGGCGAGGGTTTCTTCCCATCGCTGATCGTCGACGGCGTGATCGCAGGCGTAGGCGCGGTAATCGTGTTTCTACCGCAGATCATGATTCTGTTTTTCTTCATCCTGCTGCTCGAGGCCAGCGGCTATATGGTGCGCGCCGCCTTCTTGATGGACCGGGTGATGGCGAGCGTCGGCCTGTCGGGTCGCGCCTTTATTCCGTTGCTGTCGAGCTTTGCCTGCGCCGTGCCTGGCATCATGGCGACCCGCACGATCGAGGATGAGAAGGACCGGCTGACGACGATCCTGATTGCGCCGCTGATGACCTGTTCGGCGCGCCTGCCGGTCTACACGCTGATTATCGCCGCGCTGATCCCCAACACCCCGGTGCTGCCTTTCATCGGGCTGCAGGGGGTGGTGATGTTCGGCCTGTATGTGATGGGGGTGGTCGGCGCATTTATCGCCGCGCTGGTGCTGCGCAAGACGGTGACCAAAGGGGCTTCATCGGGTTTCATGATGGAAATGCCGAAGTACCAGCTGCCTCGTGCACGCGATGTGGCGCAGGGGCTGTGGGGCCGCGTGGAGATTTTCCTGCGACGCGCGGGCACGATCATTCTCTATTCCACGATCGCTTTATGGCTGTTGCTGAGTTTTCCCAAACCGCCTGAGGGCAGCCCGGTTTCGCCGGTAAACTATTCGGTCGCTGGGCGTGTCGCCAATGGGCTGGCGGTGGTGCTGAAACCGATCGGGTTCGATCGCGACATTGCGCTTGCGCTGATCCCGGCGATGGCGGCACGCGAGGTAGCGGTGGCGGCATTGGCGACGGTTTATGCGATCGACAATCCGGACGGGGAGAGCGGACAAAAGGCGCTGGCTGCCAACTTGCGCACACATTGGAGCCTGCCGACGGCACTCGCCTTCCTGATGTGGTTCGTGTTTGCGCCGCAGTGCATTTCGACGATTGCCGTTACCCGGCGCGAGACCAACAGCTGGAAATGGCCCGCCTTCATGGTCGGCTATTTGTTCGTGCTGGCATATGTCGCTGCCGGAGCTACATATTGGTCAGCAATCGCACTCGGTTTGTAGGAAGAAGAATATGGCGGGCAGCGTCAACAAGGTGATCATCGTCGGCAATCTGGGTCGTGATCCCGAAAGCAAGACCTTCCAGAATGGCGGCAAGGTGGTGAACCTGCGCATCGCCACGTCGGACAGCTGGAAAGACAAGAACACCGGTGAGCGCAAGGAAGCGACCGAATGGCATTCGGTGGCGATCTTCAACGAAGGGCTGGCCAATGTGGCCGAGCGTTATCTGCGCAAAGGATCGAAGGTCTATATCGAGGGCGCACTGAAGACCCGCAAATGGCAGGACGCCAGCGGCAATGATCGTTATTCGACCGAGATCGTCCTGCAGGGCTTCAACAGCGTACTGACAATGCTCGATGGCGCGCCGGGTGCTGGTGGCGGTTCGGGCGGCGGCATGGGTGGCGGTGGCGGTGGCGACTGGGACGGCGGTCGCGATGATTTCGGCGGCAGCGGTTCAGCCCCCGCGCGCGGCGGTGGCAATCGTGGCGGCGGCGGCTTTGGCGGCGGCAACAGCGGTGGTGGCTTCCCCGACGATCTCGATGACGACGTTCCGTTCTGACGGACTATCGCCGAAGCAGGAACACGGCATGTTCGGCGAGGAGATTTGCCGCCGCTGATGTCGTGCGCTTGCCGTCCGACAGGAACCAAGCGCCCTCCACGGTAACCCCGCGTTCCTTCACAAAGGCGCGGAAATCATCGACGGTCACGTGGTGGATATTGGGCGTATCGTACCAGCGTTCGGGCAACAGCCGCGTCACCGGCATCCGCCCGCCCCACAGTAGCGACGCGCGCACCCGCCAATGGGCGAAATTGGGGAAGGACACGAACGCCTGCCGCCCGATCCGGAGCAAATGATCAAGAACCATATCGGGCGCGCGCGCGGTCTGCAGCGTCTGGCTGAGGATCGCATAATCGAAACTGGCATCGGGATAATCCGCCAGATCGCGATCAGCATCGCCCTGCACCACGGATAGGCCGCGCGCGACGGCGGCGGCGACATTGTCGGCATCAATCTCCAGCCCGCGCGCATCCACCCGCCGATCGTCGCGCAGTGCCGCCATCAGCGCGCCGTCGCCGCAGCCAACGTCAAGCACACGCGCACCGGGTGCGACATTGGCAGCGATGATCGCGAGATCGGGTCGCAAGGTCATGCCACCGACCGCAGAAAGCCGTCGACCACCCGGTTCAACTCCGGTGATTCGAGCAGGAAAGCGTCATGGCCATAGGGACTCGATAGCTCGACAAAGCTTGCCGCCGCGCCGCTGGCATTGAGCGCATGGACAATGCTGCGCGATTCCGCGGTCGGATAGAGCCAGTCGGTATCGAAGCTGACGAGGCAGAACCGCGCCGCAGTGTCCCGAAAGGCATTGGCGAGCATGCCGCCATGTTCCTCGGCGAGATCGAAATAATCCATGGCGCGGGTGATGTAGAGATAACTGTTCGCATCGAACCGATCGACAAAGCTGATCCCCTGGTGCCGCAAATAGCTTTCGACCTGAAAATCGGCGTCGAACCCAAAGCTCTTCGCTTCCCGTGCCTGCAGACGCCGCCCGAATTTCTCAGTCAGCCCAGCTTCCGACAGATAGGTGATGTGCGCCGCCATCCGCGCTACCGCCAGCCCCGCCGTTGGTGGCTCGCAGCTGGCATAGTAATCACCGCCGTGCCATCGCGGATCGGCCATCACCGCCTGGCGGCCGACCTCGTGAAAGGCGATATTTTGCGCGGTATGGCGCGCGGTGGAGGCGATCACCACTGCAGCGCGGACCCGCTCCGGGAAAGTGGCCGGCCAGCTGAGCGCCTGCATGCCCCCCATCGACCCACCGACGACCGCGCGCAGCACCCCCACGCCGAGATGATCGAGTAGCATCGCCTGCGCGCGCACCATGTCGCGGATCGTGATGACCGGAAACGTCATGCCCCAGGGCCTGCCGGTCGCGGGGTTGATGCTCGCGGGGCCGGACGACCCCATACAACTGCCGAGCACATTGGCGCAGATGACGAAGTGCCGCGCCGGATCAATCGGCTTGCCTTCACCCACCATCCGCGTCCACCAGCCGGGCTTGCCGGTGATCGGGTGGTCGCTGGCGACATGCTGATCGCCCGTCAGCGCGTGACAGATGAGGACCGCGTTGCCGCCATCCGCGTCCAGCGTGCCATAGGTTTCATAGGCGATGTCGACCGGGGACAGCAGATTACCCCCGTCGAGCCGCAAGGGGCCGGGCAGAGTGATCGACCGGCTGAGCCCGTAACGCGCGTCATGCTCCATGATCGGGCGCTAGGGCCGGGGTGTTCGCCTTGTCAATGTCGGGTGCCGGGGGCTATGCGCCGGGAATGACTGCACCTGTCCCCAAAGATTGGGTCATGGCCATCGCGCCCTATGTCCCCGGCCGATCGACCGCTGATGACGGGCGCAAGCTCGTCAAGCTTTCCGCCAACGAGAACCCCCTCGGTACGTCACCCGCTGCGCGCGCCGCGTTCAACGCCGCGCATGCCTCGCTTGATCGCTATCCCGATCCCGGCGCGACGATTTTGCGTGAGGCTGTGGCGGAGACGTACGGGCTCGATCCGCTGCGCGTCATCTACGGCACTGGGTCCGACGATGTGCTCCATCTGGCCGCCGGTGCCTTTGCCGGGCCGGGTGATGAGGTAATCTTCGTCCATTACGGTTTTGCCGTTTACGAAATCGCGGCGCGGCGCGTTGGGGCGACCCCAGTGATCGCCCCCGACACCGATTATGCGACCGATGTCGACGCGATTCTGGCATGCGTTACCGATCGCACCCGGATCATCTTCCTCGCCAACCCGAACAACCCCACAGGCACTTTCACGCCCCGCGCAGAAATCGCCCGGCTGCATGCGGCTTTACCAAAGCACGTGCTGCTTGTGATCGACCAAGCCTATGCAGAGTATATCGAGCCCGAGGATGACGATGCCGGGCTGGCGCTAGCGATGACCGAGCCCAATGTGCTGATCACGCGGACCTTCTCCAAGATATATGGGCTGGCCGCCGAACGGATTGGCTGGGGCTATGGTGCAGCACCGCTGATCGAGGCGATGCACCGCATTCGCCTGCCCTTCAACGTCACGACCGCCGGGCAATTGGCGGCAGTGGCGGCGCTTGGCGATCAGGATTTCGTCACCTCGACCCGCGCGCATAATGCCCATTGGCGGGCATGGCTGGCGGGCGAGATCGCTTCGATGGGCAATCACGGCCTGCGCGCAGTGCCATCCAAGGCCAATTTCCTGCTGGTGCTGTTCGAAGGCGCTGTGACCGCTGAAGCAGCGTATAAGGACCTAATGGAACGCGGCTATATCGTCCGCTGGTTGCCGGGCCAGGGCCTGCCGCACGGGCTGCGGATGACGATCGGCACCGAGGAAGAGACTCGCGGGCTGGCCAAGGCCTTGCGCGATATTGTTGAGCATCAGCGCTGATGCTGCCTTTCGCCCGGGTCACCATTATCGGGCTGGGGCTGATCGGTTCGTCGATCGCCCATGCGATCCGCGCCAACATGCCGACCGTGCGTCTGACCGGGCATGATGCCGACGCCGATGTGCGTGACACCGCTATTCGGCTTCAACTCTGCGATGACATCGCCGATACGGCCGGCGCCGCGGTGATCGATGCCGATCTGGTGATTTTATGCGTACCGGTGGGCGCGATGGCGGCCGCTGCCGCTGCTCTACGTGATGATCTGCCCGCCGAAGCGATCGTCAGCGATGTTGGCAGCTGCAAGGAAGAGGTGGCGCGCGTCCTGGTCGAGGCGCTCCCGGGCGCAACGATCGTCCCTGCGCATCCGGTGGCGGGCACCGAGCGTTCCGGGCCGGAGGCTGGGTTTGCCACGCTGTTCCAGGGTCGCTGGTGCATTGTGACCCCGATCGAGGGCATGCCCGAGACAGCGACCGAGCGGGTCAGCGATTTCTGGCGCAAGCTGGGGGCAGAGGTCGACCTGATGGCCCCCGACCATCACGACCGGGTGCTCGCGGTGACAAGCCATCTGCCCCATCTGATCGCCTATACGATCGTCGGCACGGCATCCGATCTGGAGGAAGTGACGCAATCCGAAGTGATCAAATATTCGGCCGGCGGGTTTCGCGATTTCACCCGGATCGCCGCATCGGACCCGACGATGTGGCGCGATGTGTTCCTGTCGAACCGCGAAGCCGTGCTCGACATGCTTCAACGCTTTTCGGAGGATCTGTCATCGCTGCAGCGTGCGATCCGCTGGGGCAAGGGGGACGAGCTGTTTGATCTGTTCACCCGCACCCGCGCGGTCCGCCGCAGCATTATCGAACAAGGGCAGGATGATGCCGCCCCCGATTTCGGGCGATCGCACGAATAGCTTATTCGAGCACATTGATCGCCGCATGCACCCGCGCCTCGATCTCTTCCCGCGGCAATTTGGGCGGGATTCGTTCGCCGAACAGGAAGGTCACGACACCGGGGCGCTTGGGCCCCTTTTTCGGCCAAACCGCGCCTGAATTGATCGCGATCGGCACGACGGGCAAGCCAAGCACCCGGTACAGCCCGGCAAAGCCCGATTTGAGCGGCGGGGTCTCGCCCTGCGCGACGCGGGTGCCTTCGGGGAAGATCACCACTGATCGTCCCTGCGCGAGCGCTTGCCTTGCCTCACGCATCATCTGGCGCAGCGCCGCGGCGTTGCTATCGCGGTCAACAACGATCGCCCCGTAACGCTGCACCGCCCAGCCCCATACGGGGATCGAGGCGAGTTCGCGCTTGATGACGAACACGGGGTTACCCAGCGTCATACACAGATCGAGTGTCTCAAACATCGCATGATGCTTGACGGCGTAGAAGGTAGGCTCGGTGGCGATCTTTCCTTCATAGCGCGTGGTAATGCCCAGCGTTACACGCGCTGCAAACCGGTGAAAGCGCGACCAGAGATAGACATTGGCAATGAAAGCCCGCTGCCCGAACAGCGAGGTGATTGGCGTCGCCAGCACAATCGGTACCGATCCACCATAGAAAACGAGAACAAACAACCACGTCCGCAGGCGGTTAATCATCCGCCGATTCCCAGCCACAGCGCCACGCGCCGGACAAGATACTTGTCATATTCGGCGAGCAGCAGCAGGAAACGCGGGGCACCGGCCACACCGTCCCCCTCAACCCGAACATCGGGGCCGAGCGCATAAGTGAGTTCCAGCCGGGCGCGGCGCAAATGCCAGTCCGCCGTCACTAGCCGGACCGATTTATACCCGTGGCGGCGCACCCAATCTCGCGTTTCCTCAGCATTGGAACGGGTATCGACTGCCTCGCGCCCCAGATCGATACAACAGGCGAAAAGCTTGGGGGAAGTACGGTACTCGATCGCCAGGTCCACAGGGCGCACCCCCGGCGCCACCCCGGTCACCAGCATTCGCTTTGCGGCACCTGCCTGCATCAGTGCGATGCCGCGATCGATGCGCCCCGCCCCCCCGGTCGGCACCACGATGGCATCGGTACGGCGATTATCGAGCGGGCCGGGCAGAAACGCCATGAACCAGGCAAATCCCAGCAACCAGGCGATGGCGATAAGGCCGATGATCCGTCTGATCACAAAAACTGCCTCAAGGCGCCAAGCACAGCATAGCGCGCCGCCACCGTCGCCAGCAACGCGAACAGGATCGGCAGCCCGGCGAGCAGTACCCAGTCCCGCTCTGATAGCGCAATGCCACTCACCAGATCGGAGCCAAGCCCCGAAAGCTGGCTACCGACAAGGCCAATCGTCAGCATCGCCAGCACCGTGCCCGCCGCGCCGCCATAGAGCGTGTCGAGCGCGATCCGCCGCTGGAATAGCCGCGCGACCTGCATGTCAGTCGAGCCAAGCATGTGGAGCACCTCGATCGTCTCGCGGTGGGTATCAAGCCCCGCGCGCCCGACCAGAATCACGACGGCGGCGGTTGCCCCGGCCATCAGCACGACTAAGCCCGCTGCAAGCCAAATCATCAGCTGCATGAAATTGCTGACCGGCGACATCCAGCTTTCATGCCGGTCAATCCGCGCGGACGGCACCACGGCGCGAACTGCGCGTGCCAGGCGCGCAACCGCGCTGTCGGTGCCCGCCAGCAGCTCGACATCGATCATCGCGGGCATCGGCAGATCGGGATCGGCACCGTCTTCGCCCAGCCAGGGGCGCAGCAAGCCGGCAAGCTGGGCGCGATCGACCGGTTCGGCGCGCGCGACACCAGGTGTCTGCCGGATCAGGCGAAGCGCAGCCGCGGCGTCGCGTTCACGCGCGCCTTCATTGGCCTCGACGATCTGAACCGTCACGCGACCCGCAATCTGGCGATCGAGCACATTAGCCGCCGCCAGCGTCCCAAGCCCGAATGCTGCTGCCAGCACCGTCAGGAACAGCATGATCGCCATGATCCAGATCATCGATCGCGTCCGCCGACTTTCATCGAGCAGGCGACGATCGGCGGCGGGGGTGATGAGGCGAATCTTCACGTCGCGCCGCCCGGCGGATGGCGCAGCGAGCCGGTCGGATCGAGCAGGCGCCCCTGATCGAGCCGCATCATATGAGCATTGGGAATCCGCCCGAGCAGATGGAAATCATGCGTGGCGACCACCACCGTCGTACCGAGCCGGTTCAGGCTATCAAACAAGTGCAAAAGGCGTTCGGCCATGTCGGGATCGACATTGCCGGTCGGCTCGTCGGCGACCAGAATTTCGGGTCGACCAATCACTGCGCGCGCGATGGCCACGCGCTGTTGCTCGCCACCCGACAAGGTTGGCGCTTTGGCATCGACCCGGTCGGACAAACCAACCCAGGCAAGCATTTCGCGCACAGGCGCCTCTACGTCAGCCTCCGGCACGCCGGAAACCCGCAGTGGCAAGGCGATATTGTCGTAGGCAGACAGGTGTGGCAGCAGCCGGAAATCCTGAAAAACCACCCCGATCCGGCGGCGAAAACCCGGCAGCCGATCGCGCGGCAGCGTCACCGCATCCTCACCGAACAGCCGGATCGACCCGCGCGTGGGGCGCTGCGACAGATAGAGCAGCTTGAGCAACGAGGTTTTTCCGGCGCCCGACGCGCCAGTCAGGAAATAGAAGGCGCCACTCGACAGGGAAAAGCTGACATCGGACAGGGTTTCCTGCCCGGTGCCATAGCGTAGCCCCACATTGTCGAATTGAACGATGTTCGCCATGGCGGCGCGGTTTCCGCTTTCAATCGTTGGTTGACGTTCGTCGCAGCCATCGCACGCCCGGGCGAGCGGCTCAAGCATACACGCCCTTCTCGCGCTTTGCCGCCCATCGGTTGCCGGTCCCCTCTTGCCACCAGCGCCTGCAACGTGCTTAGATTCGCTTTGGGATGGGGAAAGGGGCGATGCGCCCCAAAACAGACCTGACACTGCCGGGCAACAACGAAATACAGCGCCATGATACTGGAATGCACCGAATGTCGGACGCGGTATCTGGTCCCCGATGCGGCCATCGGGGCAGACGGCCGCACGGTGCGCTGCGCCAGTTGCAAGCATAGCTGGTTTCAGGCGCCGCCCCCGCTCGATCTGGTCACACGCGCAGAGGAGTTGCAATCGGCAAGCCCGAGGATCGAACCGGCGCCTGCGGATCGCGCCCCGCCGGTTGCGCCACAAGTTGCAGCTGCGCCGCGCTCGCCTCAACGCGTCGCCGATTCAAGTGGTTTCGATCCCTTTGCCCACCGGGCGCCATTTCGCCCGCGCCGCAACCCTGCGCGCCGCCAGACGATTGCCGCTGTCGCCGCAGGTGGCGCAATGCTCGCCGGGGTGGCGGGGATCCTCTATTCGGGCGCGCCTGGCTTTGCGACGCAGCTTGGACTTGCCCAAGCGGTGAAAGACGATCCGCTGGTTATCGAGCAATATCCGATCGATCGACGCGACTTGCCGACGGGTACCGAGCTGTTTGCCGTGAGCGGGCGGATCATGAACAAGTCGAGCACCCGCCAGCGCGTGCCTGATATTCGCGCCGAACTTCGTGATGGTACGGCGGTCAATTCCCGAATCGTGTTCAGCTGGACCATCACGCCCGAACAGCGCACCCTGGCGCCGGGCGCTTCGATCGAGTTCAACAGCGCGCAAACCGATGTGCCCGCTAATTCAAAACGGCTCGACTTTACGTTTGAGCGCGGACCCGTTGGCTGATCATATAGAATCGTGCTGCGTGCAGGATGGCTGCAGCGAGCATCCCGATGCCTGAGGCCAGCACCAATCCCAACGCGCCCCAGCCACTGTTTACCAGCCAAAGCCCCAATCCACCGGTGACGACAAAATAGGCGATGATGCTGTTCACACCTGCCACGACCTGATCTCCCAGCGATCGTAGCGCATAGACCAGCACCACCTGCGCACTGTCGAACAGGATGAACGGTGCCCATATCGGCAGCATCGCCAGCGCGGTCGCGTGAACCGCAGCCGTTGCTGGAAACAGGCTGGTAATTGGTCCGGCAGCGACAATCAGAACCGCAGCGAGAATGCCGGTCACCGCCACAGTAATCCACACTGCGATCAATGACCGCGCGATGGCGGCGCCGGGATTACCCTCCCCCACCGCATTGCCCGCCCGAACCCCCGCTGCCGATCCCAGCCCCATCGCTACCGAGAAAGTGACGTTGTGAATGGCGAACACGATCTGAAAAGCATGGGCGGTCGCGTCGCCCAGTTGGGTCGATAGCGCGATCAGCACGGCGAACCCGGCAAGCTCCAGACTTGAGGCGATGGCGGGCACCACCCCGAACAGGAACAAACGACCCACCGCGCTGGCGATGCCCGCCCAGGCCGCCACGCCGAAATCACGCACGCCGCGCGCCACCGCCGAGGGAAGCGTCCAAACTGCGATCATCAACCCAGCAGCACCAAATGCATAGGCAATCGCCGTCGCGAGCACCGCACCCAGCGCCCCCAGCGCAGGCAGTCCGAGATGCCCGCCGGACAATGCCCAGGCAAGCACGGCGTTGAACGGCAGGATCGAAAAATTCACAACGGTGACGCGGCCGGGGCGGCTTACCCCTTCAAGGAAGAAACTCACCGCGATGATAATCAGTCCCAAGGGATAGGAAAGCGCAAGCACGCGCACCACCGGTACGGTATCGTCGATCAGCGCGGGTGCCACCCCTAGCCCGGCGAGCAGTTGGGCAGCGAACAGATACAGGATCAGCCCCATGACGCTTCCCACAGCGAGCGCCAGCGCGATGCCCTCGCGCAGCACACGACCCGTGGCAGGCAAATCGCCTGCGCCATCGGCACGCGCTGCGAAGACGAGAATGCCCGATAAACACCCAAGCCCGGCAACGATCGTGATGAAGCTGAGCGTCCGACTGGCGGCGAGAATCGCCACCTGATCGGTACTGACAAGACCGACCACCGCTACGTCGGTGACGTGCAGCAGTGTCCAGTTCAGGCTGGTCATGATCACCGGCCAGGCCAGCGACAACAGCCGACGCGTCTCGTTGGGCAGGCGATCGATATGGGTCATGGCGGCTGCTCTAGGCGGTCGGGCACCGGACCGGAAGCCTCAGCCGAGGCAGATCGCCCGCAAGATATCGCGCTTGTAAGCCCCGCCTCGCTTTGCTAGGGCCTCGCGCCTACCGGCAGCCGGGCCCCATTCGTCAAAATGGGTCGGCAGCGTTTCACGTGCGGCCGTGGCGGAACTGGTAGACGCGCAACGTTGAGGTCGTTGTGGGCGAAAGCCCGTGGAAGTTCGAGTCTTCTCGGCCGCACCACTTTTTCCCCGATCATGGGCATCGGCACCGCTTGGGTCAGAGCCCAAGATCGCTCAGGCCGGGATGATCTTGTGGCCGGGCGCCGAGCGTCCATCGAAACAACCGGTCCGCTTCGCCAATCGCAACATCGTTAACCGAAGCCTCTCGGCGGATCATCAGCCCGTCGCCATCGAACGCCCATTGTTCATTGCCATGGCTGCGCCACCAACGGCCACCGGCATCATGCGATTCATACACAAACCGCACGGCAATCCGGTTGTCGGTGAACGCCCAGACGTCCTTGATGAGCCGATACTCAAACTCCGCTGCCCATTTGCGCGTCAGGAAATCGATGATCGCTGCGCGACCCGTGAAAAAATCCGACCGGGTTCGCCAGCGGCTATTCTCGCTATAGGCGAGCGCGACACGCCCCGGATCACGGCTGTTCCAGGCGTCTTCGGCCATTCGCGCCTTGAGCGCTGCGGTTTCGATCGTGAACGGGGGCACGGGTGGGCGCGACATGGTGATCTCCGGGATGATGTCCAAGCGGGACCCGAGCATTGTATCGCCTTCACGGTGCGGTAGAATATGCTGAAGATGAAAATGATTGTTTCGCTGGGCGGAGCTAATGGACCAACTGCATATGATGCGTGTCTTTGTGAAAGCCGCCGAAACTGGCGGTTTTGCGGCAACCGCACGCCAGCTGAGCCTGAGCGCGCCTGCCGTAACGCGGGCCATTGCCGCGCTCGAAAACCATATCGGGGCGCGGTTGTTTATCCGGACGACTCGGACGATCAGGCTGACCGATATCGGCCAGAATTATCTCGACGATTGCCGCCGGATCCTGGCCGATCTGGCGGAGGCAGAAGCAACGGCTGCAGGACGCCATGCCGTACCGAGCGGCCCGTTGGTGGTGACCGCGCCGACCTTGTTCGGGCAATATTACATAATGCCCATCCTGCTCGATTATCTCGATCGGCATCCCCGGGTGAAGGCCGAGGCGCTGTTTGTCGATCGCGTCACCAATATCGTCGAAGAAGGGATCGATGTTGCCGTCCGGATCGGTAACCTGCCCGATTCAAGCCATAGCGCCATCCGGGTTGGCCAGGTGCGCCGGGTTATCTGTGGATCACCGGCCTATTTTGCACGGCATGGCCGCCCGGTCGTACCCGGCGATCTGGCCGGGCACCGGATCATCGCAACCTCGCTTGGATCATCGCCGACACTGCCGGTTTGGCGCTTTGGACAGGCGGGCAAGACCGGCATCGAGATCGACTCACCCCTGCATTGCCACACGATTGATTCAGCGATCATCGCTGCCCGCGCCGGATGGGGACTAACCCGGGTCCTATCCTACCAGATCGGCCCAGCGCTGTCGGCCGGCGACCTCGAAATCGTGCTGGCAGATCATGAAGAACCGCCATTGCCCGTCCATATCCTCCACCATCAGGGAAGGCGAGCATCGGCGGCTGTTCGAAGTTTCATCGATCTGGCGGTTGAGAATCTTCGCACGATCAGTGTTATCAGCTAGAATCGCCGTCCATTATTACGATTACCGCAATGGTTTCGTACGATCGATGCGGCTTCTCCCTTGGTCCCGCGGGGGTTATCTCGGCCCCGACAAGGCGACGTTTAGCGCGCCCGGTGGGAGCTCAATCATGGACAAGGCCATCGAAACGCCCAGCGACATTTTCTTCTCGCCCGCGGTGAAGGCAGTGCAGTCAGCACGAGGATCGCGTGAAAATTATGCTCGCGCTGCGGCGCGCGGCGCCTTTCGCACTGAAATCAACGATGATTTGATCAGCCGCCTGGCCGAGGCTGACAGTTTCTACCTCGCCACCGCCAGCGCTGACGGGCAGCCCTATATCCAGCATCGCGGTGGACCGCCCGGCTTTATCCGGGTGCTCGACAAGCACCGGATCGCCTTTGCCGATTACCGCGGCAACAAACAGTATATCTCGACCGGCAATCTGTCGGAGAATGACCGCGCCCAGATATTCATCATGGATTATGTCAACCAACGCCGGGTGAAGATCTGGGGGCGAGCCGAGACGACGCAGGATCCGCAAATCATCGCGCAACTGATGCCTGAGGGATACCGCGCGCAGGGCGAACAGGCGATCGTCTTCACCATCGACGTGTGGGACCTGAACTGCCCCCAGCATATTCCGATTAAGCTGCCGCTGGCCGACGTGGCGCCGATCGTTACCGAGCTCCGCGCGCGCGTCGCCGATTTGGAAGCCGAACTTGCGCGACTGCGCTAACGCAGCTTGCTGATCGACAGGCCGTCGCTCTTGGCGCGATCCTTCACCGATTCCTCGCTGCGCGTCATCGCTTTGGCAATCGATTTCAACGGCATGCCCTTTTTGGCAAGCAAATGGAGTTTCTGAATCTCGTCCTGCGTCCAGGGCTGGCGATGTCGCTCAAATCGTTCTGCCACGTCGTTCATTCCAGACGAATAATGCGGCACAAAGGCCAGTGGCGCGTTATGACGCGATTAAGGCTATAGACCAATGCTATTCCGCTTGGCCTATCTGTCGCGTGAAGGTTCACCTTTGGTTGCTGCCGCTTATCTGAACGCCATTGGGACTGCGGTGCCGGGGCATGACATTCATCAAGCCTTTATCGGCTGGGCGCGCGCGCAGATTGCCGATGAGCGTCAAGGGGCGGTTTTCGACCGAATGGCCAAAAGGGCCGCGATCAACCATCGCTGGTCGGTACTGCCACCGACCGCCATGGGCGGATCGCCCGTCGATCCGGGCGGGTTTTATGATGTGGTCGGTGTGCCCGGCACAGCGGTGCGCATGGACCGTTACGCACAGGCTGCTCCCGTGCTGGGCAGGGCTGCGATTGATGACCTCGCCGATCGCGGCGACATTGCGGGCATCACCCATTTCGTTGTCGCGAGTTGCACCGGCTTTGTCGCACCGGGGATCGACCAGATCATCGCGCGTCAGCTTGGTCTAGAGCCATCGGTCGAGCGGTTGCTGATCGGCTTCATGGGTTGTTACGCCGCCGTGGCCGCCATCCGCACCGCACGCCACATCGTCCGTTCCGAACCCGAAGCGCGCGTACTGGTGCTGTGCGTCGAACTGTCGACGCTGCATCTGCAGCAAACCGATGCGATCGAGCCTTTGCTGGCGATGCTGCAGTTTGGCGATGGGGCCGCCGCCGCGCTCGTCACGGGCAAACCGGGCGGGTTCGTGCTCGGCCAGCCATTCGCGACGACATTGCCCGATTCCGAAGCGCTGATCCGCTGGGATGTTACCGATAGCGGCTTTGCGATGCATTTGTCCGGCGAAGTGCCAGGCCGAATCGCGGCTGGACTCGCCGACCCCGAATTTGCCCGCGCCGCAACGGGCGGGCGGGCGCCAGCAGAGATTGACGGCTGGGCAGTCCATGCCGGTGGCCGCTCGATCCTTGATGCGGTGGAAAACGCCCTCGCTATCGATCCCGCCAAACTACTGGCGTCGCGCCAGGTGCTTGCCGACTACGGCAATATGTCATCGGCGACGTTGATGTTCGCGCTCGCCAATCTGATTGATGGGCCAAAGATCACCGATGGCGTCGCGCTTGCCTTTGGGCCGGGCCTGGCGGCCGAGGGCTTTGGCTTTCGGCACGCGCCATGAGCAAACTCGCCACGCGCGCCATTGCTGAGGAGCTGATGGACGCCGACGATCTCGATCCGGCGACTTACGCCGCCGTGGTTGCCGATCTGGCGCGGGTGAATGGCGTGACGATGGCGGCCCGGCCGACGCTAGCCTTTCTCAACCGCGCGGCCCGTGGGGCGGAACGCCTCAAGCTGCTCGATGTCGGCTATGGTGATGGTGATATGCTGCGCCGGATCGCCCATTGGGCGGCGCGGCGTGCGATCGACGTCGAGCTGGTCGGCGTTGACCTCAACCCCCGCAGCGAGTTGGCGGCGCGGGCGCACACCCCGGCGGGCCTGCCGATCACCTATCTGACGGGCGATTATGCCGATCATGCAGGGGCGGGCTGGGACGTGGTGATCAGCAGCCTGGTCGCGCATCACATGACGCGGGACCAGTTGATCGCGTTTCTCCGGTTCATGGAGACCGAATCGGCACGCGGCTGGTTCGTCAACGATCTCGAGCGGCATGGTTTTGCGCATTGGGGCTTCCCCGTGCTGGCGACGCTGATGCGCTGGCACCCGATTGTGAAGCATGACGGGACGCTGTCGATCGCGCGATCCTATCGCCCCAAGGAATGGCCTGCATTGCTGGCAGAGGCCGATGTGACTGATGCGCACGTGATCCGCTATTTCCCGTTTCGGCTATGCGTCGAACGCCTGCGCTGATCATCGGTGGTGGCCCGGCGGGGGCAGCGACCGCAATCATGCTGGCACAGGCACGCCTGCCGCACCTGCTGATCGAACGGACCGCAACGACGGGTGACGCGCTATGCGGCGGCTTTCTAAGCTGGCGGTCGCTCGATTCATTGCAGTCGCTTGGCATCGACCCTGAGACGCTGAACCCCAATTTATTGACCTCCGCGCGGCTCTTCGTCGGCGATCAACTGGCCCAAGCCCCGTTGCCACGGCCAGCGCGTGGCGTGTCCCGCCACCGGCTCGATAGCGTGATGATCGCGCGAGCGATTGCGCTGGGCGCGAATGTTGAGCGCGGCGTCGATGCGCGGGGCTGGTCTGACCAAGGCGTTCGGCTGCAGGACGGGACGGTACTGGCGGCGGATGCGATCTTCCTGGCGACCGGCAAGCGCGATCTGCGCGGTGCGGCGCGCCCGCCAGAGGCGCAGGAGGCGGATCCGTCGCTTGGGCTCCGGGTGCGGTTGGCAGCATCGCCAGCCCTGCACCGCCTGCTCGACGGCGCGATCGAGCTGCATCTCTTCGATCGCGGCTATGTCGGGCTGAACCTGCAGGAGGATGGTTCGGGCAATTTCTGCCTTGCCGTCCACCGATCACGCCTGATCGAAGCGGGTGGCCCCGAACCATTGCTGGCATCGATCGCTGCCGAATGCCCCCGGATTGCCGAGCGGCTAGCCTATCGCGCGCCCGGGGCAAGCGATGCGGTCGCCAATGTTCCTTATGGCTGGCGATTGCGCCACGGGGTGCCGGGCATGTTCCGGCTGGGCGATCAGGCCGCCGTCATCCCGTCATTGGCCGGTGAGGGCATGGGAATCGCCATCGCCAGCGGTATTCGGGCAGCCCAGGCCTATACCCGTGACGGGGCGGCCGCCGCCCCGGACTTTCAGCACCGGCTCGCCCGCGACCTGGCCCGACCGCTCGCGATTGCGGGCATGATCCGCGCAGCGGCCGAACGCCCGGCATTCGCGCGCCCCTTGGTGACGATCGCGCGCACCTTTCCGTTGTTGATCGACATTGCTGCCCGCCTGACCCGGATCGATCATTCACCGATTGACGCCAGCAGCGCAGCGTAAGAGATTGCACCGCATGGATCACATCACCCTGTCCGACGCTGAATGGCGCGCCAAACTCTCCCCCGAGGCCTATCATGTGCTGCGCGAGGCCGGCACCGAGCGTGCCTTTACCGGTCGCTATAATGACAACAAGGCCGACGGCATCTATCACTGCGGGGGCTGCGGGCTCGAGCTGTTTGACAGCGCCGACAAATATGATTCGGGTTCGGGCTGGCCAAGCTTCACCCAGCCGATCGCGCCCGAATATGTCACCGAACATCGCGATGAAAGCCATGGGATGATCCGGATCGAGGCGTGTTGCGCGCGGTGCGATGGGCATCTGGGCCATGTGTTTCCCGATGGCCCGGCACCAACCGGGCTGCGCTATTGTATGAACTCACTGTCGCTCGATTTTCAGCCGCGCGACTAAAGCAGGTGAACCGATCAGGCGTTCGGGCTTTGGGGTGAACGCTGCGGGCCAGATGGCTTGTGAGTGTGCCAGATAAGCGGTATTCCGCCTGCACTTCATGGCAAACTTCACCCTTCCCGCTTTGTCCCCCCTGTGGCGCCGCCGGATCGTGCTTGCCCTGCAGATCATGGGCGGGCTGGCCGCGGCCGGGCTGATCGCGCTGATCGTCGCGGTTTATGTGGCCAAAGCGCAACTGCCGAGCTTTGACGAACTGAAATCTTCGCCCAACGGCCAGACGATCCGGGTCCACGCCGCTGACGGCACCGTGATCGTGTCGATTGGCCCCAGCTATGGCGAATGGCTGCCCTATGATCGGATTCCGGTGGTGATGCGCGATGCCACCGTCTCGGTCGAAGACCGTCGCTTTCGCTCACACCCAGGGGTTGATCCGATCGCGCTCGTGCGGATCGTGCAATTCGCCATCGCCAATCGCGGCACCGGGCGGCGATTGCAGGGCGCATCGACGATCACCCAGCAGGTCGCCCGCACGATCTTCCTGTCGAACCGGTACACGTTTGGCCGCAAGATCCGCGAAATGGTGCTCGCGCTCGCGCTCGAACGCCAGTTCAGCAAGGATCAGATCCTCGAATTGTACCTCAACAAGGTCTATTTCGGGGGCGGTGCGTACGGCATCGACGCCGCGTCGCGCCGTTTCTTCGGGCATGGCGCCGATCGGCTGAGCCTGGAAGAAGCCGCCGTGGTCGCCGGGCTGGTGAAGGCGCCATCGCATTATTCCCCCACTGCAGATGCGGAAGCAGCGATCGGGCGCGCGGGCGTGGTGATTGGCGTGATGCAGGAAACCGGGGCGATTACCGCGGAGCAAGCCGCCGCTGCCGATCCGTCATCGGTCAAGCTGGCGCCGGAGCCCAAGCAGAACAGCGTCCGCTATTTTACCGATTGGGCGCTGCCGCAGCTCGAGCTGCTGATCGATGAAACAACCCGTCCGCTGGAGGTGTGGACCACGCTCGACCTGCCGATGCAGCGTGCCGCCGATGCCGCCATCCGGGCCGCTGCGCCCAGCAACGCACAAGGGGCATTGGTCGCACTTGATCGTGATGGCGCCGTGCGATCGATGGTAGGTGGCAAGGATTATGTTGCGTCAATCTACAACCGATCGACCCAGGCCGTGCGCCAGCCGGGATCGGCGTTCAAGCTGTTCGTTTATCTCGCCGCGCTTGAGGCCGGGCACCGTACCGAGGAAAAAGTGGTCGACGAGCCTGTGACGATCAACGGCTGGAGCCCGCGCAACAGTTCCGGCCGCAATTCGGGCGAGATGACGCTGCGGAACGCTTTTGCCTATTCGATCAATACCGTCGCCGCCAAGCTCGGCCAGGATGTCGGCTTTGCGACAATCGCCGATATGGCGCGGCGGTTTGGCATCACCACGCCGGTGAATACGCAGCCCGCGATGGTGCTCGGCAGCTCCGATGTCCGTCTGATCGAAATGACACGGGCCTTCGCGTCGGTCGCAAACAAGGGCGTTGCTGTGACGCCCTATGGAATCACCAAGGTGACCGCAAACGGCGTGACCATCTACGCGCATGAGGTTGACCGTTCGCAGGTGCTGGTTGCCCCCAGTGTGGCGGCGCAAATGACCGATCTTTTGCAAACGGCGGTCAACACAGGCTCCGGCCGCGCCGCACAGATCGGGCGACCGGTCGCGGGCAAGACCGGCACGACCACGTCGAACAAGGATGGCTGGTTTCTGGGCTTTTCGAGCGGGTTGACCACCGGCGTTTGGATGGGCCGCGACGATGCCCGCACCGTCCCCGGCCTGCAGGGCGGCACCGCGCCCGCGCGTGCTTTTGCTGCCTTCATGAAAGTTGCGGTGGCACGCCGCCCCGTTGAGCAGTTCGAAACCGCCGTCACCCTGCCCGATGAATCCGCGCTCGACGAGGAATCCTATTTCGGCCAGCCCGACAATGGCCTGTTCGTTGACGAAAATGGCAATCCCGTCGACCCGGACAGCACGGCGCCCGCCGATGGTAGTATGGTTACTCCCGATGGTGGTCCGATTGACGGCGATGCACCACCGGCTGATGAGGGGGACCGGCGCCCAGGGCAGCAGCTCGATCAGGCCTGGATGGACCGCGTTCTTGGCCGGTCCAATGGTCCCCGATCAGGAACCAACCCGCCAGCATCGCGAACGCCACCCGGCGATCGTTCTCAGGAATCGCGCCCCAACCAGTGAAGCGCAGCGCCGTGGCGCCGCAACCAGACGCGCGCAGCCCCGGCATCGACCCCAACCAATTGATCGACCAGTGCATGAAATTCCGGCCCGTGATTCATATGCACGCGGTGCGCCACTTCATGTGCCACGGTGGCGCGGCGAACCCGATCGGGCATCAGGATCAGCCGCCAGCTATACCGGATCATCCCGCTTGATGCGCAGCTGCCCCAGCGCGCCTTCGGATCGCCGACCGATACCCCGCTCACCGTTACGCCGACGCGCCCGGCAAACTCGGCGGTTTCGGCGCTCAGCACGGCCAGCGCTTCGCGCTTTAGCCAGGCCGTGATGCGGCGGGACAAGCCATCGATCGGGCCGCCACAATGGAGCCAATCGCCAACCCGCGATACCCGGCGCGATGCAGTTTCATCCCACACGATTGTTACATCGCCATCGCCCATCGGGATGGTCGCGCCCGGCACAAAAGGGCGAGGCACGGGCAGCTTGGCGCGCTGTTCGGCGATCCATTCGCCATGCGCCTCTGCCCAGCGGAGCGCGGGCGCCAGCGCGGCGCGCTTCGGCAGCGTCAGGCGCACCGCGCCTGTCGCCGGATCAACGCTTAACCGCGCGCGCCGCGCACGCGGGTGGCGAACGACCTCGATTCCCGCAATCACAATTCGCGATCGATCAAATGATGTTCGAGCTCACCGGCATCATCCTCCGAAATCGTCCGGCCCCGCACCGACATGCCGGCACGGTGAATCGCCTGCCGATCGCCGCAGACGAGATAGTGCCAATCAGGCAACGGCTTGCCATCTTCGCGCAGCCGGTAAGCGCAACTGCTGGGCAGCCAATCGATCTGCGCTAGTTTGGCAGGAGTCAGCCGCACGCATTCGGCGACAAAGGCATGGCGGTGCTTGTAGTTCGAGCATTGCGCGGTTTCACGATCGAGCAGCCGACACGAGACATTGGTTGGCAGCAATTCGCCGGTCTCTTCGTCCTCAAGCTTGTGGACGCAGCATTTGCCGCAGCCATCGCACAGCGCCTCCCATTGCGCGCGATCGAGTTTGTGCAGCGGGGTGTCTTCCCAGAATTTGCCTGCCATCCGGCTGGTCACTTCGCCCAGCGCTTGATCGCGTTGACGATCTCGTCAGGGGATTTATCCTGCGGGAGCAGCGCCAGCGGTTCGCCCTTCGGCCCGAACAAATAGGCAAGGCGGCTGTGATCGACGATATAGCCACCATCGGGACGCTTAGGCTTGGCCTCTGAATAAATCGCAAAACGCTTTTTCACTGCGTCGATCTGCGCCTGGGTGCCGGTAAGCGCAATCAGCCGGGGCGAGAAGGCACCAGCAAATTGTTTCAGCGCCGCCGGGGTATCGCGCGCGGGATCAACGGTGATGAAAATCGGCACGACGCGGGCCGACAGCGCTGGATCGCTCTTGTCGAGCGCGCGCATAGCCAGTGCAATATTCTGCACATCGATCGGGCAGACATCAGGGCAATAGCTGTAGCCAAAATAAATGATGCGGTATTTACCCGCAAAATCGGTGTCGCGGACGATCTTTCCGTTCTGGTCGGTCAGCGTGAACGGGCCCCCGATCCGGGCACCGGCGAGCGGCGGTGTTGCGGTTTCCTGACCAGACGTACCTGGGACGGAACACCCCGCCAGCACCACCGCAGTGATGAGCGCAAACGCGCGTTTCAATTTCTCGTTCATGGCGCGACAAGCCATGATCTGTTATCGAACAGCGTGCAAGTGGCGGGTGTTAGCCCCGCGCCGAGAACAAGGATTCGATATAATCATGGCGGCAACTATGCGGAAACTGGCAATCGTGGCAGCAGCTTGCCTGGCCACCGGCGTGATCAATAGCCCGGTCGCAGCGCAGCTGGGGCAGTCCCCCGGCGCGAAGTTTCTGGAAGCGGTGAAGGAAGAGAAAAACAACGAGGTTGTCGCGGCCGTCAACGAAAATGGCGCTGCGATCGTCAATACCCGCGATTTCTCCAGCCGTGAAACTGCGCTCCACATCGTCGCCAAGCGGGGTGATGTGCTCTACACGCGGTTCCTGTTGCAAAAGGGCGGCAACCCGAATTTGCGCGACGTGCGCGGCAGCACCCCTCTGCTGGTCGCGGTGAGCAACGGCCATGCCGATCTGGTTCCAGTATTCGTTGCCGCCAAGGCCAATGTGAACCAGGGCAATGACAGCGGAGAGACCCCATTGATCAAGGCCGTCCAACGACGTGATCTGGTGATGGTGCGCGAACTGATCGCCGCGGGCGCCGATCCCGATCAGGCGGATTCGCTCGCAGGAAAATCGGCGCGGATCTATGCCAATGAAGATACACGCACACCGGCACTTGCCAAAATTTTCGCCGATATCCCCAAGCGCGAGCGACGGGCTGTATCTGGGCCGACGCTGTAGGCAGGCGGGTTAGCGCTATCCCAGAATTTCGGCTTCGGGATCAATCGACTGGATCAATCGCCGACCTGCCCGGCGGGCAAAAGCGAGCGTGTTGCGCTTGCGCGCCGCCGCGGGCATCGGCGCGCTAAACGCCTCACGCACGATCATTGCATCATACCGATCGGCGACAATGATGCCTGTCCGTTCGGGTAGAAAAGCGGCCCCACGCAGCGGCGCCAGATCAAAGCCCGTCGGCACTGCCCAGAAATAGCGATCGCAATGCGCCAGATAATCGGTCCATTTGCCATCGCCCAACAAATCGGCCCGTGATGTTTTGATCTCGACGATCACAATGCCGCCCCGCGCATCGATTGCCATCAAATCAGCACGGCGCCCGCCTTCAAGCGGCACTTCGCCCATGGTGATCAGATCGTGGCGGAGGAGCATCCGAGTGACGCCCCGGACGAGATCGGCAGCACAGCCAGGCGCCACAGGGCTGATCGGCATACGATCGGGGAAAGGCTCAGAAAGCATTTCCCCGACCTAGAACATTACACGAACAAAATAAAGGCCGTGAGTTACGGCGATACGCAGTTAGCGGTAAAAGACGTGGCCACCGATGGCTGCCACGCGCGTAAGCCGCCAGCCGGGTGAGACGTGACGCGCATGGAAGAACAAGGCGTTCGCCACGGGGCTTTCCCAACGCTCAGCCATGGCAACCTGCGCAACCGCCAAGGCGGTGCGATATTGGGCGTTACCGTTGCCAATGCTTGGCATACGGCCGCCGCGCACGAACGAGAATTGCCCAGGCTGCTTGACGACCGAACAGATTGATCGGGGGAAACGACCTGATTTCGTGCGATTGATCACGACATTGGCAACGGCAAGCTGGCCTTGCAGCGACTCACCCTTTGATTCGAAAAAAATCGTCCCTGCCAGGCAGGCCAGATCGCTGTCCACCGTCATGGGCGGATCCTGCGCAGCAACGGCAGCAGCCAGTGTTGCATAGGACCGACGCTCGACCGGGAGGCCACGATCGATGTTCTGCGGATCATCCGCAATAACTGGATCGGAAGGGGGTGTTGCGGTGGGCACTATGGGTGCCGAAGGAACTGAAGCCGGTGCCAGGACGTTGGATATTCCGGGGCTGTCAGTCGACGTTGGTGCTGTAATCACCAAGGTCCTGTCGAGTTCGATCGCGAACCCGGGGGTGCCGGAGCCTGCCAGGCTGGCGGCACAGAAAACCGCGATGACGATCGCGGCACGAAGAGAAAACTGCATTGAAACTGCTAAATATGCGGTTGGCGCGCGGTCGTGATCGCCTGAATTGGCACCACGCCGGGCATACCCCCCGACTGCGTCACTGACCGATATCGCACATCAGCACAGCACAACGCGTATTTCGAAGCGCCGCTCTTTCGTTGTGCGGCGCAATATAGTCAACCCGCGGCGATCGTTTCAGCGGCGAACCGTTCCGCTTCCGGGATATCCAGTTCAATCACCCATAGGTCGGGATCACGATCGCGTCGCCGGTGCCAATAGGCGGTCACCTGCCCCGGATCATCGCCCGCCACCGCCGCGACAGCAACGAGGCCAACCGCGCCTGTTGGACCGATTCCACGCTCCAATATTTTGAAATCATTGCCTTTTTGGCAAGTAATGACGAGAATAGCACCGGCCTGAAGGTCTCCCTTGGCAAGCACCATCGCCATGCCCCCGGCATCATTAACACGGCGTAACAAGGCATTGACCAGCACCGTGCTGGGCAGCCGATCGCTCATGCCGGACGATAACCGGGCAGGCTGGCGAGCGGAATGCGCGAGCGCATGAAGGTACCGGTGCCACGCGCAACTTCTTCACCGTTTGCATCAATCAACCGTGCATCGGCAATCAGCACGCGCCGTTGTCCACTGATCCAGCGCCCTTCCGCGGTAACCAATCCTTCGGTCATCGGGCGGGTAAACAACAGGTTGAAGGCCGTGGTGAGCAAGAAGCGATCAGTCACCAGACTGTTTGCCGCATAAAAGGCGGCATCATCGAGCATTTTAAAATAACTGGTGCCGTGCGCCGCGCCGCCAGCGTGATAGTAACGCGAATCGAGAGAAAAGGTGATGCGAGCAACCCCTGATTCGGGGATTACCAGTCGCGAATCGAACAACCGGTTGATCGGCGCCGCCGCATAGAGCGATTCGAGCGCACGGTAATGTGCAGCCGCGCCCTCAATTGCCGCCCCGGCCACCTCAGGCGGCATCGCGCGCCTCATCTCCCGTCCACAAGGCATACAGGGCGTCGGGCGAACCGGCACCGCGCAACTTCGCGACAAAACTGCGATCACGCAGATGGCGGGAAACGCGCGCCAGCGCCTTCAAATGATTCGCACCGGCATCCAGCGGGGACAAGAGCATGAAGATGATATCGACCGGCAGTTCATCAATCGCCTGAAAATCGACAGGATGAGCAAGATGGATAAACACGCCGATGACATGGTCGATATCGGCCAGCTTGCCATGCGGTATCGCCACCGCGCCGCCGAAACCGGTTGAGCCAAGCCGTTCCCGATCCGCCAACACCCCGGCAATCACTTTGGCATCAAGATTGTAGACTTGTGCGGCAACTTGCGCAAGTTGCTGTAAAACAGCCTTTTTGTTGGCAGCCGACACATCGTTGAGCACAGCTTGCGGTAGCAGCAGATCACTGAAATTGGTCATCATGGTTCCAGTCGCAGCACCGGCGTCGCTGTTGGCGCACGAGGGAGCGGTGGCGCCGCATAGCGCCGATTGACCCGCAGCGAAAGCGTCAGCTGCTGCGTTGTGGCTCAACCCAGCCGATCGTGCCATCACCCCGTCGATAGACCATATTATAGGCACCCGTGCCGCTGTTACGAAACAACAGTGCGGTGGTGTTGCGCAGATCGAGCATCATAACGGCATCGGATACCGTCGTATCGGGCACATCAACGCGCATTTCGGCAACGATTGCCGGAAAATCCTGCGCTTCGCTTTCAACGTCTTCCTCGCGGAACAGGGTATAGCCGGCATTGTCGGCAAGCCCATCGAAACCGTTCACCGCTGAACTGGTATGCCGATCCTTTAACCGGCGCATATAGCGACGAAGCTGTTTCTCGATCTTGTCGGCGGCGCCATCAAACGCAGGCGGCGCTTCCATCGCATCACCGCGTGCCTTCAGCACCACGCCCTGCATGACGTGCGCCACGATATCACAACTGAAGCCATGATCGTGCGGCCCGCGCCCAAAGGTCACCTGGGCCGAAATAGCGCGTGAGAAATATTTCTCGGCAATGCCCTGCAATCGATCCTCGACACGCTGCCGCAATGCCTCACCGGTATCGACCTGATGGCCAGAAACGCGGATATCCATGTCTTTCCTCCTCGATTGGGGCAATGCGTATCAACTTTGGGGCAACGAGCCCCAGAGCGGATTGTTCACGCCTTCCATAAACCGGCGATGCCGATTGGCGTCTTCTTCGCTGACCGCGAAGATTCGTTGCGGTCGAATGATGCTGGGCGTCGGTGCGGCGACCTCGTTCCGCTCGGCAATCGACTCGGCGACGAGCGTCAACCCGATCTGGCGACCGCCGGTCAGTTCGACATAGACCTGTGCCAGCAGCTGGGCATCAAGCAACGCGCCGTGCAACACCCGGTGGCTGCGATCGATACCGAAGCGCGTGCACAGCGCATCGAGCGAATGCTTCGCGCCGGGGTGACGGCTACGCGCCAGGGCGATGGTATCCACCATCCGATCGAGCGACACGATCGGCCGACCGATACGCTTCAGCTCACCGTTCAGAAAGCCGAAATCGAAGCTCGCATTATGGGCAACGAGCGGGCTATCGCCGAGAAATTCCAGCAGATCGTCGCACAAATGCGGAAAGAGCGGCTTGTCGGCCAGGAATGCGTCGCTGAGGCCGTGAATTGCCTGTGCCTCTGGCGCCATCGGGCGTTCGGGGTGGAAATAGGCGTGAAAGGTTGCCCCGGTTTCAACCCGGTTGATCAACTCGACACAGCCGATCTCGACCAGCCGATCGCCATTGGAAAAACTCAGGCCGGTCGTCTCGGTATCAAAGACAATCTCGCGCATCGCGTTGTTATCCACCTGTCCCGGCCAACAGGCAAGCGATGACGGCACGAACCGCGTCCCGCGTTTGATCGATCGGCACATCGGTCGCGATAACAAAGTCGGCGCGCGTCTGCTTTTCGGCATCGGGCAACTGACGCGCCAGGATGGCCGCCAGCCGTTCAGGGCTCTGGCCCGGCCTGGCGAGCACGCGGGCGCGCTGCACCTCGGCTGAAGCCGATACTACGACCACCTTGTCAACACCCCTGTCGCCGCCGGTTTCGAACAACAACGGCACATCGAACACGATGATCGGCGCGTCTTGGTGCGCAGCCACAAACGCTGCACGTGCGGCCCCGACGGCGGGATGCACGATCGCCTCAAGCCGCTTCATCGCTGCATCATCGCCGAACACGGCTGCGCCCAATGCGGCACGATCCACACCTTTGGGCCCGGTTGTGCCCGGAAAGGCTTGTTCGATGGCCGGCACGATCACGCCGCCCGGCCCTTGAAGCTGATGAACGGCGGCATCGGCATCAAACACTGGCACGCCTTCATCGACAAACATCGCCGCGACAGTGGACTTGCCCATCCCGATCGATCCGGTGAGTCCCAACGTGATCATAGAAGAAGTGCGCGTAGATCATCATCACGGTCGCGCGGGGGCTCGACACCGAACAGGATCTCAAATGCAAGTGCAGCCTGACCGATCAGCATTTCGAGCCCGTCGACCGTATCGAGGCCGCGCGCGCGCGCCGCCTCCAGCAGCGGCGTTTCGAGCGGGGCATAGACAATGTCATACACAACGGCATTGTCCGGCAGCGGGTCAAGATCGATCGCCAGTGGCGGTTGGCCCTTCATCCCCAGCGCACTGGCGTTCACGACCAGCGCAGCGGGCGGCAGCGGTGCGCCCAAGGGCAGTGCATCGCCCTTCAACCCGAACGATGCGAGCAAGGCAGCCGCTTTCAGCACATTGCGGTTGAGCACCGTGACCTTGCCTACGCCGAGGCGCGACAACGCAAACAGAATTGCTCGTGCCGCGCCCCCCGCGCCAATCACGACAATCGGCGCACCCGTAACATCAAGACCGGCGATTGGCGCATAGAACCCGCCAGCATCGGTATTCGTGCCGAAAACAACACCTTGCTCGTTCCGGGCAACGGTGTTGATCGCGCCGATGCTGGCACGCACACCACCGGGATCCGCGACATGATCGAGCGCCGCGATTTTGTGCGGGATGGTGACATTGCATCCGCACCAGGCGGGATCGGCGCTCCGATCGGCAAAGTAGGCGGACAGTGTTTCCGGCGTGACATGGCAAGCGCGATAATCGGCATCGATCCCGAGCGCTTTCAGCCAGAAACCGTGAATAACCGGCGATTTGCTGTGCGCGATTGGATCGCCGATGACCTCAGCGTAGCGACGTTTCATGACGCCATGGTCCCGCGTTGGCGAAGATAGCCAAGCACTGGCAGCAGCGGCATGCCGAGGATCGTGAAGTGGTTGCCTTCGATCCGATCGAACAGCGTCACGCCACGCCCCTCAATTCTAAAGCAGCCAACGCACTGAGCAATGGCGGGCCATTCGTCGTCAAGATACGCCTCGATAAAAGCAGGAGACAGGGATCGAACCACTAACCGAGCCTGATCCACATGACGCCAAACCGGGCGGCCCTGTTCGGCAACGACAGCGGCGCTGATCAAGTGGTGCGTTCCCCCTGAAAGCGAGGCTAGGTGCTGCTGCGCCGTTTCGCGATCGGCGGGCTTATCGAGCAAGACGCCATCCGCGCGAGCCACAATCGAATCACTTCCCAACACCAAAGCAGCGGGATGAGCCTGGGAAATCTTGATGGCCTTCACCTCAGCCAGAGCATCGGCAATATCGCGCGGGGAATGATGGGCAGCGAGGAGCGATGTCTTGACGCCAGCTTCATCGACATGTGCCGGCAAAGCCGTGTAAGCCACACCAGCAGCATCAAGCATGGCCCGGCGGGACGCGCTTTGGGATGCCAGAATCAATGTCATGCTGGTGCCAGTCGATCATTGACCAGTGCAATGATCGCAGCCGCCGTCTCCTCGATCGAGCGCCGAGTGACGTCAATCACAGGCCAACCATTATCAGCAAACATCCGGCGGGCAAAAGTGACTTCATGAGTTACCGCTTCCTGGTCAACATAAGCGGTTTCAGGGGCCTGATTCAGCGACAGTAGCCGATTACGCCGCACTTGAATCAATCGGTCCGCGCTGGTGGTGAGCCCGACCACCAGCGGATTCTTCAACGTGAAAAGGGCAGGCGGCGGAGGCACCTCAACCACGATCGGAATATTGGCTGTCCGATATCCTCGGTTTGCCAGATAAATTGCCGTCGGTGTTTTCGATGATCGCGAAACACCTGCAAGGACGATGTCGGCGTCCTCCCAGTCTTCCCAGCCAATGCCATCGTCATGGGCGATCGTGTAATGAATCGCCTCTACCCTAGCGAAATAAGCAGCATCCAACACATGCTGACGGCCAGGACGCGCTTTGGCTTGTTGACCCAATAATCCTGACAGTGCGTCGGTGACGGAATCAAGCGGTGCCACCGCCGAAAGACCAAGCGCCCGACACTGCGCCTCCAGCGTACGACGGGTTTGCAAATTGACTAGGGTAAACAGCACAAGCCCTGGATTTTGCGCGATTTCTTGAACGATTCGCTCGAGATGCGCTTCGCTTCGAACCATTGGCCAGAAGTGACGGATTGTTTCCACATCGTCATATTGGGCGAGCGCCGCCTTGGCGATGTTTTCCAACGTCTCCCCGGTCGAATCAGAGAGCAAATGAAGGTGCAAGCGCATCAGTGAAACGATTTTGTGGACAACATGGGGAAAAGGGCTAGCGCAACCCGGCCAATGCGCCAAGCGCCGTTCGCCGCGCAGATGCCCCGTGGATCATTGCTGTTTCATCCACATGTCCATCGACAGGCGTCTATTCGATCAACAGCCTGTTGATCATGGGAACGATCTACCACCACTGCCGTGATTCAACGCTCCTAGCGGTTATGGCCTGTTGGCATTATCGGGATGAATGCCTAAGCCCCGCAATCAACGGTGCCATCACATCAACATCCTTTTATAGATTCTTCTAAGTAGATTGAGCAGGAGAGAGACGCTGTCTGATCACAAGCCGTTACTGGCGACATTGCGGGGGGAACGTCAGGATATTGCCCCGATTTGGTTGATGCGTCAGGCCGGGCGTTACCTGCCTGAATATCGTGCTTTGCGTGCAGAAAAGGGCGGCTTTCTCGATCTCGTCAACGACAGTGATGCCGCGGCTGAGGTAACGATCCAACCGTTGCGGCGGTTCGGTTTTGACGGTGCCATCCTGTTTTCCGATATTCTGATGGTGCCGTCGGCCATGGGGCAAAGCTTGAGCTTCGGCGTTGGCGAAGGGCCAGCGCTTGCCCCTCCGCTTGTCGATACGACGCTGAGCGCACTGCAAGCTGTCCCAGCTCGGCTGGAGCCGGTCTATGGCACGGTGCGCAAGGTTGCTGCGATGCTGTCGCCCCAGACCACGTTTCTGGGCTTTGCCGGCAGTCCCTGGACGGTGGCGACCTATATGGTCGCTGGCCATGGCAGCAAGGACCAGGCCGAGACCCGGCGTTATGCCTATCGTGATCCCAAAGCCTTTGCCGAGATTATCGATGCTATTGCGGCGGTGACGATCGAATATGTCGGCAAACAGATCGAGGCGGGGGTTGAGGCTGTTCAGTTGTTTGACAGCTGGTCGGGCAGCCTGTCTCCGGCGCAGTTCGAGCGTTGGGTGATCGCGCCCAATGCAGCGATTACCGCGGCACTGCATGCGCGATATCCCGATACGCCGATTATTGGCTTCCCCAAGGGAGCAGGTGCCAAGCTTGCAGCTTATGCGCGGGAAACCGGCGTTGATGCGCTTGGCCTTGATGAAACGCTTGATCCCGTCTGGGTTAACAATACTATCCCTCAGGATATGCCCGTGCAGGGTAATCTCGATCCATTGGCGCTCATTACCGGCGGTGAGACACTTGACCAGGCGATCGACCACATCCTTTCGGCCTTCCCGGAACGGCCGCATGTCTTTAACCTAGGCCACGGTATTTTGCAGGATACCCCGATCGATCATGTCGATCGGCTATTATCGCGGGTGCGGGGAGCGCGGTGATGACGGGATTGCTGGGCAATGCCTATCTTTGGGTAAAAGCAGCACATCTGATCTTTGTGATTTTCTGGATGGCAGGGCTGTTCATGCTGCCGCGCTTTCTCGTTTATCATCAGGAGGCTGGGTTGGCATCGCCAGAGGCAGCAATTTGGGTTGATCGTGAGCAGAAGTTGCGTTCCATCATCCTGACGCCATCGCTTGTGATCGTCTGGGTTTTGGGGTTGTTTCTCGCAGCGCATCTCGGCCTGTTCAGCGGTGGTGCGGGATTGGGCTGGCTTCACGTCAAGCTGTTGCTGGTGTTGGGATTGAGTGGTTATCATGGCTATATTGCCGCTTACTCAAAAAAATTAGCCAAAGGTATTCAAACGCTTACCGGGCGTCAGGTTCGACTGCTCAACGAAGTACCTGGAGTTGCGGCTGCCTTGATTGTGGTGCTAGCGATCGTCCAACCCTTTTGAAGCTTGCTTGACTTAGCTAGCGACCAGCCGTAATTCGGCGGTATTGCGTACCCTTTCGCAGACAGACGCTTTCCCCGCCAAACCGTTACGACCGGACCGTTTCCCATGCATCTTGCCGACCTGAAAAAGAAAAAACCCGCCGAACTGGTCGAAATGGCGGAATCGCTGGGGATTGAAGGCGCATCAACGCTACGTAAACAGGATTTAATGTTCGCCATCCTGAAGATTCAGGCGGAAAATGGTGAACAGATTATGGGCCTCGGCACGATTGAAGTGTTGCCCGACGGCTTTGGCTTTTTGCGCAGTCCCGAAGCCAATTATCTGGCTGGCCCGGACGATATCTATATCTCTCCCAATCAGGTTCGCAAATTCGGGCTACGTACCGGTGATACCGTTGAGGGAGAAATCCGCGGGCCCAAGGATGGCGAACGCTATTTCGCCCTGGTCCGTCTGACCTCGGTGAATTTTGATGATCCCGATGTCGTTCGCCACCGGGTCAATTTCGACAACCTCACCCCGCTCTATCCCGATGAAAAACTGACGCTCGATCCTCAAGATCCCACCGTCAAAGACAAGTCAGCCCGGGTTATCGATATCGTCGCGCCGCAGGGTAAAGGGCAGCGCGCACTGATTGTGGCGCCGCCGCGCGTTGGCAAGACGATGCTGCTGCAGAATATTGCCCGCGCCATTACGGATAACCACCCTGAGGTTTTCCTGATCGTCCTGTTGATTGACGAGCGGCCCGAGGAAGTGACCGATATGCAACGATCGGTGAAGGGGGAGGTCATTTCCTCAACCTTTGATGAACCCGCGCAGCGCCACGTCCAGGTCGCTGAAATGGTGATCGAAAAGGCAAAGCGGCTTGTTGAGCACAAGAAGGATGTCGTCATCCTGCTCGATTCGATCACGCGCTTGGGCCGTGCCTACAACACGGTGGTGCCGAGCTCGGGCAAAGTGTTGACTGGTGGTGTCGATGCTAACGCGCTCCAGCGACCGAAGCGCTTCTTCGGTGCGGCGCGCAACATCGAAGAAGGCGGCTCGCTGTCAATCATCGCAACAGCGTTGATTGATACTGGCAGCCGTATGGACGAAGTGATTTTCGAAGAGTTCAAGGGTACGGGTAATTCCGAAATCGTGCTTGATCGCAAGGTATCGGACAAGCGGATCTTCCCGGCGATGGATGTTGGCAAATCGGGTACCCGCAAGGAAGAGCTGCTTGTCGACAAGGGCAAGCTTTCCAAGATGTGGGTGCTGCGCCGCATTCTGATGCAGATGGGCACCATTGATGCGATGGAATTCCTGCTCGACAAGATGAAAGATTCGAAGACGAACGAAGACTTCTTCGATTCGATGAATCAGTAGGGAATCACTAGGCCCCGCGGCCTGATAGCTGGAGTAACGTCGATGTGGGCCCTGCTCGCTGCTGAACCGATGTCGATGACCTATTTGTGGAATCACATCCTTGCTGATTTCGCCAATATTGGCTCACTCTCGGCGCTGACGGCTTTCGGCACGGTCGTGCTGCTCGATATCGCGCTGGCGGGCGACAATGCGATCATCGTTGGGGCGCTCGCCGCCGGCCTGCCGGCAGCGCAACGGAAGCAAGTGATTGCGATCGGCATTTTTGCTGCGTTGGTACTGCGGATCGTTTTTGCAATCGCGGTTCTCTACGGCCTTGAAAGCTTCAAGCAATACGGCCTGGTGTTTGGCGGCGGGTTGCTGCTGCTTTGGGTCGCCTGGAAAATGTATCGAGAGCTTCAGCCGCAATCAGGTTTGGCTGAAGACGAGCTGGGCGGCATCAAGCCCCCTAAAAGCTTCATCGCGGCTGCTTGGGCAGTTGCTGCTGCTGACGTATCGATGAGCCTGGATAACGTGCTGGCGGTTGCTGGTGCAGCGCGTGAACATCCGGGCATCATGGTGATCGGTCTTGTGCTTTCCGTGGCGTTGATGGGCGTCGCGGCAAATGTGATCGCGAAATATATTGAGCGTTATCGCTGGATTGCGTGGTTCGGGCTGGTCATCATCGTCTATGTGGCCGGTCGGATGATCTATGAAGGCTGGTTCGATGTTCAGCCGATGGTGCAACCGGTGGTTCAGGCGATTGTATAATCAAGCTGGCCGGCCGGGGCAGGCCTATGGCGCTGCTCATGCGCCAGCAGCCACGCCTTGGTCTTGGGTCCGTTGCCGCCCGAATAAGCACCAAGCACGTTACCAGCCGACAGCACTCGGTGGCATGGCACGATGATGGGCAGGGGATTACGCGCGCAGGCTTGGCCGATTGCGCGAGCACTTGACGCGATCTGCCTTGCAAGTGCGCCATAGCTTGATGTTTCGCCGTACCCAATATCGATAATCCCGTCGCGAAGGGCCTGCCCGCGGACAGTTGCGACAGGCAACAGGGGCAGATCAAATACCTTCCGCTCACCTAAAAACCATTGATCCAGCTGAATTTGGACGTTTTTCAGTAAAGCTGTTTCCGCTGCCACCAGAGGTTGAGTTGGCTCGATCGTGAGTGACAAAAGCTGCCCGTCGATGGCGATGAGGCGGATCGCACCAATGGGCGTTGCGAGAATGGCTTGATCGCGCGCATACATAGGTAGTTGTATGCCGGGCAGTGCGGTGCTGCTCAAGTGGAGTTGGACGTGGCAATGAAGATCAATGTCGAAGTAGAATGCACGCCTGAAGAAGCGCGTCGCCTGATGGGTTTGCCCGATTTCACGCCCGTCCATGAGAAATATATCGCCACCCTGACTGATTCGATGGACGGGCACATCAAGCCGGAAATGCTAGAGGCGGTTATGCGTAGCTGGGCGCCGATGGGTGAGGCGGGCATGAATTTCTGGCGGCAGCTATTCGACGGTTCGGTAAAGCCCAAGAGCTAGCCCGTGGCCATCATCGGTGACACGATTTTTGCCGTTGCCAGCGGCCAACCGCCCTGTGCGATCGCCATCATGCGTATTAGCGGGCCTGATTCGTTTGCCGCGGTTACAGGAATGGCGGGTACGCTGCCCGCACCGCGTGTTGCGGCGTTACGCGACATCCGCGATCCTGAGACGGGCGATCGGCTCGATCGGGCGTTGGTGCTTGCCTTTCCTGGGCCGAACAGTGCGACCGGGGAGGATGTCGTCGAACTTCACTTGCATGGCGGGCGAGCTGTAATCACCGCCGTTGCAGCAGCGCTGGGCCGCGTTTCGGGACTGCGGGCTGCCGAGCCGGGGGAATTTACCCGCCGGGCGCTGACGGCAGGGCGTATCGATCTCGCCGAGGCCGAGGGGTTGGGCGACTTGCTCATGGCCACCACCGAAGGCCAAAGGCGCGCCGCGATGGCGTCCGTTGAGGGCGTCGTGAGCAAGGCAGTGGGTACATGGTCTGCCCGGCTGCTGGAAATCTCCGCAGAGGTAGAAGCCGCGCTTGATTTTTCTGACGAGGATGATGTTGCGGCGAGTATCGGCGGCAAGGCGCTAACGTCGATCAAGGACGCGGTTGGCGCGTTGGCGGAGGATTTGGCGTTGGTGCTTTCTGCGCCGCCTGTCGATCGACTCCATCAGGGGATCAAGGTGGTGCTGGCGGGGCCCCCCAATAGCGGCAAATCGACTTTGCTGAATGTTCTTGTTCAGCGAGATGCAGCAATCGTCTCTCCAATTGCGGGGACGACGCGTGACCGGATCGAGGCAGCAATTGTTCGCGATGGCATCGCCTATGTGCTCACCGATACGGCTGGTTTGGCTGAGGCGACTGATGATCCGATCGAAGCCATTGGTATCGAACGAGCGCGACAATCCATGGCCGCTGCGGATATCCAAATCTGGCTGGGGGACGCGCCGCTGACCGAAGAAGGCGCGAGCATTTGGCTCTGGCCGCGCGCTGATGTGGCAGGGCGAGTGGGTGGGCCACCGCGATCGGATGGCAGATTGGCAGTATCGGCCCATACTGGAGAGGGCATTGACGCGCTTTGGATAGCGATTGCCCGAAAGGCCAATGATCTTTTACCCCGTGTCGACCAGTTAGCCTTGAACCAGCGGCAACGCGATTGTTGCCTGAAGTGCCTGAAGGCACTGAGAGATATCGAGAGCGAGCGCGATCTACTGATCGTCGCTGAATTGCTGCGTCTCGCCCGGCATGCGCTCGACGAGATTACGGGAGTGACGCATGTTGAAGCAATGCTTGATGCCTTGTTCGGGCGTTTCTGCGTCGGCAAGTGATGTTCCACGTGGAACGCTTTTGACTTGAGCCACGACTGCGCATAGCGCACGGCAATGATATTTGACGTTATCATTGTCGGCGGTGGGCACGCCGGGACGGAGGCAGCGGCTGCTGCTGCCCGCCGCGGCGCCCGAACGGCATTGGTCAGTTTCGATGCAGCCCGGATCGGCGCGATGTCATGCAATCCGGCGATTGGCGGATTGGGCAAGGGGCATCTCGTCCGAGAAGTTGATGCTTTTGATGGCTTGATTGCGCGGGCTACCGATGCAGCCGGGATACATTACCGGATGCTCAACCGCAGCAAGGGGAGGGCGGTGCAAGGGCCGCGTGTTCAGGCCGACCGCAAGCTTTATGCGCGCGCGATTCAAACGATGCTCGCCGCTCAACCCGGTCTTGATGTCATCGCGGGCGAGGCGGAATCCCTGGTGATGACGGGATCGTCACTCAGCGGCGTCCGGCTCACCGATGGACGCGAGATCAGCGCCCGTGCGGTCGTTCTGGCGACGGGTACTTTTTTAGGCGGCAGGCTGTTTCGCGGCGATGAGCGGTCGGCCGGGGGACGGTGGGGGGAGCGGGCAGCGACGCGCCTTGGCGAACAGCTCCGATCGCTTGGGCTGCCCATGGCGCGGTTGAAAACAGGCACGCCGCCGCGCCTCGATGGGCGGACGATCGACTGGTCGCGACTTGAGCCGCAGCGGTCCGATGACGAACCCTGGACGATGTCACCCGTGACGGTTCAACGATCAAACCCCCAGCTGTTCTGTGCCGTGACGCGCACCAATGCCGATACCCATGCGATTATCCGGTCCGGGCTCGATCGATCACCGCTTTTCTCCGGGGCAATCGGAGCGGCAGGACCGCGTTACTGTCCGTCAATTGAGGACAAGATTCATCGTTTCGGGGATCGAGATGGCCATCAGATCTTCCTTGAGCCTGAAGGTCTGGACGATCATCTGATTTATCCCAATGGCATCTCCACGTCGCTCCCTGTCGACATTCAAGCGGCGTTGATCGCGTCGATTGCCGGTTTGGAGCAAGCGAGAATTGTGACTCCGGGCTATGCAGTGGAATATGACCACATCGATCCGCGTGCGCTTGCGCCAACGCTAGAGTTGCGGGCGCTGGCTGGCCTGTTCTGCTGCGGTCAGATCAACGGCACGACGGGATATGAAGAAGCCGCCGGGCAGGGCCTCATCGCAGGGTTGAATGCCGCTGCCTTTGCGCTTTCGTTGGACAGTGTGATCCTCGATCGAGCGAGCAGTTACCTTGGGGTGATGATAGACGATCTTGTTCTGCAAGGCGTCACCGAGCCATATCGCATGCTGACGGCCAGAGCTGAGTATCGCTTGCGACTTCGCGCGGACAATGCAGAGACCCGCTTGTCACCGATCGCCCAGGCGGTTGGGTGCCTCGGGACAGAACGATTGGATCGAATGGCAGCACGTCAGGCAGGGCGTGACCGGATTGAGGGCATGTTGAGGGTCAAAATCCCGTCGCGTTTCTTGGCCGATCAAGGCGTACCGATCGTCGATGACGGAGCGCAACGATCGGGCTTTGATTGGCTGCGTTTCCCGGGCGTCGGCATTGAAGACGTCATCCCTGGGGTTATGGACCAGTGCGACGCGGCCCTGGCGGCAGAAATCGCGGAAGATGCTCGTTACGCCCCCTATCTCGATCGTCAGGAAGCTGAAATAGCTGCACTACGGCGCGATGAATCGCTCTTCATTCCGCCCAGTTTTGACTTCGGCGCTGTACCAGGACTCTCGCATGAGATGGTCGAGCGATTGACCCTGGCAGGGCCCGATTCGATCGCTGCCGCGAGTCGGATTCGCGGAATAACACCTGCCGCGCTTTCCGCTATCCTGCTCCATGCACGCCGCCGTGCGGCATGACCGAAGAGGATGCTCGATACTGGGTTAGAGACCGGTTTGGTGTTCCACGTGAAACGCTGGTCGCGCGGTTTGTCGACGCGGTGCTAGCCGAGGCGCCGAACCAGAACCTCGTCTCTGCATCGACGATCACCGCAATATGGGACCGGCATATTGTGGATTCGGCGCAGCTTGTCGCGTTGGGTCATCAAGAGCTCGGTCGATGGATCGATATCGGCAGCGGTGCTGGTTTTCCAGGGCTGGTTATCGGGATACTCACCGATCGACACGTCGATTTGATCGAGCCGCGGCGCAAGCGGGCAACATTCCTTGAGGCAACTGTTGCAGCGTTGGGATTGAGCGATCGTGTCAACGTCGTGTGTGCCCGGGCGGAGCAATATCGCAGCACTGCTGCCGTCATTTCCGCGCGCGCCGTGGCGGCGCTGCCCGAGTTGCTAACAGCCGGCGCGCATTTATCCACAGCAAAGACATTATGGATATTGCCAAAGGGGCCTCGCGCAAAGGAAGAGGTGGCAGCTGCGCAGCAGACATGGCATGGAATGTTTCACGTGGAACAGAGCATCACTGATCCACAATCGCTTATCATCACCGCGAAGGGTGTTGCCCGCCGATGAAGTGCATTGCGATTGCAAACCAGAAGGGTGGCGTTGGCAAGACGACGACAGCGATCAACCTCGGCACCGCGCTTGCAGCGACCGGGATGCGGGTGTTACTGATCGATCTCGATCCTCAGGGCAATTGCTCGACGGGACTGGGCATTAACCGCGCTGATCGCGATCGCTCGTCCTATGATCTGCTGATTGGAGAGGCCGCACTGGAGGACAGCTATATCCCGACGCGTGTCCCCAATCTTGATATTGTTCCCGCAACGGTAGATCTGTCGGGTGCGGAGATTGAGCTGGTTGAGTTTGATGAGCGAACACACCGGCTCGACAAAGTATTTTCGCGCGCGGGTGATCGTTGGGACGTTGTGTTGATCGATTGCCCCCCATCGCTCGGCCTGTTGACCATGAATGCGATGGTTGCGGCAGATTCATTGCTTGTGCCGCTTCAATGCGAATTCTTTGCGCTCGAGGGGCTCAGCCAATTGCTGAACACAGTCGAGCGTATTCGCACGCGGTTCAATCCGGGGTTATCCATTTTGGGTGTGGCGTTGACCATGTATGATCGCCGCAATCGACTGACTGAGCAGGTATCCGAGGATGTCCGCGCCGTACTGGGCAATGTGGTGTTCGACACCGTTATTCCCCGAAACGTCCGATTATCCGAGGCACCGAGCCATGGTTTGCCGGCGCTGATTTATGACCATCGCTGTCCTGGTTCCGAAGCCTATATCGCCTTGGCGCGTGAGTTGATCGCACGCCTGCCAAAGATGCCGGCCAGAAGTGTTCAAGCTGCATGACCAGCGAAACTGAAACTTCCGTTGGAATCCCGACTACCGTCTCTCGCAAGGCCCGGCCTGGGCTTGGCCGGGGTCTGAGCGCATTGATGGGGGACATTCAGCGCGAGGAGCCAGTCGCACCGGGGGCGATACCGGGCCCTGGATTGCGGATGTTGCCAGTGGGGTCATTGTCGCCCCATCCCGGCCAGCCGCGCCGTCGCTTTGATGAGGCGGCGCTTGACGAACTGGCAAATTCGATTGCAGCGCGCGGCCTGATTCAGCCAATTGTTGTTCGCCCGCTGGGCAAAGGGTTTCAGATCGTCGCCGGGGAGCGACGCTGGCGGGCAGCACAACGGGCACGGTTGCATGAAGTGCCTGTCATCATCCGTGACTTTGATGATGCAGAGACGCTGGAGGTGGCGCTTGTCGAGAATATCCAGCGTCAGGATCTTAATGCGATCGAAGAGGCGGAGGCTTATGCCCGGCTCGTGAACGATTACGGCCATACCCAGGAGGCGCTCGCCAAGATCGTTCATAAATCACGCAGCCACGTTGCAAATCTGATGCGGTTGCTGGAGCTGCCCGCGGCTGTTCAAACGTTGGTCGTTGAGGGCCAGCTGAGCATGGGCCATGCTCGAGCGATGATCGGCGCCGCCAATGTCGAGGTACTGGCGCGCGATGTGGTAGCGCGGCAGCTTTCGGTGCGGGATACAGAAAAACTGGCCCGCGCTGCCAAGCCCGATAGCGGACGTGGCGAGCGCGGGGTGGGGCAGGGCCCCAACCATGATATTGCAGCGCTTGAGAATCAGCTCGCTGATTTGCTTGGCCTTTCGGTGCGGATTGCCTTCAGCGCCAAGGGCGGCACATTGACGCTTGGCTATTCCACGCTCGATCAGCTTGACATGATTTGCCAGCGGCTGAGCGGCGACAAGCTTTAAGCCTGAAGGCACTATCGCTGGCGCTGACTGGCTCGCGCAACGGCAACGCATGCTGCCTCTGCAAGCACCGTTCCGGCCGTTGCCGATGCCATCATCGCGCGCTCGGCCAGCCGTAAATGGTCGATTGCGCCGCTCAGTTTTACCGCATTCCACTGGCGAAGCGCTCGGCCAGTGCTTGCCTTTTCCTTGAAGAATACGCGTGGCCCTTCAATCACGCTCGCTATCGATGCCCCTGCTGCGATTTCGGCCTGTAGTTCGGCTAACGTCATTAGCCGCCGTACCAGGCTGCGCAGTAAGGGTATCGGGGAAACGCCGGCTTCGGCTAGTCGGGCAAGCTCGCCACCAAGCGTCGCGGCATCGCCCGCAATCGCTGCTTCGACGGCACGACTCATTTCAGCCTCACCCAGATCAGCACCAACGGCATCGATTGCGTCGTCATCGAGGGTGGCCGGACGCTCTGGCGCTGCATCGAGGTACAACGCCAGCTTCTCAATCTCGCGGGTCAGGATGGCGCGATCGCCGCCGGCGGCGGCAAATAATCGTCCGGCGGTTTGGCCGGTGGTACGCAGGCCATGTTCGCTGGCGATTGCGGCGGCAAGCCGATCAGCCTCGGCCGCCTCTGGAGGGTAGCAGGCAAAGCTCATCGCGTTCGCCGCGCCGAGCGCCAGCTTCACGACTTTGCCCGATGCCTTCAGACTGGGGGCAATGGCGACGACCGGATTGCCCGCCTGATCGGCCTCAAGCAGCAATGCAAGAGCATCATGGCTTTCCTCACCCACGCCCGTCACGCGAATGTGCCGCGCACCACCAAAGAGTGATAGCGAGGCGGCCTCTGCGGCGAGACGACCGGGGTCGGCCTTTAGTGTTGCGCCCTCTAAGTCGATTCGTTCGGCCTCGGGTCCCATGGAGCGCGCGAGCCTTAATGCTAAGTCGCGTGCGCCTGATTCGTCAGGGCCGTGTAGCAAATAAAGCCGGATCGCAGGGTTGGCACTGTCGAGTGCCTGACGCAGCTGGTTTGCACTGGCTTTCACGATGCGGGCGGGCTCGTCCGTTCAGCATAAAGGGCAACGCGGGCAACGATCTGATCAGCGACGATCGCCGACAATCGCTCGAGCGCGGTATTTTCTCCGGCGATCGTCGCATATTCGGATCCGACGACGTCAATGCCTGCATCCGATCCGGCGGTTGCATCGAGCAGCACGGCGCCATTGGCGAGATCAATCAATTGATAGCGCGCTCGTAATGTCCTGCGCTCCCGGGTGATGGTGTCATCGCGGCGGACGCCGAGGCCAATAATGCGGTCATCAAGACGAACTTCGAGACGATAGAGCGGCTTGGCCCCCGGCGCGGCCGCGAGCCGATCCCGCACGGCGTTGCGTACCAGATACCCGGCCTGCCCCTCGATCGGCGCAATCTCGACTTGGGCAAGGACCGATGCGACCTTGCCGCCGCTACCACCCGAATAAAGCGGCTGGAGCGTACAACCGGCCAAGGCCAGAGCGAACATCAAGAGCGCTGCAATGGGCTTCATGCTGCCAGATCCGCGACCAGATTAACCAGACGATCGGGAACGACGATGACCTTGCGGGGTGTCGCCCCGGCGAGCAAGCGCTGGACATGCGCGTTGGCCATCGCCACGGCCTCCAGCGCCTCGCGTGACAAACCCTTGGCCACGGTTTCGGTGTCGCGCAGCTTGCCGTTGATCTGGATCGCGATCGTCACTTCGTCCTCCACCAACAGCGCTGGATCGACCTTGGGCCAGGCCGTGTCGGCAATCAATCCCTCGCCGCCAAGTGCTGCCCAGGCTTCCTCGGCAACATGCGGCACCATGGGCGCGACCAGCTTAAGCAACCCCTGGATCGCCGCAGTGCGCGATGCCGATGGCGGCGCCCGATCAATGGCATTGGTCAGCTCATACAGCCGGGCAACTGCTTTGTTGAAACCGAGCGATTCGATATCGGCTGCTACGCCGGCAATCGTCTGGTGTAGCTTGCGGTTAAGCGCGATGTCTTGACCGTCGGCGTTACCTTCATTGCCGCTTTCGGACTGCAGCAATCGCCAGAGCCGCTGAATATAGCGCCACGATCCTTCGATACCCGATTCGCTCCACGGCAGATCGCGCTCAGGTGGGCTATCCGACAACATGAACCAGCGCACCGCGTCGGCGCCATATTGCGCGACGATCGGTTCGGGATCGACCGTGTTCTTCTTGGATTTGGACATTTTTTCGACGCGGCCGATGGTCACCGGGCCACCGCCGTCGCATTCCACGAGCGCGCCATCCTGCGGGACGACCTCATCGGGTGACAGCCATTTGCCATCTGCCGACTTATAGGTTTCGTGCGTCACCATGCCTTGGGTGAACAGTCCCGCAAACGGCTCAGCGACATTCAGCCGACCGATATGCTTCAGCGCACGGGTCCAGAACCGGGCATAGAGCAGATGGAGAATCGCGTGCTCCACGCCACCGATATACTGGCCGACGGGCAGCCATGCCTCGGCTTCAGCCTGATCGAACGGCTTGTCGTGGGGCTGGCTGGCGAAGCGGATGAAATACCAGGATGAATTGACGAAGGTGTCGAGCGTATCGGTTTCGCGGCGGGCTTCGGCGCCGCACGTGGGACAGGCCACATACTTCCAGCTCGGATGCCGATCGAGTGGGTTGCCGGGAACATCGAAGGTCACATCCTCGGGCAGCGCGACCGGCAACTGATCACGCGGCACCGGTACGGCGCCACAGGCGTCGCAATGGATGATCGGGATTGGCGTGCCCCAGTAACGCTGGCGGCTCACCCCCCAGTCGCGCAGGCGGAAGATCGTGCGGCCGGTGCCCCAGCCACCATCCTCGGCGCGACGGATGACGGTGCGCTTGGCATCTTCGATGTCCATCCCGTCGAGGAAGTGGGAATTCACCAAGGTGCCGGGGCCGGTATAAGCGGTATCGCCGACAAAATGCGGTGCATCCTCGTGCCCATCAGAGACGACGCGGGTTACCGGCAGGTTGTACTTCCGAGCGAAATCGAGATCGCGCTGGTCATGCGCGGGCACCCCGAACACGGCGCCGGTGCCATAGTCCATCAGCACGAAATTGGCGATGTAGACGGGCAATTGCCATGTCGGATCAAAGGGATGTGTTGCGGTTAACCCGGTATCAAAACCAAGCTTTTCCTGCGTTTCGATTTCAGCGGCTGTGGTACCGCCCTTGCGGCAGCGCTCGATAAAGGCGGCGGCCTCCGGATTGCGCTCAGCTGCTGCGCGCGCGATTGGATGATCGGCAGCAACGGCGACAAAGCTTGCCCCAAAGATCGTGTCGGGCCGGGTGGTAAACACCTCGACGTCGCCGCCGTCGGACAGGGCAAAGCGGAAGGCGAGGCCCTGGCTGCGGCCGATCCAGTTCTCCTGCATCAGCTTGACCTTGTCGGGCCAGGCATCAAGCGTGCTCAAGCCTTCAAGCAGATCATCGGCGAAATCGGTGATTTTCAGGAACCACTGGTTCAGCTTGCGCCGCTCGACCAGCGCGCCTGACCGCCAACCGCGGCCGTCGATCACCTGTTCATTGGCGAGCACCGTCATGTCGACGGGATCCCAATTCACCGCCGATTCGCGGCGATAGACGAGCCCGGCAGCAAACAGATCGAGGAACAGCGCCTGTTCATGCCCGTAATAATCAGGTTCGCAGGTCGAGAGTTCGCGTGACCAATCAAGCGCAAAGCCCAGCTGCTTCAGCTGACGGCGCATATTGGCGATGTTGGCGCGCGTCCAATCGCCGGGGTGAACGCGCTTTTCCATCGCCGCGTTCTCGGCTGGCATACCGAACGAGTCCCAACCCATCGGGTGGAGCACATCGTGGCCGGTCATCCGCCGATACCGGGCAAGTACGTCGCCCATCGTATAGTTGCGGACATGGCCCATATGGATGCGCCCCGATGGATAGGGAAACATCTCCAGCACATAGGATTTCGGGCGATTGCCCTCAGTAGCCGCCATGTCCCGGGTCGCGGTGAACGTCTGGCGTTCTTCCCAGATCGCCTGCCAGGCTGCGTCCGCCTTCAGCGCATTGAAGCGCGGCGCCGTTGACATCCGATCAGCCGGCGATGGCGGTGCGCCGCAAATCGCGGGCCCGGGTGAGGATGATGTCTTCGAGCTTCTGCGCGGTTGCTGCCCGAACCGGCGCATCGACCCACTCGCCGTTCCGGTTGATCTGGCGCTGAACTGCGACGCGCAGAGCATCGGCACGCAGATCGCGGTCGAGGATCGAGACCGTCACCTTCATCCGCTCGGCGGGCGAAGCCGGGTTCACATACCAGTCGCTGACGATGACGCCGCCGTTCGAATCGGTCTGGAGCAGCGGCATGAAGCTGATCGTGTCGAGTGACGCCCGCCAGAGATAACTATTGACGCCGATCGTGGTGACCTGCGCCGCAGCGAGATCAGAACGAGGACGATCCTTCGCACCACCGCCACAAGCAACGAGAGGAAGGGCAAGCGAAGCCACGAACGCGGTGCGCAACAGGCGGGTCATGGGCTATTCCCTGGACGAATGAAAACCGGATCAATGGCCTCTACAGATCGGAGCGCCAAGCCGCAAGCACGGCGCGATCACGCACCAGTCGCGATCCTGGCCCTCACCCTCGCAAGTCGAGGGCCAATTCGCGCGGCGATTGTGGGCGGATTGCAACACTCGCTCCACAAAGTGAATTGCGGCAGTGGTATGACGCGCACAAACCCCTATAAACACTATGGAGACTCAAGAGGATTTGACGTGGCAAAACGCCGTATCATTGCTGGCTCGATACTCGGGGCGTTCGTCGTCGCTGGGTTGGTCGCGCCCGCTTTTGGTGCGCCAGATAGCACGCGTCGCCTAGTACCCGCTGAACGCGCGGTCAGCCGCAGCATCACTTCCTTCACGCCCGCATCGGCCGATCCCAAACTTGCTGCCTTGCTGGCCCGGAGTGGCCTTAACGACAGCGATTTCCGCTTCACGCCCTCTGAGACGCGCCGCAACGGCAGCCGAGCGGTGACCGTCGCGGTCCGCGCGCGTTCGTCCCTGTTGTCGCGAGAGGCCCAGCGAATTGGGTCAGTCGAAATGGCACCAGGTGCATCAATTGGGCTGGCGCCGATTGCCTATAATCTTGGCGTGTCGGTGGGTTGGAAACGGTTTGCCCTATCCGGGGAAGTCGCTCGGCTTGATCTTTCGGGATTGCCGGGCAGCCGCGAATCGGTTGGGTTCGGGGTCAGCTATGCCGGCAAACGTGCTTCGGCACGGCTGCGGGCAACGGCTGACCGTCCATTGGTCGATTCGCCAAAGCTCCTGACGGATGATCCCAGTATGGCCATCGATGTGGGCGGATCCTACTCGGTCGCCCGCAATATCGATCTGACGGCCGGTCTTCGCTATAAGCGTGAAGACAATAATCGGCTTGAGCGCTTGGCTGATAATCGGCGCGACAGTCAGGCCGTTTATATCGGGACGGCACTTCGTTTTTAGTCTCGCGGGTTGAGCTCAAGCTTTTTGCAATCGCGCGTTGCGACCCAGGCATCGATTGCCGCCCAGCCGCAGAATCCCGCTGCTTTTGTCCGGCGGAAATTCCCATGATGAATGCCGCCAAGCGCGATGACGGGCAGCGGCATGCCGCGCGCCAGCATGGCGGCGCGGATCATTCCTAGCGCGCGCTCTCCGGGATGTGACCTTGTTGGGAAGATCGGCGAAATCAGGATCAGATCAGCGCCAGCACGCACCCCGGCGATGACCTCGGCACGATTATGCGCCGGCCAGCTCTTGAGTCCTTTTATCTGCTGGCCGATCCGGCCATGTCGGCCAGCATCTCTTTTCCCCAGCTGATGCGCACCTGCGACAAGAAGGACCAGACCGCGCCGTCGCGCGATTCGTGCGACGCGATCATAGAGTGTGCGTCGATCATGATGCGCGAGGGTGTAATGACGAAAAATCACCCCGCCGCCGCGCGGCAGGCGGTTCAGCGCGTCCCACAATCCTTCGCCCATCCGCTCGTCGGTCATCAGCCATTGGGTCGGAATCCGGGGGTGACGGGCGCGCATTGACGTGGCTATAGCATGGCGATGCCTGACCGCGACCCTGCCGAGCGACTTGCCATGGTGCAGGCCGCGATTGACGCTGCCGCCCATCTTGCCGCCCGCAAACCCGCCGACGTCACCTTGATCGCGGTATCGAAAACCCATTCAGCCGAGGCGATCCGTCCCCTGATCCTCGCCGGGCACCGGGTATTCGGTGAAAATCGGGTGCAGGAAGCCGAAGCGAAATGGCCACCCTTGCGCGTGGAAACGCCTGCGATCGCGCTCCACCTGATCGGCCAGTTGCAATCGAACAAGGCTGAGGCGGCCGTTACACTGTTTGATGCGATCCATTCGGTCGACCGATTATCGCTCGTCACCGCATTGGCACGGGCAATGGACAAGACGGGTAAGCGCCCCACCTGCTTCATCCAGGTCAATATCGGCGACGAGCCGCAGAAGGGCGGCGTTCCCACGGCAGACCTGGCGGCACTGATCGGCGAAGCGCGCATCGCTGATCTGCCGCTGGCCGGGCTGATGTGCATTCCGCCCGCCGATATCGAACCCGCGCCCTATTTCGCGTTACTCGCCAAGCTGGCGCGCGACGAGGAGCTTGCGGGTCTGAGCATGGGCATGTCAGGCGATTTTGAAACGGCAGTGACGCTCGGGGCGACCCATGTCCGCGTGGGCAGTGCGTTGTTTGGAGAGCGGGGATGAGGTTTTCAGGGATCATTTTCGATTTTGACGGCGTTCTGATCGACAGTGAATATGTCGGCAATAGCCAGATCGCGGCATTTTTGAGCAGCGCAGGGCATCCCACGACCGTTGAACAATCGATGGCACAATTCATGGGGCTGGCTGACCGCGATTTCCACGCCGCGGTCGAACGCTGGATCGGCGGTCCGCTGCCAGACGATTTTCACGCAGCGCGCGCGGCAGAGGATGCCCGCGTGATGGCGGAAGGAATCGATGAAATCCGCGGCGCGATTGGCTTTGTTCAGTCACTGCCGTCGCCGCTCCCAAAGGCTATCGCCTCCTCCAGTTCGACCCGGTGGATCGCGCGGCACCTTGATCATATCGGCCTGCGTGACATCTTTGGCGACCGGATTTTCAGTGGCAAGGAACATGTGAAACGCGGCAAGCCAGCGCCTGATCTCTATCTGCATGCCGCTCAGGCGATCGGCGTGCCGATCGAACAGTGCGTCATTCTGGAGGACTCACCCGTTGGCGCCACGGGTGCGGTTGCATCGGGCGCTCATGTTATCGGATTGTGCGCTGGCATGCATTGCGGGGCGGATCACGCCGCGGTGCTGCGCGATATCGGCGTTCATGCGATTGCGCATGATTTTGACGACGTGGCCCGGCTGATCAGCTAGAATTCGTGGCCTGTCCGATCGCGTTTTGTGGCCAGATAGCGCTCGTTATGGGGGTTTGCGGGCAGTTTATGCGGCACACGCTCGATCACGGTAATGCCTGCGGCTTCGAGCTGGGCGACCTTCTCGGGATTATTGGTCAACAGGCGAACTGATCGCTGGCCCAATAGCTTCAGCATGTGCGCCGCTACCCGGAAATCGCGCGAATCGACCGCGAAGCCCAATCGGGTATTGGCATCGACCGTATCGAATCCCTGATCCTGCAAGGCATAGGCGCGAAGCTTGTTGATCAGCCCGATCCCGCGCCCTTCCTGGCGCAGATACAGCAAAATCCCCCATCCACTCGCAGCGATAGCAGTGATCGCTGCGTCAAGCTGTGGCCCGCAATCGCATTTCAGGCTGCCGAGCACATCGCCGGTCAGGCATTCGCTGTGCAGCCGAACGAGCGGCGGCGCGCCGTTGGGTGCACCGATCATCAATGCGACATGCTCACCGGGCATTTCCGGCGTGCGAAATGCGACGATTTCCGCAGATTCGGCACCCGCAACCGGCAGGTGCGCCCGCGCTGCGATCGTCAGACGCTGCGCATCTTCATGGTCGTCGATATCATCGGGGGACAGGATCAGCGCCGCATCATCGCCTGGCCTCACGAAAAATGCCGGCAAAATTCCAGCCAGTGTTGCCAAGCGGAGTGCGGCCGCCGCTGCTGCTCGATCGACAAGGGCGGTCGCGCGATATGGCCCTTTCAACGGGGTCAACAGATCGAACTGAGGATCGGCCAGCGCCGTCGCTGCATCGAAATCAAGCCATGGTACGCGTTCGAGCATGACCGGACAGTCAGGGGCTGCAGCGGGGGCTTGATTCGTCAGCTTGAGCGTCGCCGCACGCCCCGATGAAAGCAGGACTGTTGCCGTCCCGTCCGGATCGAACGCAGCCAGCCTTTTCGGGTCACCGGTTTCAATGGCCAGCACTGCCAGCGCGCCATGATCGGTTCGGATCGCCACCGGCCAGCCGCGCCGCAGCGAATCGATCGCCTGGGCGACGATGCGCGCGCTCAAAGGGCAAACTCAGTGATGATCGGAATGTGATCGGAGGGCTTAATCCAGCTTCGTGCCTCTTCCAAGACTTGGTGTCGGGTCGCGGTTGCCGCCAGATCGCTGCTCGCCCACATATGATCGAGTCGCCGCCCGCGATCCGAGGCTGCCCAATCCTTCGCGCGGTAGCTCCACCAGGTGTATAGCCGCTCTGGAGCCGGAATGAACTTCCGCCCAAGATCGGTCCAATTCCCCGCCGCCTGAAGCTGATTGAGCGTTTCGACTTCGATCGGCGTGTGGCTGACGACATCGATCAGCTGTTTGTGACTCCACACGTCTGATTCGAGTGGCGCGATGTTGAAATCGCCCAATAGCAGGGTTGGGCCCGTTATGCCCTCGGACCAGCGCGTCATTCGCTCAAGGAAATCAAGTTTCTGGCCGAATTTGGGGTTGAGATCGCGATCGGGAACATCGCCCCCGGCGGGTACATAAACATTCTCGATCCGAAGGCCATTATCGAGTCGCACCCCCAGATGCCTCGCCTCGCCATTCGCCTGCCAATCGAGCCGGTCATGCGCGTGGAGCGGCAATTTGCTGACGATCGCGACACCATGGTGCATGCGCTGGCCGTTAAGCGCCACATGGGTGTAGCCGAGCGCGCGAAAGGTCGCGATCGGGAAGTCCCCGTCCATCACCTTGGTTTCCTGAAGGCACAGGACATCGGGTGACGATTCACGCAGGAAACGTTCGACAATATCGATGCGAAACCGCACCGAGTTGATGTTCCACGAAGCGATCTTGAGTGTATCGGCCATGCGGCGATGTAGCCCCGGCACAGGGGGTTCGCCAGCCCGATTGCCGTTAATGTTGGCGCTTCAGCGATTTTCGCCCGGTCGTCGCCAAAGGAAAGGCCCCCGCTCCGGGGGCATGGAGCGAGGGCCGACCTAGCGTTCGTCACGCAGGCAGAACGGAGCAAATTGCCGGGTAACAGGGGGGAAATCCCGGCGTCGCTCCGTTCGCATTAATCTTTTAGCGCGCCAAACCTGTCGCCAATATGAATGAACTTGAACCGGGATTAGCGACGACTTTAGTTCTTGCCGCCGCGCATCGTTGGGTCATTCCACCTGAACGCGCGGTCAGCGACTGGTGCATTGAAGACCTGTTTCGACAGGCGAATGGTCGTGCGGTTGTTCTGGGCGTCGAGCGCGACCCAGCCTTGCATCATCAACCCCGCTGGAGCAGCAGAATTCCGAACAAACACCAGCGTGATTCGGCCATATTCAGGATGGCGCGGATCACTCGCCTCGACCGAAATCACGCGCGGATCACTGCCCTGCACCAGCTTGGCAAAGCGCGTAATATCCTTGTTGGGATCGAGCAGCACGCCAAGCGGCGAATTGCCGATCGGCCAGCGCTGCTTCTGGCGTACCGAATAATCGAGAAACCACAGCGCCTTGCCATCGCCGACGATCAGGATCGGCACACCCTTTTCATACTGAAAGCGAATTTTCCCAGGTTTCTTCAGCGTCAACGTGCCGTCCAGCGTCTTCCCGTTGCGGTCGGTCTGCCTGAAATCGGCGGTCAGGCTTTCTACCGAGCGCAGATGGTTCTGGACCAACGCCAGATCGCCTGTGGCCGGCGCTGCTATCGCCACGGGAATGGCCAACATGAGCGGGAGTGCCAGCAAGGGCCGAAAATTCACGATGTCAGTCTCCAGCTTTGCGGCCAATCCTGGTCGCAGGGTATAGCAGCAACGTCTTGATCGTCATTGCCAGAGCGGCTTGAACGGGTCGTGAACTGCGACGGTTCCGCTGTGCCTAAAGCGGGCGCCCTTCCTGATCCATCAGCACCTCGCGGCGGCCGACATGATCAGGGCGGGAGACCAGTCCGTCCTTTTCCATCCGCTCGATCAGGCGCGCTGCACTGTTATAGCCGATGCGCAACTGGCGCTGCAGCCATGACGTCGAGGCTTTCTGGCTCTCTGCTACAAGCTGGCGGGCATTGCGATACTGCTGGTCCTCAGCCGAATCCTCGCCGTCGGGTGCGCCGTCGAGCGCGAAGCCGTCCTCCGGCTCTTCAGTGACCGACTGAATATAATCGGGCTGGCCCTGGCCGCGCCAGTGATTGGCGACTGCCTGGACTTCATCATCCGATACGAACGGACCGTGGACACGGGCGATCTGTTTGCCGCCGGGCATGTAGAGCATGTCGCCCCGCCCCAGCAGCTGTTCGGCGCCCTGCTCACCCAGGATGGTGCGCGAATCGATCTTCGAGGTGACATGGAAGCTGATGCGAGTGGGTAAATTTGCCTTGATCACGCCGGTGATGACGTCAACCGACGGGCGCTGGGTGGCCATGATCAGATGGATTCCCGCCGCCCGCGCCTTTTGCGCGAGCCGCTGGATCAGGAATTCGACTTCCTTGCCGGCCGTCATCATCAGATCGGCAAGTTCGTCGACGATGATCACGATCTGCGGCAGCGGCTGAAAATCGAGCTGTTCTTCTTCATAAATCGGCTGGCCGGTACCCTGATCATAGCCGGTCTGCACCTTGCGCCCGAGCGGCTGGCCTTTGGCCTTCGCCGCGCGCACCTTGTCGTTGAACGAGGCGAGACTGCGGACGTTGACCGAGGCGAGCATCCGGTAGCGGTCCTCCATTTGCTCGACCGCCCATTTCAGTGCGCGCACGGCTTTGGCAGGCTCGGTCACGACGGGGGCGAGCAGATGTGGGATATCGGCATACATCGACAGTTCGAGCATCTTGGGATCGATCATGATCATCCGGCACTGATCGGGCGTCAGCCGGTAGAGCAGCGACAGAATCATGCAGTTGAGCCCGACCGATTTGCCCGATCCCGTGGTTCCCGCCACCAGCAGATGCGGCATCGGTGCGAGATCGGCGATCACCGGATCGCCCGCGATGTTCTTGCCAAGGATGATCGGCAGCTGGGCGGATTGATCCTCGAAACTCTGGCTGCCAACCAGTTCGTGGAGGTTCACCGATTCGCGCCGCGCATTGGGCAGCTCGATGCCGATCACGCTGCGCCCGGGAATCGTGGCGACTCGCGCCGAAATGGCCGACATATTGCGCGCAATATCATCGGCCAGCTGGATCACCCGGCTGGCCTTGATGCCGCTCGCTGGTTCTAGCTCGTACATCGTCACGACAGGGCCGGGGCGAACCTCAACGATCGTGCCCTTCACGTGGAAATCGTCGAGCACCGATTCGAGCAGCCGCGCATTGCGTTCAAGCGCTGCCTTGTCGATCACCGGATTGCCGCTTTTGGGCGCTGGTTTGAGCAGATCGAGCGGTGGCAGGCGATAATTATCGCGCAGATCGAGCGAGGCCTGTTTGGCGCGCGGCTTTGCGGTCGATGGCGCGAGCGCGCGTTCGGCGATCACCGGGCCGGGCCGCGTTTCGGGCGCTGCGAGGGGTCGAGGCATTGGCTTTCGTGGCGCGGGAACCGGTTCGTCGTCGGCCAACAGGTCAGGGATCGCATCGGCGCGGGGCTGGGGCAGGCGGAACTGCCATTGGCGCTCGCTCAGATCGATGTCGTAACTGAAGGCATAAAGCGCCACGCCGCCCAGCCCGAGCAGCAGGCCCAGAACGCGTTCAACCCACAGAATCGCCGTCGGATCGCCGATCTGCGCCGTGCCCCAGCGCAGCAGCGTCGCCAGCGACAGACCCACCGCGCCGCCATAGCCGGCTGGCAGTGAATTGACGGCGCTGGATGAAATAAAGGCGAAGGCCGTCGCCATCAGCGCGGCGGCGACCGCACCCTTCAGCACCATTCGGCCCCACTGGCCCAGCGGGATATCGCGCCATAGCCGGGCCGCGAGCACCAGGCCAAAGGGAAGCATGATTACTACGGGCCAGCCGAGCAGCGCCAGCAGCGCATCAGCGACGATCGCGCCGGGGCTGCCCAGCAGGTTTCGCGCCGGGCCAGCAGCCGCTGTGCTGAACGAAGGATCGCCAGGGCGATAGCTGATCAGGCTGGCAATAATCATCAGCACCAGCGCGACAATCGCCATTGCGCCAATCAACGCGCCGCTCCGCCGGGCGCCGTGTCGCACGGTTTCGCGCCACAAAGGCGGTTGCGCCTGGCTCGCCATGTGCGTTTCCTTCACGAATGTACGCTTGATGTTCCACAATCGCCCGCCGCGAGTCCCGCGTCAAGATGCAGCCATGGCTTGATTCTATCGTGATACGGCAAAAGGGCCGGGGAATTGGCAGCGCGCGTTGCGGCCGCTAGGACCATTTGCATGGATCATGCAGACGTAATCATTCTGGGCGGTGGGCTTGTCGGCTGCACCCTGTCCTTGTCCCTGGCATCGCACGGCATCACCTCGATTGTCGTCGATCCGGCCGATCCGGCGGTGACGTTGGCGGCAAGCTTTGATGGCCGCGCCTCGGCAATTGCCAGCGCGAGCCACCGGATGCTCGATGCCATCGGGGTCGGCGCGCGATTGGCGGGCAAAGGCTGCCCGATCGAATCGATCCGCGTGAGTGACGGCTTGGCGCCTGGTGCGCTCGATTTCGCGCCGGACGAAAGTGATGGTGCGCTCGGGACGATGTACGAGAACCGCCTGTTGCGCACGACATTGCACCAAGCGGCTACCACGGCAAATGCGGTCGATTTGCGGATGCAGACACGCGCCACATCGGTAACGCGCGATGCGACGGGCGTTCGGATGACGCTTGATTCGGGCGCCGCGATCGCTGCCCCGCTGATGATCGCGGCGGAGGGGCGCAATTCGCCTACGCGCACGGCAGCCGGAATCACGATTGCGCAGTGGCAATATCACCACAATGCCATCATCACCGCCTTTGACCATGCCCGCGCGCATGAGAATTGCGCGTTCGAGATCTTCTATCCGGCCGGCCCTTTCGCGATCCTGCCATTACCGATCGTTGATGGGCGCAACCGTTCGGCGCTGGTGTGGACCGTCAGCGAACGCGATGCACCCGGTATGCTCAAGCTGTCCGATCGCGGTTTCCTCGCCGAAGCCGAACGGCAGATGGGGGGCTTTCTGGGCACGCTCAGCAATTTGGCCCCACGCTCAACCTATCCGCTCGGTTTTCATCACGCGGCGCGAATCACGGCTGAGCGGCTCGCGCTGGTCGGGGATGCGGCGCACGGCATTCACCCGATCGCGGGGCAGGGTCTAAATCTTGGCTTCCGCGATGTGGCGACGCTCACTGAGGTGCTGGTCGACGGCAAGCGCCTGGGGCTTGATCTCGGCGATCCGCAATTGCTGGCGCGCTACGAACGCTGGCGGGGGCTCGATACGCTGATGGTCGCTATGGCGACCGACACGCTCAACCGGCTGTTCGGGGTGCCGGGAAAGACCGCAAGCGCGGTGCGGCGCTTCGGGCTAAGCGCGGTACAGGCCATCCCGCCGCTCAAGGCCCGGTTCATGGCCGAAGCGCGGGGCGAAAGCGGCGATTTGCCCCGCCTGCTGCAAGGTGAACTGGTTTAGGCCGTAACGAGCGGTTGCAGCCGCCGCGCTTCCTCGACCAGCATCACCGGAACACCGTCTCGTATTGGATAGGCAAGCCCCGCCGCATCGGAAACGAGCTCGTTCGCGGATGTGTCATGCCGGAGCGGCGTTCGCGTGACGGGGCACACAAGGATCGACAGCAGCCACGGGTCGATCGCCGTCGACGCACCCGGATTGCTCACTGCAGCGTCACCGAATCCTCGCCATCGTGACGGCCGAAAAACTGCATCAGCTGGACGATGAGCTCGGCGCGATCCTCGAGACTTGCCGATTCGAGCAACGCTTGTTTGGCCGCGACATCGAACGGGGCAATCTGGGCGACGCCGTTGACCAGCGATTCGTCGTCGAGTCGCGCGACAGCGTCCCAGTCTACCGCGTAACCCTGCAGATCGGCAAAACGCCGCGATTCCATTTCGAGCGCCGCCCGGCCGGACAGGGAGAGGATCTCTTGCTCCTCGGTGGTCGGCATCAGCTCTGCTTCGACCTGGCGGAACGGCGTTGCGACATCGAGTTCGCGGATGATGCGGAACAGCGACAATCCTTCGAGCACCAGATTATAGCGCCCATCATCAAGCATCTCGAACTGGGCGATCTTGCCGACGCAGCCGATCTGGAACAGCGGCGGCGGATTGCCTTCGGCGCGCGGCTGAACCATCCCGATTCGCCGGTCGCGCGCCATCGCGTCGCTCATCAGCGCTTTGTAGCGTTCCTCAAAAATGTGCAGCGGCAAATGCATGCGCGGAAACAGGAGCGCGCCGGGTAACGGGAACACCGAAAGCCGCGTGGTAGTGCGCTCGATCGTCATCCGAACAAAATCGCCGACAGGCGGCGGCGCTGTGCCGATACCCAGGGGTCCTCAAGCCCGACGACCTCGAAAAGCTTCAGCAGCCGTTGTCGCGCAGCGCCTTCATCCCAGTCGCGATCGTCAGCAATCATCGCCAGCAGCGTATCGGCGGCCGCATCACGGTCGCCCGCCGCCATCTGGCCCCCGGCGAGTTCGTAACGGGCGGCCATATCGGCCGGATTTGCTGCTACGGTTGCGGCCAGACCGGCAAGATCGTCGACCGGCTTAGCCTCGCGCGCCAGGGCCAGCGCCGATTGCGCGCGGCTAATCTCTGGCAATTTCGCGACGGTTTCCGGCAGCGTGGCAATCGCTGCTTCAGCGTCATCGGGGCGGCCGCTGGCGATGAGCGCCCGGATTCGCCCTGAAAGGACATCGGGATGATCGGGTGCCATCTCAATCAGCTGATCGAAAATGCCGAGCGCGCGCAGGCCATCGCCATCGGCGAGCACCTGTTCGGCCATAGCGATCAACGGTTCGATTTCAGCCTCGGCCTTGGCTTCCTCGGTCTGAATGGGCAGCTGGCGCAGGATCTGGTCGAGCATTGTGCGCAACGCCGATTCGGTTCGTGCGCTGGTGAGGTCGGCGACGAGCTGCCCTTCGAACATCGCGTAAACGGTCGGGATCGACCGGATCTGAAATTGCGCCGCTATAAACTGGTTCTTGTCGGTATCGATCTTCGCCAGCACTAAGCCCTTATCGGCATAAGCAGCAGCGATCTTGTCAAGCAGCGGGGTCAGTGCCTTGCACGGGCCGCACCATTCGGCCCAGAAATCGATGATGACCAGCTTGGTCATCGATGGTTCGACAACGTCGCGGCGGAAAGCCTCGATCGCCTCGCGTTCGGCGGCAGTCATGCCCAGAGTAGCCACGCTTTTGCTCCTGTGCCTTGCGGCAAATTGGTAATGCCTGCCTTATGTGGGCGCTTCAGGCGCGAAGCCAACCCTTTTTGGCATAATCACGCGCTGGATGTTCCCGGCTGACACCTGGCTTTCGGGGCACCGGCCAACCGATGTGCATCCGGGCTTGCCGTACTCTCTAGCCGATGCTAACAGCCCGCCCTTACCCCGTCCGTGGCCTTGCCCGGACGAAGTCGCCAGAGCGGGCGTAGCTCAGGGGTAGAGCACAACCTTGCCAAGGTTGGGGTCGAGGGTTCGAATCCCTTCGCCCGCTCCAGCCGCTATTGGGAATAGCGGCCTTCGAACCCCCATTGGACTCCCGCTAGAGCGAGGCGATCCCCAGTGCGGCCGCTTCGCTTTTCAACCGGGCGGCAGCGGCGGGATTCGCCGTTACCGCGTCGGCCAGCGCCTTTGATGCCTTGGCATTTTCGCCAAGCGTCTTGCGGCTGCGCATCAACATCACCCAGCCGTCGATATTGCTGGGGTTGGTCCGAAGCTTGCCCTCAAGCTGTGTAACCATCTGCTGCGCCATTGCATCCTGCTGACTTGGCGTCAGCGCAGCGGCCGCTTGCATTTGCGCGGCAGACGGGCCGGGAATACCTGCCAGCCCAACCGGGCCTGCCGGCATGGCCGGATGATCCACCGAGGGCTTCAACGCGGCCAGCTTGTTGGCAACGTCGATCTTGTTGATCTTGGCCACCTGAGTAATCGTACGGCGCAGATCATTTTCCCAGCTGGCGCCCGGCGGCGTATCTTTCAGCAAGGCCATCCAGTCGTCGATCGCGCCTTGGTGATCGCCACCAAGATCGCGCGCGACGGCGGTGAAATAGCGGCTGCGCGGGTCCTTCGGATCGAGCAGCAGCGCCTTGCGAAACGAGGCAAGCGCTTCGGGCGGCATTGGATCACGCGGGCTTGCCATCACGCGGGCCTCACCAAGCGCCGACCAGAGATCAGCGCGTTTGGGATCGGCAGATGTCCCTTTTTGGAGCGCCTCTGCGGCCTGGCTAAACTCGCCCTTGGCAAATAGCGCATCGCCAAGCGCAGCCCAGCCACTCGAGTCGCCCGGCGAAGCCTCTGCGCGCGCACGCAGCGTTTCGATCGCCTGTGGCTGATTCGCGATTGCCTTTGATTTTGCAGCAATTGCCGGTGGCGGCGCCGCACTGTCGCTGCTCGAAGCCGAATAACCAATCGCCAGAATCAGCGCTACCGCAGCGCCTGCCAGCACCCATTGCCCTTTTACCATTGGAAAATTTTTTGCCACGATTTCTGCCTGTGTTGTGAAGTCGAAAGGGGTGACGTGCTGCATCGGCCATGGTAGTGCAGGGAAAATTCGGGTAAAGCGTATTTCGTTTTGGGGGGCGTCGGCGGGGGCCAGTTCCCGGTTGGCTTGGGGGGACGATTACCATGGCGGATCGCGTACGCGTCGCGATTATCGGGTCTGGTCCGGCAGGGCTCAGTGCTGCTGCCCGCGCGGCCCAGCTCGGCGTGTCGCACGTCCTGCTCGAAAAAACCGATCATCTTTCCGATACGATCTACAAGTATCAGAAGGGCAAACACGTCATGGCGACGCCCAGCAAGCTGGTGCTTCGCTCCGACCTTGATTTCGATGCCGGCAAGCGTGAGGCGATCCTCAAAATCTGGGACGATCAGGCCGTCTCGAACAAGGTCAATGTCCGCTATCGCAGCGAAGTGAAGGCCATCACCGGTGAGCGAGGCGACTTCTCGCTCGCACTGACGGATGGCACGGTGGTGCATGCCGAATGCGTTGTGCTGGCGATTGGGACGCAGGGTAACCCCAATCTCATGCGGTGCCCGGGAGCGGATCAGCCGCATGTCCAGTATCAGCTCGATGATCCCGGCGAATATGTCGACGAACATATCACCGTCATTGGATCGGGCGATGCCGGAATCGAAAACGCGCTCGGGCTGGCCGCAGATGCCGCGCAGGGCAATATCGTCACCATTCTCAACCGTTCAGCCGATTTCGCGCGCGCCAAGAGCGCGAACGTCAAGCTCCTGAACGAAGCCGCCGAACAGGGCCGGATCAGTGTCCGACTCAACACCACGCCAGGCGAGGTGCGCGAAGATGAGCTGGTCCTCGAAACCCGCGAAGGTACCGAAATCATCAAGTGCGATCGCATCATCGCCCGCATGGGATCGGCCGCGCCGCGCGCGTTTATCGAATCGTGCGGGATCGAGTTTACGAGCGCCGATCGCGAGGCATTTCCGAAATTGTCGCCGGAATTCGAGACGACCAAGGCCGGCATCTTCGTGATTGGCGCGCTCGCTGGCTATCCGCTGATCAAGCACTGCATGAACCAGGGCTATGACGTACTCGAGTTCATCAACGGCAACACCAAATTGAAGCCTGCCGATGAACCGCTCCTCGAAGCCAAGTTCGTCGATCTGCGCAAGGCCGGGCGGACGGTCGACCAGTGGTTGGAATTGCTGCGGACCAACATCACGATCCTGAACGATCTGTCGCCGCTGCAGATGCGCGAATTTGTGCTCGATTCTGAAGTGCGGCTTTACCGTGCGGGCGAAGCGATCATTAAGCGAAACGAGCCCGGATCGTCGCTGCTGTGCATTGCTGAAGGATCGGTGCTGGTTGAGGTGAACCCGACCGACCCGTCCATCACCATTCCGATCCCGCAAGGCTCGATCTTCGGCGAAGTCGGCTTGATTTCGGGTCGCCGCCGCGGGGCCACGGTTCGTGCGGGTACCAATTGCGTCATCGTTGATGTGCCGCGCACAGCGGCGCTGAAGCTGATGTCATCGGTGCCTGCCGCCAAGCGCGCCGTGACGCGTATCTCGGTTGAGCGTCAGTTGCTTCAGATGTTCAAGTCGGGGCTGCTCGCATCGGATCTTGTCGAGGTCCTCGACACCCATGAAATCATCAATGTCCGCGCTGGCGAAGCGATTTTCAAGGAAGGCGATGCAGGCGATGACGTTTATGTCATCCGCATTGGCAGCATGATCGAGGAAAAGGATGTCGGCGGGAAACCGGTCTTCATTTCCTACATGCCCGCCAGCACCTATGTGGGTGTGCAAAATCTGTTGACCGGGACGCGCCGGACCAAAACGGTGAAGGCAGCGATTAAATCCGAAGTGATCAAGCTGAACGGCCCGGCATTTCGTCGCTTGCTCGAAGCCAAGCCGGCGTTGCTGGACAAAATAAGCGCCGATATTTCCGGGACCGCCAATGTTCAGGCCTTTGTCGAAAGCCGCAAGGATAGCCACGCAGCGATTTTCAACACCTATTCCGAAACCGCCAAGTTCCTAGTCGACAATGGCCTTGGCGAAGCGACCGACGTGTTGCTGATCGACGAGAAACTATGCGTTGGCTGCGATAATTGCGAAAAGGCGTGTGCTGATAGCCATGACGGGTTGTCGCGGCTCGATCGCGAAGCGGGGCGCACCTATGCCCATCTTCACGTTCCCATTAGCTGCCGTCACTGCGAGCATCCGCATTGCATGGCGGATTGCCCACCCAACGCTATTCAACGCGGGTCGGGCGGCGAAGTCTACATCGATGACACCTGCATCGGCTGTGGCAACTGCCAACGCAACTGCCCGTACGGCGTGATCCGGATGGAAGCTCGACCGCCCGCGAAGCCGGGCCTTCTCAGCTGGTTGACGTTGGGATCGGGTCCTGGGCCTGGTGAGCCGTCGAAGAAGTGGCGGTACAAGCACGCGACGCCAGGCGTCGACGTCCCCAAAAGAGCGGTCAAGTGCGATATGTGCGCATCGATCAAGGGTGGCCCGGCCTGTGTGCGGGCCTGCCCAACCGGCGCGGCGATCCGCGTGTCGCCTGAAAGTTTCCTTAGCATTGCCAAGATTCAGGAAGAGGATCGGTCATAGCTACCCGCGCATCTGGAGGAGTGTCCGGCCGAAAGGTCGCAGACGCTCGGCATGAGGGCTTTTTGCGGTACCGCGGGTTCCGATGGCTCAAGCTGTCGCTCGCGCTCTGCGTTATAGCGTTTCTCGGCTATTTCATGATCGATATCACCCCGCGTCACAATGGCGGAAGCTGGTATGGCTATACGCTTGGTACCATCGGCGTCGTCCTGATCCTCTGGCTTACGATGCTCGGCGTGCGCAAGCGCGCAATGACAAGCGGGCGCTGGTCGCTCAAGGCGTGGACGAGCGCCCATGTCTATCTCGGGCTGAGCTTGATCGTGATCGGCACGCTGCACACAGGGTTCCAACTGGGGTGGAATGTCCACACATTGGCCTATGTGTTGATGATGGTGGTGATCCTATCGGGCATCTGGGGCGTCGTTAACTATTCGACTATCCCCGCTGCGCTTAGCGACAATCGTCAGGCGTTAACCGAAGGGCAGATGCTTGATTCGATCCGATCGATCGACCGACAGCTTCATGATGCGGCGCAACCCCTTGATGCGCGGATGTCAAAACTGGTGCTGGCGTCGCTACGGCAAGATCCGTTTGCTGGTGGGTTGTGGGTGCGGTTGACCGGCCATGATCCGCGGTGCGCAACCGAGCGGGCGTTTCGCGCCGTTCGCGAGGAATCAGTCCAACCGGGCGATCCGAACGGCGCTGCCGTCAAGCGAGTCGATGATCTGATCGACCGCAAAAAGGCGGCGCTGGCGCAATTGCGGCGACATCTACGGCTCAAGGCACTGCTTGAGCTTTGGTTGTTCATCCATATTCCCGTAACCTTTATCCTGATCGCCGCGCTAACCGCGCACATCGTCAGCGTCTTCTTCTATTGGTGATTCTGGCATGAAGCCTTTCTTGATCCGCCGCATCAGCACCACCGCCGACGGTCGTGACATTGTTCGCGACGCGCCCGCCTCTCGTCCCGTCGTGACGGTGGGTCGCGCGGCCACGAACGATATTGTGCTTCCTGATTTGGGTGTCGATGCTGATCATGCGCAAATCGAGCGCACGAGCGATGGACAGGTGCTGTTCACTGATACCGGGTCGACCGGACTCCTCGTCGGACGGCGATTGCGGCGACAGGTCACGATTGATCCAGGTGAAGGCGGCTCGGTTGGATTGGGCAGCCATACGATTACCGTGTCGCGTGAAGACAGCGGTGAGATCGTCCTGACCGTTCAGCGCGCCGCGCCTTTCTCAAAGGCCGCAGAAGAACGCGATGAGCGAACCGTGTTTACGCTCGGCGGTCTGTTGCCTACCAAACGCAGCTCGGCATGGGTTTTGGCGATTTCGGTGCTGATCGGCTTTCTGGCGATTCCAGTTTGGGCTGCGCTGCAGAAACAGGGCACAAATCAGGGCGCCTACACCGGCAAACCGCTTACAACTGCCGAGGCGGTGACGAAAACAGCGAAACTATCAAAGGTTTCATCAACTGCCGATGGATCATGGACGAGCGGACCGCTGAGTCAGGCGCATCACGCGCTTGAGGGCAATTGCGAGGCTTGTCACACCAAACCTTTCGTTTCGGTCCAGGATAAAACCTGCCAATCGTGCCATAAGGACGTGCATGATCATGCCGCCGTCGCCCGCCTGGAAAAGTCTCGCGCCAAGCCTGGCGTTGGCGGACAGTTTCTTGAAAGCGTCGCCAAGACGTTCGGCAAGGAAGGCCCGGGATCGTGCGTATCGTGCCATACCGAACATGAAGGCGCAGGGCCGATGCCGGCAACAGCCCAGGCATTCTGCACCGATTGTCATGGCTCACTCAACCAGCGGCTGACCGATACCAAATTGCCCAATGCCGGTGATTTCGGCACTCAACATCCGCAGTTCCTGCCTCTCGTCGCCGCCGTTCCCGGCGAAAAACCGGTCATGGTTCGCGCGTCGCTCGACGGGAATCCCGTTGACAACAGCGGGCTGAAATTCCCGCATAAATTGCATCTTGATGCGCGTAGTGGGGTGTCGGCGATGGCGCGCTCGCTCAAGGCAAGCAAGGGCTATGGCGATGTGCTCGAATGCGCTGATTGCCATACGCCTTCGGCTGATGGTACGCGTTTTCAGCCCGTTGATATGGAGCAAAATTGCCAGGCCTGTCACAGCCTTGCGTTTGACAAGATTGGCGGCACCACCCGCACGCTGCGTCATGGTGATACCGGGCAGATGATCGCCGACCTGCGTGCTTATTACCGGTCAACCGGGCCAGCGCGGCCAGTCGAGCTCGGCGGCATGGTTCGTCGTCGGCCGGGCAGCTATGCCCAAGGCCAGGTATATAATGCCTATTTCGGAGCGGTAGCCGCGCGCGGTTCCGCCGGTGACGCCGCCGTTCGCGCTGTGTTTTCTCCCGGCGGTGCCTGCTATGACTGCCATGTCGTCCGGGCACCTGGTGCGGGTGCTGCCGATTGGTCGGTCGTACCGGTCAACCAGCCAATGCGGTACATGATGCATGGCTGGTTCGATCACAACGCGCACACCACGGAAACATGCGAAAGCTGCCACGCAGCCACGAAGTCGACCAAGGCGACCGATCTAATCCTGCCGGGGCTTAAATCATGCCGTAGTTGCCATGGTGGCGAAGCTTCGGCATCCAAGGTGCCGTCGGGTTGTGCGATGTGCCACAGCTATCACGTCAAGCAGGACGCGCCATGGAAGCCGCGTCAGGGTGGTGTCGTTCCGCTCAAGCCTGCACCACGCCAGAAGCCGGATGAGATTGCGGCGCTAAAATGAAGGCGCCGGACAATGTTGATTGCACAGATTACCGATCTCCATATTGGCTTTGTTCCTAACACACCGGACGAGGCCAACCGCCAACGACTAGATACAGCGCTTGATGCCTTGATTGATGGCCCTAATCGGCCGGATATCCTGATCGTCAGCGGTGATATCAGCGATCAAGGCGACGATGAGAGCTATGCGCGGGTTGCCCAGATCTTGGCGCGGGCACCTTTTCCGGTTTACCCGTGCCTCGGCAATCATGACGACCGCGCTGCCTTTTCGCGCGCGTTTCCCCAGGTGCCGGTTCGCGATGGGTTTGTGCACTATTGCATCCGATTGAACGGTTTGCGGCTGATCGTGCTCGATACGCTAGAGCCCGGGCGGCACGGTGGTGCGTTTTGCAATGCTCGGGCTGCATGGTTGCGTACCCAGCTCAATGCAGATCGGACCACCCCGACCGTTATTGTCATGCATCATCCACCGATTGATGCCGGCATTGCCTGGATGTCAGGTGGGACCGATGAGCCCTGGGTTCAGCGTTTTGCCGGGGCGATCGACGGGCATCGACAGATTATCGCGATTTGGTGCGGGCATCTGCATCGCTCGGTCGCGTCGCTATGGCGTGGTATCTCCGTAACGATCTGCCCAGCGACGGCGGCCCAGCTGGCGCTCGATCTTCGGCCGATCGATCCCGAATTACCCGATGATCGTCCCATGATCACGGCCGATCCGCCCGCCTATGCATTGCACCGCTGGGCAAACAACCTGCTCATCACCCATTTCGATACTGCCGAGCCACACGGCACGCTCGCCAAATTTGATTCTGGGCTACAGCCGCTGGTGCGGCATCTGGCGCACGAACGCGACGGGGCGTAACTCAACCCCATTGTCTTTGCCCAGCGCTCGCTTTGGCAGGCAGCAATAGGGGCAGGCAGCAATACGCCTCGAAACTTATACGCTAGGCAAAAAGACGCCAGCACACACTGCTGACAATGGCCGTGGCCTGACCGCCGCGATGAACTACTCAATTGATGCGCAGACTCATCCTGGGAGACCTTAGGATCTCTCTAGCAGGCCGACCGCCACGTTTGCAGGCTCAGGCGCAGCCGATGCGCTCGGGTGTCAGCGCCCGGGCAGTTTCAGCGGCGGCCGCCATGCTGTCATGTCCACATCGTCACTGACCTTATAAGGCGTGCCCTTGCTCGTCAGGAACAGCTTTTCCATCTCACTGCGGGTAAATGGGCGCGATCCCAGGCGACCGAATACGGCAATCTGGCCGCCGGTTTCGTCAACCGCGCGATCACGTTCGAGCCCCTTGGACAGGGCAATCGCTGGTGACGGCGTCTTTACCCAGGCAATCAGTTCGGGTTTGGGCGCAGGCGAGAAGCCATAGAAGTTCGGCTGGCTCTCCGGCGATGTCAGCTGCAACACTTTCAAACCGTTCCGGCCGTCAGCGACATAGGCGAACATCGATGCATTGGTGTTGCCGATCGTCACGTCCTGAGCATCGTTCAGAACGCCGCCAAAGGTAACCTTCTGATAGATGCTCGGCTGGGTCGGGTTCGTTACATTGGCGATTACCAGTCCGTCACTGCCGGCCGCGATATAGGCATAGGTGCGGGCAACGAACACCCGGCGCGCATTGGCGAGCGGGATCGTGCCCGATGGTACTGCCACTGGATTGCGCAACTGGGTGACGTCGAACAGTTTCACTCCCTCCGCATCAGTAACCCACAGATAGCGGAACTGGATCGTGCTCGCGCGTGCATCTGTCAGCGGGCGTACTGCCGCCAGCTTGGGATGAAGCGGATCGGTGAGATCGACCACGACCAGCCCGGCATCGGCGGTAATGAACGCGACCTCGCCAGCCAGGATGATGTGACGCGCGCCCTTGAGGACGTTGTTCTCGTTCCATGTAACCGCACGCTTCAGGAAGTTGTTGCGGAACTCGCCATCCGCCATCGTCTCGATATTGACGAGGATCAGCCCCTCCTCAGAATCGGTCACGGCAGCATAGCTGTAGATTGGCAGGAAGGCCTGCTCCTGGTTGATCTTGCGCAGCTCTGGCGTGCTGCGCAGCGGGTTGATTGGCTGGCCCGTGGGCAGCGCCATACAGGTGGCGTTCTTTGACGTGACCTGCGTGTCATGTCCCAGCGGGGAGAATGGGCCGGTAAGTACCCGCTCCGAAAAGCCCTTATTCGCTACTGAGGCAACGTCATAAGCGCGGAAGCCACCTCGGCCTTCGGCAACATACATATATTCCCCGCGCAGCTGGAGGCAGTTGACCGCGCCGGCTGTGCCCTGGGTGATGTTGCGGAATTCCTCCATCGGGTGAGTTTCGCCCGAGATCTTCTTGTCGAAGGTCTTGCCGCGCACCCAATTCTTAAGCTCGCGCTTGTTCTGGTCGACGTGGAGCTTCCAGTAATCCGGATAGGCATATTTCTGGAGGTAGGAGCCGATCACTGCCTGTGGCTCATCCCATTCAGTTACTCGAACCGCTTCAAACCCGCCGGCAAGGCCTGTCCAGGCATTAAGCCCGACCAGGTTTGCGGCATTGGCACCCAGCAACAGGACCTGGGACATGATGGCGTTATTGTCTTCCTTCTTTGACAAATGGCAATCGCTGCACGTCTTGGTCTCGGTCGTGCGCACCGTGTGCGGGAAGTGTGGGGCAAACGCTTGCGACGAGAAGCCGATGCCGCTGATCGGTGGCTGCTGGATATAGATGCGTTCGCGGCTGACATTGGTGGAAGAGAGCACCAGCGCGGACGTGCTTCGAACCGGCGTGGTCACGCTGCCGCGGTTGGACATACCCTTGCCAAGATGGAACAGGTCATCCCGCGCGACTTGCGGGTTGTACGTCGCAAAGTTGCGCGTTTCCTCGCCTTCGAAATGGTGTGACGTCGTCTTCCAGTTGGCCTCGATCGGCAAATGGCAACCGCCGCAGCTCGTGGTCCAACTGAGGTGGCAGGTGAAGCAGGTGACGCTATCCTCGCCATGCGCTCGCTCATTGGGCATCACGCCGGGGCCGAAAGCGAAATTGCCGTCTTCGCCGCCCAGCTTACTCATCAGCTTTGCGCGGGCTGCCTTGGCGTTGAAATAGGGGCTCGACGGATCGACGCTATCTTTCACCAAATGGACGTCCCATTCGATCTTGGGATCGACGATTGACCGCTGGATCAGTTTACGTCTGCCGCCTTCGGTCGGCACCCATTCAAACCGGCGCTGGCCATCGGGATTGCGCAGCAGCGATAAATCATTGCCCTTGGGGCGCGCAGCTGGGCCGGAGGTGCGCAGCGTTGGATAGGCGTCAGCCGTGCCGTGGCAATCCTTGCAGCCAATTTCGACGGCGTTGGCGACTTCGCCATAGATCAGGCCGTTACCATGGCTGTCCTGCGCGAAATGGCAATCAGCGCATTGCAGGCCCTTCTCAGCATGGATGTCCATCAGGTGGACGGCCTTGCCGGGGTTGGTGCCAGGCTCGACGAACTTGCCTTCGCCTTTCTTGCGCCATTTCTCGGGATCGTCATTGGCGACGATTTTGCCCTCGGCGTCGAGCAGATTGCCCTCACGGTCACGCTTGAAGATGCCCCGGAAATTCCAGCCATGGCTGTGATAATCGGCGAACTGGGTATCCTTCAGCGTCGGATTGAGATCATAGACGTTGCGCAGGAAATCGGGATCACCCCAATTGCCCCGCGCGGCCGCTGCTTCGGGGTTGCGATCATTGACTTCACGTACTTCGGCAGCAGTCGGGTATTTCTGCTTCTTCGGCCACATCGAAGGTGCGTCGGATTCATAATCCCACATCGTGTAGCCGAGATAGGAGTTCAGGAAGATATTCGGCTGATGCATGTGGCAGCTCATGCACTGCGACGTGGGGATTGAGCGCGTGAAGGCGTGGCGGATCGGATGACCGCTTGCTTTGGTGCCGGGCTGAACGAGTCCGCCATGGCCCGCTGCTGCCTTGGCATGATCTTCCCCGGCGATGCCGTTATGTTCGCCCTTGGCCGCGTCATGTCCGGCTTTGGCCGGCCCATGGCCAGCGCCGTGCCCGACGGGTTTGCCGTGACTATCAACTTCGGTCTTCATCTTGGCGGCAATGGTCGGGTCAACCGTTGCGGTCTGCCCGTCGCGTCCATATTTGGCGTAGATCAGGCTGTGGCGCGGCTCGCGATCATTGGCATAGATCACATGGCAGCCGGTGCAGCCAGATCCGCGATAATCGCCTGGCTGCTCGTTGGTGCCCATGAACCACATCAACGGATCGTTTAGGCGGGTTTTGTGAATGTTGAGGACCGGAATCGCGACACGCAGGCCGGTGGCGGGGCCGCGATTGGACTGCTTCAGATCGGGGCGGCCGGGCTCTTCAAGCCGCTGGATCGCGCCAAGCGAGTTGGGCAAGCCGACTTCAGCGAAGTTGGTGTTGATGTTACGTCCGCCACGTTCGAACACGCGGAACACGTCACCCGGAGGCGTTACCTGCCAGCTCGGCAGCGGATAGAGTTCCGCCAATGCACCGCGATATGCCTCTGCCTCGGTGACGGTACCGGGGGGCGATCCTGGCGACTGGATTTTCGCTGGCTCGCCTTCGGGTGTATAGGCTTCACCGAAGATGTAGTTTTTGAACGGAACGACGCCGTTGTTATACGCCGCCCCGCCCCACAACATCGCGCCGGAAGCCATGATCGAGCGTTCGGCCGCCTCGATCGTTTCGATGTGGCAGGCGCCGCACGCCTCACGCGCGACGCGGTAATCGCCGGGATTGACGAAGCGAATATACTCGGGCGCTTCCTTGTTCAGCAGCGTGTAGCTGCCCTTTGGATTGGCCGAATCAGGATAATGCCAGCTGTTCGGCAGGCGCGGCAGCACATGCGCCTGATCCCGCGCCTTCACATAGGCGGCATCTTCAAAACCCAGATTGGGATCACCGATAATCGTCGAATTGCCGCCATGGCAATCCGTGCAGCCCAGTTTCACCGCAGAGGATTCGTGCATAGATGGCTCGTCCGTGCGGGTGTGGCACGAATAGCAGCCCTCTGATTTCTGCGAAACCATGGCCGCCGTCTGGCTCATCGGCGCGGGCGGTGTATCGAGATAGACGCGCGCCACGGGCTTTTCGGCATCATTGGCATAGAGGATCGCCGCGGGCACCATCAGCGAGGCGACCAGCAACAGCATCGTGCCAACGGACCGGGTGGGCAAGGCAAGCAGCTTGTTCATCAATAACTCAATATGATGTTGGCCAGGATCGAATAATACGCCCGGTTGCGGTTGTTGTTGGTGAACAGATCCTTGAACCCGCTACCCGGCAGCAGCACCGCGGCGGAAAGGCGCCCGACAAGGTTCTGGTTGGCTTTTGGCCGATAGATCAGGGCCGTCGACAGATCATAGCCAATCGATTTCGGGATTGTTCCTTCGACGCGTAGGTTTTGCAGCGTCTCCGTCGTCGCAAACCACAAGTGATTGGCATTCGCGGACACACGCGTCCTTGGCGTGATATCGAAATCGGCACCGACACCCAGCAACGCCGTGCCGGGATTGTTGAAATTCGACTGACCCTGCTCCTTCGACGAGCGCAGCGAGGCCAGAATGCCGTTGCGACCGTTGATGGCGACCGCGCGGCCGCCGCCAGCGAACGGAATGGTTTGCCGGATCCAGTAGCTGGTATCCGCGCCGGCAAAGATGGGGTTTTCGAAAATCGCGTCGAAACCGGTTTCGACATTGTCGAACGGGCTATTGTCGCCGCTGGCATAAAGGGCGGAAGCGCGGAAGCGGATCCAGTCGCGATCATAGCTCAGCTCGGCCGCGCCGAAATAAGCGCGGATCTGGGCGGGCCTGCTGGTGAAGAAATTGTTCGAATCGCGGCCAAGCGCGCCATAGACTGATCCGGTCAGGTTCAGCCGACCGATCCGGCCGTCGACATTATAGCCCAGATAGACGACATCGTAGTTATGCCCGCGCAAATCGCCGAGCAGTGATGGGCGCACCGGGAACCCGTTGGTATCAACTTCGATCCGGCTGCGTTCGCGGTTCAAGTTGTACACCGCGGTCAACTGGCTGGTCAGGCTCGGGAACAGAAAATCCTGGCGATAGACATTGGCCACGAACACGAAATCTTCGCGTGGGCGCTTCACCACGCTATTCAGGCCCGAATTGGTGTCCTTTTCAAGTCGCCAGAACGCCGCCAGATTGAACTGAAACCGGTTATTGTCGCGATTGCCGAAAAAGCGGATGCCGAGCTGCTGATCGTTAAACAGGAACCCGCGAAAATCGGTTTGAAAAGGCTGGATGCCGATACGGATCGATTCGAAATCGTATCGATCAGATGTGTTGCGCAGATGGTAATCGACGAACAGTTCCTGAACGCCGACGAAACCGTCGGTACGGATGCTGTCCTTGCTCGGTTCGACGAAGAGTACACGGCGCTCGGGTACGTCGACATGGTTGACGTTAAAGGCGATGGCGACGCGGTATTCGATTTCGGGCGGCTTGAACGCGGTCGATCCCTTGACCAGCGACGCGCCGAGAATGAACGTCTGCGAAAAAACATAGCTCGAATCGCGGCCAAACACGTCGAGTGCACCAGCACGCTCGGTGGTCTGCACGCCGACCGGAATTGGAAACGTGCGCGGCTCAAGCACGGTATCGCTGACGGCACTGGCCGTGAAGAACCAGTCATCACCGGTGATCGGCAGCCACTTCACCTTTTCCCGATTAACCGGTCGATCACCCTTCAGCGTGTTCTGGTGATAGGGATCGAGCCAGTTTTCCTTCACCACGCCCAGCGACTGGATCAGTCGCCAGCGATCGGGAAGCGGGATCTGATCCTTCGGAAATGCCTCTGGCCGGGGCGCACGCACGGCGCGCGGGTTGGTCTGAGTGATCGCGTCGGGTAGCGCCTTTTCAAAGCCCGGACGCTTTCTGCCCTCAATCGTCTCGGCCGGATCGCGCTCGGGATCGGCCGGTTCAGTCACCGAAATCTCGGCATCGGCTGGTGGGGGCACGGGCGCAGCTTGGGGTGATCCTGCCGATTGCTCGACCGGCGGCAGCGGCGGCATCTCAATCGTTACCGCTTCCTCTTGCGGAGCGGTTGCCGACACCAGCCGAAGGAAGAGCATCCCTGCCATCTACAGCCCCTGGCACACATTTTGTTCAGCAGTGTCGAGGAATGGCGCGAATGGGCAGCCGATATAGCGCAGACGAACTTGCCGATTGCCGACCGGGACGACGATCTGGTCAGCACGCATCGCCATCGGCGCATTACCGAAACCGCCGAGCCGCACGCCAGCGTTGCTGGTGCCCAGGAACGAGATCATGTCGTCCTGGTCAATACCGTCACCCGAAACACCCAGCGCGCCGATCAACCTGGTGCCGCGATAGATGGGCACCGCGCCCGGAAAGATCTGAATCCCGTTTTGCAGTCGGTTCTGGCCGGGAGCGGCGTCGGGGATCTTCGTGCAGCGCGCGGGCGTGTCCGTGAGGCTGGCACCGGTGACAAAGCCAAGATGCTCGCCGAGATTGGTTAGCACCAGTGCTGATTGCAGCCCGGTCGACAAGGGGTTGAACTGGGCGATATCGCGTGACAGCGGCCCCTTGGGGCGTCCTACTTCGCCATCGGGGAAATAGGGGCGGGCGATCACGCCGATGGTGCGGTCGGCATAGGCGACCTGACCCGACAAGGCATTTTGATTGCCAAGAAAACTCAGCATTGCCGGCACAAATTGCCGCACATCCGCGCTCGGATCGGCCGACAGTTCGGTGCCCGCACGCGGGTGGGAGAAGAAGGCGACGGTGCGCGCCTTTTGCAGTGACACGTCGGTACCGAACACCGGCGCATCGGGCGATCGAACGACGCCCAGAATCTGGCCGCGGCTGTCGACCAGTGAAATCGTGACCTGTGCACGGCTGTCGAGCGGGATCCGGATCTGCGCGCGGGCCCGCGTCATGATCCTGAAGGCTTCTTCCAGCAGCGCGTTCGATTCAGCCAGCGTCAGCGCTTGACCGACATCGGCAGCATCGGTGCCCGCGCGCACCGGAAAGCGGCTTGCGCCCGATCCGTTGGTGAGAATGAAGGCGTCGCGATTGGAGAATTCGGCAGGGGTGGAAGCGCGAACGCCCGATGCCTCGGTGCCATATGCCGTGCCCGCGATAATCGCGGGCGTCGGCACCCCGAAATAACCGATCACGCTGACCAGATTGCCGAGCGCGGGTGCGGTCGCAGCAAAGCTCGGCGTCTGGCTTGCGGTCATCAACGCGGGATAATCAATATCGGTATAGCGCAGCTGGGTGCCGTCTACCGAGATGCGGTTGGCCCGGATCGTTTCGGGTGCTTCAAAGCCGACGGTACCCGCCAGCGCAATCGCTTCCTCGCGCACGTCGCTGTCGACATCGGTGATATTGGTATCAAGGCCGTAATCGCCATCCGCCATGACACCGATCGCGCCGACGACGACGCCGTTCTTGTAAAGCGGGAAGCCGCCCGAATCGGCTGAAAGGCCAAGCGGCGAGCGCTTCGGGCCGATCAATGCGCCGCTGCCCGGCGTGCCGAAGCGCGAGACCAGGTCTGAACAGGGCAGCGAGCTGAACTGCACGCCGTATAGCGGCCCGCTTTCCAGACCAACCGCACCGGGTGCGGGTGGAAAATGTTCCTGAACGATCTGACTGGCCGTGCGGGTCGAGAACGCATTGCCGCCGCTCGAGAGATAAGCGCCGGTTACGGCTTTGGCGATTGCGCCTGCCTCGGCAGGTATCGTCAGGCCCTGCGCGTCCTTGTTGTCGCCATTGGGGGCGGCCCGCGTCACCATATTGGCGGGCGAGCCCGTCATCCGGAACACCGCCAGGATATTGCCGACGCGGTCGCTCACCGCGATGACGGCTGGGGCATTGCGCGCCCGTGCTTCTGCGGCGGCACGGGCAATAACGGTCTGAACATCGGCGATGCTGAGCGATTCAGGCGCAGGCACCGCGAAGAAGGTCGACGGTGTCGGCGTGGCCGAGGGCGACGGGGTCGGCGGCAGCACCGCACTGCTCGTCCCGCCGCCGCCGCTGCACGAACCGAGGACGAGCGCCGTCCCGGTCAGCAATGCCGTCAATCGATAAGGCAGATTGGGACGCATCAGCGAAGGCTCCGGATGCTGCGGACGGCGCTGGCAAGGGCGCCGCGGAATTCGGGCGGGCGATAGCCATTGGGCTCGCGCACGGCAGCATAAGCGCGGTTGATATCGGCGCGGATGCCAGCAGCAGCGCCAATCGTGACGCGGCCCTGCTTGACCATCGCGTTCAGCAGCGAATCGAGTGCCATCACGGCCTGAACCGACCCCTCATAATCAGTGAAGCGCGGTGCCGTCGCTGGGCCTGCGATCGAATCGACAATCGCAAAGGCGGTATCGCTGTTGCCCCCCATTGCCGACATTGCCGATGCCAGATCAGAAGCGGTCGCTGCCAGGCGAACGGCGGCGGAGACCGATGTCGCGCGGCTTGCTGCCATTGCCTGGTGAAAAGCCCGCGCATCCTTGTCAAACCGGGCAGCGAGCCCTGGGTTGGTGACGCGTGCTGCGGCAGACAACAGGATCATATTTTCGTCGTTGAACGGTGGCATGCCGGCCGGAATCGGGCGGCCTGGATTGGCTTCCCATGTCTTGACGCGGTCTTCCTGATCGAAAATCCGGCGGTGGCAGCTGTGGCAATCAAGGAAATAGAATTCGGGGAAGGCACCATCGGTGCCCAGTGAGGCATCGGCATAGAGCGTCAGCGCGCGGTTGACCGCCATGGCCTGCCCGACCGCCCAGAGCCGAACGCTATCGGTGCGGCCCTTGCGCGCAGCATAATCGGCGTCTTCGTTATGGTGCTGCTGCAGCGTTGAGAAAAGATCGATTTCGAAGCTGATCCGGGGGTGGCCTGCGGCCATGATCCGGTGCGTCACGAACTGGCCGTCGCGCTTGCTGCCCAAATGGCAATCAAGGCACACATTCGCGCGCGCCGTTGCCTTTTCCAGCGGGATCATGCCGCGCGACACGTTATCGCCATGGCTCGCACCAACGGCATAATGGGTTGAAATCCAGCCCGATGCCGGACCGTGACAGGCTTCGCAACCGACACCGTCGCTGGTGAGGAAGCGGGCGCCGGTTGTGCCGTTGGTCGGGGTGGCATGGCAACCAAGGCAGGCCGGTGCCGAGGTTGGATCACCCATGCCAAGCGTTGACGTAATCTGGCGGGCGCGCTGCCCGAGCAAAATCGAAAAGGCCCGGCTATGGGCGCCTGCCTGGCTCGACGGTTCCTGCCAGCGCATCAGCTCATCCTGGCGGACGACGGCGCCATCAGCTTCCATGCGGCCATGGCAGGTTGAGCCGGCGCAGCTGGCCACGCCTTCAAAGCGGCCACCACCCGAGTCGGCGGCGCCAGCGCTGGCACCCGTAACGCCGATGGCGAGGGTGCAGATCGCGCAAACCAGCACGAACAGCGCCGCTACCGGCCTGCCCGCGCGACGGACGCCGAGTCCACCTCTCGATTTCATCCCGCGTGTCCCCCCATTACCGCCAGCTGATCATGCCGCGACGCACCGGATATTCCGTATGCTTAACCCCGCTATGATGTTGCCCGAATTGAACCCGAGCGAACAGCAAAAATTTACGTCCCAAATCGGCAATTTCTCTAAGTGCATGTTAAAACGCGTAAATTACTCGCGCCGCCGAATCACCAGATTGCGAATCTCGCTCATGTCTTCCATTGCAAAGCGCACGCCTTCGCGTCCCAGCCCCGAATCCTTCACGCCACCATAGGGCATGTTGTCGACTCGGTAACTTGGCACATCACCGATCACGACACCGCCGACATCAAGCCGATCCCATGCATCGAGCGCCTTAAACAGATCGCGCGTGAAAATGCCGGCCTGCAACCCGAACTTGCTGTCGTTCACTTCATCAAGGGCTGCATCAAAATCGCTGAAGCGGCTCAAGATCGCAACGGGACCAAAGGCTTCTTCGCGGTAAATGGCGGATGAGCGGCTGACATTTTCAAGCAGCGTTGCCTCGAGCATCGCGCCACTGCGCTTGCCGCCGCAAAGCAGTCGTGCCCCCTCGGCCACGGCATCCTGCACCCAGCCATCCAGTCGGCGCGCTTCGCCTTCCGAGATCATTGGGCCGATGAACGTCGCCCGGTCCTTAGGGTCACCGGCGACCAGCGTTGCTGCGCGCGCGACCAGGCGATCACGCAGCTCATCATAAATATCGACGTGGATGATGATTCGCTGCACGCCGATGCAGCTTTGCCCTGACTGGTAGAAGGCGCCGAAGGTGATCCGGTCAACCGCGTCGTTCAGATCGGCGTCCTTGTCGACAATCACGGCCGCGTTGCCGCCCAGTTCGAGCACAACTTTCTTCTTGCCTGCCCGGGCCTTCAGATCCCAGCCGACATCGGGCGATCCGGTAAAGCTCAGTAGTTTCAGTCGATCATCGGTGGTGAACAGATCGGCACCCTCGCGGTGCGCGGGCAGGATGGAGAAGGCGCCCTCTGGCAGATTAGTCTCGGCCAGGATCTCGCCCATGATGATGGCACCAAGTGGGGTTCGGCTGGCTGGTTTCATCACAAACGGGCACCCGACGGCGATCGCCGGGGCAATCTTGTGCGCCGCAAGGTTCAGCGGAAAGTTGAACGGTGAGATGAAGCTGCATGGGCCGATCGGCACCCGCTTCCACATCCCCTGATAGCCGCGGGCGCGGGGTGAGATATCGAGCGGCTGCACCTCGCCCGTCATTCGAACTGATTCTTCGGCCGCGATCCGGAAGGTGTCGATCAGCCGGGTCACTTCGCCCTCGCTGTCCTTGATCGGCTTGCCCGCTTCGATGCACAGTGCATAAGCGAGCTCGTCGAAGCGTTGCTTGAACCGGTCGACGCAGTGCTGGAGCACGGCCTGGCGTTCATAGGATGCCATCCGCGCCATCGGCTCGGTTGCCCGCACCGCCCCGGCAATCCCCTCATTGATCGTTGCCGCATCGGCTTGCGCCACGCGGAACGCCACTTCGCCGCTGAACTTGTCGGTTACCGCCAGATCGGTATTCGGCTGTGCCGCCTTGTTGTTCAGATAGAGCGGATAAACGGACTTGAGCTGGGTCATCGGGTAAGCCTTTTCCCCTGCCCGATCGCCGGGCAGGGATGATAGGATCAAACGGCGGCGCTAAGCTGCTTGATGTCCTTGTTCAGGATCTGGTCGTTCTCGCTATAATCGACCGGGCAATCGATTAGATGGACCCCCGGCGTATCGAGGCAATGCGCCAGCAGCGCGGGCAGCCCTTCGGCGTTTTCCACCCGGTGGCCGATTGCGCCATAGCTTTCGGCATATTTGACGAAATCGGGGTTGCCATAGGTCAGCCCGAAATCCTCAAAACCCATATTGGCCTGTTTCCAGCGGATCATGCCATAGCTGTTGTCGTTCAGGATGAGCACCGTGATGTTCAGCTTCAGCCGAACGGCGGTTTCCATTTCCTGGCTGTTCATCATGAAGCCGCCATCGCCGCACACCGCCATCACCTTGCGATCGGGATACACCATGGCGGAGGCCATCGCCGATGGCAGACCTGCACCCATCGTCGCGAGCGCGTTATCGAGCAGCACGGTATTGGCCTGGCGCGCGGCATAGTTGCGCGCGAACCAGATTTTGTAGACGCCGTTATCGAGACAGATGATTCCGCTGGCCGGCATCGCCTCGCGGATTTTGCGCACCAGGAACGGCGGGAAGATCGGGAAGCGGGCATCGCTATCGAGCGAGGCGGTATGCGCGACTTCCGCTGCGCGCGCCTTAGTCATGAAATCGAAGTTCCACCCGCCTTGCGGCATGATGTCTTCCTTCATCTGCCAGATCGCGTTGGCGATATCGCCAATCACTTCGATCGACGGGAAATACACCGGATCGACCGAGGCGGTATTGGTGCTGATATGAATCACCTCGGTGCCGCCTTGCTTCATGAAGAAGGGCGGCTTTTCGATCACGTCATGGCCGATGTTGATGATCAGATCGCTATGCTCGATCGAGCGGTGGACGAAATCGCCCGATGACAGCGCGGCGCAGCCGAGGAACTTCGGGTGCGTCTCATCGATCACGCCCTTGCCGAGCTGCGTGGTGACGAACGGGATGCCGGTTTTTTCGATGAATTGCAGCAGCATCCGGCTGGTCATTTTACGGTTCGCGCCCGCGCCAAGCACCAGGACGGGCGACTTGGCCGCCTCGATCCGGGCAACAGCTGCGCGTACCGATTTGGGGTCTGCGGTCGGCCGACGGACCAGGCTGCGCTTTAGCGGTACGCTGTCGGTATGCTCGTCGGCAATATCTTCGGGAAACTCGATATGCGTTGCGCCCGGCTTTTCCTCTTCGGCGAGGCGGAACGCCTCGCGCACGCGGCTCGGAATGTTGTCGGACGACGCAAGCTGGTGGGTATATTTGGTGATCGGCCGCATCATGTCGACCACGTCGAGGATCTGGAAGCGGCCCTGCTTGCTCGATTTAATCGGCTTCTGGCCCGTGACCATCAGGATCGGCATGCCGCCCAGATTGGCATAGGCGGCAGCAGTGACGAGGTTGGTTGCGCCTGGCCCTAGCGTGGCGAGACAGACACCGGTCTTGCCAGTATGGCGCCCATAGGTGGCGGCCATGAAGCCCGCACCCTGTTCGTGCCGCGTCAGAATCAGCTTGACGGTCGGGGAGCGGGAGAGACTGTCGAGGAAGTCGAGATTTTCCTCACCGGGAACGCCGAAAACATACTCAACACCTTCTTCTTCAAGGCATTTGATAAAAAGATCCGACGCTTTCATCCGCTCATCCCCCAGGCCATTCGGGTCGCCGCCTTGTTCTTATAGCCCGGACAGCGACCAGTGCGGCCAACCCGTTGCCACAAAAAAACGGCGACCGCACCCCGATTTGATGGCGATCAGCGTGTGATGGCGTGCGCTTTCAGAATAAGTGGCGTTATTCGAAATGCTTCCGCCACGGCCTTCACAAAAATGCCGATTCCGTTACGAAAAGTCGCACTAGCCAAGTCGGGTCATCTTCTGAATACAGCGCGCCGGGGATGACAATAACGAGTGATTCGATGCCATTCCCAGGGGACGGGATAATGCCGCCCCTTGTCCAGTGGGAGGAAGAAAATGGCTGTCAGTGATCACGTCGATCTTTCCGTATTTATGGAAGGCGTCAAGAAACGCAATGTTGGTCAACCCGAATTTATCCAGGCTGTGCAGGAAGTTGCGCAGGATATCTACGAATTCATTGCCGACAAGCAGGAATATCACGACTACCAGATCCTGCGCCGGATCGCCGAACCTGACCGGATCATCTCTTTCCGCGTGTGCTGGGAAGATGATAACCAAAATATTCGCGTGCAGCGCGGCTGGCGCGTGCAGAACAACAATTCGATTGGGCCATATAAGGGCGGCATTCGCTTCCACCCCTCGGTTACCGAAAGCGTCCTGAAGTTCCTCGCGTTCGAGCAGACTTTCAAGAACGCGCTGACCGGCTTGCCGATGGGCGGCGGCAAGGGCGGCGCGAACTTCAACCCCAAGGGCAAAAGCGATCATGAAGTGATGCGCTTCTGCCAGAGCTTCATGACCGAGCTCTACCGCCATGTCGGTGCCGATGTTGACGTGCCCGCTGGCGATATCGGCGTCGGCGCGCGCGAGATTGGCTATATGTTCGGCCAGTATAAGCGCATCACCAACCAATTCACCGGCGTGCTGACGGGCAAGGGCCTCGAATTTGGCGGATCGCTGATCCGCACCGAAGCCACCGGTTATGGCGCGGTTTATTTCCTGCAGAACATGCTGAAGACGAAAGGCATGGACCTGGAGGGCAAGACAGCGGTGATTTCCGGTTCGGGCAATGTCGCAACGCACGCCGCCGAAAAGATCGTCCAGCTGGGCGGCAAGGTGCTGACGCTGAGCGACAGCGAAGGCTTCATCCATGATCCCAAGGGCATCACTCAGGAAAAGATCGATTGGGTAAAGGTCCACAAGACCAAGCGTCGCGGCCGCATTTCGGATTATGCCAAGGAGTTTAAGGGCGCCAAGTTCCATGCCGGCAAGACGCCCTGGGGCGTTGTCTGTGATGTCGCGCTGCCCTGTGCCACGCAGAACGAGTTACTGGGTGATGACGCGCGGACGCTGGTGGCCAATGGCTGTATTGCGGTGGCCGAAGGCGCCAATATGCCGACCACGCTGGAGGGCGTCCACGTGTTCAAGGATGCCCAGATCATGTTCGCGCCAGGCAAGGCCGCCAATGCCGGCGGGGTTGCCGTTTCCGGCCTGGAAATGAGCCAGAATAGCGAGCGCCGCGCCTGGAAGGTGGCGGACCTGCAGCAGCAGCTGTTCGACATCATGGAGGGCATCCATGAACGCTGCGTCGAGCACGGCACCACCAAGAGCGGCTATATCGATTATGTGAAGGGCGCGAACATCGCGGGCTTCAAGAAGGTTGCCGATGCCATGCTGGCTTTCGGGGTGGTCTGATCAACGGCGGGTCACCGCTGCTGGTGCTCAAGCTTGGTATCGGCGGAATTGACGTTTTGCCAATTGCCCCGGCATCGTCAGGGCGACTCGGCAATGGCCGATGCACTGGCTTAAGGTGCCCCGCCGTAACGATAATTGAGGTGGTCTTGAAAAGGGACGGTTCAGATTTTGGCGGCCTTCGTGGCCTTGCTGAACCGTCTTTTTTCTGCGTATCGAAGGGCTACGGTTGGGGTCGTTCTAACGATTTGTAATCAGGGGGCCGTTGGCCCCCGCGTTGATATCGTTCGACGGCAGGGGGTATCATCATAATGAAATCTTTGACTCATTTGCCAAATGGACCGGCAGCTTTGAGTACGAGCTTCCGCCGTTGCGCAAGCTATTCCCTGGCGTTTTTGCTCGCTTATCCCGCCGCCGCGCAGTCGATTGCAGATCCCACCGTCCGAGTCGGCACCGCATCGGTCACCGGAGTCGGCACGACAAATGTGCAAATCACGCAACAATCCGACAAAGCCGTTATCGATTGGCGTGCCTTTTCGGTCGATTCCAACACCACCGTCACCTTTTCGCAACTCAGCAAGAATTCGATCGCGCTGAACCGTATTACCGGGCTCGATGCTACGCGGATCGACGGCTCGCTGATCGCCAATGGCCAGGTATGGCTGCTTAACCCCAATGGCGTGCTGATCGGCGCTGGCGGCAATGTGTCGGCCGGCGGTTTCCTCGCGACCACCCATGCGATCAGCAATGATGATTTCATGGCGGGCAATTACGCGTTCGATGGCACCAACGCCAACGGCGCGGTGGTCAACCTCGGCCAGATCGTCGCGTCTACGGGCGGCTATGCCGTGCTGGCGGGTAACAAGGTTGATAATGCCGGGCTGGTTCAGGCGCGGCTTGGCGAAGTCGTGCTCGGCGCGGGCAAGGGTTTCGTGCTCGATCTGGCGGGCGACAAGCTGCTGTCCTTTTCGGTCACGCAGCCGGTCGAAGTAACGGCGACTGAAGGGCCGCTCGTCAAGAATGACGGCACCGTTTCCGCAGCGGGTGGACGCGTGCTGCTCACGGCGCGGGCGGCTGCCGATGTCGTCGGCGGCGTCATCAACACCAACGGCATCATTGATGCCACCAGCGTCGTCGAAAGAAATGGCGAGATCATCCTCGATGGCGGCCCGATCGGTACCGTCAACGCTACTGGCGTTATCAACGCCAGCGGCACGGGCGCGGGCGAAACCGGCGGCCTGATTCAGGTTGCAGGTGAGAACGTTATCGTGGGCGCTGGCGCCCGCGTGCTGGCAACCGGCGACGCTGGCGGCGGCCAGATCTATGTCGGCGGTGGCTGGCAAGGTGCGCTCGTCAATGGTCGCCCAAGCTCGGTTCGGGCGGCACTCGCGTCCAGCGCGCTCCTCGATGCCAGTGCGACCGGCAACGGCAATGGCGGCACGGTAGTCGTCTGGTCGGACGTGAACAACGTCGCGTCGATTACGCGTGCCCACGGCACCATTTATGCCCGGGGCGGCATGCTCGGCGGCAATGGCGGGCGGATCGAGACGTCTGGGCGGTATTTGAACGTCAATGGCGTTCGGGGTTCGGCCGCAGCGCCGTTCGGTGCGGCTGGGCTTTGGCTGTTCGATCCGTACGATATCACTATCGTGGCAGGTGTAGGCGGCGCGAACGATGCAGAATTCACCCAACATCACTGTCGCCGCTGCAATCACCAAGATGACTGGTGACCGCACTTCGTTAACCTTAAACGCCGCCAATGCGATCACGGTTACGTCAAGCGGCTCGATCACCGCGACCGGTGCCGAAGCACTCGATGTCATTTTCAACGCCGGTGGCGCAACCAACGGCATTGGACCCGCCAATAGTGGGATCACGATCAACGGATTGATCACCACCAACGGTGGCAACGTCGCCCTAAATGCGACTGGCACGAATGGAGGCATCAGCCTCGATGCGGTAATTAACACCCTGGGCGCGACTAACGGTAATTTGACTCTCAATACGCCTGCTATGGCTACCCAGACGATGGCAGGCGCGTTCACCAACGTCGGGGCGCTCAACCTCCTCGGCGGCGGCACTTTTACGTTAACCAACACGGGCAACAGCTTTGCGTCGCTCACGGCAACTGCCAACTCGGTATCGCTGTTCAACAGCTTCGCTACGACTGACTTTGGTGCGATCACGGTCACCAACGGATTTACCTTCGAAACCGTAGGCGACGTCACGCAGTCCGGCGCGCTGAACGCAGATACGGTCAATTTGTTGGGAGACGGCGGCAGCTACACGCTGGATCGCAACGACAACACAGTAAACACGCTGACCGGCGACACCGGATCGATCCTTTTCAACAATACCTCTGCATTGAGCGTTGGCCCGGTAACGACGACCGGCACCCTGAACGTTACCAGCGGCGGCGACCTGACGGTCGACGACGCGGTTAGCTTTGGCAACGGCAACTCTTCGCTCGTGTCGACAGCGGGCAACGTCGCGGTGAACCGC
>NCEE01000014.1 GCA_002280555.1 Sphingomonas sp. 32-62-10
CAGAGCCAGACGATTTCGGCGCAGATTTCCGGTGCCGCCACCGTCAAGAGCAGCGTGACCGATTTTGCCGCCGGGTTGAAATCGCTGGCAACCGGTGGGTTGCTGTCGACCACGCCGACCAGCAGCAACACCAGCATCGTCAAAGCCAGCGCGCTACCCGGCGCGAAGCTTTCCGGCCTGTCTGCCACGCTCGAAGTGCGCCAGCTTGCCCAGGCGCAATCAGTCGCAACCGCCGCTGTTGCAGATCGGACCACCGCGATCGGCACCGGCACGCTTACCCTGACGTTCGGCTCGGGCTCGGTTGGTGGCGGCAGCTTTGTCGCCGGGAGTGCAGCGCCAATCGACATCCCGGTGGTTGCAGGCGCATCGAGCCTTGAATCGATTGCTGCGTCGATCAATGCCGCCAATGCTGGCGTCACTGCCAGCATCATTACCGATTCATCGGGCGCGCGGCTGGCGCTGAAAAGCAAGACCGGCGCGGATCAGGCATTCACGCTGACCGCGACTGAAGATGTCGGCGCACCCGGGCTGGCCGCGCTCGCGATCACACCCGCCGCCAGCGGGGCGCTGTTCGGCACGGTGGCGCAAGATGCGATCGTGGCGGTCGATGGTATCCCGCTATCGCGCAGCAGCAATTCGATCAGCGATCTGGTCGATGGGGTGAAGCTCGATCTCGTCTCGGAATCGGTCGGGACCAAAGTCGCCCTCGGCACCAATGTACCGACCGAACAGCTGCGGTCATCGGTCAACGATCTGGTGGCGGCATTTAACGATCTGCAGCGCGTGGTGAAATCGCAGAGCGATGCGACCAATGGTGCACTGTTCAACGATTCTGCGACCCGTCAGCTTCAGCAATCATTGCGGCGTTTCACCCAGACCGAACTTGCCACCCCCACCACTGCCGGGGCGCCCAGAAACCTGAGCGATATCGGCGTGTCGACCAACCGGGATGGCTCGCTGAGCGTGAACGCCGAACGTTTGACGGCAGCGATCACCGACTTTCCCGACGCTGTCGAAGCGCTGTTTTTTAACGGAACCGGAGCGACCGGCGGCGGGATTGCCGCCGCCTTTCAGGCGATCGCTGATCAGGCCACCAGCACGACGACCGGACTCCGTGCGAGCGAATCGCGCTACGCCAAGCGTCAGGCGTCGCTTGATGAGGCACTGGAAAAGGCCAATGCCGACAAGGAAGTCGTCCGCACGAGGCTGACGCGCCAGTTCGCCGGGGCTGACGCGCGGGTGTCGGCCTATAAATCGACCCAGTCGTTCCTGACCCAGCAATTCGCGCCCAAGACGAACAACTAATGTCGCATTATGCCACGACGCTCGGTCGCAATCCTGAGGCGACCTATCGTCAGATCGATATCGCTGGCCGCACGGGCGAAGCCGATCCGCATCAGCTGGTCGCGTTGCTGTATGACGAACTCGGTCGGGCGTTGCGTGCGGTGGTGGCTGCCATCGACAGCGGCAATCGCGCCGTGAAGAGCGACAAGGCAACCCGCGCCATCTCAATCCTGTTCGCACTGGAGGCGGGGCTCGATTTCGAGCGTGGTGGCAGCCTCTCCAAAACGCTCGCGGGGCTGTACCGGGGCGCGCGCGCCAAGTTGATCGACGCCAGTCTAGGCGACGATCCTGGTCCCTTTATCGAGGTGGCGACGAATATGGCGCAGATCGCTCAGGCCTGGGCCGAAGTGCGCCAACGCTGATTGGCCAATTGGGTCGGCACCGCCGCCGCCTTGCGGCAGCATTAACCATTTCCTGACCATAGCGGCCTTAGGATAGCGCCTCGATTGGGGTGGACGATGATGGAATTATTCTCGCGCGACGATGAAACACCGGGTCGGCCGCGTCGCGGTCCTGCGCGGACCATTCTTGCCGTCGATGATAGCCGCACCAATCTCAACATCCTTGGTCGTCGTCTGGGCCATCTCGGCTATCTGGTGGTGCTTAGCGATAATGGGCACGAGGCGCTCGATCTGATTGCGGCGCGCGGCTTTGATCTGGTGCTGCTCGATCTGGTGATGCCGGTGATGTCGGGCATCGATGTGCTCAATGAAATCCGCGGCAGTCGCGAGACTGCCGATCTACCGGTGATCATGTTGACCGGGCGCAGCGATGCCGCAGCGGCTGTCGACGCACTGGCGGCTGGTGCTGACGACCATGTCGCCAAGCCGTTTGATTTTGATGTGCTGGCCGCGCGGATCGACCGGGTGATCGATCGTGCCCGACGGATCGCCGATCTCAAGCGATCCAACGCCACGCTTGATGCCCGTATTGCTGCGCGGGCGATGGAATTGGGTGAAGCGCGGGTGGAACTTGCCGAAACCCGCGCGGATCGGTTGCGGTTGATCGCCTCGCTTCAGGTGCTCAACGATCGGTTTGAACGGCTCAGCGGAACCAGTGACGCGTAAAGAAATAGGCGGAGATTGCCGCTGCTATTCCGGTGCACACCCAAACCACACCGTCAAATGCCCAGGGCTGATCGGCATAGGGAATGCCCTGCACGTTCATGCCGAGCAGGCCGGTCAAAAAGGTGAGCGGCAGAAAGATCATCGCCACGACGGAGATGATCAGCGATCGCTGATCAATCTGTTCAGCGCGTAAATCGGTGAGTGCCTCATGCATCAACGCTGATCGTTCGCGGATTGATTCGAGCTCCTCGGCCATGCGCGCCGCCCGGTCGGCTGCCGCGCTCAAATGCATGCGGTCTTCATCCTCGAGCCAGGCGATCGGCAGCGCCGCCAATTTCTCGATCGCCGCGCGCTGGGGCGACAGGAACCGCCGATAGCCGATCGACTTGACCCGTACCTTGGTGACTTCGCGGCGGAGCTGAAAGATTCGGTTGGCGTCCAGATCGGCTTCGCAATCATCAAGCGCGTCACCCAGATCGGCGACTTCGGGGTCGAGATCAACGGTGATCGCGGCAGCGAATTCGGCAATCAGATCGCCGGGATCACGGATCGTGCCGGTCTCGACGCTGGCGATAACGCGCTCGATCGCCGTCAGCGGCAACCGTGCGACCGAGATGACCCGGCCGGCCACCGCCCAGATTCTTACCGAGGCCAGCGGATCCGACATCGTCATCGTCGTTGTCGATCGCCCCCGCAGGTTGAGATAGGCGCCCTCGCCGATCTGATCACAGCGTGGCCGCGTTTCGGTCGCGGTGAGCGATTCGACGATATAATCCGGCACCTTGGCGGCGTCCCTGAGCCATGCCTTGGTCTCGTCATCCTTGCTGGCGAGGTGGACCCAGATGAACTCACAGTGTTCGCTGATGGCCTGGGTCGGCTCAAGCCGGGCGGCACCGTCCGGGCGGACGCGATAGGCAAAACTCGTCATGCCATCATCTCCAGCTCGACTGAGAGCCCCGGGAGGGGGATTGGGGGCGCAACACCGATGATCCGATCGGCATCGGCGCGCGCGCGATCCAGGATGATATCGGGCACATCGGGGGCGTGGTATAGCCGGTCGGCCAGCGCGAGCAGCCTTGCTTCACGCAGCGTCAGGTCTTCGGGGTCGGCGCTTCGCACCCCGATCTTGATGATGCGCGCGGTTGGCGGGCTGGTGAGCGACAGCATGATATCGCGATCGCCCTGATCGACGAGCGGATCAAGCGCACCGCCGGGGGAAAGCGCCGCGCCAATCGCGCGACGCCGATCACCGCCGTCCGGAAACCGCGCGCGGATCGCGCCTCGGCTGGCGTGCAGCGCTTCGGCCAGCGCGCCGAGCCGCGCGGGCAACAATGCCTCGATTCGCTGACGGAGCGCGGCGGCTAGTCCGGCCGAGACCCCACCGGTGCCAATCGCGAGCAGCACGGGTGCGCGGTCGACGATAGCGGGCACGGTAAAATCGCACAGCGCCGGTCGGTCAACGGCGTTGACCAGAATGCCGCGCGCTTTGAGCCGTTCGACCGCAGCGACGGCCTCCGCTTCATCGTCGATTGCGATAATCGCCAGCGCGGCGACCGCGTTCCCGCCGACGATCACCGCCCCGGCGCGTTCGAGCAATCGCCGCTTGGCGTCCGCCGCTGCGCCATCGCCCAACAAGATGACCGGGCGTCCTGCCAACCGAACGAACAGCGGCAGGCTATGAAGCGTCATGCAGTCAGCCAGTCGGGCAGCCGTTCTGCCGCGAGAATCGTCTCGGCGGCGATGCGGTCAGCAACGACGGCATATTTGTCCCCGCTCACCAGCACTTCGGGCACCAGCGCGCGGCTGTTATAAGTGCTCGCCATCGTCGCGCCATAGGCACCAGCGGTGCGGAAAATCGCGAGATCGCCCGAAACCACCCGGTCGATATCGCGCCCCATCGCAAAGGTATCGCCGCTTTCGCATACCGGCCCGGCGATATTGGCGATCATGCGCTCGCCGGTCGGGCGGACGGCGACGAAATCATGATAGGCGTCGTACAGCGCGGGGCGAGCGAGATCATTCATCGCCGCATCGACAATGACATAGGGGTTGGTGACGCCGGGCTTCACCCAGATCACCTTGGTGAGGAGCACGCCGGCATTGCCGGCAATCACCCGGCCGGGTTCGAACATCAGCTCGACATCCCAGCCCCGCGTGACCCGCGCGACCATTGCGCCGAAATCGGCCGGGCTCGGCATCACCTCGCCGGGGCGATAGGGCACGCCGAGCCCGCCGCCGAGATCGACCCGGTCAATCGGGTGCCCTGCGGCGCGAAGATCGGCGACCAGTCGTCCGATGCGCGTAAAGGCCGCCTCAAGCGGATCGAGCGTGCTCAGCTGGCTGCCGATATGGATCGCAACGCCGCGCATCCGGATGCCGGGCAAAGCCGCCAGCCGCCCGAAGATCGCCGGTGCCTGATCGATCGGCACACCGAACTTGTTTTCCGCTTTGCCGGTCGAAATCTTGGCGTGCGTGCCCGCATCGACATCGGGATTGACCCGCAACGTCGCCTGCGCGGTCATCCCTTGGGCATGCGCGATCGCAGCAAGGACCTGGCCTTCTTCCTCCAGCTCGAGATTGAACTGGCCGAGCCCGACCGACAGCGCCTGTGCCAGCTCATCGCGCGTCTTACCGACGCCGGAGAAGTCGATGTCGCTCGCGGGGATACGCGGAGCACCGCGCGGTTGGGATTGGCCTTGATCGCATAGGCCAGGTGGACGCGACCGGCATCCTTCAACCCTTCGCGAAACACCTGCGCATGGCGTTCGAACGTCGCGGTCGAATAGACATAAACGGGCGTGCCAACTTCAGCGGCAATTGTTTCGAGCGAGACGCCTTCGCAGTGAAGCGCGCCATCCTTCAGGGCAAAATGATCCATTGGGTCAGCTGGACGGTGGCAGATCGAATTCGTCGCCCCGGCGTTGGTCAGACGCGCGAAGCAGCTCATCGCTGCGTTCGGGCCGCGCCTGGTTGGTCGGCTGCATCAGCTGAGGCGGCGTTGGCGTTGCGGTGGCACCATATGGTTTGGGGGGAAGCGAGACGCCCGGCCCCGGTTGCAACCCATTGGCGGAACCACACCCGGCAAGCGCCAGAGCTGCAACGACGATCCACTTCTTCACGCTACTTCTCCTTCACGCCGCCGCCGCGCCTCGGCAATCGCCGCGCGCACCTGCACCGGCGCGGTACCGCCCAGGCTGGTGCGGCTGGCGACCGATGCATCGACACTCAATACCCTATACACGCGTTCGTCGATCCGTGCATCGATTGCCTGCAGGTCGCTGATCGCCAGCAGGTCGAGTGCGACGCCCTGTTCCTCGGCCAGCTTCACCGCGCGCCCGGTTACATGATGCGCCTCGCGAAACGGCAATCCGGCCTCGCGCACCAGCCAGTCGGCAAGATCGGTCGCGGTCGAAAAACCAGCCTCTGCCGCGGCGCGCATGCGATCGGTGCGGAAGGTCGCGCTCTCGACCATCCCGGTCATCGCCGCAATCGACAGCGCGAGCAGATCATGCGCCTCGAACACCGGCGGCTTATCGTCCTGCATGTCCTTGGAATAGGCGAGCGGCAGGCCCTTCATCGTCATGACGAGCGCGGTCATGCACCCGGCGATCCGCCCGCTATGCCCGCGCACCAACTCGGCCGCGTCGGGATTGCGTTTCTGCGGCATGATCGAGCTGCCGGTCGACCATTGGTCGGAGAGCGACACGAAGCCGAACGGCTGGCTCGCCCAGAGGATGAATTCTTCTGCAAGGCGCGACAGATGCAGCGCGCACTGGGTGGCGGCCATCAGATAATCGAGCGCGAAATCGCGGTCCGATACGGCATCAAGCGAATTGCGCGTCGGTGCGTCGAAGCCAAGCGCCGCTGCCGTCATCGTCCGGTCGATGGGAAAGCCAGTGCCCGCCAGCGCGGCGCTGCCCAGCGGGCATAGGTTGCCGCGTGCGCGCGCATCGGCAAAGCGGCTGCGGTCCCGCGCAATCATCTCGTGATAGGCCATCAGGTGATGCCCGAGCGTCACGGGCTGGGCGCTCTGCAAATGCGTGAAGCCGGGCATCACGCTTTCGGCATGCTCTTCAGCACGCGCGATCAGCGCATTCTGGAATCCGCCTAGCGCGGCGTCGACCTGGTCGATGGCATCCCGCACCCATAGCCGGAAATCGGTCGCGACCTGATCATTGCGGCTGCGCGCGGTGTGGAGCCGCCCGGCAACTGCGCCGATCTTGTCGGCCAGTCGCGCCTCGGTCTGCATGTGAATGTCTTCAAGCACATAATCATCGGCGACGCCCGTTGCGGCATAATCGGCGGCGACCGCATCAAGGCCAGCGCTGATCGCCTCCGCATCGGCAGCGGCGACGATCCCGGTCGCGCCCAGCATCGCGACATGCGCCTTCGATGCCGCCACGTCCTGCTGCCACAGCCGCTTGTCGAACGGGATCGACGCGTTTATCTCGCGCATCACTGCAGCAGGCCCTTCGGCGAAGCGCCCGCCCCACATCGCATTGGAGCTTTCCCCCGCCATGGTGCCGCGCCCGCTGATTGTACTTCTCCTGATGATGCCGCTGGTGATCGGCGGTTGCGATAGGCAATCAAGCGCGCCGGAGCAAGCAAACGCCGCCCCACCGCTGGCGGATGAAGTGCCATCGGCAGGCGCACCCCGCCCGGGTGCAAAGGAAGCGGCGGGTATCCTCGATCGCAGCCACAAGGGGGAAGCCGCATCGACCCTGCAGTTCATCGATCCAGCGGGAAAGCCGGTGACGATCGCCAGCTTTGCCGGCAAGCCCGTGCTGCTGAACCTTTGGGCAACATGGTGCGCACCGTGCGTGGCGGAAATGCCAACGCTCGACGGGCTGGCCGATCGGCTCGACGGCAAGCTTACCGTCCTTGCCGTCAGCCAGGATCTGGAGGGCGCGGCCAAGGTCGATCCGTTCTTCAAGAACGCGCAGTATAAAAGGCTTCAGCCTTATCGCGATCCGCAGGCGGCGCTCAGCATTGCCTATCAAGCCAATCTGCCGACGACGATTTTGTTCGATGCACAGGGCCGTGAAGTGTGGCGGATGCTCGGCGGGCAGAACTGGGCGAGCGAAACGGCGACGGCGCTGGTCGACGAGGCGCTCTGACGGGGCTTTCCCTCACGCGCTTGCCTTCAGTGCCGCTTCCGCTAGCTTGACGCGAACGTCATCTACCGACCGGAACCATCCATGCCCAAGCTGAACGTCAACGGGGTCGAGCTTTATTACGAAGAAGCGGGCAATCGCGCGGGGCCGGCGATGCTGCTGATCATGGGGCTGGGCACGCAACACATCGCCTGGCCCGAGCCGTTCGTAACGGCGCTGACGGATGCTGGTTTTCGGGTCATCCGGTTTGACAATCGCGATATTGGCGAATCGTCGCATCTGCACGGCGCGTCGGCGATCAGCCCGGTGGTGGCGATCCTGGCGGCGCGCCTCGGCTTGCGCTTTCCGCTTGCCTATTCGCTGGCCGACATGGCGGCGGACGCGACCGGGTTGCTCGACGCGCTCGATGTTCAGGCGGCGCATATCGTCGGCGTGTCGATGGGCGGGATGATCGCCCAGCGTATCGCGATCGGCGCGCCAGAGCGGGTGGTGAGCCTCACCTCGATCATGTCCTCAAGTGGCGCGCACGGCCTGCCGGGTCCTTCACCCGAACTGCGCAAGCGGCTGATCGCGCGCCGACCGGCCAATCCCGATCGTGCCTGGGCCGTGTCTGCCGGGGCCGAATTGCTGTCGATGATCGGCCATCCCGATCCGGCGCGTGCGCCCGATGCATATCACAAGCTGGCCGGCGAGGCGTTTGACCGGGGATATAATCCGCTGGGGGTGCGGCGTCAGATGCTCGCGATCCTCGCCGATCGTACCCGCGCCGTTGCCCTTTCGCGCGTCACTGCGCCGACCCTTGTCATCCATGGGGCCGCCGATCCGTTGGTACCAAAGGCGTCGAGCGAGGATATCGCCCGGCGCATTCCCGATGCGCGGCTCGTGATTATCCCGGACATGGCGCATGATCTGCCGCCGTCGAAGGTGGGGGAGGTTACCCGACTGATCATCGATCACGCCCGCAGCGCGACCGACAGCGAGGTTCGGGCCGCCGCTGCCTGAACCCCCTCAGGGGCGGTTCATTGACGATAAAAAATGGTGCTGCCGGTGAGGATTGAACTCACGACCTCAGCCTTACCAAGGATGCGCTCTACCACTGAGCTACGGCAGCATTTTTCCGGCTTTTCGGGCGGAAGCGCGGCTATGGTCCGACGTGCGCGTGCTTGTCAAGGCAAGGCTTGTGCGGGCGGGGTTGGCGCGGGATAGGGGCGGCATGAGCGAAAAGGATGATCGCGCCGAACGGCTCGCCGCACAATTGCGCGAGAACCTGAAAAAACGAAAAGCGCGTGCACGCGGTGTTGCGGCGGATGCGCCCGTCAGCGCGGACGATGCGTCGTCCCCAGACCGGCGGTAATGAACAGCGCGGTCGCCTCTCCCGTTACATCGGCGGTGTGCCAGCAACCGGGCGGGTTGATCGCGTAATCGCCTGCACCGATCGTGACTGTTGCGGTGCTGCCATCGGCCATTTCCTGGTGGAGCGTCATCACACCGCTGACGCAGATAACGACTTCGTCACCCAGCGGGTGCATTTCCCACGAATCCCAGTTTTCGGTGAAGCGGTACATCGACACCAGCCGCCCCTCGATCCCGTCGGAATCGTGGCGCTCGCCATAGCCTTGATACCACTCCATGCCGGTGAAATCGGGTTGCGCGATCGCCTTGGCGCCGGGGCCGAGATGGATCGGGGTGGTCACCAGCGATGGCATGGTCCGTTGTCCTTTTCAGCCAGGATCGCCGACTACAGCCGATCTCCAAACAAGCATTAATGACTGCCCAGCCAATAACCAATGCCATAGCTGGCTTTGCCAATAACCGGCACTAATATCGCAAAGCCTGCGATAACGGCGAAAACTATAACTGCCTTTATGATGCGTCGGCGATCGGTGCGCATTTCTTGACCAGCCATGCCAAATCCTCACTATCCAATTGTAGAGAAAGGATTTTTAGTACGCGCGCGTGATAAGCGTCAAGCCAATTGCGTTCCACGTCAGTCAGCACCTCAGCCACGATCAAGCTGCGCTCGATCGGGCAGAAGGTGAGCGTTTCGAATCCAAGCATCGGTGTTTCCGCCCCCTCGATCGCGCGGTCCTCGACCAGGATCAGGTTTTCGATGCGGATGCCATATTCGCCCGCCTTGTAGTAGCCGGGCTCGTTCGAAATGATCATGCCCGCGCGCAGTGGCTCGGATGGGCCACCGCCGGGATAACTGGGCTGGGCGATCCGCTGCGGCCCTTCATGCACCGACAGATAGGCGCCGACGCCGTGGCCGGTACCGTGCGCATAATCGAGCCCTGCCTCCCATAATGGTCGCCGCGCAAAGGCATCGAGTTGCCCGCCATTGGTGCCATGCGGAAACACGGCGGTGGCGAGCGCGATATGGCCCTTCAGCACGCGGGTGAAGCGGTCGCGCATTTCCACGGTCGGCGCGCCGATTGGCAGCACGCGGGTGACGTCCGTCGTGCCATCGGCATATTGCCCGCCCGAATCGACCAGATAGAGCTGGCCGAGCTCAAGCGGCGCGTTCGATTGCTCGTCCACCTTGTAATGCGGGCTCGCGCCATGTGCGCCGGTGGCGGAAATCGTGTCGAAAGACGTGTCGAGCAACACACCCGATGCCTGACGAAACTCGAGGAGCTTGGCCGCGCAGCTGAGTTCGGTCTGTCCGCCCTTGGGGGCTTCGGCCTCCACCCAGCGCAGAAACCGCGCCAGCGCCGCGCCATCACGCGCGGAGGCCGCACGGTGCCCCGCGATTTCGACTGGGTTCTTCAGCGCCTTGGCGAGCACCACCGGATCGCGCTGCGCCATGACGGTTGCGCCGCCCGCATCGAGCGCATCGAAGATCGCGGCGACCGCGCGTTCCGGGTCGGCCGCTACGCGCTTGCCGGCATAAAGCGACAGCGCGGCGGCGAAATCGCGGCGATCATGAACCCGGATCGCATTGCCCAGATGCTGCCGCACCGCATCAGTCAGCTTTTCGGGGGCGATGAACAGATCAGCGGTGCCGTCTGCCTGCACGATCGTATAGGCGAGCGCGACGGGGGTATGATCGACATCGGCACCGCGGATGTTGAAGGCCCAGGCGATCGAATCGAGGGCAGTCAGCACCACCGCATCGGCCTTTCGCGCGGCGAGCCAGTCGGCGATCCCGGCGCGCTTTTCGGCGGAGGACTGCCCGGCCTGATCATCGGCATGGACCGACAATGTGGCATTGGAGGGGGCGGGGCGATCCGGCCAGACGGCATCGACCGGGTTGGTATCGACGGGCACCAGCACCGCGCCGCGCTGGGCCAGCGCGCGGTTCGCCTCATTCACCCAGGCGCGAGTGTGCAGCCAGGGATCATAGCCGATCCGCGCGCCCTGCGGTGCGTTCTCGGCGAGCCAGGCGGCGATGCTCGTCTGCGGCACGCCGACATAGGCCCAGTGATTGCCATCGACCTGCTGGCGCACTTGCAGCGTATAGCGCCCATCGGTGAAGATCGCCGCCGCTTCGGGCAGCACCGCCGCCGCGCCCGCCGATCCCTGGAAGCCGGTCAGCCAGGCGAGGCGCTGCGCATAGCCGCCGACATATTCGCTCATATGCTCATCGGTAAGCGGCACGACGAACCCGTCGAGGCGATCGCGCTTCAATTGATCGCGCAGGGCGCGGAGACGGTCGGCGTAAGTGGACATGGGCAATCCTGAATGTCGTTGCTGGTGGCCATCCTACGCCCTCGACCGGGTTCAAGTCGAGCCGCCGCCTCTCGACTTCGCGCGATACGCAGGGCTAGGGATATGCGATGAAAACCAGCACCACGCCGCCGCGCGCCGATCGCCGCCAATTCAGCTTCACCGCGCACGGGGTAATAATCGACGATCCCTATGCTTGGCTGAAGGACCCCGGTTATCCAGAGGTCACCGATAAGGATGTGCTGGCCTATCTCGAAGCGGAAAACGCCTATTTTGAAGGTGTAATGGCGCCGCTCAAGCCGCTGACTGACCGGCTCTATGAAGAGATGAAGGGTCGCATCAAGGAAGACGATAGCTCCGTCCCGCAAAAGGATGGCGACTGGCTCTACTGGACCGCGTTCGAAACCGGCGGGCAGTATCGCAAATGGTGGCGCAAGCCGGTTGCTGGCGGCCCCGATGAGCTGCTGCTCGACGAACCGGCGCTGGCCGAGGGCAAGGAATATTTCCGGCTCGGTGCGCTGTCGGTCAGCAATGACGGGCGGCTGATGGCCTATGCGATCGACGACAATGGCTCGGAACGGTTCGAAGTACGGGTGAAGGTGATTGCGACCGGCGAGCATCTCCCCGAAGTGATCCCCGGCATGCTCTCCGAAATCGTCTGGGCGGCGGATGACAGCGGGTTCCTTTATGGCCTCGCCAATGATCAGTGGCGGACGGACAATGCCCGCTTCCACCGGCTCGGCACCCCCGTCAGCGACGATATCGAGTTGTTCAAGGAAGCCGATGAGGGCTTCCGCGTCGGCGTGTCGGAAACGAGCGACCGGCACTGGATCGTCATCGCGACGGGCGATCATGTGACGAGCGAAGTGTGGCTGGTGCCCGCGAGCGATCCGCTCGCCAAGCCGGTGTGCGTTTCGCCGCGTCAGGTTGGCCGTGAATATGATGTCGATGCGCATGGCGACACGCTGTTCATCCACACCAACGATACTCACCCCAATTTCCGGCTGTGCACCGCGCCGGTCAGCGATCCCGGCAGCTGGATCGAACTGATCGGCGCATCATCCGATTTCTACATGACCGGGGTGAGCTGTTTCGCGAAGTTCTTCATCGTCGACGGGCGCGAGGCGGGGCTCGATCAGATCGAGATCCATAGCTACGACGGCGGCACCCCGCGCCGGATCGAGTTCCCCGAAGCGAGCTATGACGCGGGCCTTGGCGACAATCCCGAATATGACATGAGCGTGCTGCGGCTCGGTTATGAATCGATGGTCACGCCGGGCACGGTCTATGACTATGACGTCGCGACGGGCGAAAAGACCGTGCTGAAGGTGCAGGAAATCCCGTCGGGCTATGATGCGGCTAAATATGCCACTGACCGGCTGCATATCACCGCGCGCGACGGCACGCAGGTGCCCGTCTCGATCGTCTATCCGGCTGATTTCCCGAAGGACGGCAGCCGCCCGCTCTTCCTTTATGCGTACGGCGCTTATGGCTACGCGATCCCACCGGGCTTTTCGACCGGGCGGTTGTCGTTGCTCGATCGCGGCTTTGCCTATGCCATTGCGCATATCCGCGGCGGCGATGATCTGGGCCAGCAATGGTATCTCGACGGCAAGCTCGACAAGCGCACCAACACGTTCAACGATTTCGTCGATGTGGCGAAAGGGCTGATCGCGGATGGCTGGACGAGCGCGGGTAAGATCGCCATCGCGGGTCGATCGGCGGGGGGAGAGCTGATGGGCGCGGTGGTGAATAGCGATCCTGAATTGTGGGGTGCAGTCATCGCCGACGTGCCGTTCGTCGACGTGCTCAACACGATGATGGACGCCTCGCTGCCGCTGACGCCGGGCGAATGGCCTGAATGGGGCAACCCGATTGAGGACAAGGCGGCGTTCGATCTGATCCGCAGCTATTCGCCCTATGATCAGGTGAGCGCGCAGGCCTATCCGCCGATGTTCATCAGCGGAGGCCTCAACGATCCGCGCGTCACCTATTGGGAGCCCGCCAAATGGGCCGCCAAGCTGCGGCACGAGAAAACCGACGACAATGTGTTGCTGCTCAAAACCAATATGGGCGCGGGGCATGGCGGCAAATCGGGCCGGTTCGAAAGTTTGCGCGAAGCCGCCGAAGAGCACGCCTTTGTGCTGTGGCAGCTGGGGGTGGAGGGTTAGTAAGCAGCACTTAAAGGATTGAATTCAGGTAGATAGGCAGTGACCTCGACCTCAACCATAAACTCCGGCTGCGCCAATCGCGGTACTTCGATCCAGGGAGCCGAAGCCGGAAGGGAATGGCCAGCGAAAGCGGCCAAGCGACGAGCCGCTCCTTCGGCCAAAAATCGCGGCAGATCGGTCGTGACGATTGCTTCACGAACAATGTGCGATAGCGTTGCGCCATGAGCAGCCAATGATTGACGGATGCTTTCGTACACATTGTCAACCTGAGTCGGCATGTCGTCAACAGCGGTCGGGTTTCCGTTTGCATCGATGCTTACGGTCCCGGAAACGAATACAAATGGCCCGACGTGTACAGCTTGGACATAGCCCCACAATTCTTCAAACCCATGGAGCTGGATCATGTGTTTGGTTGAGACCGGACAGACATTGGCTTCAAGCGGCATAACGGCAACTCCTTTTCGCGAGCATGCCTTATGAAGCTTGGTGTCGATCTACATAAGAAGGCACTTTTCGGTCCGTTACTGATGCGAGGGTAAGTATGAATGTCCACTCCGACTGTGTGCTCGACCAGAGCAGCGGACCGCGACGACTGCTCCAAGTCATTGGCAACAAATGGGCTCTCCTCATCGTGTATGCTTTGGAACCCGGTATGCTGCGCTTCAACGCACTGGAACGAGCACTTCCAGGTATCAGCCAGAAGATGCTGGCACAGTCATTGAAGCGGCTGGAAGCAGCAGGCCTCGTGGATCGTCATGCCTTCGCAGAGGTGCCGCCACACGTCGAATACCGGCTGACGCCGCTGGGGCATTCGCTTGCCCCGGTTACGATAGCAATTTGCGATTGGGCGAGTGATTACGCACACTTGCTTGGTGACGCCCCGTGACTCGATTTACCCGCGCCATCACGGCGACGCCCGACGACATCGACGAACTCGGTCATGTCAACAATGCGGTGTGGGTGCGGTGGATTCAGGATATCGCCGTCGCGCACTGGCAGGCGGTGGCCCCGGTCGAGCATGTCGCCGCCTATATCTGGGTCGTCACCCGGCACGAGATCGATTATCGTGGCAATGTTGGCCCCGGCGAGAGCGTGACGGGGGAGACCTGGGTGCCCGGCAAACCCTATGGTGCGCGGTTCGATCGCCACGTTCGCTTTACCGGCAGCGATGGCAAGGTGAAGGTGGAGGCGGTATCGACCTGGGCGCTGCTCGATCGCGCGACGGTGCGGCTGCTCCGGGTGCGGGAGGAGATCGCGGCACCGTTTCTGGATTCACCTTCATGATGTCGGGCATGATGCAGGGCGGGGATCGGATCGAGTACCAAGCATGACCGAACCACAGAAGATACTGGCCTTTGCAACCCCGGTGATCAGCGTCGTGCTGGATCATGACGCGGGCTTTAATGCCGAGCTTGCCCGGGTCATCCGCGCCCGGCGTGATGTGTCTGAAGGCGTCATGCGCTCCAATGTCGGCGGCTGGCATTCGGACACACGATTGTTACACTGGGCGGGTGAGCAGGTGGCGCCGGTGATCCGCCGGATGGTCGAACTTGCCGATGCGAACATCGTCGATACCCAGGCGCTGCTCGGTGAGCGGCGCGGCTGGCTGCTCGAGGCATGGGCGAACATCAATCCGCCAGGCAGCGCGAATGCCCCGCATGTGCACGGCGGAAGCTTCTGGTCGGGCGTTTATTACGTCGCGGTGCCCGAGGGGGAAGGCGGCGAAATCACGTTTGACGATCCCCGCCTGCCCATGATCGAAATGCATGCGCCGATGCTCCGGTTCCGCGACTCCGGCGGTGAGCGCGTGCTTCGGATCAAGCCCGTCGCGTCGCAATTGCTGCTGTTTCCCGCCTGGCTCCGCCACGCGGTTGAGCCATGGCAAGGTGAGGGCGAACGCATATCGATCGCCGTCAACCTGACCGCGCCGCCGTTGAAGCGGTAGCCAGTTCTCCTGAAACTCGAAATCAAAACGCCCGTTCGCCCTGAGCGAAGTCGAAGGGCAAGCGCAGCGCTTGGGCTTCGACTTCGCTCAGCCCGAACGGGTTCGGGATTGTTTCAACCTGACGTCATCTCATTCCAAATGGTCGTTGCTTGCGCCCGCCTACCCACTGTTCCTGAGCGCGGTCGCGATTGCGTTGATCGACAGCAAAATGCCCTCGCCTATCCGCTCGTCTTTCTCGCCTGCCCGCCTGCGTTTGATCAGCTCGATCTGCAACAGGTTCAGCGGCTCGATATAGGGCAAGCGCAGCCGGATCGATGCATCGAGCGCTGGGTTGTTGGCCAGCAGATGCGGCTGGCCGGTGGCGAGCAGCAAGCCATCACGGCTGCGATGCCAGCCGTCGCTGATCCGGGTAAAGATAGCGTCCGCCATCACTCGATCCTCCACCAGGGTCGCGTAGCGCGCGGCGATGCCCATGTCGGATTTGGCGATCACTTGCTCCATATTGGCGAGCATCGCTGCAAAGAATGGCCAGCCCGCCGCCATTTCCTGCAACAGCGCCTTGTCCTCAAAGGCAGCGATCGCGGTGCCGACCCCGTACCAGCCCGGCAGCATCACCCGCGCTTGCGCCCAGCTGAATACCCAGGGGATGGCGCGCAAATCCTCGATCCGGTCAGATTTGGTGCGGCTGGCCGGACGGGAGCCGATTTTCAGGCCGGATATTTCGGCGATCCTCGCGCAACCGCCTGGCACAGTGCAGGGCCGCATCCGGATTACCGAACAGGGCGAAGTCATTGCCGGCAAATATGGCACGCGCGAAACGCGTGCCATATTTGCCGGCAATGACTTCGCCCTGTTCGGTAATCCGGATGCGGCCCTGCACTGTGCCAGGCGGTTGCGCGAGGATCGCCGAAAAGGACGATCCGCCGCCGCGCCCTACGGCGCCGCCACGCCCATGGAACAGCTGCATTGCGACGCCCGCCGCCTCGAATACCGGGGCCAGCGCAGTCGAGGCGCGGCTAAGGCTCCAGGTGGATGTCAGATAACCGCCATCCTTGTTGCTGTCCGAATAGCCGATCATCACTTCCTGATGGCCGCGCGCGCGTGCAATCGCGGCAATTTCGGGCAGCGCCAGATAGGCGGCCATCACGCCGGGTGCCGCCTCCAGATCGCCGATCGTCTCGAATAGCGGCACCGCCATGATCGCGGCGTGCGGCGGCGTGCCCTTTCCCTGGCCGGGCCGGTATAGCCCGGCTTCCTTGAGCAACAGGTTTACCTCAAGCAAATCGGAGACCGATTGCGCCATCGACACGACATAATTGGCGATGCAGGCAGGACCGTAAATCGCATGGGCTTCGGCCGCCGCATGGAGGATCGCGATTTCGGACGTGGTTTCGTCGCGATAGGCCGCATAGGGGCTGGTGAGCGGTCGCGGGCTGGCGAGTTCGCGGCGCAGCAGCGCGATCCGCGCGTCCTCATCCAGCGCCAGATAATCATCGACGACGCCCGCGCCATTCAACAGGTCCGCCACCACGCGTTCGTGCACGGCGCTGTTCTGGCGCATGTCGAGCGTGGCAAGGTGGAAGCCGAAGGTCTCAATCGCACGGATCAACCGGCCGAGCGCACCCCCGGTGGCCAGCACAGAGCCTCCACCTGACGGGGCATGATCAACCGCCAGGCCGCGCGCAATCGCCGCCAGATCCTCGCGAAAGGCATGCGGCGCGGGGTAAGGTGCGCCGGTCAACGCGCCGGGGCGCGGCGCAGCCTTGTGCGTCAGCGCAAAGTGCGTTGCGGCCAGCCGCGCATAGATTCCGGACAGCGCGCGCCGATAGGGTTCGTCCGCCCGCGACAAAGCCGTATCACCGCTCGCCTCAGCCAGCGTGGCTACAGCATCGCTGACGGTCGTCAGTTCGCTGGAGATCGACAGCTCGGCGCCGAGCAGATGGACCGCATCAAGATAATAGCCAAGCACCGCCTCGCAAGCCTTGCCCAGCGCCGTGCGGAGCGAGTCCGCCACCACGAACGGGTTGCCATCACGATCGCCGCCAATCCAGCTGCCGGGGCGCAAAAAGCTTGGCGTACGCTGGCCAAGCGCGCGGTCCCAACGCTGGTAGAGCGCGGGCAGCGTGGGAAGGAAGACGTCCCGCAGATAGCTGAGCGCGGTCTCCACTTCGTCCGCCACATACAACCGCTCGCGCCGCAGCACTCGGGTTTGCCACAGCAGCGCGATCTGGCGGGAGATCGCCTCATCAACCTGATCGCCATCGGGCGTGATCGCAACCCCCGCATCCCGCAGCTTCATCAGCTCTGCGATCCGGTTACGATGATCGATCATGCTCTTGCGCCGCACTTCGGTGGGGTGGGCGGTCAGCACCGGCGCGATCAGCGCATTTTCGAGCAGCGCGATCGTCGCGGCGCTGTCAATCCCGTCGGCGCGGAGTCGGGTGAGGACGGCGGCCAGATCAGCCCCTGGTTCGGCGGTAACACCCTGGCGATCCTCAGCCAGATTGGCGAGCATCGAGAACAGCATGAATCCGCGCGTGAAATCGAGCGTCTCATCAAGGCTCAGCCGATCGAGCGCCATGTCCGTCGCGCTATGATCGCCCAGTCCGCGATGCCGCTCGACCGAAGCCTGGCGGATCGCCTCGACTCGCTCGAACAGCGCTGTGCCACCATAATCGCGGATCACATCGCCCAGCAATTTGCCGAGAAAGCGGATATCGGCATTGTTGGTGATCGCGGGGAGGCTAGCCATGTATGCATGCTGCGCTGCGGCAAGCGCGGGGTCAACCGTCCTTGGTGCAGGAATCGCTGGCTGCCGCAGCCGTTGGGCGATCGCGGCCCATCGTCCAGTTGCCTTGCAGACGTACCTGAGGATTGGGCACGCACCAGATTTCGCCGGTGTCGTTTATCGCGGTGACCCAGATTAGGTTATGTTCCTGCCCGTAATCGATCACGGCAAAGGCAAAGCCTGCGCCCTTGTCGACGATATGGACGGGGATGGTCGGGTCGAGCTGTTGAAAAGCCATCATGTTTCTCCGACGGGCTCAAGTGCTCGTCGGGCATGTTGGTTCCCGCAAACGGAACCTGATCGGCATGTGGTCAGTCGATGAAGGACCGCATCGTCGCGGCAACGCCCTTCTCGAATGGCGTCACGTCCGACCAGAAGCGGGCTTTCCATTTGGTCGCATCGACATGATAGGGCCGATCCCATTGAAAGCGCATCTCGCCCAATTCGCGCAGGAACGGCATGAACAGCGCCAGCGTTTGCCTGACGATGCCGGGGAAGGTGCGAAGCCGAAGCTTCACCCCGGCCTTACGGGCACCGAGCGCCAGGATTTGCCGGGTCGTCATCGTTGGGGCGCAGGGCATGTGCCAGGCCTGGCCGAACGCATCGTCATCCGCATCGATCAGCGTCACCATCGCCCGGCCGATATCGGGGACATAGGCATAATCATGCGGCTGATCGGGCGAAAAAACGAACATCGCTGGCTTGCCCTTGGCGATTGCGGCGAGCCCGGTTTCGCCGATGTGTGACAATAACACGCCGGGGCCGTAGAAATCGGGTGCCCGCAGCGCGGCAACCTGCACGCGAGCATCGGCCTGCCACATCTGCGTGATCTTCGCCCGCGCCGCTGGTTTCTGGCCCGTGTCGCTCAGTGCCATGGTTTCGACCAGTGGCGCGCGCTGGGGGCCATACATGTAGAGATTGTCGAAAAAGATCATCCGCACGCCTTCAGCTGCGCAGGCATCGAGCAGGTTCTGCATCGCGACCGGCCAACGCTTTGCCCAGACCTTGCCGGTATAGTCGAAGCCAACCGCCACCGCGACCTGCGCGGCCCCCTGCACGGCGGCGCGAACCGACGCGGCGTCGAGGATGTCGCAGTGCGTGAAGCCAACACCTGCGGGCAGGTCGGCGGGGCGTGACCGCTGGGCAATGCGCACCGGCGTGCCCCGCGCCTGCAACAGCGCGACGGTCTCGCGGCCGACAGGGCCGTATCCCATCATCAGAACGTCTTTGGTCGTCATCGTCATGGTCCGTCTCCTCGTGATGAACGCGGTGTAGGAGGGTCTTGACCATGAATGAAATGCAAGTTCATCATATCAACCATGCACGAGAAGCATTTACGCGCGATCGATCTAAACCTGCTGCCGGTGCTGGAGGCGCTCCTGCGGCACCGCAACGCCACGCGCGCGGGGGCCGAAGTGGGGCTCAGCCAGCCAGCGATGAGCCGGGCGCTGGGGCGATTGCGCTATCTGCTTGATGATCCGCTGCTGGTGCGCGGCCCCGGCGGTGCGATGCTGTCGCCAAGGGCAGAGGCGCTGCGCCAGCCGCTAGCCGCGTTGCTGGCCGAGGTGCGGACGTTGCTTACCGATCCGCCGTTCGATCCGGCTGGTGAACAGCGGACCATGCGTATCGCCATGACCGATTCGCAGGCCGATCTGCTGCTCGCGCCGCTCGTCCGGCGGGTCGGTATGGCCGCGCGCGGAATCGTCATCGAATGGTTGCCGATCGCCCCTGGCCTGCCGGAGCGGATGCTGACGGGGGAGATCGATTTGACGCTCGCGCTCGATACCACGCCGCTGCCGCGCGGCGCGGCGTCCGAACCGTTGCTGGCGGATGCGCTAGCTGTGGTGGTGCGCTGCGGCCATCCCTGTGGTGGAATATGGTCGATGGCGGATTATGCCCGCTACCCAAGCGTCGTCGTGTCGCTGCTTGGGGACCGGGCGTCGGAAATCGATGCCGAGCTTGCCGCTGCCGGATTGGAACGGCCGATCACCGCGATCGTGCCGACGTTTCGCGCCGCTGCCGATATCGTCGCGGTCACCGATAGCGTGACGACAATCTCGCGCGCCTTTGCGGCGGGGCTGGCGGGCCCTTTGGGATTAATGTTGATCGCGCCACCGCTGGCCCAGATAAGGCTGGGCGTCGTTGCGGTCTGGGCGCGTTATCGTAGCAGCGATCCGGCACTAGGCTGGCTGCGCGCCATGCTCCGTGAAGTGGCGCAGCAGGTCACCGATCAGGGCTCCAGCTCGACATCCCAGTAAAGCCAGTCATGCCAGGTTTCGTGCAGATAGTTGGGCGGGAAGCGGCGGCCATGTTCCTGCAGGTGCCAGCTGGTCGGACGGATCGGCGCGACATGGAGCGGCATATGGGCCTGCTTTGGCGTGCGGCCGCCTTTTTTCAGGTTGCAGGGCGCGCAGGCGGTGACGACGTTTTCCCAAGTCGTGCGGCCCTTTTGGGCGCGGGGGATGACGTGATCAAAGGTGAGATCGCGACCCGACCCACAATATTGGCAGGTGAATTTGTCGCGGAGGAACAGGTTGAAGCGGGTAAAGGCGGGGAATTGCGAGGGTTTGACGAATTGCTTGAGCGCGATGACTGAAGGCAGCTTCAGCCTCGCGGTGGGACTTCGCACCTCTCGCTCATAATTGGCGACGATATCGACCCGGTCGAGAAACACCGCTTTTACCGCGGTCTGCCAGGGCCACACGCTCAGTGGATAATAACTCAGCGGGGTATAATCGGCATTCAGGACAAGCGCGGGGCAACTGTCCGGATGACGGACCATATCCGGGTGCCGGATAAGATCGGGATGATACATTTTACCTCCCAGATGCGCCTTAACGCCTTCTCCCCATCGCCTTTCGCCGACTAGGATGACGGCATGATGACATCCAGCGCGACTCGCGGTCAAGAGCCGGATACGGGGCAGGTTGATAATCGCCGCGAGCCGATTGTTTCCCGCTTCGCCCCCAGCCCGACAGGCGCGCTGCACCTTGGCCATGCGCTGTCGGCGGTGTTGGCGCATGATCTGGCACGCGCCGCCGGGGGCCGCTTCCTGCTGCGGATCGAGGATATCGATGGCGGCCGCAGCCGCTCCGAGCATGTTGCCGGTATATTGTCCGATTTGCGCTGGCTGGGTCTCTCCTTCGACGGTCCCGTCCTTCACCAATCGACGCGGCAAGTCGCTTACGAGGCGGCGCTGGAGCAGCTTGCCGGAATGGAGTTGCTGTATCCCTGTTTTTGCACCCGCGCAGATATCGCCGCGAGCGCCGGGGCACCGCAGGCGGGGGACGATGTGTCGATCTATCCCGGCACCTGTCGCGGCCTTACCCCGGCGGAACGGCAGGCGCGGATCGCCACCACGCCGCATGCCTGGCGGATCGACATGGCAAGCGCGGTCGCTTTGGCCGGTCCGCTCGATTGGCATGATGCCGATGCAGGTCGAGTGATTGCCGATTCCATGGCGCACGGCGATGTTGTGCTCGCGCGCAAGGATGCGCTCGCGAGCTATCATCTGGCCGTGACGGTCGATGATGCCGCGCAAGGCGTGACTGATGTGGTGCGCGGGGCCGATCTGTTCGCCGCCACGCACGTCCACCGTTTACTGCAGGCGCTGCTCGAGCTGCCGACACTGCGCTATCATCACCATGCGCTGCTGGCGGATGAATCTGGCAAGCGGCTCGCCAAGCGTCACGGAGCACCGTCGCTGGCACTACTGCGCGCAGAGGGTCAGGACGGTGCGGCATTGGCTCAAATGCTGCGCGCCGGGCGACTCCCCATTGGCATCGGCACCATCAGCGCCTAGATATGCCGCATGACAGTATTTCTCGCCATTTTGCTGGTCGCGGCGATGATCGCGACTCTCGTTGCGCTGGTGCGCGGCATCATCAGCTTTTTGCAGGCCACCGAAGCCGATCTTAAAGGCACCGGCCCCAGCGTGGCGAGTGCGAAATCGAACAAGATGATGCAGCAGCGGATTTTCTTCCAGGCACTGGCGATCCTGATCGTGGTCGCGATCCTGTTCGTCACCGGTCGTACGTGACGCAGGGGCCAGCGCGCCCGTGGTAAAGCTCAACCGAATCTACACCCGCACCGGCGATGACGGCACGACCGGGCTTGTCGATGGCTCCCGCGTCGCCAAAACCGATTTGCGGCTCATCGCGATCGGCGATGTCGATGAGGCGAACAGCGCGATCGGCGTTGCCATTTTCGCGATCGAAGACAGCGCCATCTCGGTCGCGCTCACGCAGATTCAGAATGATCTGTTCGATCTGGGCGCCGATCTGGCGACCCCGGGCGATGATTTCACCCCGTCGGAGATGGTGTTGCGGATCGTGCCGAGCCAGGTCGCCCGGCTCGAAGCGGAAATCGACGCGATGAATGCCCATCTCGCGCCGCTCACCAGCTTCATCCTGCCCGGTGGCACATCGGGGGCGGCCTCGCTTCATCTCGCCCGCGCGATTGTTCGTCGGGCAGAACGCGCAGCGGTGGCGGCGGCAGGAATCGTGCCCATCAATCCCCAAGCGGTGTCTTATCTCAACCGTTTGTCGGATTTTCTGTTCGTCTGCGCGCGATTGGTGAACACTCCGGCCGGTGGCGACGTTCTTTGGGTGCCCGGGGCGTCGCGCTAGGGCGCTGCGCAACACGAAATCGAAGGGGACGACCATGCAGACAGAACGCCACAGCGTTGCCGATCCGCTTGCGCTGGCGGAACGCTATGCATCGGTGCGGGCGCTGTCGACGGCCCTGGTCGCTCCCTTGTCCGACGCCGATGCCAGTGTGCAGTCGATGGACGATGCCTCGCCCGCGAAATGGCACCTCGCCCACACGACATGGTTCTTTGAGACGTTTGTCCTGCGCGATTTCGTGCCTGGTTATGAGCTTTACGATCCGCAGTTCCCGTTCCTGTTCAACAGCTATTACGAAGCGGAAGGGGCTCGCCACGCGCGGGGACGCCGCGGGATGATTACGCGGCCAACACTGGCGGCGGTGCGGGAATACCGGACGGCGATCGATCTGGCGCTGATCACGGCCATCCCCGATCTGCCTTCGGCGGCACGCGATCTGATCACGCTGGGCTGTCATCATGAAGAGCAGCATCAGGAACTGCTGATTACGGACATATTGCACCTTCTTGCGCAGAACCCGATCGAACCCGCGCTATGGCCAGCCGCGCGAAAGGTGCCGGTGGCGATGCCAAGCCCGATCAACTGGGTCGAACATCCCGGTGGCATCGTAGAGATCGGCCACGATGGTGACGGTTTCGCCTTTGATGCCGAGGGGCCGCGTCATCAGACGCTGTTGGCCCGGCATGCGCTGGCCGATCGCACCGTCTCCAATGGCGAGTGGGCAGCCTTCATTGCCGATGGCGGTTATCGAGACCCGCGCCACTGGCTGGCCGATGGCTGGGCCTGGGTCCAGCGCGAGGGGATCACCGCACCGCTTTACTGGGAAGAACGCGACGGCGGCTGGACTCGCTTCGGCCTGGATGGACGGCGCGCAATCGATCCGGCGGCACCGGTGACGCATATCAGCTTTTATGAGGCCGATGCCTATGCCAGCTGGGCCGGCGCCCGGTTGCCGACTGAGGCCGAATGGGAAGCGGCCGTGCAATCGCAAGATCCTGAAAGCGGCAATCAGCTCGATCTGGCAGGTCCAGTCGAACCACGGCCTGCTATTTCTGGCCCGGCATTTTTTGGGGATGTGTGGGAATGGACCGGCAGTGCTTTTCGCCCTTATCCGGGTTTTCGCGCGGCCGAAGGTGCTGTGGGTGAGTATAATGGCAAGTTCATGAGCGGACAGTGCGTGCTGCGCGGCGGCTCCTGCGCCACCCCGCGCGGCCATGTGCGCGCCAGCTACCGCAATTTCTTCTACCCACACCAGCGCTGGCAATTCACCGGCGTCCGTCTGGCCAAAGATCTGCAAGCGGGGGATTTGTAAGCGTGCTCAAACCCGAAATCGAAGATGGTCAGGCGAGCCTCGCCGATCCGTCATTTCGTGCCGATGTGCTGAACGGTTTTGCGATGCGTCCGCGCGCCATTCCCGCACGCTGGTTTTATGATCGGCGCGGCTCCGAATTGTTCGAACAGATCACCGACCTGCCCGAATATTACCCGACCCGGATCGAAGCCGGCATCCTCCGCGATAATGGCCCGGCAATTGCCGACCGTATCGGCGCGGGCCGCGCGGTCGTGGAATTCGGGTCGGGCTCCTCCGCCAAAACGCCTTTGCTGCTGCGCGCAATCGATCCCGCCGCCTATGTGCCGATCGATATCTCGGGCGATTTCCTCCGCGAATCCTCAGCCGCGCTGTCATCCGCGTTCCCCGGTTTACCCGTTCACCCGATCGAGGCCGATTTCATGCACCCGATCGCACTGCCCGCTGGTGTCGCAGATCTCCCCAAGCTCGGCTTTTTCCCCGGGTCGACCATCGGCAATATGATCCCGGCGTCGGCGGTCGATCTGTTGCGGGCCATGCGCAAATGGCTCGATACCGGTGCGATGCTGCTGATCGGCATGGACCGGCTGAAAGACGAAGGCGTGTTGGTGCGCGCCTATGACGATGCGCAAGGCGTGACGGCGGCGTTCAACCTCAACCTGCTGGAGCGGATCAACCGCGAGCTTGACGGGACGATCCCGGTCGAGGCGTTTCGCCACCGCGCGATCTGGAATGACATGCGGTCACGGATCGAAATGCATCTCGAGGCGCAGCGCGACATCGATTTCACGATCGAGGGGCGGCCCTTTGCGATGGCGGCGGGGGAAACGGTGCATACCGAGAACAGCCATAAATACGGCCCCCGCGACGCGCGCATTCTGCTCCGCGCCGGCGGCTGGACGCCGATCGCTGAGTGGACCGATGCGGATGATCGCTTCGCGTTGATCCTGGCCGAAGCGCAGGCACCACGCACGGCACCGTAACAGCGGCGCGCTTCTTTTGCTTCGCAAACGGGGTTGGCGGCGATATGCCCCGCGTCAACGGACAGGAGCGAGCATGAAGACGATCGGCGTTATTGGGGCAGGGCAAATGGGCGCGGGGATCGCGCAGGTATCGGCACAATCGGGCTATACCGTGTTGCTGTCGGACGTCGATCTGGCGCGTGCCGAGGCTGGCAAGGCGGGGATCGCCAAAGCGCTCGACCGGCTGGTGACCAAGGAAAAGATCACCGGTGACACCCGCGACGCCGCGCTGTCGCTGATCACGCCGGTCGCGAGCGTCGAGGCGATGGGGCCGTGCGATCTGGTGATCGAAGCCGCGACCGAGCGCGAGGAAATCAAGCGCGCGATCTTCGCAGCGGTGGGCAAGGTGATGCGCGCCGATGCGATCCTCGCCTCCAACACCTCGTCGATACCGATCACCCGGCTGGCGCAGGCCGCACCCGATGCCAGCCGCTTCATGGGCGTCCACTTTTTCAACCCGGTACCGGTAATGGGGCTGATCGAGCTGATCCGCGGCCTCGCCACTTCCGACGCGACCGTCGCGAGCGTCGAGGCGTTCGGCCAGTCGCTCGGCAAGGCGATCGTCCACGCCAATGATGCGCCGGGTTTCATCGTCAACCGCGTGCTGATGCCGATGATCAACGAAGCGATCTTTGCGCTGGGTGAGGGCGTGGCGACGATGCGCGATATCGATACCGCGTGCATGCTCGGCTTGAACCACCCGATGGGGCCGCTGACGCTCGCCGATTTCATCGGGCTCGATACCTGCCTGGAGATCATTCGCGTGCTGCACGACGGCACCGGCGATCCCAAATTTCGCCCCGCGCCGCTGCTCGTCAAATATGTCGAGGCCGGCTGGTATGGCCGCAAGGTCAAACGCGGTTTCTATGACTATTCGGGTGCCGAACCGGAGCCGACGCGATGATGAGAGTGATTTTTGCGGCACTGGCGCTTGTCGCCGCGCCTGCCGTCGCCCAGCAGGCAACACCGGTGTCAGCCGCCCCTGCAACGACGCCAGCCCAAGCGCCTGCACCCCCTTATGGTGCGTCAATCACGCTGGCAGAGGCGCAGCGCTTGGTCGATCGCGCGCTTGCGGCCGGTCGGGCGCGCGGACTGCGCATCGCGGTCGCCATCGTCGAACCGAGCGCGAGCCTGGTCGCTTTCGCTCGGCTCGACGATACGCAATATGGGTCGATCCTCGTCGCGCAGGAGAAGGCGGGTACTGCCGCGCGCTTCCGTACGCCGACTGCGGCGATGGCCAAGGCCGTGCTCGATGGGCGCGTGACAACATTGGCGCTGCCGGGCGCAGTACCGATTGCGGGTGGGCGACCGATCATCGTCGGCGGCAAGATCATCGGTGCGATCGGTATATCGGGCGCGACCTCCGCCGAGGATGACGAGATCGCAGGCGCCGCGCTGGCCGATCTGCGCTAGGTGCTTGCGCTGGGCTTGGGCGCCAGCCAGCCAAGCACGACCCGCCAGAGCGGAATCGACATCAGGCTGACCTGAGCGATGATCGGCTGGGGCGAAAATACCCCGACGATGATCGCGGTTGCCGCGCCAAGCACCGTGGCGAGCCCGCGACGTCGAATGCCCGCGATTGTTTCTGCCGACACGCTGGGATCGACCACCGGCGGCGATGTCGCCAGTCGCCCCAGTCGCAGGTTAAGCAACGCAGTGAGCAGCAGCCAGCTGCAATAGAGCACCACTGGCACGCGCTGGTTGCTGTATTCGCTCACGAATGCGGTGAAGAACGGCATCGCCGCGATCGTCAGCAGCAGCTGGATATTGGCCGGTACCAGCTTGTCGCTGTAATGCGCCGCACAGCCAAAGGAGCGGTGATGCCCACCCCAGAACGCGCCGATCACGAAAAAGCTGATGATGAACCCGATGAAATTCGGTGTCAGCTTCAGCAATGCGTTGACGTAATCGGCATTGCTCGCGCCCGCTTCCAGATGCGGCACATGGATTTCGATGATGAGCAGCGTGATCGCGATTGCGAACACCGCGTCCGAAAAGAAGATCAGCCTTTCCAGCATATGCTCCGGCCCGTGGCGGGTCGCCGCGGGTGGATTGTCGTAGCTTTCTGATTCGCCCATCTTCCCCTCTCCCAAGGTCTAGCTGATCAGCATCCCCGCCAGTGCCGCACTCATCAAATTCGCGAGCGTCCCCGCGATCAGCGCGCGGATGCCGAGCTTCGCGATCATTGGGCGCTGGTTGGGGGCAAGGCTGCCCGTTGCGGCGATCTGGATTGCGATCGACAGGAAATTGGCGAAACCGCACAGCGCAAAGGTGACGACCGCCGTGGTGCGCGCCGACAGGTTTTTCATCTGCCCCAGATCGATGAAGGCGACGAATTCGTTGAGCACGACCTTGGTGCCGACCAGACTACCCGCCGCTGCGGCCTCGCTCGCCGGGATGTTGAGCAGCAGCATGAAGGGCGAAAAGATGATTCCGAGCAGCCACTGGAAGGTCAGCGTCGGATAGCCAAACCAGCTGCCCACCGCCCCTAGCAACCCGTTGGCAAGCGCCACCAGCGAGACGAACGCCAGCACCATCGCCGCGACCGCGACCGCAATCCTAACGCCGGTCTGCGCGCCATTGGCAGCGGCCATGATAACGTTTTCGGCACGCTCCACCTCGAGCACCGGATCGACCGGGTCGGCGATCTCGACCGGTTCACCGTCGACCTCGTCCGACGGGGGCACCGGCGGCACATCGGGCATGATGATCTTGGCCATCAACAGCCCGCCGGGGGCTGACATGAACGATGCGGCGAGCAGATAGGGGAGTGCCGTCGGCCCCAGCAACGCGGCATAAGCGGCCAGAATCGTCCCCGCCACGCCCGCCATGCCGACCGACATCACCGCAAACAATTGCGGCGGCTTCAGCGCGGGCAGATAGGGTGCGATCACCAGCGGCGCTTCGCTTTGCCCGACAAAGATATTGGCGGCAGCACACAGCGCCTCCACCTTCGACACGCCGATGATCTTTTCGATCGCGCCGCCGACATATTTGATCACGAACTGCATGATGCCGAGGTGGTAGAGAACGGCCACGAGCGCCGCGAAAAAGATGATCACCGGCAATGCGGAGAAAGCGAACGCCGAGCCGAACGTGGGATCGGTCGCCAGCTTGCCGAAAATCAGCTGGGTACCGGCAGCGGCATAGCCCAGCAGCGCGGATACACCCGTCGCCATCCCCTCGATCACGGCCTTGCCGGCGGGCACGTAGAGCACCAGCACCGCCATTGCGACCTGCAGGCCGAACGCGGCAATCACCACGCGCGGGCGGATCAGCCGCTTGTTATTCGACAGCAGAAAGGCGGCGAACAGGATCACCGCGATCCCCGACAGGCCGATAAGCGTTTGGTTCATTGAAGCTTCCCGCGCAAAGACACCCACGCCGCCCCCCGGCTGCGCAAGCGGACTAGCATACAGCGCTTGCCGCGTTGGGCTAGAGCGTTAACGCGGTTGCCCAATTAGCCCAACCCCGTTCGGGCTGAGCGAAGTCGAAGCCCACGCGCTTCGCTTGCCCTTCGACTGCGCTCAGGGCGAACGGAGGTTTGTAGCGAACGCAGTCTGCCAATCCGCCTCGTCCGTTTGACGGGCGCGTAAATCTCGCTAGCAATCGTGACGATGACAGACACCCATATCCGCATCCCGCGCTCGCTCTTCGCGCTTTCGATCTTTTATGGCGGCATGGTGTGCCTGGCCGGCGTGCTCGGCAACAAACAGGTGTCGCTCGGGCCAATCTCGGCGCTCGGCCCGCTGGTCGGCATCGGGCCGCTGGCGGTGGAGGCGGGGATTTTCGCGTTTCTGTTGCTGGTGATCGTCTCCAGCGCGATCGCCGAGCTGCACGGCACGGTGATCGCCAACCGGCTGGTGCGCTTCGGCTTTGTGCCGCTGATTGCGTCGATCATCCTGTCGTTCATCATCCTGTCACTGCCCGCCGCACCCGAAATGGAGCCCGCCCGCCGCGATGCCTTTGCGCTGATGATGGGCGGCACCCCGCGCATCTGGCTGGGCGGGATCGTCGCCTACGGCATTTCGCAGACGCTGAATGTCACGATCTTTTCGTGGCTGCGGCGCGACGGCGGCGGCTTGCTGTGGCTGCGCGCCGGGATTGCGAGCGTACTCTCACAGATCGTCGATACGCTGTTGTTCGTCACGATCGCCTTCTGGGGCATCTTCCCGATCGGCGCACTGCTCGCGGGACAGATGCTGGCGAAGGTGGTGCTGTCCGCGGTGCTGGTGCCGCCGTTGATTTACCTGGTGGTCGGGATTGGGCGCTGGCTGGACCGGGCGGGGACTGACGATTGAGTTTGGGTGGTCGATTGTTTTGTAACTTTGTACGACGATCCGGCTGAGAGTGGTCGTATTTGCAGCCCAGTTGTCAATTGTGCGAGCCAGATTGCAAGCGTCTGCATAAAAACATAGAAAGAATAGCAATAGGAACGGAGGATGGCATGAAGTCGAGTCGATTTTACCCGTTCGCCTTTGTCGCTGTCATGCTCGCTCTTCTTCAGATGCTGAACTCGTTCGGTTTTGCAGAGTATTCTATTTTGCGCACCGTTGTTGCGGCCGTGTGCACTGTAGTGCTCTTGGAATGGCTGGGGCCGAAACTGATTGCGCTAAACCATCGGCGCAGCAGCGATCGGGAGTAGCGCTGAAGTCTCCAAATAACGCAATTTTAGCGTTAGCAGCCATCTCAAACATGCGTCACCCCGGACTTGTTCCGGGGCCCACCGAGCACCACAGGAAGTCACATCTTTTGGAGAAGTGGACCCCGGAACTAGTCCGGGGTGACGACGGAGACGGGGTCGTGAGTGGCTCTATCGCAAGCGCTGAGGGCAAACTTTCCTACATCGCCCACGCACGCTATAATCCCCCCGCTCCTTCAAAACGTCAATCATCCGGCGAAATGGCAGGCCCGAATTGCGGGATTGCAAGAAAGCGATGGCAACCCGCAACTTCCGCAACTTTGCCTCGAACAATAGCCGGCAGAGAGGGCCGCTTCCCGGTGAAGGCCAGGGCCGCCGTCATCCCGTGCTTTCGCCACCGCCCCGCCTTCGCTAAAGGACCCGGCATGACGAAACCCACCCGCAATCATGCCCCAGACCCCGCCATGCTCGCCAAGGCGGAAACGCTGACCGAGGCGTTGCCCTATCTTCAGCGTTATGCGGGCAAGACGTTCGTCGTGAAATATGGCGGGCATGCGATGGGCGATCCGGAGCTGCAGCGCGATTTTGCCGAGGATGTCGTCCTGCTGAAGGCGGTCGGCATCAATCCCGTCGTCGTCCATGGCGGCGGGCCGCAAATTGGCGCGATGCTGAAAAAGCTCGGTGTCGAATCCAGCTTTGTCGACGGGCTTCGCGTCACCGATGCACAGACAGCTCAAGTTGCCGAAATGGTGCTGTCGGGCGCGATCAACAAGGAAATCGTCGCCTGGATCGGCCAGGCGGGCGGCCGCGCGATCGGCATTTCGGGCAAGGACGGCGGGTTCGTCCGCGCAGTGAAGGTCGAGCGCACCACGCGCGACCCCGATAGCAATATCGAACGCGCGGTCGATCTGGGCTTTGTGGGGGAGCCCGAGGCGATCGACCGCAGCGTGATTGATACGATTTCGGGCGCAGGCATGATCCCGGTGGTCGCGCCGATCGGCATTGGCGCGGATGGCACCACCTATAACATCAACGCCGATACGATGGCCGGCGCGATCGCAGCGGCGCTGGGCGCGTCACGGCTGTTCCTGCTCACCGATGTAGCGGGCGTGCTCGGCAAAGGCGGCGATCTGCTCACCGACCTCGATCCCGCCGCGATCGAGGCGCTGCGCGCCGACGGGACGATTACCGGCGGCATGATCCCCAAGCTAGAAACCTGCATCACCGCAGTTGAGGGGGGCGTCGACGCCGCGGTTATCCTCGACGGGCGGGTGCCGCATGCGATGCTGCTGGAAATCTTCACCCAGGCAGGCGCAGGCACGCTGGTGCATCGCTGATCGCGCCCTATATCGGGGGCGATCTGCCCGGTGACTTGCCGATGTGTTTTAGTGTAGTATATCGCCTGTTCTGGCCAATGGAGTGCCCCGATTGATCACGCTCATTCAGATTGCGATGGTTTTGCTCAACCTGGTCTGGTGGATCATCGTCGTCCAGATCATCCTGTCGCTGCTGATCGCGTTCAACGTGATCAATACGTATAATGATTTCGTCCGCCAGCTGCACCAAGGGCTCGAAAAGCTGACCGAGCCAATTTACCGCCCGATTCGCCGGGTTTTGCCCGATTTCGGCCAGATAGATTTTTCGCCCGCCGTCGTGTTGATTGCCCTGCAGATCTTGCAGATGGTGCTGGGCAATGTCGCCAATTCGATCGCGACCGGCGCGCCGCTCTGAACGATCAACGGCCGTGGACCGCCACGGCTGACGGCATTCATATCACTGTGCGCGTCACGCCGCGGGGCGGGCGCGACATGATCGGACCGGGTACCGACGCTCATTTCGCTGCCCGTCTAGCCGCCGCGCCGGTTGAGGGCGCTGCCAACGCTGCGCTCATTGCGCTGGTGGCCAAGGCCTTTGGCCTCGCCCGACGCGATGTGGCGCTGATCGGCGGCCAGACATCTCGTTTGAAGCGATTGGCACTGACCGGCGATCCGCAAAGGCTGGCGCAGAGTGCCGCCGCGCTCTATGGCCCCGGCGCATGAGCGCACAGATTATCGACGGCAAGGCCTTTGCGGCCGCTTTACGGGGCAGGATTGCGACCAAGGTTGCGGCGCTGCGCGATGCCGGTGGTCGTGCGCCGGGACTCGCCGTGGTCCTGGTGGGCGAAGACCCGGCATCCGCCGTCTATGTGCGCAACAAGCACAAGGCGACGATCGCCGCAGGCATGGCGAGTTTCGAGTATCGGCTGCCTGCCGATACCGCGCAGGATGAATTGCTGACGCTGGTCGCGAGCCTGAACGCCGATCCGGCGGTGGACGGTATCCTCGTCCAGCTGCCGCTGCCGCCGCAGATCGATTCCGATACCGTGCTGATGGCGATTGACCCCGACAAGGATGTCGATGGCTTCCACCCGGTCAATGCCGGGCGACTAGCGACCGGGCTGCCGGGGTTCGTGCCCTGTACGCCTTATGGCTGTGTGATGCTGCTCAAGGATCAATTGGGTGATCTGGCCGGGCTCGACGCGGTTATTATTGGCCGGTCGAACATCGTCGGCAAGCCGATGGCGCAGTTGCTGATCGCCGAAAGCTGCACCGTCACTGTTGCGCATTCGAAGACGCGTGATCTCTCCAGCGTCGTCAAACGTGCCGATATCGTCGTGGCGGCGGTGGGGCGGCCCGAGATGATCAAGGGCGAATGGATCAAGCCCGGCGCGGTGGTGATCGATGTCGGCATCAACCGTACCGATGACGGGCTGGTCGGTGATGTTGATTTCAACGGCGCGGCGAGCGTCGCCAGCGCCATTACGCCAGTGCCCGGCGGCGTCGGCCCGATGACGATCGCCTGCCTGCTCCGCAATACCCTAATCTCGGCCTGCCGCCGCCAAGGCGTGGCGCCCGATATGGCGGAACTTTGATGGAGCTCTTCGTCTCGGCGCTGATCACGTTCTTCGTGGTGATCGATCCGCCCGGTTGCGCGCCAATCTATGCAGGGCTGACCGCAGGCGTGCCGGCGGTGCATGCCCGCGCGATGGCGATCCGCGCGGTGCTCATCGCAGGTGCCATCTTGGTCGTGTTCGCGCTGTTCGGGCAGGATATTTTGCGCGCGCTGGGCATCAGCCTCGACAGTTTCCGGATCGCGGGCGGGATCATGCTGTTCCTGATCGCGCTCGAAATGGTGTTCGAAAAGCGCACCCAGCGCCGCGAGGATCGCGCGCAGAAGCTGCTCGACACGCCGGAAATCGAGGACGTCTCGGTCTTCCCGATGGCGATGCCGATGATCGCCGGGCCGGGCTCGATCGCCAGTATCATGCTGCTGATGTCGAAGGGCACTGGGGTCGAGCGCACGCTGGTCATTCTAGCGGCACTGGGCACGATCCTGGCGCTGACGTTGCTCGCGCTCATCCTGGCAGGGCCGATCATGCGCATTCTCGGCGCACGGATCGAAGCAGTGGTCACACGGCTGCTCGGCGTGCTGCTGGCGGCGCTGGCCGCGCAGTTCGTGATCGACGGCTTAAGGGCGAGCTTCTTTTAGCGAATGCGCCAGAGCTTCAGCGGCGATTTCGCAGGCAGCGGCACCGGCTCAAGCCATACAGGCACGTCGCCCTTTATGAGCCGGGCATAAAAGCCCTTGCGGTGGCGCACCGAATAGATCGTCGATTCGGGCATGTTCGGGCAGATCAGCAACAGCGTCGCGCCGTGGCGCTTGGCGATCGCGCGAAATTCATCGGGCGTGCGGCTGAAGGCGTGCTGCACATCGAGAATGGCGTCGCCATTGCGGTGATAGGGCCCGGCCACCGCCGAATGATGCGTAACCGCAATCAGCCGCGGCCCCAGATCGACAAAGGTGAAGATCGTCTGCGATGGCAGCCGGTTGAGCGGGCTGAGTGCCGGAATGGTTGGGCACCACGCGCTCGCCCGGTTGATCGTCTTGGTCCGCACAGTCGGCTTGTCGGGCACGCCGTACTTCACCACGAAGCCAACGAAAGCGCCCGATACGATCATGAACGCCGTCACCGTGCCGAACACACGCACCAGCACCGATCGGTGGCCAAGACACCAGGGAAAGACGATCCAGCCAAGCGCCACGGCCCCCGGCACTGCAAGCAATTGTGCGGCACCGCCTGCGCGGACTTGCCACAGCATTAGTCCACCCGCGAACAGGGTGAACAGCAACACAGCTGCCCAGGCCGCGAACCGATCACTGCGCCGCGCGCGCCAAGTGGCGATGATCGCCCCAACCAGCCCGGTGATCGGCAGCGCCGCGACGGGCACGGCGTTTCGCCACGGATGCACGTAAATCGGCCGGGCTTCGCGCACATTGTTCAGCCAATTACGCGCGAGTTCGGGTGAAACCTGTTCGGGCCGCCCCAGGCACTGCGGAAACACCAGCGCAAAGGCGGCGATGATCGCCACGCCGGCGGCCGCCGCCAGCCCGAGCCGGATCGCGCGGCCATCGGGGTTGATTCGCGCGAGGATGAACAGCAGCGTCCCCGCCTCGATCATCACACTCAGCCACACCGGTGTCAGCGCATCGCAGCGCAGGACGCTATTGGCATTGGAGGCGAACAGCACATAGCCGATCGCATTACCCCCGGCGAGCGCGAGCCCGTACACGCTCAATCGTGGTGCCTCGGCCCGGTCCCATACCCAGCGCAGGGCCATGATCGCGCCGGCACCTGCAGCGTACGGCAGCAATTCGAGCCCGATGCTTAGCGAAACTGCGCTCGCAAGTCCGACGGTAATGCCACTGCGGCGCTGATGCGGATCGGCAAGGCCTGCCACGGTGATGCTCAGGGATGCTAGCTGCCAGCCATGATGATCGATGCGGTTGGGCATGAACATCAGCATCGTCGTGGTGCAGAGCAGCAGGAAAATCAGCGCGAGCGGCCAAGCGACCGGGCTCACCAGCCGTCGAACGGTGAAGGCGAGGCCAGCCATGGTGACCGACAGCGGGAGCAACGGCGCGATGCCGCAGGCCAGTTTTTCGGCCATCACCGTGCCGACAAAGGGTTTGAACAGAAGGATCAGCCCGGCCAGCGGCAGGTCAACGATCCGGCTCCAGTGCATGTCGAAGCCAGCGGGCGGGTTGAGCCGATACTGGCGCAGATCATACCAGCCCTGCCCGTTCAGCAGCGCCCGGACCTGCATGAGCCGCATGTTATCGTCGGTGTCGCCGAGCGACAGCCAATAGATGCCCGACCGGCGCTCCCACACGAACCAGATCGCGATCAGCACCCAGGCGATCAGCGTCAGGCTGAGCCAGTGACGCTCAAGTTCGCGCGCATAGGGCATATGTCGCTGATCGGTATCGGTCAAAGAAGCTTCCCTCGCTCGTCCCTGCGCTCTAGTGCGGCCCCATTAAAGGGCAAGCGGCACGTGAAAACTCTGCATCATCTCGGCAATCAGATCGGCGACCAGCTGGGCCATGTCCTCGGCGGGCGCGAGGTGGTCGATCAATTGGTTCGCTTTGCGATCGCGGGCGGCTTGTCGACGGTGGTCTATTCGGCGGTGTATCTGCCGCTGACGGCCTATGTGTTTCGCGACGAGCAGGCGGTGTATGCGGTGCCCTTTGCCTTCGCCGTCGCCGTGACGATCGGTTTTTTCCTGCACAGCCGCTGGAGCTTCAAGGGGCACGGCACGCGCGAAAGCGGCGGGCGACAACAGCTGAAATTCGTGATCGTACAGGGCGTCGGGCTGGCGCTGAACGCCGGCTTCACCTGGGGCGTGACGGCGCTGGCGGGATTGCCCGCCTGGGTTGCACTGATCCCCGTGGTGACGATCACGCCGATCGCGACCTTTGCGCTCAACCGGCAATGGGTGTTCGGGGGCACGCCGACCAATGGATAGGATCGTCTACGACCGCATGGCGGCGCATGATTCCACGCATTGGTGGTACCGCGCCCGGCGCGAGATTCTGGCCGATTACCTGACGCGTGAGGGGCATCTGCCCAAGGATGCACGCATATTGGAGATCGGCTGCGGCACCGGGCACAATCTGCCGATGCTGGCGCGCTTCGGCGATGTCGAGGCGATCGAGATCGATCCGGTTGCGCGCGGCATTGCCAGCGAGCGGCTTGGCAAGCCGGTGCTCGCCGCCCCCTTGCCCGAACTGTCGGGCATTGAACGCGGTGCCTATGATCTGATCGCCGTGCTCGATGTGGTCGAGCATATCGAGGACGATGTGGCGGCGCTGAAGGCGATGCGCGATTGCCTGAAACCCGGCGGCAAGATCCTGATCGCGGTGCCCGCGCACCAATGGATGTGGAGCGCGCATGATGTGGTGAACCATCACCACCGCCGCTATTCCAAGGCGACGCTTGGCCGGGCCATTGCCGCTGCGGGGCTTAGCCATAACGGCCTGCGCTATTTCAATTCGCTGCTGTTTCCGCTGGCGGCTGCGGCGCGGGTGGCGGGGCGATTGTCAGGCCGCGACGACAGCGATGATTCGCCCCCGCCAAAGCCGCTCAATACGCTGTTCGAGACGATTTTCGGCTGGGAACGCCATCTCGTCGGGCGGGTGCCGCTGCCGCCTGGCGTATCGATCGTTACGTTGGCGAGTGTGGGGGCGTCACCGGCGGCTTGACGCGCGGCTTGCGCGTGCGCGGTGCGGGCGGCGCGATCGGCTCGGCAGCTTGCGCTTCAACTGGCGGTTCGGCGCGGTAACCAAGCGTCGCCTTGCCGCCGATCGGCCCGGCAACATCGGCCACCAGATAGAGCGGCCGCCGCTTCGATTCGACATAGAGCCGCCCGAGATATTCGCCGATCATCCCCAGCACGAACATCTGCACCGCGCCAAGCAGCACCACGACCAGCATCGTCGACGTCCAGCCCTGCACCGCGCTGCCAGTAAAGAACCCGATTGCGATATAGACGAACAGGAGCAGTGACGCAGCGGTCAGCGCGAGCCCGACATGGCTGGCGAACCGCAAGGGCGCGGTCGAAAAACCCGTCACCGCATCGAGCGCGAACCGGATCATCTTGGCGAGCGGATATTTGGTTTCGCCTGCATGCCGCTCGGCGCGATCATACAGGAACGGCACCTGGCGAAAGCCGATCCACGCCACCATCCCGCGGATGAACCGCGCCTGTTCGGGAAGGCTCAGGAATGCATCGAGCGCGCGCCTGCTCATCAGCCGGAAATCGCCGGTATCGAGCGGAATGGGGGTATCGGTTACTCGGTCGAGCACGCGGTAGAAAAGCGCGGCGGTCAGCTTCTTGAAGATCGTTTCGCCCTCGCGCTTGCGGCGCACGGCATAAACGACATCGGCTTGCTCGGCGGCCATGGTAGCGCGCATGTCGATCAGCAATTCGGGCGGGTCCTGCAGATCGGCATCGATGATCATGATCTGCGCGCCACAGCACAGATCTAGACCCGCCGTCAGCGCGAGCTGGTGGCCGTGATTGCGCGACAGGTTGATCGCCACCAGATGCGGGTCAGCCGCCGCGAGCCGCTGCATCACCGGCCAGCTATCGTCCTTCGATCCGTCATTGACGAAGACAATCTCATAATCCTCGCCGACCGCCGCCTGGGCAGCGGCAGAGACGCGGGCGTGAAGGATGTCGAGACACGCTGCTTCGTTGTAGCAGGGGACGACGATGGAAAGGGCAGGACGACGCATCCGGCCCCTCTAGCCGTTGTTTCGCGAATAGGGAATCGCGAAGCGACCCGTTTTCTGCGCAATAGCTCGCGACTGAAACGATCTGTCTTTCGCTTGGCACCGCGATTTCCCGCCTCTGGCGCACGCCAGTGGCGCGCTTTAGATCCCTCGATTATGGGCGGGACGTTGTCGGCAATGCGCAATTGTCCATTGCCGCCCTCACCATGTCTGCCGTGCGTTCTTCCGGTTTCACCATTGCCAAAACCTCCTTTGCGACCCGAAAACACTGCGCGGTCGCAATCGCCACGCCGCCTTCGAGAAGACCCTGACTGATGTTCTGGGCAGCGATGCCGGTTGAAAAGGTTTTGCCGACCGTCAGCCCCGCGCCTTTTTGACTGTCGCCATTAGCATTGCCGTTGAAGGTGCCGTAAACTGAAAGTGCATCGCGTTTATCGTCGTTCTTTGCGGTATCTACTCGCGCTTCCAATCGCCGCAAATCCTGCAGAAGCGCGTTCGCTTTTTCGGCGTTCTGCGTGATGTTTGTCGTAATATCCGCCTTTTTCTGTAGGAGATTTTGATTTTTGAGTGCATTCAGCCTTTTTAGTTCGACTTCTATTTCTGCCAGTCGGACAGGGTTGGCATTTGCTGGGGAAGCAGCCCCTTCAGCATCACCAGATACAGTTTCCAGTTGAGATTTTTCATTTTCGAGCGCTGGAATTTTCTCGATATCTTTGATGTCGCGTTCCTTGTCCTTTATCGAATCTCTCAACCGTTCATTTTCCTGATTGATTGCAGCAATATCTGACTGAAGGCGATCGATCTTCGCATCGTCTGATGTGGATTGGCCGCTTTTTTTATTCGTGCCCCAGATGCCCTTGATATCGGGATCGATTTCTTTACAGCGTTTGGTGGTGTTGGACTCAGACGCTTTTCTCTCGCAATGCTTCGCCACCGCCACCGGGACAAAAGCGACATCGACACCATTATATCCGATCATGATGCTGGGGGTGGGGCTCTCCGCCTTGCCGCCTGAAACGATCACGCCGATCTGGTTTGTCGATGAATAGACCAGGGGTGCCTGTTCCAGTGAAGCGCAGCCACTGAGCGCAGTCAGGGCGATTATGCAGCCAATGGCGATACTCTTGTTCATTCCTTCTCCCCCATCACACAAATATCTGGCCGATCTTTGGCCATGTTGCGCCAAAATGTCATTGCTTCGGCATTCTTCGGTTGATCAAATACGATAATGCCACACCGTGCCTTTTCATAAACGAGAACAGTATCTTCCGACGCCCAACCCAGCGTGGGACCAGATCGTCCCGCTACAACACCAAGCCCGCGCACCCGATAAGCTATCATGCCAGCGCCAGCTGCTGGTTCTATCTTCAGGATCCCAGGCCGAATCGAAGTCACCCTGCTTTCGGGGCTAACCGTGATGATGGTACACCCACCAATAGTCGGCGCTATTGCAATCACGGCCACGAACGTCAGAAATCGACTCACGGCCCTGCCCCCAATCACCGACAAGATAGAAAGTTGTTACTTTTACGCAATGATAACATAGTAGCGACTGGGCAATATTCTGGGTACTTGCAGCGTCATATCTCAGCGTTGCTACACGCGTTCCACAGCGCTCACCGCATCGGCGGCGCGAAGCGCGGCGATCAGGCGAATCAGGTGATGGAGATCGTGGACCTCCACATCGATCGTGTTGGTGTGATAGCCCGTGTCGCGGTTGTCGAGCCGCAGCCCGAGGATGTTCGCCTTGTGCGCGCCGATAATCGTGGCGACCACGCCCAGGGCGCCAGGTTCGTTCTTCAGCTGAACCGCGATCTGCGCGGTAGCGCCTTCGGTCTTGTCGCCCCAGGCGAGATCGACCCAATCGGCATCGTCGCCGTCGATCAGCGTTTTGCAGTCGATCGAGTGCACCTCGATCGGCTTGTCGGGGTGGCGCAGGCCGACAATTCGGTCGCCGGGCACGGGATGGCAGCATTCGGCGAGCCGAAAGGCGATCCCATGCTTCAGCCCGCGGATCGAGATTGCGGCCGATTGCGGGGGCAGGTTGCGGAGCATCTCCTTGCCAGCCGATCCGGGCATCATCGCCTCCATCACCTGCGCATCGGTGATTCGGCGTTTGGCGATGGCCTCCATCAGCGCGGCTTCGTCGGGCAGTTTCAGCCGCTTCAGCGCGACAGTGATCGCGTCGCCAGCCGGCGTTACCGGGAGGCGCTGGATAATCTCGTCATAAATCTTGCGGCCCAGCGACTGGCCCTCGGTCCGCTCGGTCTGGCGCAAATGACGGCGGATCGCGGCGCGCGCCTTGCCGGTAATGGCAAAGTTCAGCCAGCCGGGCTGGGGCACCTGCGCCTTGGATCGCAGGATCTGGACCTGATCGCCATTGTCGATCTGGGTGCGCAGCGGGACGACACGACCGTTGATCTTGGCGCCCACCGCCTGATCGCCCAGATCGGTGTGAAGCGCGTAGGCGAAGTCGATCGGTGTTGCCCCCTTGGGCAGCTGGATCAGCTCACCGCGCGGGGTGAAGGCGAAGATGCGATCCTGATACATCGCCATGCGGGTATGTTCGAGCAACTCCTCCGGGCTTTCGGCAGTGTCGAGGATCTCGATCAGGTCGGCGATCCAGCGGATCTGATTATCGGGGCGGACCTTCGCCTGCTTATAGGCCCAATGGGCGGCCAGGCCATGTTCGGCCTCAGCATGCATTTCCTGGGTGCGAATCTGGATTTCGACGCGGGTATTCTCGGCATGCATCACCGACGAGTGCAGCGATCGATAGCCGTTCCGTTTGGGGGTAGAAATATAGTCCTTGAACCGCCCCGGCACCATCGGCCAGCGCCGGTGAATGATACCCAGCGCGCTGTAGCATTCCTCTACCGATGGCACGATCAGCCTGAATGCCATGATATCGGATAGCTGTTCGAAGCTGATGTGCCGTTCGGCCATCTTCTTCCAGATCGAATAGGGGTGCTTTTCGCGGCCCGATACATCGGCCTCTACCCCGCCGCGCGACAGCAGCTGTTTGAAGCTGGCGGCGATTTTCTCGATCCGGTCGCCATCGCCTTCCTGCAATTGCACCAGGCGCTTGGTGATCGAGCTATAGGCTTCGGGCTCGAGCTCGCGAAAGGCGAGCGTTTGCATCTCTTTCATGAATTCATACATGCCGATTCGCTCGGCAAGTGGAGCATAGATATCCATCGTCTCACGCGCGATGCGGCGTCGCTTGTCGGGGTTGGCGATGTAGTGCAGCGTCCGCATATTGTGCAGCCGGTCCGCCAGCTTCACCAGCAGCACCCGGATATCGTCTGACATAGCGAGCAGGAATTTACGCAGATTTTCGGCGGCGCGTTCGTTTTCGGTTTGCGCTTCGATCTTGCTGAGCTTTGTCACGCCATCGACCATCCGCGCGACATTGGGGCCGAACAGCCGAAGGATCTCCTCGGGCGTGGCAACGGTGTCTTCGATCGTATCGTGCAGGATCGCAGTGGCGATCGTCTCGTCGTCGAGATGCAGGTCGGTCAGGATGCCGGCCACCTCGATCGGATGACTGAAATAGGGATCGCCCGATGCGCGTTTCTGGCTGCCATGCGCTTGGAGCGAGAAAACATAGGCGCGGTTGAGCAGCGCCTCATTGGCTTGGGGATCGTAGCTTAAAACCCGATCGACAAGTTCATATTGCCGCAGCACGCGGGTACGATGGCCCCGCGTGCTGCTGCTTTGCAACATTTACTTGCGTTTAGCTCGCACGCTCATTGCACTTGGCGAGCGCAGCGGCGTCGAGTGGCGTGCCGGCAACGGTGAAGGCGCTGAGGGCGCCGACACGCTGGACGACCATCTGGCACATGATCACGTCACGCTGGGTCGATTGCTTGGCAGTGCAGACGCCGTCGGCACAATTCCACAGCGTTCCAGCGGTAATCACCTTGGTCTTGGTCGGCGCGGTGACGGGCGTTGCCGCGTAATAGCCGGTAGGTGCAGCAAAGGCAGGTGCTGCTGATGCGAGCAGAACCGACGTGGCAAGAGCAGCGGCAGCGGAAAGAATGCGTGTCATGATGAACTCCATGATCGGTTCGGGGGGAGGATTGAAAGCAACCGAATTAGGTTGCGAATCGATACTTAGTAGAATAAGTAGCCAGTTGCAACTGAAAACTTATATTTCATTCGCATGACGAACAAATTGCGCTAGGATTGCATTCGTATGGAAACAAAGTTGCGAGAACCCTTGCGCGAATTGGCCGAATGCAGCCTGCCAGCTGCGCTTGAGGCCATGGGTGAGCGGTGGTCGTTCCTGATCCTGCGCGCCGCGTTTAACGGTCTGTATCATTTCGAAGAATTCCAGTCCGAACTCGGCATTGCCCGCAATATCCTTGCGAATCGGCTTGCCCGGCTGGTCGAACACGGCATCCTGAAGCGCGAGCCGATGCCCGAGGATCGCCGCAAGATCGAATATCGGCTGACCGAGAAAGGCTTTGCCCTGCTGCCGACGATGATTGCCCTGCGGCAATGGGGGGAGCGCTGGGAAACCGGCATGCCTGCTACGCCGGTGCTGGTTGACGAGCGCGATCGTCGGCCGATTGCCCAGGTCGAAGTGCGGGCCTGGGATGGCCGGGTGCTGACCAAGGCCGACCTGCTTTGGTCGCTGCCGGAGCATGTCGCGAGCGAAGAGCTCCAGGCGCGCGCCGCCGAATAGCCCCGGTGCGACGCTGCCAATGGCGGTTCGGTTAATCGGAAATTGGCACTGCGGGACTTCATGCCCAGTTCCTCGAGTTATGTAGCAGACGCTTCATAACCGATTTTCGTAGCGTGCGCTACAATTATTCAAGCGAGTTAGGCCAGGGTCAATTCGGGATCAGGCGTGCCAGTGCATCGCGCACTGGCGCGGTAATGGGCGTCGGGGCGCCGCTCGGCAGGTCGACATGCACGATCACCATCGTGATCGCGCAGTGGAGCGCGCCCGTCGCGGCATGGCACAGATCGAACTGTTGGGTCAGGCTGCTGGTGCCGATGCGGGCGATCCGCACAAATGCCTCGATTTCGTCGCCCATCCGGAACGGGAGGTGATAATCGATTTCGGTGTGCCGCACGTGAAACTCGGCCTCGGTCCAGATCGGGCCGAGCGCCTCGAGCCCGCTCCATTCCCAGAATTCGGTCACCGCGACATCGGCATATTCCAGGTAACGCGAGTTGAAGACGATGCGCTGTGCATCGACCTCGGCATAGCGGACTTTGAGGCGGGTGGAGAAAGCAAAGCCGGGTCGTTCCATGCCCGGCCTGTTGGCGGGTGGCCGCGTTGCCGTCAACTACCCCGTCTGGGCAGGCGTGTTGACGCCCATGCTCGCCAGATATTTCTTCACGTTGCGCGCGGCCTGGCGAAGCCTTTGCTCGTTCTCGACCATGGCGATGCGGACATAGCCCTCGCCATTTTCGCCATAGCCGACCCCCGGCGCGACCGCGACCTTCGCGTGGCTCAGCAGCTGCTTGGAAAACTCGAGGCTACCCAGATGCGCCAGCGCTGGCGGCAGCGGTGCCCAGGCGAACATCGATGCGCGCGGCGGCGGAATGTCCCACCCGGCGCGGCCAAAGCTTTCGACCAGCACGTCGCGGCGCTTGTGATAAAGCTCACGGTTGCGTTCGACAATGTCCTGCGGGCCGTTGAGCGCGGCGCAGGCAGCGGCCTGAATCGGTGTGAACGCGCCGTAATCGAGATAGGATTTCACCCGCGTCATCGCCGCGATCAGCTTTTTGTTGCCGACCGCAAAGCCGATCCGCCAGCCGGCCATCGAATAGGTTTTACTGAGGCTGGTGAACTCGATAGCGACATCCTTAGCGCCCTTCACCTGCAGGATCGACGTCGTCGGCTGGCCATCGAAATAGAGTTCTGAATAGGCAAGGTCGGAGATGATCCACACCTTGTTCTCGCGCGCCCAGTTCACCAACCGCTCGTAAAAGGCAATGTCGACCGTCTCGGCCGTCGGGTTCGACGGATAATTCACCACGAGGATCGAAGGGCGCGGCACGGTGAAGTTCATCGCCCGTTCCAGCGCTTTCCAATAATGCTCGTCGGGTGTGGTCGGTACCGCGCGGATCGTCGCGCCGGCGATGATGAAGCCGAAGGTGTGGATCGGATAGCTCGGATTCGGCGCAAGCACGACGTCTCCGGGTGCGGTGATCGCGGTGGCAAGGCTCGCAAGCCCCTCCTTCGATCCCATCGTGACGACGACTTCGCTTTCCGAATCGACATCGACGCCGAAACGCCGGGCGTAATAATTTGCCTGCGCCTTGCGTAGCCCGGGAATGCCGCGCGACGCTGAATAGCCATGCGCGTCGGGCTTGGCCGCGACTTCGCACAATTTATCGATCACGTGCTGCGGCGGGGGCAGATCGGGATTGCCCATGCCGAGATCGATAATGTCCTCCCCGCCCGCGCGCGCCTGCGCCCGCATCGCGTTCACTTCGGCGATGACATAGGGTGGCAGGCGTTTGATGCGGTAGAAATCGTCGGACATGGGTGCTTTCCATCGGCGCGAGGCGTCAATTGACCCCGTTCATACGCGATTTGCCGCGCGGGGTGAATGACGGCGGACAAAGCTTGGGGTAAGCGGGCGCAAATAACAAGAATTGAGGATGTGATGCGCAAGCCAAAAGCGACGGCAAAGCAGCCAGCGACGTCCGCGGCGGCAGTCGATGAGCAATCCTTGCCGACGTTCGCCATTCCCAGCCTTGAAGACATGCAGCACTGGACCTGGGTGATGGGCCGTGCCCAGCAGATGATGCTCGAGGCGGGGTTGCAGACGATGCAGGAAACGCCTGCCTTGCAGATCATTCCGGGCTTTACTGATCAGCGCACGATCGAGCGCGCCCGCGATTTCTGGATCGATAGTATGAAGCTGTGGCAGCATTTCATCGCCCCAGACCTGGCCGAGCCGATCGCGGAAACCGCGGAACAGGAGCGCGACAAGCGCTTCAAGGCCCCGCAGTGGCGCGAAAATCCCGTGTTCGATTGGATCCGCCAAAGCTATTTCCTCGTCTCCGATCACTTGTTGCGCGGCGTCGAGTCAGTCGAGGGCATCGATGATCGCCAGCGCGAGCAACTGCGCTTCGCCACGCGCGGTTTTGTCGATGCGATGAGCCCCAGCAATTTTCCCGCCACCAACCCGCTGGTGCTGGAAAAGACGCTCGAGTCTGGCGGCGAGAATCTGCTCCATGGGCTGCAGCATATGCTGGCTGATCTGTCCAAAGGGCAACTCACCCATACCGATCCGGACGCCTTCGCCGTCGGGCGCAATCTGGCGATGACACCCGGCAAGGTCATCAAGCGCACGCCGCTCTACGAGCTGATCCAGTACACGCCGACCACGCCAGACGTGCTTGCGGTGCCGCTGGTCATCTTTCCGCCCTGGATCAACCGCTTCTACATTCTCGATCTGACGCCCGAGAAAAGCTTCATCAAATGGGCGGTCGATCAGGGGCTGACGGTGTTCGTCGTCTCCTGGAAATCGGCCGATTCGACGATGAAGGACGTGGTGTGGGATGATTATGTCGAGGCCGGGCAAATCGATGCGATCGATACGATCCGCGATCTGCTAAAGGTCGGTTCGGTCCATACGATCGGCTATTGCGTCGCCGGGACGACGCTTGCCGCGACGCTCGCCGTGCTGGCCGCGCGCGGGCAGGCTGACCGGGTGAAAAGCGCGACCTTCTTCACTGCCCAGGTCGATTTTTCGCGCGCGGGCGAATTGCTCAACTTTGTTGATGATGAACAGATGCAGCGGATCGAGCAGCTCTCCCCAGAAGGGTTTCTCGACGGGCGTTATATGGCGGCGACCTTCAATTTGCTGCGCGGGCGCGATCTGATCTGGAACTATGTCACCAACAATTATCTGCTCGGCCAGGATTATGCGCCGTTCGATCTGCTTCATTGGAACGGAGATACCACCAACCTGCCGACCAAATGGCATCTCAGCTATTTGCGCGATCTGTACCGGGATAATCTGCTGGTAAAGCCCGGTGCGCTGGCAATTGCCGGCACGCCGATCGATCTGGGGCAAGTGACGACACCATGCTATATTCAGGCGGGGCGCGATGATCACATCGCCCCTGCCGAAAGCGTCTGGCAGATCACCCGGCACTTCCATGGGCCATTGCGATTCGTGCTGGCGGGATCGGGGCATATTGCCGGGGTGGTCAATCCGCCGGCTGCCGGAAAATATCAGTTCTGGACCAACCCGGAACTCGGTGAATCGCTTCAAGATTTTGTCGCCGGGGCGACGGAGACCAAGGGCAGTTGGTGGCCCGACTGGATCGACTGGATCCGCGCGCAGGATGCGACGACGGTACCGGTGAAAGGTGCGCGCAGACCCGGCAAGGGACGGCTCAAATCACTCGGTGATGCGCCGGGCGATTATGTGAAAGCAAAATAATACGCTTTCATTTCAGTTTGATAGCTGCAGCATCGAAAAATGTTGCGGCGCACAAATAATCTCTTGCGCTGGGTGCAGCATTTCATTATATTGCAGTGCAGCAAACAAGAGCGGGAGGCCCCTCATGGCCGATAAAACTACTAAGGTTGAAACGACGGTCGCGCAAGCAACGCCAGCCGTGACGACGCCGGTCGATGCGCCCAAGGCGGCAGCGACTGTGGCATCGCCAACCCCTGAACCAGTCGCTGCTGATGCGGTGAAGCCAGCGCCTGCGGCAAAGAAGTCTGCGCCGGTGACCTCGCCCGCCCCGGTTGCCGCCAAGGTTGCGGCGCCGGCGAAGGCGGTTGAGCCCGCCCCTGCGCCCGAGAAGGCCGTGGCCAAGCCAGTTGTAAAGGCGCCCGCCACACCGAAGTCCGTTACTGTGAAGACCAAGCCTGCCCCGATCGCTGCACCTGCCGCGACGGCAACCTCCATTAACAAGGAAGTGACCATCATGGAAAACACCATCAAGAACACCACCGACAAGGCTCAGACCATGTTCGTTGAAATGAACGACCGCGCCAAGGCTGCGCTCGAAAAGACCCAGGGCATGTTCGCTGACGTCACCGAGTTCAACAAGGGCAACGTCGAAGCGCTCGTCGAATCGTCGAAGATCGCTGCCAAGGGCATCGAAACGATGGGCCAGGACGCCGCTGAGTACACCCGCAAGTCGTTCGAAGGCATGACCGCGATCGTCAAGAGCCTGTCGACCGTCAAGTCGCCGACCGAGTTCATGAAGCTCCACAGCGATTATGTCCGCACCTCGTTCGACTCGCTGGTCGCCGAATCGTCGAAGACGACCGAAAACATGCTGAAGCTCGCCGGTGAGATCGCTCAGCCGATCTCGAACCGCGTTGCGATTGCTGCTGAAAAGATCAAGATCAGCGCGTAATCGGCCTGGCATTTCGGTGCCAGCAGCCAAATCAGGGGGCGGTCGCAGCGATGCGGCCGCCCTTTTTGCATGAAATTGCAGCGATGAAGGCGGTTCGTTTGCGCTTGCCCCTTGCCCTTGGCCCGGCGAGTGCCATATTTTCGGCTCACATGATGATTGACCCAGAATCCCCGCGCGCCATGGCGCAGCGTCCGCCCGGCGACGATGACGAGGGCACCGGCCTTGGCATCGCCACGCGCACCCGCACGCGCACCAAACAGCCAACGCCCTACCGTGTGTTGATGCTGAATGATGATTACACACCAATGGAATTCGTGGTGCTGTGCCTGCAGCGCTTCTTCCGGATGAGCATCGAGGATGCGACCCGGGTGATGCTCCATGTCCACCAGAAGGGCGTCGGGGTGTGCGGCGTGTTCAGCTATGAAGTGGCGGAGACCAAGGTGAGCCAGGTGATGGATTTCGCGCGGCAGCACCAGCACCCGCTCCAGTGCACGCTGGAAAAGGCGTAACGCCAGCGCTTGCGCCTCGAATCGCGCAAAACCGATCGACCCTCCTCTTGCGCGCCAACGCCTAGGCGGTAGAAGCTCTGAAATGGACAGAATACTCATTCGCGGCGGCAATCGCCTGTCGGGCCGCCTTCCCATTTCGGGGGCCAAGAACGCAGCGTTGACGCTGATGCCATGTGCGCTGCTGACCGAAGAACCGCTGACGCTGCGCAACCTGCCGCGGCTCGCCGACGTCGACGGGTTTGGGCATCTGCTCAACCAGCTCGGTGTGTCGACAATGATCGAGGGCGCGCGCCCCGATGATTTTGGCCGAGTGATGACGCTGAAGGCTGGTCGGCTCACATCAACGGTCGCGCCCTATGACATTGTCCGCAAGATGCGCGCGTCGATCCTCGTGCTCGGCCCGCTGGTCGGGCGCGCCGGCGAGGCGACGGTGTCACTGCCGGGCGGGTGTGCGATCGGCAACCGACCGATTGATCTGCACCTGAAGGCGCTGGAGGCACTTGGGGCGGAGATCGAACTGGCAGCAGGTTATGTGAAAGCGACCGCACCTGGCGGGCGCTTGTCCGGTGGGCGGGTGAGCTTCCCAATCGTCTCGGTGGGTGCGACCGAAAATGCGGTGATGGCCGCCGTGCTCGCCAAAGGACCATCGGTGATCGAAAATGCGGCGCGGGAGCCCGAAATTGTCGATCTGTGCCACTGCCTGGTCGCGATGGGCGCATCGATATCGGGCATTGGCACGGAGATGCTGGAAATTGAGGGTCGTGATCGGCTCCATGGCGCAACCTATCGCGTGATGCCGGACCGGATCGAGGCAGGCAGCTATGCATGCGCCGCCGCCATTACTGGCGGCTCGCTCGATCTGGTCGGCGTGGCTGCATCGGATATGCGTGCGACGACGGCCGCTCTGATCGACGCCGGCGTTACCGTCGAGGAACATCCCGACTTTATGCGCGTCACCGCCAGCAACGGCCTTGCGCCGCTGACACTATCGACCGCGCCCTTTCCGGGCTTCGCTACGGATATGCAGGCACAGTTCATGGCAATGCTGTGCATGGCCGATGGCGCGAGCGTGCTGACCGAGACGATCTTCGAGAACCGCTATATGCACGTGCCGGAGCTTGCCCGGATGGGCGCCGACATTCAGGTGCGTGGCCGTACGGCAGTGGTGCGCGGCGTCGACAAGCTGATCGGTGCGCCGGTGATGGCAACCGATCTGCGCGCCTCGATGAGCCTGATCCTCGCCGGGCTCGCCGCTGAGGGTGAAACACAGGTCCAGCGCGTCTACCACCTCGATCGCGGCTATGAACGGCTCGAGGAAAAACTCTCCGCTGTGGGTGCCGATATCGAACGGGTCAGCGACGGCTGACGCGTTCGATTGGCGGATTACTTGGCGGGTTTGGCCGGTTCAGGCAGCACTCGAATGTCGATTGACCCGCCCGGCTTCAAATATTTACGCACTGCCGCCTGGACCTGTGCCGCCGTAACCGCCGCATAGCCAGCTTCGCGGGACAGAAAGACGCTGAGAACGCGGGGGTCGTCAAGATCGCGCGAAAGCAGCGTCACCCAAACCGCAGCGTTGCTTGACTTTTCCCGTGCGAAATCGCTCAAAATGGTTGACCTCGCCCGCTCCATGGCATCAGCCGTGGGACCGTTTGTAGCAAGTTCTGCAATCGCAGCGTCCAATGCTTTGTCAAAGGCGGGGATCATCCCGGCAGTCAGTTGTGCTCCGGCACTAAACGTTCCAAAGCGGGGAAAAATGGGTGATTGGCTGCTGCCCGCCGACGGCGCATAGCTGCCGCCTTGCTGTTCCCGGAAAGTCTCTTGCAGCCGGGTATTCAGGATCGACCCTGCCATTGAAAGCGCTCGGCTCTCGGCAATATCGGCGTACACCCCGGTTGTTGGCCAGTAATGCATAACGATTGCCTGGTCGGTGGCACCACGGTGATACAGGGTGATGGGGGATTTGGTGGGGGGCGATGGCCGCACATCAAGCTGGGTTGGCGTCGGCGGCACGGCCTGGCGTGGCTGAAGCGCGCCAAAGCTTGCGGCAACTGCCGCGATCAGCGCGGCGCGATCGAAATCGCCGACCACGACAAGCTTGATCGGCCCTTCGGCCATCCGGGCATCCCAATAGGCGCGAAAATCGGCATTCGTCAGGGCGTTCACGGTTGCGGGGTCAGGCGCCCCAGCGAACCGATTGTCGCCATTGGTCAGATGTTTTTCGCCATATGCCCCCAGCACCGAACCGGGCTGGTTGTACAGTGAGGCATAGCTGCTTTCATACCCGCGCTTGAATCGATCGAGCGAGGCATCGCCGTAGCGAACGCCCTGCGCCAACGTGGTCATCAATCGCAGGCCATCGGTCAGGTCCTTGGGATTGGTCCGCATATGCAGGTCCAAACTGTTGACCGATGCGGTATAGCTGAAGCCAAGCTGTCGGCCGGTCACCAAACGCTGGAACTCGTCAGCTGAGAACGGCCCAACCCCGCTGCTGATCAGCGCACCAAACGACCATTGCAGTGTGGTTGCATCAGGATTGCGATTGAGCAGGCCGTGGCCGATCTGGACCAGAACGCGAATATTGTTCTGTTCGATCCCGGTCTTTTTGAGGGCCAGCTCGACGCCATTTGCGAAGGTGATTCGCTCGGCATCAATTTCAGGCAGGGGTTGGGTTCGGACGATCTTGCCCGGCGGCCCGGGTGCTTTCAGTTCATCGAACGATACCGATCGTACCGCTTCCGTCTCCGCAGCCGCAATGTTGCGGGCTTTCCCCAGCGCAGCAACGAGCGCGGTATCGCCTCCGGCGATAGGCTTCGGACCGGTGAGAATCAGGCGGGGTTCAGGCGTCAGTATGGTGCGAACCTCTGCCTGAATGGCTGCGGGAGTCACTGCTGATTGCGCGCCTTCGAACAGGTCTTTGATCACTTCCGGCGAAACGGTGACGCTGCCCGAGTCGACATCGCCCATGAATTCATCGACGAGACTAGGTGATGCTGCGTCTGCACGCGTGATGATAGCGCGATCAACCAAAAGCTTCCGGTCCGCAAGCACTGCTTCAACTTCGGCCTGTGCAGGTGGCGAATCGCGCAACTCGTTCACGATGGCAAAGGTACGGTCCAAGGCGGCAGACCATTGGTCGGTCTTTGGCGTTAGCGAGATCGACAGCACCTCATTGGTCCTTCGTCCGCGGCTATACGTTGCCGAGGCATCGATGATGGCACCGCCGCGCTGCGCCTCGGTCGACAGACGTCGGTTGAGGATTGCCAGCGCGACTGATTGAACAAGGCGCGGTGTAGTCCCTCGAACGGTCTCAGGCTCATACACATAGGGCCGTACCCAATTGATCGCCACAGCACTGCTGGCAAGCGGATCGATCACCGATACGGCCTCCGTGGTAGGCGTTACCATTTTCCCATAATCAGGCTCGGCCGGTGGCGGACCTTCACCGCGCCAGCCGCCAAAGCTCGCTTCGATCGCAGCGATGAGCTGGCTCGTCGGCGCGTCGCCCGCCATCACCACCACCGCGCGTTCGGGCCGATACCAACGCCGTTGAAATGCCCGCAACCCGTCCGCCGATGCGCCACCCAGCGTTTCGGGCGTGCCAATAATGTCGCGCCGGGCTGCCAACAGGCCTGGTACGACTAACGCACTTATCGCTCGCCTCAACTTCTCCCTGAACGGTGTCAAACGCGCGGATCGCTCGGCGAGCACGACCTTGCGCTCAATCTCGACCAGACGCGGGTCGAACGACGCATTGGCAAGCATATCGGCCAGAATGTTCGTCGCTATGGTAACCGATTCGGCATCGGCCTTGGGCAAATCGAGCTTGTAGATTGTCGACAGGCGCGTCGTGGACGCATTGGTATCGGCGCCAAAGCTCGCGCCCATGCGCTGCCAGACCTTTACGGCCTCGCCATCACCCAATTTGGGCGTACCGCGAAACGCCATGTGCTCGACGAAATGGGCCCAGCCCTGCTCCTCGTCCCGCTCCATCAACGCCCCGACATCGAGCCGAACGCGGATCGACACACTTCCCGCAGGCTTCGCATTGCGCCGCACGGCATAGCGCAGGCCATTGGCGAGCGTACCAGTTTGCCATTGCGGATCGGCCGGAATGTCGCTGCCGACATGCTGCCATGATGTCGCCGGCGGGGCGGCATAGCGCGAAGGCGCTGTTGGCTTTGGCGGCGATGCGGCACTGGCCTGACGCGCTGTGCTGATCTGTGGCGACAGCAGCAGGCACAAAGCCAGCGAGCCGCCCATGGCGCGGCTGACGAATGAATGCATGCCGATGATCCCCCGGTTCAGGTAAGCGAATGACTTCACTCCCTAATCATGCATATTCATCAGTCCGGTGCGAGAAAAAAGCGGTGCCTTTACGTCCACACCCTCAGTTAAATCGCCGCCAGCGCCTGATCGAAATCAGCGATCAGATCGTCTGCATCTTCCACCCCGATCGAAATCCGCACCAGATTGTCGGTGATGCCCAGCGCCGTCTTGCGCGCTTCGGGGACGGATAGATGCGTCATCCCCGCCGGGTGGCTGGCGAGCGTTTCTGTGCCGCCGAGCGATACTGCCAGCTTGGCGATCCGCAGCGCATCGAGAAACGCGAAACTTTCCCGCTCGCCGCCCTTCAGGAACAGCGAGAAGGTGCTGCCCGCGCCCATCCCGTGGCGTGTATAGATATCGGCCTGGCGTTCATCGCCGGGGGTCGATTCGAGGAAGCCGAGATAGCCGACCCGCTCGACCTTGGGGTGATCGCGCAGGAACGCGCAGACCTTCGCCGCATTCTCGCCCGCGCGGGTCATCCGCAGCTCGAGCGTTTCGAGACTGCGTAGCAGCATCCAGGCGGTGTTGGGATCGGTGATCGTGCCGATTGTGTTGCGCATCAGGCGGATGACATCGATCTGCTTCTTCGAGCCAAGGATGGCGCCCGCCACCAAGTCCGAATGCCCGCCGACATATTTGGTGAGCGAATAGACGACGATGTCCGCGCCGTGCTGCAGCGGCTGGAACCAGAGCGGCCCCAGGAAGGTGTTGTCGATGGCGATCGGTGGCTTGTCGGGCGAATCGCCAAACACCGCATCACGCGCCGCCGCCACCGCCTGCACATCGACCAGCGCATTGGTCGGGTTGGCGGGGCTTTCGAGATAAATCAGCGCGACCCGGCCCATGCCGTTTGCCTTCGCCATCACCGCATCGATCTCCGCCCGCGTTGCGCCCGCCGGAAAATCGACGAAATGCACACCGAACCGGCCGAGAATGCGCGCAATCAGCGTTTCGGTCGCGGCATAGAGCGGGCCGGAATGGATGATCGTGTCGCCTGCGCGCACCATCGACAGGAACAGGGTCGCGATGGCGGACATGCCGCTCGAAAAGGTCAGCGCGTCCTCGGCATCTTCCCATACGCCGAGCCGGTCTTCGAGAATTTCCTGATTCGGGCCGTTGAAACGCGAATAGACGAGCCCGTCCGATCCACCGGGGCGCTTGCCGGTCACGCCTTCGAAATGGCGCTTACCCGCGGCTGCATTGGGAAACACGAACGTCGAGGTGAGGAAGATCGGGGGCTTCAGCGATCCTTCGGACAGCATCGGATCATAGCCATGCCCCATCATCAAGGTCGATGGTTTCAGCTTGCGCCCGCCGACCTTGTCGACCTTGGGCTTGGGATGGCGGCGCGGGGCAGCCCCGGTCAGCTCGACTTCGGTTTCGTCGGTCATGGCAAGGCTCCTGGGGGCGAGTGGCTGTTGAACAAGTCTCTATCGATACTAACGCCCCAGCGATAGCACGCGTTATCCGGGCAGACCGATCAGCGAGATTTGCCGACCATAATCGGGCTCGCCCAAATGCGTGGCGCGGCGATAGCTGAAGAAGCGCGCGGGATCGGCATAGGTGTCCAGCCCCAGCATCTCGACGGTCGCCACGCCTGCATGCGCGATTCGGTGGGCGACATAGGCTTCGAGATCGAACTGCTGATGGCCGGGCTTACTGGGGGAGAAGAAGCGCTCATTCGCCGGATCATCCTCCGCAAAACGTGCGGCAAAGCCGTCATCCACCTCATAACTCGCGCGCGCGATGCACGGGCCGATCGCGGCGACGATCCGGTCACGGTCGGCCCCCAGCGCCAGCATCGCCTCGATCGTCGCGTCGGTCACGCCGCCCAACGCGCCCTTCCAGCCGGCATGGGCGGCACCGATCACCCCGGACGCCTTGTCGGCGAACAGCACCGGCACGCAATCGGCGGTCAGGATGCCGAGCAACAGGCCCGGTCGATCGGTAACGAGCGCATCGGCGCGCGGGCGGGCATCGTCATCGAAGGGAGACGTGACGATCACGGCCTCCGCCGAATGCACCTGATACAAGGTGACGAGCGTACTGCCCGGCAGGACCGAGTCGATCGCGCGGCGTTGATTCTCGATCAGCTCGGGCGTGGGCGGCTGGCCGCGACGCCCCATGTCGAGCGATGCCATCGCCCCGGTCGACACGCCCCCGCGCCGCCCCAGAAAGCCATGCGCGACCCCGTCGAGCGCGCGGGCGCGGATGACCTCGACATCGCTCACAACACCAGCTGCATGATCAGGTCACGGTCGACCTGGGTCCCGGTCGGGAACGCATAATCGCCGATATGGACGAAATCGTAGCGCGCATAGAATCGCTGGGCACGGAAATTTTCCTCCCATACCGTCAGCACCAAAGCGGTGGCAGCACGGCGGCGGGCCTCGTCGATCGTCCAGTCCATCAGCGCCTGGGCGATGCCGCGTCCATGCCAGTCGGCGGCGATATAGAGCTGGCTCAGCTGAAGCGCACCGGGCAGCACCGCGGGATCATCGAGCCAGACGGGCGAGAGTTTGACATAACCGGTGATGGCATCACCCGCGCAGGCGAGCCGAAAGTGATGCGCTGGATCTGCCAGGCTGCGGATCAGCGCCCCGTCCGGGCCGTACGCCTTGTCGACGTACAGAGCGATATCGCTGGCGGGCGCCGAATGCTCGAACGTTTCGAGCCAGATCTTGCGGGCCATCGCGTCGAGCGCGGGGCCGTCGGCCTGGGTCGCGTCGCGATAGATGATGGGGACGGCGTTCATGGGAAACCTGCAGGGTGCGGCCAGCCGGGCGCGGTGATAGCAAGGGCCTTGAACAGGCTGCCCATCTGGTCGGGAGCTACTAGCCGCTCGCGATCGGCCGCCACCGCCTCGCCAAGCGCCGCCGCGCGCGCATTGATGCCGAGCGCGACGAGCAGCGCGCCCTGTTCGACCGGGCCGAACGCTGATGCGCCTGCGGTCATCGCCGCCGCGGCGAGGGTGGCGAAATCGACATGCGCGGTCAGGTCATGCTCGCCGGGGTGCTCGAACGGGTTGACGAAGCGCCCACGCTGCATCGCCTGCAGCGTGTCGCCAATCGCCGGGCCTTCATAGCCATAATCGATCGTCAGCATCGCGCCGCCCTGCCGCGCAATCCGCCCGGCCAGGTCACGCATCACCGCCACGCTGGCGGGCGATGTTTCGATGACCGATCCAGGGACGGCATCGCGCAGTTCGGGCGGCAGGATGTCGCCCGGCACCTGCTTGCCCGCGATCGGCAGGAATAACGTGTCCTGGCACGCGACGAGTCGTTCGTGCCAGCCATACCCCCCGCGCACCAATTGGCGGATCGGCAGCGCATCGAAAAACTCATTGGCGATGATCAGCAGCGCAGCATCGTCCGGCAATGTCGTCGTATCGTCATGCCAGGTTGCATCGGGCACCCGCGCCGCCTGTGCTGTGCGCAAGGTGGGGCTGGTCTCGACGAAGTGCACTGGCGGCGTCAGCCCGGCCTTGGCCATTACCCGCAGCGCATCGGCCGCCAGCGTGCCGCGACCCGGCCCAAGCTCGACATAAGCAGCAGGCGGTCGACCGCCGCGATCCCAGAGATCGGCGAGCCACGCGCCGATCAGCTCGCCGAACATCTGGCTGATTTCGGGCGCGGTGGTGAAATCGCTGCCCAGCGGATCGCGCGTGGCGTAATAATGCGCGTTGGCGGCGGCCATATACTGCGCGAGCGAGATCGGCCCGGCGAGCGTGACCGCGCGGGCTAGCCGGTCGGGCAGGGTGGCATCCAACACTGGTGCCTCCATCTCAGGCGACGCTTTCGCCCCCGGCGATCGGCTCGACGCGCTCGCGACGACCCTTGGCGGTGGCGATCAGGTAAGCACCGCCCAGGATCATCGGCACGCACAACCATTGGCCCATGTGCAGCCCGGTTGCCGCCGCGAATTCGCGCAGCTGCTCATCGGGTTCGCGGAAAAATTCGACGATGAAACGCGCGATTCCGTAACCGCCGATGAAGATGCCGACGAGCTTGCCCGGTTCGTACCGCATCTTGGTGCGCCAGAAGCAGAACCACAGGACCGCAAACAGCACGATCCCTTCAAGCCCGGCCTCGTAGAGCTGGCTGGGGTGGCGGGCGATGTCATCGCCGGTGCGCGGGAAGATGATCGCCCAGGGCGCATCGCTTGGCATGCCGTAAAGCTCACCATTAACGAAATTGGCGATCCGCCCGAAAAACAGTCCGAATGGCACGGTACAGGCCACATAGTCATGCACGCGCAGCCATTGCAGCCCTTGCGACCGAGCAAACAGGATCAGGCCGACCGAGGTGCCGATCACGCCGCCGTGGAATGACATCCCGCCATCCCACAGCCGAAAGACCTGAAGCGGTGTCAGCAACATCGCCGGCTGATAGAACAGCACATAGCCGATTCGCCCGCCAAGGATGACACCCAGTGTGGCGTAGAATACGACATCGTCGGCATGGCGCCGTGCCATCGGCGATCCCGGTTGCGCGACCAGCTTCAGCAGATACCACCAGCCCGCCATGATCCCCGCGACATAGGATATCGAATACCATTTCAGGCTGAACCAGCCGATCCGAAAGATCGTGTCGTTCAGTCCCAGATCGGTAAACCGGATATGGTCGGTGGCGGCGGCGGCAACAGTTGTCAGGATCAAGGCTTTTCCCCAGGCTGCGAAGCTTCCATAAGGGGGTCTGGCGATAAGACCAAGAGGGAGAGACGAATGCCGAGCGAGCTGGATCGCCGAATTGATCGGGGAATTGCCGCGCTGACCGCGCTTAGCGGCCAGATGCCGGTGGTTCCCGTTGAACTTCAGGGCCGTAGCTATCCGACGATCGCGGTCGCACCACCTGCACTGACCTATTATTTCGCGCATTTCTGCAACGAACATGCCGACAAGACATTTCTCGTCTCGGGTGACGAACGCCTGACTTTTGCCGAGGTCTATGCGCTGGCGCAGCAAGCGGCGCGTGCGCTGATCGACGGATGCGGCGTAAAGCAGGGCGACCGGGTGGGAATCGCGATGCGCAATTCGCCGTCCTGGATTGCGCTTTATATGGGCATCCTGATGGCCGGTGGCATCGCCACCTTGCTCAATGGCTGGTGGCAGACGAGCGAGCTAGCCAATGCGATTACCGATGTTGATTGCAATCTGGTGTTCGCCGATGCACCGCGCGCCCAGCGGCTCGAGGAGGCAACGGGGCTCGGCGCGCAGGTAATCGCAATCGATGATCGCCTGCCCTTGGCCGAAGCGCTCGCCCCCTTGTTCGCCAAGGGCGGCAGCGAGACGACGGCGCTGCCCATGCTGCGCGGTGACGATGATGCAACCATCCTGTTCACCAGCGGCTCGACTGGGCAATCGAAGGGCGCGCTTTCGGATCACCGCGCGGTGACGCAGGCGGTGTTCAATTATCTCGCCAGCGCGCTGATGATGCTCGGCATTTCGACCGAGGATGGCAATCCCGTCACCGTTCAGCACGCGACGTTGCTCAATGTGCCGCTGTTCCACGTCACTGCCGAAGTGCCGGTGTTCCTACAAAGCTTTGCGATGGGGCGAAAGCTCGTCCTGATGCCCAAATGGGATGCCGAAGAAGCGATGCGGCTGATCGAGCGGGAGAAGGTGACTTATTTCGTCGGCGTGCCGCTGATGAGCTTTGAGATCCTCACGCATCCGAAGCGATCGACCTATGACCTGTCGACGGTGACTGACTTCGCCGCTGGTGGCGCGCCCCGCCCGGTCGAGCATGTCCGCCGCCTCAATGAGGAAATGGGCGGTGGCGCCCCCTTGCTCGGCTATGGATTGACAGAGACGAACGGGATTGGCTGCGGCAATTTCCGGAGCAATTATCTCGCCAAGCCCAATTCCACGGGCCGCGCCTCTGCGCCGCTGGTCGATCTTGCGATCTTGGACGGTTCGGGCAAGCCGGTGATCCAGGGCTATCTCGGCGAAGTCGCGATCCGGTCGATCTGCAACTTCAAAGGCTATTGGAATCGCCCCGATGCCACCCGCGACGCCTTTACCGCTGATCGCTATTTCCTGACGGGCGATATCGGTTACCTCGACGAGGACGGCTATCTGTTTATCGTCGATCGCAAGAAGGATATCATCATCCGCGGTGGTGAGAATATCTCATGCCAGGAAGTCGAAGCGGCGCTGTACGAGCATCCGCACGTCGCCGAAGCGGCGGTGTTCGGCCTGCCCGACGAGCGGTTTGGCGAGGTGCCGGGTGCTGTCGTCCACATTCGCCCCGGCGAAATCGTCGATGCCGAAACATTGTGCGAATTTCTGGGCGGGCGAATCGCGGCGTTCAAGGTGCCCCGGCGCATCTGGATCACCGAAGGTCCGCTGCCGCGGCTTGGCACCGAAAAGATCGACAAGGTCTCGCTCCGCACCGCCTATCGCGAGATTTATGCCACCGAATCAGCCGCTGCCTGATCTGGCGCCCATCGCTGCACCGCGATAGAGCGGGGCAATGGCGAAGGGTGGTATCAGTGATCGGATCGGTAGCAGGATCGGGCAGGGCGTTAACCGGCGCTCGCTGCTGATCGGCGGCGGCGCTGGCGTCGGCTTGCTCGTCGCCTGGGCGATCTGGCCGCGCCGCTATCTCCCCAATCTCACCGCTGCACCGGGGGAAAAGATCTTCGGGGCCTGGCTGAAAATCGGTGAGGATGGCCATGTATCGGTCGCGGTGCCGCAGGCCGAGCATGGCCAGGGCGTCTACACGACGATGCCGCAGATCGTGGCCGATGAGCTTGGCGCAGACTGGCGGCGGGTGGGGGTGGAGCCTGCTCCACTCAACCCGCTTTATGCCAATGATCTGGGCGCAGGGGAATTGTTCGAAGGCGTTTTCGCCGGCATCCCCGAAGCACTGAAAAAGACCCATGTTGTACGCACCGCGCTGGTGCTGACGGCGGGATCAAGCTCGATCCGCAATTTCGAGGGCGATTTGCGCCAAGCGGGTGCTGCAGCGCGCGTATTGCTGTGCAAAGTCGCGGCGCGGCGCTGGGGGGTCGACTGGCGCGCGTGCGATAGCGCGGCCGGATTTGTGACGCATGGCAACCGGAAGCTCGGCTTCGGCGCGCTTGCGGCTGAGGCGGCGCGGGAATCCGTGCCCAAAGAGCTGCCGTTGCGGCAAGGTAATGTCGCGCGGCTAACCGGCCGATCGCTGCCGCGTCTTGACGTGCCGTCAAAGGTTGACGGGTCCGCCGGGTTTGCGGGCGATGTCCGTCTGCCTGACATGGTGTTCGCTGCCATTCGCCAGGGCCCGGTCGGTGACAGCCGTTTGACCAAGATTAATCGCACCGCTGCCACCAAGATCAGGGGCGTGATTGAGGTAATTCAGGAGCCGCGCTGGGTTGCGGTGATTGCCAATAATTGGTGGGCCGCGAACCGCGCGCTCGATGCGCTCGTGCCGACATTTGCGACCCGGGGATCGCTGGTGAACAGCGACAGCATTGGTGCTGCTTTGGCGCGCGCGCTTGACGGTCCCGGCCAGCGCATGGCGGCGCAAGGCGATCTGGCGGCTGTGTTCAAGGGCGCGCAGGTGGTGACCGCCGATTATCAGGTGGGTCTGGGCCTCCATGCCGCGCTGGAAACGATGACGGCAACGGCACGGATTGAAAACGGCGTGCTCGAGTTGTGGTTGCCGACTCAGGCGCCGGGATTGGCACGGGCGGCTGCCGCCGCCGCAATCGGGGTGTCGCCGGATTCGGTGATTGTGCACCCCATGCTGATCGGCGGGTCGTTCGGCGCCAATCTGGAACATGACGTCGCCGCCCAGGCCGCAATGATTGCCAAGCGCATCAAGCGCCCGGTGCAGCTTGTCTGGTCCCGGTACGAAGATCTGCTGCACGATCGCTACCGCCCGCCAGCTGCGGCACGGATGACGGCCCGGCTGGGGCCGAACGGCGCAATCATGGGCTGGCTTGCCAAAATTGCCGCACCAAATACCGGGCGCGAACTTGCCGATCGGCTCACCACGAGCGATCCGGCGGTGCGGGCGGCATTGGCGCTGGAGGGGGCCGGCGATCCCTATGCGGTGGCAGGCGCGCTGCCGATTTATCGATTCCCAGCCTATGCAATCGATCACCACCCGGCCGATATCGGCGTGCCGACGGGCCATTGGCGGTCGGGTGCGCATAGCTACACCGCGTTCTTCACCGAGTGTTTTCTTGACGAACTTGCCCATGTTGCGGGCACCGAACCGCTCTCGTTTCGGGTATCCATAACGGCCGAGCCGCGGTTGGTGCGGTGCCTGTCGACAGCGGCGGCGCTGGGTGGCTGGGAAGGCGGGGTGCCCGGCAGCGCCCAGGGCATCGCCTGCCACAGCTTTCGCGGCAGCCATATCGCGGTGCTGGCAGAGGCGCATTTCGAGGACGGTCAACGCCCGGTTGTCGACCGGATTGTTGCAGCGGTGGATTGCGGACGCCAAATTAATCCCGATATCGTTCGGCAACAGATTGAAGGCGGGCTGATTTTCGGCATGGCGGGGGCATTGGGGGGATCAACTGACTTTACCGAAAATGTTGCCGATGCGCGAAGTTTTGCTGATCTGCGCCTGCCGCGCCTCGCCGATATTCCCGACATCACGATCGAAATGATCCGCAGTGAGGCAGAGCCTGGCGGCGTCAGCGAACTGGCGGTGCCGCCAGTCGCGCCAGCGATTGCCAATGCGCTTCAGGCAAGTGCGGGGTTTCGTTTGCGACGCTTGCCGTTTACCGCATCTGCAGCATGATTCCCCCCACTAATCACTTGCCCGCCGATCATCCGCCCGTTGCCCCGCGCAAACTGGGGGTGTTGTTGACGAATTTGGGAACGCCCGACGGGCCCGACACCAAATCGGTGAAACGCTATCTGGCGGAGTTCCTGTCGGACCGGCGGGTGGTGGAGATTCCCCAATTCTTGTGGCAACCGATTCTGCGCGGGATCATCCTCAATACCCGCCCGCAGAAATCGGCGGAGGCCTATGCGCAAGTCTGGGGGCCGGACGGATCACCGCTCGCGAGCATCACAAAGGCGCAGAGTGCGGCGCTGCAGGGCGCATTCGGCCCGCATGTGACGGTCGATTGGGCGATGCGCTATGGTAAGCCATCCATCCCCGATCGATTGCAGGCGATGAAGGATGCCGGGTGCGACCGCATTCTGGTCGCGCCGCTTTATCCGCAATATTGTGGTGCGACGACCGCGACCGCTAATGACAAGGCATTCGAGGCACTGGCGGCGATGCGCTGGCAGCCGGCGATGCGCACGCTGCCGCCTTATTATGACGATCCGCTCTATATCGGTGCGCTTCATCGCTCGATCGAGACGGGGCTGGCGGGGCTCGATTTCACCCCCGATGCGCTGGTGGTGAGCTTTCACGGCATGCCGGTGCGTACGCTTGAGCTTGGCGATCCCTATCATTGCCATTGCCAGAAGACCGCGCGCTTGCTGGGGGAGGCGCTGGGCCGTCCCGTCATCATCACCTTTCAGTCGCGCTTTGGTCGTGCAAAATGGCTCGAACCCGCGACCGATGACACGCTTGAGGCGCTGCCGGGCAAGGGCATCAAGAAAATCGCGATCATCGCACCGGGCTTCTCCGCCGATTGCCTCGAAACGCTCGAAGAACTGGCGATTCGGGGGAGGGAAAGTTTTGAGGAACATGGCGGTACCGATTTTGCCTATATCCCGTGCCTGAATGACAGTGATGGCGGCATCACGATGCTGCGCGCGTTGATTGCTCGCGAGCTTGAAGGCTGGCAGGTCTCGCCCTAGGGTTAGCCGATAAGAAGGCTATAGGGGAGAGAGTCATGGCACGCGTTGCAATCGTCACCGGAGGAACGCGTGGCATTGGTGAGGCGATCAGCCTTGCCTTGCGCGACAGCGGGATGATCGTCGCCGCCAACTATGCCGGCAATGAAGCGCGCGCGCAGGATTTTACCAACCGTACCGGCATTGCCGCCTTCAAATGGGACGTGGCGGATTATGATGCGTGCCAGGCTGGGTGTGCCGCCGTCGCCGATGCGCTTGGGCCCGTCGATGTGCTGGTGAACAATGCCGGCATTACCCGGGACGGCACGATCATGAAGCTGACCGCACAGGCCTGGAAAGAGGTGATCGACACCAATCTGGGCGGCTGCTTCAACATGGCAAAGGCGGTTTTCCCCGGCATGCGCGATCGTAAATGGGGCCGGATCGTCAATATCGGGTCGATCAACGGCCAGGCAGGGCAATATGGTCAGGTCAACTATGCCGCCGCCAAATCGGGCATTCACGGTTTCACCAAGGCGCTGGCGCAGGAAGGCGCGAAGGCGGGCGTTACCGTCAACGCGATCGCGCCGGGCTATATCGATACTGACATGGTCGCCGCAGTGCCCGCCGATGTGCTGGAAAAGATCGTCGCCAAAATCCCGGTCGGGCGACTCGGTCAGGCGATGGAAATCGCGCGCGGCGTCGCGTTCCTCTGTTCCGAGGATGGCGGGTTCGTCACCGGATCGACGCTCAGCATCAATGGCGGGCAACATATGTACTGACGGCTGCGGGTCGGCAGCGCCCAAAATTCGGGGCCCGGCCTCATCAGAGACCGGGCCCCACCCTCGATACGCTACGCGAGGGAAACGGGTTTAGCGGAAGTTGCGGCAGCCATTGCGGCCATCACGTTCGATGGCGCGACCGGCGAGAGCGCCGCCGATACCACCGATCAAAGCACCAGCGGTACGATCGCCGCGTCCTGCAATCGAGTCGCCGAGCAGACCACCGGCAATCGCGCCGAGCAGCGCGCCGCCCGTGCCGTCGTTGCAGCGGCGATTGTTGCGGAAGTTCCGGCGGTTATTGAAACGGTTGTCATACCCCTGGTCATAATAGCCCTGGTTGTACCGACCATCGTTGAACCGGCCGTCATTGAAGCGGTTGCCGCGATAATCGTCGCGGAAGCCGTCGCCGCGGAACTGCTGCTGCCGGTAATCGCCACGATAATCCCCCCGATAATCTTGGGCAGATGCCGAGCCGACGGGAACAAGGACGCTGGCGCTGATGGCGAGAGCGATGCTGGCAAGCGACAATTTCTTCAACATGGTCATTCTCCTTTTCAGCACCCCGGTCGATTGATGGGCGTGCAATCATTCTTCGACCCTGCCCTTATGGAGGTGCCGCATTGACCCAAGTCTGAATGCACCTGTTATCGCCCGTTCATCGGCACCGGCGGCCACGCGATCGGCACTGCCATTTGCGTCGCCGAGCGATATGGGTGGGCAGATGCACCGCTTCCGCTTTCCACTGATCCTATCGATCGCCGCGCTGCTGTTGTTCGTGCCGGGCTGGTCCACGGTGCCCCGCCTGCCGCTGCTCGGGACCCGCGCGGCGTTCACGATCGAGCCGGTCCCGCTCTACCCCGAATCGCCAGCCAGGCGGCGGATTGGCGCGCTGATCTATGAACGCGGCTATCGACTGCGAAGCCCGGATCCGGCGTTCGGCAGCTTTTCGTCGCTGATCGTCGATGGCGATCGCTTCACCCTGCTGAGCGACGGCGGAAACATCGTGCGCTTTCGGGTCGATTCGAAAGGGCGCGTCGCCGATCGAAAATTCGCCGACTTGCCCGATGGTCCCGGCATCGGATGGGAAAAGAGCGACCGCGACAGCGAATCGATAACACGCGACCCGACTAGTGGCACGATTTGGGTTGGGTTCGAGAACAGCAACGCGATCTGGGCCTATTCGCCCGATCTGGCGAAATCGCTGCGTCATGTGGCACCACGTGCGATGCGTAAATGGCCGGTCAATGGCGGGGCTGAGGCGATGGTGCGGCTACGCGATGGCAGTTTCATCGTGCTGTCCGAGGATGGCGACTGGCCGGGCACGAAGGGGCGGGCCGTCATCGGTATTCGATTCGACGGGGATCCCACCCGGGCAAGCCGCCGGGGCTTCCGCTTCGGCTATCGCCCGCCCGTCGGCTACAAACCGACGGGCATTGCCGAACTGCCCGATGGCCGGTTGCTGGTGCTCAACCGTCGGTTCCGGGTGACAAGCGGTTTTCGGGTGGTGCTGACGCTTATCGATCCGCGCGCGATTGCGCCGGGAAAGATCGTCGCGGGACGGGTGCTGGCGCGATTCGCGCCGCCTGCCCTGTCGGATAATTATGAAGGGATCGCGGTCGTCCGCGAATCGACCGGACGCACCGCTATCTGGATCGTGTCCGACGATAACCAGTCGTCGCTGCAGCAGAGCCTGCTGCTCAACTTCCGATTAGACGACGCGATGTTCTCACCGCGTCGTTAAATCGCATAATCAGGCAGCGGTAGCTGCCGGGGTCAGCTTCTTGCGGATGTCGCGCTTCAGGCGGCGTGCCTTCAGCGACAGCTGGTCGTCGGCGGTCTTCACCAGCCAATTGTCCAGGCCGCCGACATGCTCCACCGACCGCAGGCCGTTGGTCGACACGCGGAGCTTCACGCTGGTGCCCAGCGCGTCGGAGATCAGCGTCACATTCTGCAGGTTTGGCAGAAAAGTGCGCTTGGTCTTGTTGTTGGCGTGGGATACGTTGTGGCCCACCTGCCGGCCCTTGCCGGTCAGTTCGCAGATACGCGACATTGCTTGAATTCCTGAATTCTGGTTGCCCGGAAAGAGGGCGCGGATAGCCAGTTCGAACGACATGCGGCGTTATTACGCAAACGATCTGATCATCTGAAGGAAGATATATGATGCGCGCACTCCTCATTCTCGTCGGGCTTGCCGCCCTTGTCGTTGTAGGCGCCTGGTCGCTTGGCCTGGTTAGCATTGATCAGAGCAAGGTGGCGCAGGCCCCGGCGCTCAAACTCGAAGGTGGTCAGGTCCCCGAATTCACGATGAACATGGCGAAGATCGAATTCGGTACCGAAAACAAGTCGATCGAAGTGCCCACGGTTGGCACGACGACGCAGACGATCGCGGTGCCGACCGTTTCGGTCGAAAAGCCTGCTAACGCGCAGGACGCCAAATAATGCAGCCTGCCCGCCTGGATCGCGCCGAACCGGTGACGATCCTGGCGGCGGTGCTGTTGCCGCCGCTGGGAGTGTTTCGTGCCTTTGGGCCGGGGCGTGACTTTGCGATTGCCTGTGGGATGACGCTGGCTGGGTATCTGCCCGGGATGGCGTTCGCGCTGATCCGGGTGCTTGGACCGCGGCAACGAGCCTAGCAAAATCCTGCATGATCGGCGCATAAGTGGGGGATGTTCCCCTTGCCCGATCCGATGCGCGCGGCGCTGGCAGCGGCGCGCGATGCCGCTGCAGCGGGAGAAGTGCCCGTCGGCGCCGTCATCGTCCAGGGCGGCCAGATCATCGCAACCGCTGCCAATGCCCCGCGCGCGCTGCATGATCCGACCGCTCACGCGGAAATCCTAGCGATTCGTGCGGCAGCGGCTGCGCTCGGCCGTGATCGGCTCGACGGGTGCGACCTGTGGGTAACGCTGGAGCCCTGTGCAATGTGTGCGGGTGCTATCAGCCATGCGCGCATCGACCGGCTTTATTATGCGGCGGACGATGCCAAGGGTGGCGCGGTTGCGCATGGCCCGCGATTTTTCACCCAGCCAACCTGCCATCACCGGCCTGAAATCTATCCCGGCATCGGTGAGGGGGAAGCGGCGGCGCTGCTCCGCGCCTTTTTCGCCGAGCGTCGATAAGCATAACCCAGGCTGGCGCTGCGCCTAATTCATCCCGCTCTGTTGTGCGCGGCGCCGATGTGCGGCAAAGAGCATCGCAGCGCCATGGCACCGCTTCCCCCCTTTCCCTGGATCGACGTCGCGATCATCGCGGCCCTTGTTGTCCTGAACGGCGTCTTTGCGATGTCCGAACTGGCGATCGTCTCGTCGCGTCGCGCGCGGCTGGAGGCGATGGCGCGCGCGCAGGTGCGCGGGGCCCGTGCGGCATTGCTGCTCGCATCGGACCCGGGCAAATTCCTGTCGACGGTGCAGATCGGCATCACGCTCATTGGGATCATCGCTGGTGCCTATTCGGGTGCGAGCCTGGGTGCACCGGTGGGCGCCCGGCTGGCCGCGCTCGGCATGAGCCAGCCGCTCGCCTTGTCGGTGGGCTTTGCGATTGTCATCGGGCTGACGACTTATGCATCGCTGGTGATCGGGGAACTGGTGCCAAAGCAGTTCGCGTTGCGCGCGCCAGAGGCGATTGCGGTGGTGATGGCCGTGCCGATGCAGTGGCTGGCGGTGGCGACCGCGCCCGTCGTGTGGCTGCTCGATTCGACCAGTGCGGGGTTGTTCTGGCTGTTGCGCGTGCAGCGCGAATCGCAGGATCATGTGACGGCGGAGGAGCTGCATATGATCGTCGCCGAAGCCTCCAAATCGGGCGTGATCGAGGAGCATGAGCGATCGATCATCTCCGGCGTCGTCCGGCTGGCCGATCGCCCCGCGCGCGAAGTAATGACGCCGCGCACTGACATCGAATGGCTCGATGTTGATCTTGACGAGGCCGGGATTCGCCACGCGCTGATGACCGCCACGCACACCCGGCTGCCGGTGGTTGAGGGGTCGGTCGATGCCGTGATCGGCGTCGTGCAGGCGCGCGATATCGTGGCGGCGGTATTTGCGGGCGAACCGCTCAATCTGCGCAACCTAATGCGCAAGGCGCCGGTGGTGCTCGATCAGCTCGATGCGATGGACGTGCTGAATGCACTGCGCCGCGCGGAGGTGCCGATGGCGCTGTTGCATGACGAATATGGCCATTTCGAAGGCATCGTGACGCCGGCCGATCTGTTGTCCGCGATCGCCGGTGAATTCGCGTCCGATGCCGATCCTGATGATGAACCAAGCGTCGTGGTGCGCGATGATGGCACGCTGCTCGTCGCGGGGCAGATGGCGGTTGATGCGCTGGCCGACCGGATCGGCATCGATCTGCCCGAAGACCGCGATTACGCCACCGTTGCGGGGCTTGCGCTGGCGGTGTTCCGCCATTTGCCCGGTGAGGGCGAAAGCTTCGTCGAACAGGGTTGGAAATTCGAAGTCGTCGACCTCGACGGTCGCCGGATCGACAAGCTGCTGGTGAGCGCCGTGGTGCGCGGGGATTAGGGTTTGAAGCGATAAGGGCGAAGGTCAGTGTTACGGTGATCTGACGGTCGGCCCTTTAGCGAATGGGTTGTTGACTTGCCGACGATGCAGCTTGCAACGGTCTCAGCCCTATGTCGCGCTTTTGAAGCGGCCGGCCTCGATTACTGGATCGACGGCGGCTGGGGCGTGGATGCGCTGCTCGGTCGACAAACGCGTCCTCATTCCGATTTGGACCTCGCCGTTCATTTCGCAGATTTGAAGCGTTTTCAGCAAACGCTTACGGCGCTGGGGTATCAGCCTGTCGTTCAGCAGGACGGTCGGGAGTGGAATCCCGTGTTTCTTCATCCAATCGACGGGTCGGTCGATCTCCATGGCTTTGATCTGAATGATGTTGGAGAAGCTGTCCTTGGTGCCCCAAGCGAGAATTCATTTTATCCTGCGGGTGCGCTTGATGGCGTTGGCACATTGGACACCTTGCAGGTTCGCTGCATTGCCGCGCCATTTGTACTGGCTTTCCGAAATGGCTTTGAACCGCGCGCTGTCGATCATCATGATGTTGCCGCTCTGTGCGCGCATTTTGGCCTGATGTGTCCTAGCCGCTTTCTGCCTTAGGGGACGAGCAGCGCCGCCAAGATCGCGGTCAGGGCAAATTTGCGGGCGGCACGCTTACAATCGGCACAATGTTGAGGCCAGGCGAGCCGAATTCGGTTTAACTCCCCAGCTTCCCGAACGCCGCTTCGAAACTGGCGACATCGCCCGCCGCCAGCAGCTTCGCCTGTTCGATCCAGCGGTCGCGTGAGATCCGGCCTGCGAAACTGCCCATCTGCGCGTCGATATCGGCAATCTGGCCGGGTGAAAGTGCTGCGAGCTGATCGACGCTGGTGATCCCAAGCTCGCCAAGCCGCGCCGCTGCCTTGGGGCCAAGGCCCTTGAGGAGGGTTAGCGGTTGGCTGCTGCCGCTATCGGCAGGCAGGGGCGCTGCGGCTGCAACAGGGGCGTCAACCAAAGGCTCCACCATCGGTGTAGGCACTGCCGCCGCATCGGCCAAAACAGCGGCGACAGGCGCAGCTTCGGGCGCGTGCCCGGCAAGCGCGGCATGTTTTTCAGAATCCGCAACTTCGCTCGCCTTTGCCCACCGTCGCATCGTGCCCCACCAGATCACGGCCAGCGCACACACCACCCCGATGGCAATCATGATAATCGTGAAGGTGGTCATGGCACCCGAATTTGCCGATGCGGCAGCGCTTAACAGGATCGTCATGGGGTCACTCCGTCTTTCAGCCGGGCTCGCGCGCAATCTCACGCCAGCCGATATCACGCCTGCAAAAGCCATCGGGAAAATCGATCGCCGCGACCGCCCGATAGGCCAAGGATTGCGCCGCCTGCACGCTTTCGCCCCGCGCCGTTACCGCGAGCACGCGCCCGCCGCTTGCCACCAGCGTATCACCCAGGGTTTTGGTTCCGGCCTGAAACACGCGCGCGCCTAAAGCTTCGGCGGCGTTTATCCCGCCAATCGTCCCGCCGGTGACGGGCGTGCCGGGATAGCCGCGCGCCGACATCACCACCGTCAACGCGACATCGTCTGAAAACACGGGCGCCGGACAATCGGCGAGCGTTCCGCGCGCGGTGGCGAGCATGATCGGCAGCAGGTCGCTGTCCAGCCGCATCATCAGCACCTGGCATTCGGGATCGCCGAAGCGGGCATTATATTCGATCAGCTTGGGGCCGTCAGCCGTGAGCATTAGCCCGGCATAAAGCACCCCCGAAAAAGGCATTCCCGCCGCCGCCATTGCGCGCACGGTCGGCGCGATGATCTCGTCGATGGCGCGCTGCTCGAGCGCGGGGTTTAGCACGCGCGCCGGGCTATACGCGCCCATGCCGCCGGTATTGGGGCCGGTATCGCCGTCCCCGACGCGTTTATGGTCCTGCGCGGAGCCGAAGGGGATGATCGCGGTGCCGTCCGTCAGCACAAACAGGCTCGCCTCTTCGCCCTCCAGAAACTCCTCGATCACCGCGTCGCCACCGGTTTTGCCGAACATGCCGTCGAGCGCGCCTTCGGCCTCCTCCCGCGTTGTGGCGATCGTCACGCCCTTTCCCGCCGCCAGCCCATCGGCCTTGATCACCACCGGCAGCCCGAAATCGCCCAAAGCCGCGAGCGCCCCGTCGCGCGAGGTGACGCGGGCATAGCGCGCGGTGGGGATTTTCGCGCGCTTGCACAGATCCTTGGTGAAGCCCTTCGATCCTTCGAGCTGCGCTGCCTTGGCGTCGGGCCCGAATACCGCGATCTTCATCGTCCGCAGATTATCCGCCAGCCCGTCAACCAGTGGTGCTTCGGGGCCGATCACGACGAGCTCGATCGAGTTGCGCAGGCAGAAATCGATGATCCCGCGATGGTCACTCGGGTCGATCGCGGCGATCGTCGCATGTTGGGCTATGCCGGGATTGCCGGGTGCGGCATAGAGCGTCGTCAGGGCCGGTGACTGCGCCAGCTTCCATGCCAGCGCATGCTCGCGGCCGCCCGATCCGATCAGCAGGACATTCATGTCAGTCAGTTTCCCCGATGAAAGCCCAGATACTGTAGGATCGCGGCTGGTAGCCGAGACGATCCCCGGCGACAATGCAGCGCCGTTGAGCGTTGGCGAGCTTTCGATGAAACTCAAGCGCTTCGTTGAGGGCGAGTTCGGCCATGTCCGGCTGCGCGGCGAAATATCGGGCTATAAGCGCGCCGTTTCGGGCCATGTCTATCTCGCACTGAAGGATGAAAGCGCGGTGATCGACGGGGTGATCTGGAAAGGCGCGGCGAGCGCGCTGCCCTTCACGCCGCAGGACGGGATCGAAGTGATCGCGACCGGCAAGCTCACCACCTATCCCGGCCGCTCCAAATACCAGATCGTGATCGATCGGATGGAGCTGGCCGGCGAAGGCGCGTTGATGGCGCTGCTGGAGAAGCTGAAGGCCAAGCTGGCGGGCGAGGGGCTGTTCGATCCGTCGCGCAAAAAAGCCCTGCCGTTCCTGCCGCGTACGATTGGCGTCGTCACCTCGCCGACCGGCGCGGTGATCCGCGATATCCTCCACCGACTGGCGGATCGTTTCCCCAGTCATGTGATCGTCTGGCCAGTGGCAGTGCAGGGCGAAGGTGCTGCGGTGCAGATTGTGCGCGCCGTGCGCGGCTTTGATGCGATCGCGCCCGGCGGTCCGGTGCCGCGCCCCGATCTGGTGATTGTCGCGCGCGGTGGCGGTTCGATCGAGGATCTCTGGGCGTTCAACGAGGAAGCCGTGGTGCGCGCGATCGCCGATTGCTCGATCCCGGTCATTTCGGCGGTGGGGCATGAAACCGATACCAGCCTCTCCGATTTCGCCGCTGATCTGCGCGCGCCGACGCCGACTGCCGCCGCTGAGATCGCGGTGCCGGTCCGCGCTGATCTGATCGCGACCGTGGCGAGCTATGCCCAGCGCGCCGAACGCTGTGTGCGACGCTATCAGGAGCGCGCGCGCGAACGGCTCGACGCGATGACGCGACTGATGCCGCGGCGCGATGCGCTGCTCGGCCCGCAGCGGCAAAAGGCCGATGATCTCGGTGCACGGCTCGATCGCGCGCTGGAGGCGCGGGTCGTGCGCGGGCGCACCCAGCTTGACCGGGTCGGCGCGGTACTGCGCCCGGCGATGCTCGAACGGCAGCTGGCCAGCGCGCGCGATCGGCTGGGGCGGACAGTGCAACTGCTTGAGGCGGTGAACCCCAGCGGCTTGTTGAAGCGCGGCTATGTGCTGGTCGAGGCACGTGGCGGCGGAGTCGTTACCAGTGCGGCGCAGGCGCGCGGGGCGGGCGCGCTCACTCTCCATTTTGGGGATGGCAGCGTCGATGCGCGGGTTGAGCGGTCGGGCGCAAAGGCCTATGAAAAGCCCAAGACCGATCAGCCCAGCCTGCTATAGTGTTGGCGAAACGGCGCACCGGATGCGCCCAGGAAAGCATGCCATGTTGATGTCGAATACCGATCGCCCGGCCCGGCTCCATTATATGGCGAACAGCTTTCGTGTGCTCGCGCCGGGGGATCACGTTGCCTGTGCTGTAACGGGAGAGCGGATCGGCCTTGATGCGCTGCGTTACTGGAGCGTGGCGTTGCAACAGCCTTATGCCAGCGCCGCCGTCGCGATGGCGGCCATGTCCCCCGAATGACCGGTCGGGGGGGGCAGTCGCCGGGGGGCACGACAGAAAAGCGCATGAAGCGCGGTCGCCGCTGGTTGGCGGGCATCGCGATCCTGGTTCTGCAGGGCAGCTGCATTGCCCCGGCAGCGGAGCGGCCCGGCCAGTCCGCTCCTGTGGTCCGCGCGCCGGTGACGGTCATGACTCAGTCGTCGCCCAAGCCGGACACGCCGTCACCATCATCATCGACCCAGCGATTGCTCACCCAAACCGGCTTTCGCCTGAGCGGGCCGATCATTCAGGGTGGTGCCGTGATTGGCAAAGCGCCGGCCGGCACCACATTTCTCAGCTTCAACGGGGCGCCCTTGACGCTGGCTGCCGATGGCCGCTTCCTGATCGCCTTTGATCGGGATGCCCCGCCAACGGCAAGCCTGTCGGCAACGCTTGAGGATGGGCGGGTCGTGACTGAGGCATTGTCGGTCGCTCGGCGGTCCTGGAACATCGAACGGCTCGATAGTTTGCCGCGCTTTGCCCAGCCGACCGAGGAGTTTAACCGGCTGCGCCCGGCCGAGCTCGATCAGATCAACGCTGCCAGGCGGATCAGCGTCATCTCGGCGGGCTGGCAGCAACCCTTTCTATGGCCCGTGGTCGGGCGCTTGTCGGGGATGTTCGGCTCCCAGCGGATCTACAAAAATGGCGAGGCGGGCAGCTATCATTCGGGCACCGATATTGCCCAGCCGGCCGGCACAACGGTGATGGCGCCTGCCGATGGCGTGGTGATCCTGGCCGCCGATCATCCCTTCACCTTGGAGGGCAATCTGCTGATGATCGATCACGGCATGGGGCTGAACAGCGCGTTTCTGCACCTGTCGCGGATCGATGTGCGGGTGGGCGAAACGGTGAAGCGCGGCCAGCCGATCGGCGCGGTCGGCATGTCAGGCCGCGCGACCGGCCCGCATCTCCACTGGAGCGTGAAATGGCGCGACAGCCGCATCGATCCGCTATTGCTGGCAGGGCCGATGCCGGTGGTGCGATAGCGATGCGTGCATCGACCTGATCAGATGATCCGGCGCACCTTGATCGCCGGGACCTTATTGACCCGCAGGAAATAGCTGCCCAGCGCGCCGCGGCTGACGATGACGGTATCGCCGGGTTTTGGATCGCGGAACATCGGCTTGTCGTCCACTTGTTGCCAGATCGATCCATCTTCCAGCGTCACGCGCCAGCCACCGGGGCCTTGGCGCGCTGATGCAATCTTGCCGTCGATCTGGTCTATCGTGTCATCATTGTCCGCGCCTGCCAGCAAATCGATCCGCGGCAGGGAGAGTCCGAACAGGGTGCGCCGCGCTTTGCGCACTTGTTCCTTCTCGACGATGACGAGTTCGTTGCGCTGCTCGGCCTGATCGATCGAGGCGACCTCGCGGTCATAACAGGCAAGCCGCGCTGCAGGATCGGCCATCGCCTTGCACGCGACGAGCCGTTCGAGCTGCGGCGCCCGAACCGGATCCTTCGCATCGGCGGGCGATGCCAGGATCACCAAAACCCCTAATGGCCAATAGCTGCGCATTGCACCTCTTTCGCGGTTGCTCGCCCCCAACTGCCCTGAGAGGGTCTCGTAGTGTTACAAAATGTTGCAATTGGGCAACATCAGACACAAAAACAGTCATGAACTAGCAATGATCCTAAGTTCCCGTTTGCGCTTTGTCCACGATGGGAGTGAATCTGCACCATAGCCCTGCGGGGTCAAAACGTGCTGCCGTAGGTCGCGAGATGCGCGACGGGGCAGCCAAATGGGAGGGAAGAACCATGCGCAAATCGGCTCGCATCAACCAATTCAAATCCGGCGCGGCGATCGGTGTTCTCGGCATCGCTCTGCTCGCGACGCCTGCATTCGCTCAGACGGCGGACGCGCAAACGCTCCCGGCGAGCACGGAAGCGCCCGCAACCAACACCGACATCGTCGTCACCGGTTCGCGCATTCCAACGCCCAATCTTCAGTCGGTTTCGCCGATCACGGTGGTTTCGTCGCAGGACATCAAACTGCAGGGCACGACCCGTATCGAAGACCTGCTGAACACACTGCCATCGGTTTATGCCAGCCAGGCATCGACACTGTCGAACGGCGCTGACGGCACGGCGAGCATCGATCTTCGCGGTCTGGGCACGTCGCGCACACTGACGCTGGTGAACGGCCGCCGCCTGCTCCCGGGTGACCCCGGGCCATCGGCCGGTTCGGCAGCCGATATCAACATCATCCCCGCCTCGCTCGTCAAACGCGTCGAAGTGCTGACCGGCGGTGCATCGTCGACCTATGGTGCCGATGCCGTTGCCGGCGTCGTCAACTTCATCATGGACACTGATTTTTCGGGCGTCCGCTTCGACGGTCAGTACAGCTTTTACCAGCATGGCAATGGCGACAAGTTCCTCACGCCGCTGCTGTTGAACCGTCAGGCGGCCGGCCTTCAGGGCTTTGATTTCCCCACCGGCAGCGTCACCGATGGTGATCAGTTCGATGGCACGATCTCGATCGGTGCTGGCTTTGATGACGGCCGCGGCCATGTCACTGCCTATGCCGGCTACCGCAAGATCAACGCTGTGCTGCAGGCCAATCGCGATTACAGTGCCTGCGTGCTGCAGAATACCGGTGGCGGCGCGCCACGTTGCGGCGGTTCGGCAACGTCGGATAATGGCAACGCGATCGTGTTCGACAATTTTGGCGGCGCAGCAGCCACGTCGACGATCTACACCTTCGGCCCCGGCGGCGCGTTCAACAACTCGACCTCGCTGTTCAACTTTGCACCGACCAACTATTATCAGCGCCCTGACGAGCGCTACACGGCCGGCCTGTTCGCGAATTACGAGATCAACGAATCGATTAAGCCCTATCTCGAATTCATGTTTATGGACGATCGCACGGTCGCTCAGATCGCGCCGTCGGGTAACTTCGGCAACACGCTGACGATCAACTCCGACAATCCGTTGATTTCGGCGCAGCAGCGCTCGGTGATCTTTGGCTCGGAAAACCTGATCAACGGTTTCCTGGGCAGTTTCCCGCTCGCCCAGGGCGCGCCGTACAATCCGAACCCTGCCGCGCCCCCGGTCAATTTCATCGACCCAACCACAGGCGCTGCCTATAACCGGGCGTTCTTCCAGCTGCTGCGCCGCAACGTTGAAGGCGGTCCGCGTCGCAGCGATCTGCAGCATACCAACTTCCGCACCGTCATCGGTTCGAAGGGCGATCTAGGCGATGCCTGGTCCTATGATGCGTTCTTCCAATATGGCCGGACCAACTACACGCAGGTTTACTCGAACGAGTTCTCGGTTGCTCGCCTCGGTCGCGCGCTTGACGTGGTTGCTGGCCCCGGCGGCACGCCGATTTGCCGCTCGGTCCGTGACGGGACTGATCCGAACTGCGTTCCCTACAATGTGTTTGCCGGTCGTGGTGCGGCCAGTGCCGCAGCGGTTGCGTATCTTTCCGCGACTGGATTCCAGAAGGGCCAAACATCGGAACAGGTTGCCAACGTCTCCTTCACCGGTCAGCTCGACAAGTATGGCGTCAAGCTGCCTTGGGCGAATGACGGCGTCGCGGTGAACCTTGGCTTTGAATATCGCAGGGAATCGCTTGAACTGCAGACCGATAACGCCTTCCAGACCGGTGATCTGACCGGCCAGGGCGGCGCGACGTTGCCGCTGTCGGGCAGCTTCAACGTCTATGAATTCTTCGGTGAAGCGGCGATCCCGATCGTCCAGGACGATTTCATCAAGGATCTGTCGTTCACGACCGGCTATCGTCGTTCGGATTACAGCACGAGCGCCAATCGGAGCTATGGTACTGACACCTACAAGTTCGGTCTGAACTTTGCGCCGATCAACGATATCCGCTTCCGCGGTTCGTATAACCGCGCTGTTCGTGCACCGAACATCCAGGAGCTGTTCTCGACCAACACCGTCGGGCTCGACGGCAGCAATGATCCGTGCGCGGGCATCACCATCACGGCAAATGACTTTGGTTGCCGTGCCCAGGGTCTGGCGATCGGCCAGCGTACGGCGGCCAACCCGGCTGGCCAGTATAACGGTCTGCTCGGCGGCAACACCAACCTGCTGCCCGAAATCTCGACCACCAAGAGCGTGGGCGTGATCCTCCAGCCGCGCTTCCTGAGCCGCCTGGCGCTGACGGTCGATTATTTCGACATCAAGATCGACAACGCCATTCGCAGCTTCGGCGCCGACTCGATCCTGGCGGACTGCGTCGCCAATTCGACGGCATCGGCCGCCGCGGCATCGTGCGCGCTGGTTCGTCGTGACACGGCCGGGTCGATCTGGCTCACGCCGAACGGCTTCGTCATCGATACGCCGAACAATGTCGGCCAAGTGCAGACCAAGGGCATCGAAATCGTCGGCACCTACAGCCAGCCGATCGGTTCGTTGGGCAAGCTGAACCTCAGCTTCAACGGCACCTATCTTGACTCGTACCGGGTGAATAATGGCCTTACCCAGCCCTATGACTGCGCTGGTCTGTACGGGCCAACCTGCAGTGGCGGCGGCACGACGCAGACGGGTGCACCGCTGCCACGCTGGCGGCACAAGGCACGGCTGACCTGGGATGCCCCAATGGGCCTCGGTTTCTCGGTTCAGTGGCGCCATATCGGCCCGGTAACGGCCGAAACCGTCAGCGGTCAGCAGTCGCTGTCGGGCACGTTCAACTTCAATCCCGGCCTGCGCCTCAGCCCTTATGATTACTTCGATCTGGCGGCGACCTACCAAGTGGCAACGCATTGCCCTATGTCACCTCGGGCAACGGTGGCCGGTCGGGTTCGAACCTGTGTCCATCAGGCCCCTGCAACGGCAACACCTATCCAGCGACCTATGACGCGCTGGGCCGGTATATCTATATGGGCCTGACCCTCGACTTCTAAGTCGACGGTTTGCTTCCAGAACTGAAATGACGGGCGGCGGGGCATTTGGTCCGCCGCCCATTTTCTTGGCGGCAAGGCTCGGTCATTGCGTGAGGAAACCGGATTGCCAGGCTTGGTGCCCGCGCCGCATAACCCCCAGATGACAAGTCAGACGATGTTCGACGCACAAACTGCATCCGTTCTCCAACAGGCAATGAGTGCCGCACGCGCTGGCGATTTGGTCGGCGCACGGTCACTTGCCGAGCGCGGGCTGATCGCCGGTGGCGATATCGTCGCACTCAATGCGTTTTTGGGGATGATCGTGGCGCGCGCGGGCGATCTGGCTGGCGCGGTCCGGCATTTGCGGGCGGCGCATGGCGGCCGGCCTGACGATGCAACGATCGCCTGTAATCTGATTGCCGCGCTGATCGATCTCGGCGATTTATCCGGCGCGTTCGCCATCGCGACCCAGCCGCTGGCCATGGCCGATCCATCGCTGCGCATTGCCCGGTATCGCGGCTTTCTGGCCCAATCGCTCGAGCGCTTTGATGAGGCGGCGATTGCCTATGCCCATGTCGTCGACCGTGCGCCCGACGATTTCGAAAGCTGGAACAATCTGGGCAATGCCCGCACGGCCCAAGGCGACGGACCGGGCAGCGTCGCCGCACTCGAAAAAGCCGTCGCGCTTGATCGCCGTGCCGCCCCGACCCGCCTGAACCTTGCCGCCGCGCTGCGAGCGGCCGACCGCTTTCGTGAATCGGAAGCCGTGCTGCGCGAGGCCGCCGCCGATTTCCCCGGCGATGCTCGCCCGTTGCATGAGCTTTATGTTCAGTTCAAAGCCGAGGGGCTCCACGATCAGGCACTGCCAGTGATCGAGGAAGCGGTGCTACGCGATCCACGCAATGCCAGCCTGCAATTCAAGTTCGCGGTCGAATGTGGGCTGGTGTTGCGCACTGCCGATGCTGAAACCGCGTTTCGCCAGGCGATTGCCAGCGATCCCCAGTTCGCCGACGCCTATCTTGGGCTGGCGGTGCAGTACGAACATACCAACCGCGAGGACGAATTCGCGCCATTGACCGCGCTGGCTGAGGCGAACGGCGTCGATCCGGGCGTGCTATCCTTCATCCGCGCGCTTGATCAGCGTCGCGCTAAGGATTTTGAGGCAGCGCTGTTAAGCTTGGCGATGGTACCCGACTCCGTCGAACCCGAGCGCACGGCGCATATCCGTGCAACCGTGCTCGATCGGCTGGGGCAAACCGATGAGGCGTTTCACTGGTTCGCTGAAACGGCACGCTTGCATCAGGCGCACCCGAGCGATCCCCTCGCGCGCGCTGCCACACTACGCGAAACGCTCGAAGCGGAGCTGGCATTGCTTTCCCCCGCCTGGCTTGGCGGCTGGACATCGGCTCGTCCCGCGCCGGAGCGGCCCGATCCGGTGTTTCTGGTTGGCTTTCCTCGATCGGGCACAACGCTGCTCGATACGATCCTGATGGGGCACCCCGATGTCGTCGTGCTTGAAGAAGAGCCGCCGCTCAATCTGGTCGATCAGACGCTGGGCGGGATGGCCGCGCTGCCGGGGTTGAACGATGCCGATATCGTCCGCCTGCGCGCGCAATATTATGCGGAGGTCGCCAAGATCGCGCCGCTGGCGGCGCACCAGACGCTTGTCGATAAGTCGCCGCTGTTCCTCCACAAAGTGCCGCTGATCCGTCGCCTGTTCCCGGATGCGAAGTTCATCCTGGCGATGCGCCATCCCTGCGACGTGCTGCTCAGCTGCTATATGAGCAACTTCCGCCTGAATGCCGCGATGTCCAATTTTCTGCAGCTTGAGGATGCGGCTGCTTTCTACGACCTGACGTTCCGGCTGTGGGCGCGATCAACCGAATTACTGCCGTTGGATCAGCACATGATCGTCTATGAACGGCTCATCGACAATGTTGAAACAGAGGTACGGCCGCTGTTCTCGTTTTTGGGGCTCGACTGGCGCGACGAGGCACTTGATCATCAGCAGACCGCCCGGACGCGCGGGATGATCACTACCGCCAGCTATGCCCAGGTGACCGAGCCGATTTACAAGCGCGCGGCGGGGCGGTGGGAACGGTATCGCCAGCATCTGGAACCGGTGCTCCCGATCCTGCAGCCCTGGGTCGATCGCTTCGGCTATACGCTGTGAGTGACGGAGCGGCGGCGCTGGTGGCGGCTGCTGACCGGGCGTTGGCGGCGCGCGATTTGGCGCAGGCCCAGGCATTGCTGCGGCAAGCAGCCGATGCGGCCCCCGATGATCCGGCGATTCAGTTGCGGTTGGCGGGGGTGAGCCGCGCCGCTGGCCAACCCCGTATCGCGCTCGAGGCGGTGCACCGTGCGCTGGCGCTCGCCCCGCTTGATTTTACCGCGCTGGTAATGCGTGCGACCCTGCTCGATCGGCTCGAAGACCCGCGTGCAGGCGAAGCCTGGGGCCATGCACTGGCGCAGCGACCAGCGGGCGATCTCCCCGAACAATTCGCTACCGTCATCGCCCAGGGCGAGGCGCGGCACGCCGCCTGGCTGGATGAACGCGAGGATCGACTGAAAGCGGCGACCGCCGCCAGCGAAGCTCGCAGCGACGATGACGAACGCCACCGCATTGCGCGGTTCCGCAACAACACGCTGCGCCGCACTCGCCCGTACCACAGCGAGCCGACCCATTTCTTTTATCCCGAAATCGCCGAACGCGAATTCCATCCGCGTCGATATTTTCCCTGGCTTGCCGAACTCGAAGCAGCAACTGACGTGATTGCTGCGGAAATGCAGGCGGTGATGGCGGCCGAACGCGCCGAGCTCGTACCCTATATCCAATATGCTGATCATCTGCCGCTCGATCAGTGGCGGCCGCTCAATCGCAATCCCGATTGGACCGCGATCCATTTATGGCAGAATGGCCGCCGGATCACCGCCAATGCTGATCATTGTCCGCAGACAATGGCATTGCTCGAACGGGTGCCGCAGCCGATCATCACCGGGGCGTGCCAGAATGCGATGTTCTCGCTGCTTGCCCCCGGCACCGCGATCCCCCCGCATGTCGGGGTCAACAATGCCCGGCTGGTGTGCCATTTGCCGCTGGTCGTACCGGACGGATGCTGGTTCCGGGTCGGCGCCGAAACGCGATTCTGGCAGCGTGGCGAGGCGTTTGTGTTCGATGATACGATCGAACATGAAGCGCTCAATCCAAGTGATCAGCTGCGGATCGTGTTCATCTTCGATGTCTGGCATCCCGATCTGAGCGCGGTCGAGCGCGATGCCGTCGCTGCACTCATCGCTGCCGACCTGCCCGGCGGAGCCGCTGGCCTGTGACGATCGACGCGGCGCTGGAGCAGGCGGCGCAGGGTGGGCTCAATGCCGAGGCGCTTGGCAATCTGGCTCGGATGGCGCTCGCGACGGGTGAGGAAGAACGGGCACTGCCATGGCTGCGCGCTGCGGCGGCGCGCAGCAACGATGCCCGGTTGTGGCAATGGACCGGGCTGCTCGAACGCGCGGTTGAGGCGCTTGATCTGGCGATCATCTCCTTCACGCAGGCGGCACGGCTCGCACCGACCGATCCGAGCATCGCCCACGGTCATGCGCGGGTAACGCTTGATGCCGGTTTTGACGCCGTGGCGCTGTTCGATCGGGCACGAAGGCTCGATCCGGCGAATGGCGAGGTGCTCGCCGGTTTCGCGGCCGCACTTTTGGCAGCAGGGGAGCGTGCCAGGGCAGAGGCGTTGCTTGATGCGGTGCTCGTCCAATCGCCTTTATGGGTGCAGGGGCATCTCCACCTTGCCCAATTGCGCGCCCTGATCGGCCATGCAGATCAGGCAACCGCCTCGTTCGAGCGAGCGTTGGCGGCGCATCCTGGGGAGCCGATGCTGTGGCAGGGGCTGTGCGATCTGTATGTCAGCGCGGAAAACTATGCTGCGTTGGCTGACGCGGTCGATCGCGCGCGCGCCGCTGGGGTGGCAGCCACGGAAACCCATGATTACGCGGCAATTGCCGCCGCTGAACTTGGGCAGATCGCGCAAGCCGATGCCTTACTGGCCGCCACTTCGTCCCCATTGACGGTCTGGCGTATCAGGCATTTGCTGCGTCAGGGGCGGCTCACCGCTGCATTGGCCCTGATCGAAAATGCACTCGCGGGCCCGGATCGTGATGCCATCTGGCCTTACGCACTCATCGCCTGGCGGCTGGCGGGCGATCCCCGCGTCGATTGGCTTGCCCCATCAGCGTTGGTGAAAATCATCGACCTTGCGCCGACCTTGCCACCGCTCGATCAGCTCGCTGATGTGCTGCGCGGCCTGCACCGTGCGCAGGGAAGCTATCTCGATCAGTCAGTGCGGGGCGGCACCCAGACGGACGGGCCCCTGCTCAACCGGGTCGATCCGATCATCCAGGCTGTGCGGCAATCGATCACGACTGCGGTCGAGAGCTATGTCGCCGGCCTGCCCGCGATTGATCCGGCGCACCCGATGCTGGCGTTACGACGCGATCGACCGGTGCGTTTTGCCGGCAGCTGGTCGGTATGGTTGCGGGACGGTGGGCATCACGCCAATCATGTCCATCCGCAAGGGTGGATCAGCTCGGCGCTTTATGTCGCGCTGCCGGATCGGCCTGACGATACCGATCCACATGCCGGGTGGCTGACGATCGGCGAACCTCAGGCGGCGATTGGTATCGATCAGCCGCCTATCCAGCTGATCGAGCCGCGTCCGGGGCAGCTGGTGCTGTTTCCCTCATGGTTGTGGCATGGCACGCGCCCCTTTGCGCAAGGGGATCGGCTGACGATCGCCTTCGATGTCGCGCCGCCGGTATAGCCGCGCAGCGACCGGCCGTAATGCATGGCCTTGGCGAGGGGCTGGTTATGGCGCATTCTCAGCGTAATCGGGGCAAGCCTCAACGCTGCTGAAGGAACCTTATATGCACCGTGCTCGACATATCATGGCATTGTTCGTGTCATTCGGCATCGCCATTGCACCGGTCGCCATGGCGAGTCCGGGCGATCCCGAAACCACCACCATGGCCAAGCCCAAAAAGACGCTCGACCCGAACGAGACCATTTGTGTCAGCGAGCCTGAGCTGGGTAGCCGCCTCGTCAGGCACCGTACCTGCATGACGCGGGCGCAATGGGCCGAACGCCGGGCGGCGGATCGCCAGGCCGTCGAACGTGCTCAATCCGCCCCCTGCGTGCGCGGTGCGGGGTGCTGATCACCGGCGTCAGGTGATCGTCAGCCCCAGCGCGCCGTCGCCTTCGTTCACACTGATCGCCGCGCCGTCCTTCACGTCACCGCGCAGGATCAGGTCGGCGAGCGGGTCCTGCAGATAGCGCTGCACTGCGCGCTTCAGCGGCCGCGCCCCGTACACGGGATCATAGCCCACCCGGCCCAGCCAACTGCGTGCCCCATCGGTCAGGGAGATCGTCACCTTTCGTTCTGCAAGTAGCTTGCGCACCCGCTCGACCTGAATATCGACGATCGGTGCCATCTCGCTCTGCCCCAGCCGGTGGAACAGCACGATCTCGTCGAGACGGTTGAGGAATTCGGGGCGGAAATGCCCGCGCACAATCTCCATCACCTGCGGCTCGACCGAGGCTGCGGGTTCGCCGTCCGCCAGCGCGGTCAGATACTGGCTGCCCAGGTTCGACGTCAGCACGATGATCGTGTTGGTGAAATCGACCGTCCGGCCCTGCCCATCGGTCAACCTGCCGTCATCAAGCACCTGGAGCAGGATGTTGAAGACATCACCGTGCGCCTTTTCGACCTCGTCGAACAGGATCACCTGATAGGGGCGACGGCGGACGGCCTCGGTCAGCACGCCGCCTTCCTCATAACCGACATAACCTGGAGGCGCGCCGATCAGCCGCGCGACCGCGTGCTTCTCCATGAACTCGCTCATGTCGATCCGCACCATCGCGGACGGATCGTCGAACAGGAATTCGGCGAGCGCCTTGGTCAGCTCGGTTTTGCCGACGCCGGTTGGCCCGAGGAACAGGAAGCTGCCGAGCGGTCGATTGGGGTCCTGCAATCCGGCGCGCGCACGGCGTACGGCGGTGGAAACCGCACGCACCGCCTCGGCCTGGCCAATCACGCGCTTCCCCAGCGCTTCTTCCATCTGGAGCAATTTGGCACGCTCGCCCTCCATCATCCGGTCGACCGGAATGCCAGTCCAGCGGCTGACCACGCCGGCGATATCGTCCGCGGTCACTTCCTCACGCAGCATTGCGCCTTCGGTTGCGCCCGCCGCTTCATCGAGCTGACGCTGCAGCTGCGGGATCGTGCCGTAAGATAGCTCGCCAGCGCGGGCGAGGTTGCCGCTGCGCTGCGCCTGTTCGAGCTCAAGCCGGGCCGCATCGAGTTGCTCCTTCAGCTTGGCCTCGGCCGAAATCTTGTCCTTTTCCGCTTGCCAGCGCTGCGTCAGTTCGGCCGATTGCTGCTCCAGATTGGCAAGCTCGCCCTCCAGCGTGGCCAGCCGCTCGCGCGACGCCGCATCGGTTTCGCGCTTCAATGCCTCGCGCTCAATCTTCAGCTGGATGATCCGCCGGTCGAGCGTTTCGATCTCTTCGGGCTTCGATTCCACCTCCATGCGGATCCGGCTCGCCGCTTCGTCCATC
>NCEE01000015.1 GCA_002280555.1 Sphingomonas sp. 32-62-10
GGCGTGTTGGGCACAGACATGCGGTAATGAATCCCTTGTTCAAGCGGCCTTCCTAATCGATTGGTACGCAAAGGTGAACAGGTGGATTGCCCGGGTGTCGGGTAAGCCTGCGTCGCGAAAAGGTGCCCGATCGATCATGCCTGCCACCCCCGCCTGGCCTCCGCAGTCCACGCCCCGGCTATTTACCGACCAGCCGATCGTCCACGGCGCGATCCGCATCGACGGTCCGCAGGCGCATTATCTGATCGCCGTGATGCGCCTGAAACTGGGCGATCCGGTGAAGTTGTTCGACGGAGCAAGCGGCGAATGGCTCGCCACGGCGGCATCGATCGGCAAGCGCGACCTGACACTGGAGGTTAGCGAGCAGCTCCGCCCACGCGAGGCAGTGCCCGATCTGTGGCTTTGCGCCGCGCCGCTGAAGAAGGGGCGGATCGACTGGCTGATGGAAAAGGCCTGCGAGCTGGGGGTCGATCGGGTGGTGCCCGTGGTGACGCGGCGCACCGTAGTCGATCGCCTCAACCTCGATCGGTTGCGCGCCCACATGATCGAGGCGGCGGAACAGTGCGGGCGGACCGCGGTGCCGACGCTGGATGAGCCAGTGAAGCTGGCAGTGCTCTTGCGGGATTGGCCCTCGGACCGTGCGCTGTTCTTCGCGGATGAGAATGGCGGCCTGCCTGCGTTCGAGGCGATGCGCGCCAAGCCCGCACCGGCGGCGATCCTGATCGGCCCCGAAGGCGGCTTTGACGATGACGAGCGCGCAGCGATTCGCGCTTTGCCTTATGCGATCGGCATCAGCCTCGGCCCCCGCATCCTGCGCGCTGACACCGCAGCCGCGGCGGCAATCAGCCTATGGATGGCAGCAGCGGGCGATTGGCAGGCACAGGACTAGCCGCCCACTAGCGCTGCCCCCCCGCCAGCGCTAAAGGCGCAATCCATGAGCACGAAGACCGTTTCAAAAAGCAACGCGGCGGTCATCGAGCACCGCGACCAGTTGATCGCCAGTTTCGCCAAGGGTGAAAAACCCCCGGAACGCTGGCGGATCGGCACCGAGCACGAAAAATTCGTCTACGCGCTGAACGATCACCGGGCGCCTTCCTATGACGAACCCGGCGGCATTCGTGATCTGTTGATGGCGCTGACCGAATTTGGCTGGGAGCCTGTGATGGAGGGCGGGAACGTCATCGCGCTGAGCGGCACCGATGGCAGCGTCAGCCTGGAACCTGCCGGCCAATTCGAATTGTCGGGCGCGCCACTCGATAATCTGCATCAGACCTGCGCCGAAACCGGGCGGCACTTGGAACAGGTGCTGAAGCTCGGCGAGCGATTCGGGATCGGTTTTCTGGGTCTCGGCATGTGGCCCGACAAAACCCGGGCCGAACTGCCGATCATGCCCAAGGGTCGCTATGCGATCATGCTGCGCCATATGCCGCGCGTCGGCAGCATGGGGCTCGACATGATGCTGCGCACCTGTACCATTCAGGTTAATCTGGATTATCAATCTGAAGCCGATATGGTTAAGAAGTTCCGGGTCGGCCTCGCCCTTCAGCCGCTCGCCACTGCGCTGTTCGCCAATTCGCCCTTCACCGAGGGCAAGCCCAACGGGATGCTTTCCTACCGCAGCCATATCTGGTCGGATACCGATCCCGCGCGCACCGGCATGCTGCCCTTCGTGTTCGAAGATGGGTTCGGCTATGAACGCTATGCCGATTACGCGCTCGATGTGCCGATGTACTTCGTCTACCGCGACGGCAAATATATCGATGCAGCGGGACTTAGTTTTCGGGATTTCCTAAAGGGCGAACTCTCCGTCCTGCCCGGCGAACTGCCGACGACGGACGACTGGAACGATCATCTGTCGACCGCCTTCCCCGAAGTGCGGCTGAAGAGCTTTCTCGAGATGCGCGGCGCCGATGGCGGGCCTTGGAGCCGCATCTGCGCGCTGCCCGCGTTCTGGGTCGGGCTGCTCTACGATCAGAGCGCGCTCGATGCGGCATGGGATCTCGTCAAAGGCTGGTCGATGGAAGAGCGCGAGTTGCTTCGCTCTTCCGTTCCGAAACTTGCGCTCGATGCACCACTCCCCGGTGGCGGTACGTTACGCGATATCGCCGGAGAGGTGCTCGATGTATCGCACAGCGGTCTTTCGGCCCGCGCGCGGCTCGATGCCGGCGGCAGCAACGAAACCGGCTTCCTCGATCCGCTCCGCGAAATTGTCCGCAGCGGCAAGGTGCCTGCGCAAATGCTGCTCGATCGCTATCACGGCGACTGGAACGGCGATGTCAGCCGGATCTACGAGGAAATGCGGTTCTGATCAGCGGCAGGTGATTTGCCCGATAGCCAGCCGAAAAACCTTGGGACGGGACCGTTTCGATCCATCCACGCCGAATAAGCCTGATAATCCGGATCGGCACCCAGATGCTTTTCCTCGGTCTTGGCACGCCAGTAATAGACGCCGGCGACCAGCCCCATCAGGATCGTCGCCCGCGCCGCATCGGCCAGTGATCCCGTGCTGAGCACGGGGACCGTCGCGATCCACCAGAACAGGTTCTTCGACAGATAGGCCGGGTGGCGCGACCAGGCATAGGGCCCGTGCGTCAGGATGCCGCGGTGCGTGAGGTTCGAAAAACGAATTCCAAACGCAATCGTCGCCCAGGCGTAAATCGCGGTCAGCGCGACCAGCACCACGCCCGTGATTGCCAGCAGCACCGGCTGCCCCGCAAACCAGTGCGTCCAGTCAGACGTGCCGGGGTGATAATCGAGTGGTCCGCCATTGCCCATCAGCGTGAACGGCGGGTAGCAGATCAGCGCTGCCGTCCAGGCCTGGGCGTGAGGGTTGGCGCTGCGGATGTGTGCGTCGAGCGGGCGCATGGTCAGCACATAGCCGACCGTCGCAAAGGCGACGTCGATCACGAACATGAAGGTGATCAGCCAGTTGGCCAGCGCCACCGGATTGCCCAGCACGACGCTCCAGTCGACGCGGATGAACTCGCCATAGCCCCCCGGCACGATCGCGAGCATGAAGGCGAGGAAGAATGCCTTTACGGCCCAGCTGCGCAAATGGGCATAAATCGCCTCTGGATCGACCGTGCTTGTGCCCATCAGCCACGTGCCGAGCGCCCAGGCGCCATCGCGCGGCTCCACCAGCTTGCGATCAAGCCACATGACATAGGGAATCGACGCCACGAACAGCAAAGGCGCAACCCCGCCGAACACCCACATCGAAAAGGGATAATTGCCCCACTGGTTGGTCCAGTAGAAGCGGAACGTGCCATAAATCAGCGCGATCCCGGCCCAGGTCGCCCACAAACCGGCCAGCTTGGTCAGGCTGATGTCCAAAGTGTCGCGCCACGGCGTTTGGCGGGACCAGTCTATCCCGGTGCTTACGCGCCGATGGACCTTGTCGACCAACACCGACCACAGGATCATCGGCACCCCGCATGCGGCGACATTGACCAAAGCGGCATGCGATCCATCGAAGTGGAAATAGCGCGCAATCGCCACCCAGGTGATCAACCCGGCAAGCCCGGCCATGCCGACGCCGGTACTGACGGCGGAGATCGGGCGCGGATCAGGGGCATTGGTGGCCGCGCGGGCAAGGGCAGGATCGTGCAACATTGCCGCAACCGATAGCGCGCGAATGGTAAGTAAGGCGTGAAGCACGCTCGCCATCGGGTGCCTTTTGCGCCAGTCGGGCGTTATGGGGGTCGCAGAAACCGTTTAAGATACCCAAAGGATTATCGATGACGACCTTCGTAATGGCTATTGCCGCGCTGCTCGCGGCACCCGCACCCGCACCGACAATCTTGCCGGGCACCTGGGCCAACCCGTCGAAAAGCGTGCATGTCGCGTTCAAACGCTGTGGCCCGGCGATGTGCGGGACGATTGTGTGGGCGAACGCCAAGGCCAAAGCCGATGCGGCGCGCGGCGGCACCAACAAGCTGATCGGCGCGGTTTTGTTCGAAAAATTCGTGGCCGATGGCGCAGCGCGCTGGCGGGGCGCGGTATTCATTCCCGATATCGGCCAGCGCGTTTCGGGTACGATCACCCAGGAAAATGCCAAAACGATCATCGGTGAGGGCTGTCTGATCGCGGGGCTAGGCTGCAAATCGCAGCGTTGGTCGCGAATCAAATAACGCGCAGCTACGAGCGCCCGCGCTCGCCCCCTTCCCGCCCGTCATTTTGCTGCTAGACCTTGTGCCATAATGATTTGCACGGGGAGTTTGCTGGTGGAGTATCGGGTGATTACGGCGGTGGCCGTGCTGTTGGCGTCGACGTCCGCGATGGCGCAAACCGCCGCCCCGACCCCCGCTGCCGATCCCGCCAAACCCGTCAAACCCAAATGGGACGTTAACGCACCCCCCGGCATGACGACGCGGCAAGTGCCGATCGATGTGACCGAGGGCAGCTGGATGAACATCGACGTTTCGCCCGACGGCAAGACGATCGCATTTGACTTGCTGGGCGACGTTTACACAATGCCGATCGCGGGTGGCACGCCGACGCGGATCGCCGATGGGCTCGCTTACGAACAGCAGCCGCGTTTCTCGCCAGATGGCAAGCGGATTGCCTTCGTCTCCGACCGCGCGGGGGGCGATAACATCTGGCTGATGAACGTCGACGGATCGGACAAGCGCCAGCTGTCCAAGGAAGATTTCCGCCTGCTCAACCAGCCGAGCTGGAGCCCCGACGGGCGGTTCATCACTGCCAAGAAGCATTTCACCACCCAGCGCTCCCTCGGTACGGGTGAAGTGTGGCTCTATCATGTGTCGGGCGGCGGCGGCGTCCAGCTGGTCAAGCGCGCGAGCGAACAGCTGCAGAAAGAACTGGGCGAGCCGATTTTCGCGCCCGACGGCAAGGGCATTTATTACACCCGGAACGTCACCCCCGGCCCGATTTTCGAATATGCGCAGAATTCGAACACCGATCTGTTCCATATCGAACGTTATGATCTCGACAGTGGTGAGGTGACGACGGTCGCGAGCGGGGTCGGCGGATCGGTGCGTCCGACGCCATCGCCCGACGGCAAGTTGATCGCGTTCGTCCGCCGCGAACGGACCAAATCGAAGCTTTATGTGAAGGATCTCGCCTCCGGTCAGGAGCGCAAGATTTACGACTCGCTCGATCAGGATGTCCAGGAAACCTGGGCGGTGACCGGCGTCTATCCGAACATGTCCTGGACGCCCGACAGTAAGGCGCTGGTATTCTGGGCGGGCGGCAAGATCCGCCGCGTGGGGGCTGACGGGGCGGGTGCCGCAGACATCCCATTCCGCGTCAACGATACCCGCGTCGTGATCGATGCGACGCATCCCGTAGTCGATGTGGCGCCGGCCAGCTTCGCCACCAAGATGCCCCGCTGGGCGCAGGTATCGCCCGATGGCAACTCGGTCGTCTACGAAACGCTCGGCAAGCTTTGGGTCAAACCGATGGCGGGCGGCGCCGCGCGGCGGCTGACCAGCGACAAAAGCGACGGGTTCGAATTGTGGCCCAGTTGGTCACGCGACGGGCGAACTGTTGCGTTCGTCGGCTGGAGCGATGCGAAGCTCGGCACGATCCGCACGGTGGCGGCGGCAGGCGGGGCGGCGCGCGATGTGACGACACAGCCCGGTCATTATGCCCGCCCGCGCTTTTCACCCAGCGGCAAGACGATCGTGTTCGAACGCGGCAGCGGCGGCGGACTGACCGACGATCGCTGGGGCGAGAACCCCGGCATCTACCGCGTTGCGGCCAGTGGCGGCGCGGTGTCGCTGATCAGCAAGAACGGCAGCGCACCCCAATTCGGCGCGTCGGACGACCGTGTGTTCATGATCGGCAGCGACAAGGGCAAGCGCCAACTGGTGAGTACCGATCTGTCGGGTGAGGCCAAGCGCGTCCACACCACGGGCGAGCTGGTGAACGACTATATCGTATCTCCCGATGGCGCCTTCGTGGCGTTCCGCCAGAACTATCAGGCATTCGTGATGCCGCTGCTGCCCGGCACGCAGGATGTGGCGGCCGACCAAAAGGGCAGCGCTCTGCCCGTCACGCGCGTGAGCGGCGATGGCGCGGAGTTCATCCATTGGTCGAATGGCGGCAAGCAGGTGCATTGGAGCCTGGGGGCAACCCTGTTCACCGCCGAAACCGCGCAATTGTTCGCCACCGCACCGCAGGGAGCCGATGCACCCAAGTTCAAGGCACCTACCACCGGCGTGTCGCTGTCCATGGATGTAACCGCCGCCAAGCCGACCGGCGTCGTTGCGCTCACCGGCGCGCGGATTGTGACGATGGCCGACAAGGCAGGCGGAATCATCGATGATGGCGTGATCGTCATCAGCGGTGACCGGATCACCGCCGTTGGCAAGGCAGGTTCGGTGACGATTCCGGCTGGTGCGAAGGCGATCGATGTCGCGGGCAAGACCATCATCCCCGGGCTGGTCGATGCCCATGCGCACGGGCCGCAGGGCGATGACGAGTTGATCCCGCAGCAGAACTGGTCGGCGATCGCCAATCTGGCGTTCGGCACCACGACGATCCACGACCCCTCTTCCCGTGCTGCCGAAATCTTCGTTGCGTCCGAAATGCAGCGCGCGGGCAAGATCCTGGCGCCACGCATCTTTTCGACCGGCGAGATCATCTATGGCGCGAAATCGCCCGACGTGTTTGCCGATATCAGCAGTTATGAGGATGCGCTCGCCAATGTCCGCCGCTTGAAGGCACAGGGCGCGCATTCGGTGAAGAACTACAATCAGCCCCGCCGCGAACAGCGCCAGATGGTCGTCAAGGCAGCGCAAGCCGAGGGGATGGAAGTCGTTCCCGAGGGCGGTTCGCTGTACACGATGGATCTGAGTCTGATCCAGGACGGCAATTCGACGGTTGAGCATAATGTGCCGCTCGACATCTTTTACGCCGATTTCGTCAGTCTGTGGACGCAGACCAAAACCAACTACACGCCGACACTGGTCGTTACCTATGGCGGTCCGGCGGGTGACCCCTATTGGCGCGCGCATACCGATGTGTGGAAGCATCCGTTGCTGACCAAGCATGTGCCGCCAGGTCTTCTCGCGGCGCAAAATGTCCGCCGCGTGCTCGCACCCGAGGAGGATTATGTCGACGCCGCCAGTGCGCGCGAAGCCAAGAAGCTGGCCGATAAGGGCATTCAAGTGTCGATCGGCGCGCATGGCCAGCAGGCGGGGTTGGGGTCGCATTGGGAAATGTGGTCGTTCGTGCGCGGTGGGTGGAGCCCGGTCGAGGCGCTTGCTGCCGGCACGATCATGCCCGCCACCTCGCTTGGCTATGCGAAGGATGTCGGCTCGCTCGAAGTCGGCAAACTTGCCGATCTGGTGGTGCTCGATGCCGATCCCACGGTCGATATCCGCAATACCGAAAAGATCAGCCGGGTGATGCTCGGCGGACGCCTCTATGATCCGGCGACGATGAACGAGGTCGAGACTGGCACGGCCAAGCGTGCCCCCTATTGGTGGGAAAAGGGCGGCAATCCAAGCGCTGGCAGCCAGATGGTGACCAGTTATGGACATGGCGACTGATCGACCGGCATGAAAGTACACAGGCGGTTGACCGTCGCCCCGTCTGTGTGGCAGTCGCGCGGTGGTTCGCGGGTATAGTACAATGGTAGTACAGCAGCCTTCCAAGCTGAATACACGGGTTCGATTCCCGTTACCCGCTCCACCTTTCCGATCTGGATGGACCCCATGACCGCATCGACCCTGGCCGAGGCGAAGGCGCAGATTATTGCCGCCGGGCGCTGGCTTGATGGCAAGGGCTGGGCGCCTGCCACCGCCGGTAATTATTCGATGCGGATCGCCGATGGCCGCTTCGCGATCACCGTTTCGGGCTGGCACAAAGGCCGGCTGACCGATTTCGGGGTGATGACGGTGGATGCCGAGGGCAAATCGCTCGACGGCAAGAAACCCTCGGCCGAAACCGCGCTTCACATGGCGCTTTATTCCCGCTTCCCAGAGGTGAACGCGGTGCTGCACAGCCATTCGCCCGAGGCGGTGGGCATGAGCCGCGCGTACCGCAAGGCAACGCATTACAAGCTGGCCGGGCACGAAATGCTAAAGGTGCTGCCGGGCTTCACCACCCATGACGCGGTGTTTGCGCTGCCGATCGTCGATAACAGCCAGGATATGGCGGACATCCTGGCAGCGCTGGAACCCGCGATGCTGGCCGAATCGCCGCCGCCTGCCTATCTTATCCGCGGGCACGGCCTCTATGGCTGGGGCCGCGACATGGCAGAGGCCGAACGCGTGATCGAAGGCGTCGAATGGATGATCGCCGCTGAACTCGCCGAGGCGCGTTTCCGGGAGAGTATGCGATGAGCCGGTTGCAAATTTTCGGCGACAGCGATGCGAATGCCTTGCTGCTCGAAACTTCCGATGCCGACGTGATCGCGCACGAGCTCGCGGGCATCGGCGTCCGCTTCGAACGCTGGCCGACGCGGCCTGTCGCGAGCGCCGACGAGGTGCTGACCGTTTATGCGCCCGAAATCGAAAAGCTGGTCGCAGCGGACGGCTATCAATCGATCGACGTGATGGGCGTGACCCCCGATCATCCCGACCGCGCGACGATCCGGACCAAATTCCTGTCCGAACACACCCATGCTGAGGACGAAATCCGCTTCTTCGTCGAGGGCGAAGGGCTGTTCACGCTTCACGAGCAGGGCCGGGTGTTCAACATGCTGTGTACGCAGGGTGACCTGATTTCGGTGCCGGCGGGCATGCGCCACTGGTTCGATATGGGCGCGGCGCCCAAGTTCACGGTGATCCGCCTGTTCCTCAATCCTGATGGCTGGATCGCACAGTTCACTGGCGACGACATTGCCGATCGCTTCCCCCGGCTCGAGCGCGCTGACGCGTGACGAAAGCGATTGTCACTGACATCGAGGGGACGACATCGTCGATCTCCTTCGTCGCCGACGTGCTGTTTCCCTATGCGCGAGAGCGGCTGGGTAGTTATTGCGCGGCGCATCCTGCGGAAGTCGCGCCGATCCTCGCCGAGGTACAGGCGATCGAGCCCGGCGATCCGATCGCAACGATGCAGCGCTGGATCGACGAGGATCGCAAGATCACCCCGCTCAAGACGCTGCAGGGGATGATCTGGGACGGCGGCTTTCGCGAGGGCGCGTTCAAGGGGCATGTCTATCCCGATGCGGTGGCTGCCTTGCGGCGCTGGCATGCGGCGGGGCTAAAGTTGTACGTGTTTTCGAGCGGATCAATCGCCGCGCAGAAGCTGATTTTCGGCTTCAGTGAAGCGGGTGATTTGACGCCGCTCTTCTCCGGCTATTTCGACACGACGACCGGGCCGAAGCGCGAGGCGATCGCTTATGAACGGATCGCCGGTGCGATCGAGCTGGCGCCAGACGAAGTGCTTTTCCTGTCCGACGTGGCGGCGGAGACCGATGCGGCAAAGGCGGCGGGGATGCAGGCGTTGCTGATCGATCGAAACGGTGGGCCTGCGGATATCGCGAGCTTTGATGAGATAAAACTCTAACGCCCCGTTCGTCCCGAGCATCGTCGAGGGACCGGCCACAGGCGATGCGCTCTTGGCCCGTGTCCCGACTTCGCTCGACACGAACGGGGTTGGAGTGGAAGGAAGAAGGCATGAAACTCAACGGCACCCACACCCGCTCCATCATGCGCACCGATGATGGCGCGGGCGCGCGCATCCTCGACCAGCGCGATCTGCCGTGGAAAGTCACCTGGGTCGAGCTGCGCGACGCCGCCACCGCCGAGCGCGCGATCCGCGAAATGTGGACGCGCGGCGCGCCGCTGATCGGGGCAACGGCGGCTTATGGGCTGGCGATGGCGCTAGCCGAGGATCCGTCGGATGCGGGGCTGGCATCTGCCCACAAATTCCTGCTTGAAGCGCGCCCGACCGCAGTGAACTTGCGCTGGGCGCTCGACGATGTCGCCGCACATGTTCGACCCCTTCCCGTTGCCGAACGCGCGCAAGCCGCCTTCGCCCGCGCCGACCAGATCGCCGATGACGATGCCGCGATGAGCGAGGCGATCGGCGCGCATGGCCTCGACATCCTGCGCGATCTCCACGCGCAACACCCCGATCGCCCGCTCAACATCCTGACACATTGCAACGCGGGCTGGCTGGCGACGGTCGATTATGGCACCGCGACCGCGCCCATCTACATGGCGCATGACGCTGGCATCCCGGTGCATGTGTGGGTCGACGAGACTCGCCCGCGCAACCAGGGCGCGCTGCTCACCGCGTTCGAACTCGCCAGCCACGGCGTGCCGCACACGGTGATCGTCGACAATGCCGGCGGGCATCTGATGATGAACGGCCAGGTCGATATGGTGATCGTCGGCACGGACCGGGTCGCCGCCAACGGCGACGTCTGCAACAAGATCGGCACCTATCTGAAGGCGCTCGCGGCCAAGGACAACAACATCCCCTTCTACGTCGCGCTCCCCAGCACCACCTTCGACGCGACCACGCCGACGGGCGCCGACGTGCCGATTGAGGAGCGATCGGGCGAGGAAGTGACGCATGTGCAGGGCGAAGGCGGCGCGATCAAGGTGACCGCATCGGGTGCTGCAAACCCGGCGTTCGACGTTACGCCGGCGCGGCTGGTGACGGGCTACATCACTGAGAAGGGCGTCAGCGCAACGATTTGAGGGGGGTACGATCAGCCATGAATCGAGGATTGCGCTACGGCCTGGTAAGCATCGGCGCGCTGGCGCTGTTGTCGCTGGTCCATTTGATGCGCGGTATAGACCGCGAGTGGCCGCCGATCGTCGCGTATCTCATGGGGGTGATGCCCAATATTGCCGCGGCCATTGCTATCCCGTTCGTCGTCCTCGGCTATCTGGCAGACCAGCGGAAGACCGCGCCGCCTGCGGCGTTTCGGCGCTGGTTTTATGCCGCGGCTACCGTGTCGCTCATCGGGCTGATCGGTTGGGAATTGCTGCAACGACGCAGCACCGGCTTGATCTTTGATGTCGACGATATCGGGGCCACATTTGTGGGCACGATGATTGCTGTCATGCTGTTTACACTCGTGACGCCAAAAGCTGCCGATTAGGGGCGCCGCGCCATCTTCTCGATCGCCGCATCTATCGTCTCGTCCGCCTTCGCAAAGCACAGCCGCACCACGTTCGTCACCGCGTCCTGCGCGTAGAATGCGCTGACCGGGATCGCCGCGACGCCCGCCTCCTCGACCAGCCATTCGCAGAAAGCCACGTCGCCCATCGCGATACCGCTCGCGGCCAAGTCGATCGAGAGGAAGTAGGTCGCATGGCTCGGCAGCACTTTGTATCCCAGCCCCGTCAGCCCCGCTGTCAGTCGATCCCGCGACCGCTGAAAGCCTGCGCGCATGCCGGTGAAGTACGCCATGTCCTTGCCCAACCCGTAAGCCGCAGCCGCCTGCAGATTGGGCGGCGTGGTGAAGGTGAGGAACTGGTGTGCTTTGGCGATGCCCTGCGATAGCGCGGGCGCGGCGCATAGCCAGCCGACTTTCCACCCCGTCAGCGAGAAAATCTTGCCCGCCGAGCCGATCTTCACCGTCCGGTCGCGCATGCCCGGCAGCGTCATCAGCGACACATGCGCGCGCCCATCGAACACGACATGTTCCCACACTTCGTCGCAGATCGCCGTAACATCATGCGACACGCAGAAATCGGCGAGCAGCGCGAGTTCCTGTGGCGTCGCCATTGTCGCGGTGGGGTTGAGCGGGGTGTTGAGGATGAGCAATTTGGTGCGCGGGCTGGCGACCTTGGCCAGCGCCTCGGCGGTGATCTTCCACTCGGGCGGTTCGAGCCGCACGAGCCGCGCCACCCCGCCCGCGCGCTGCACCAACGGCAGATAGGCGTCGTAGAGCGGCTGGAACATCAACACTTCATCCCCCGGCGAGACGAGTGCGAGGATCGTCGCGGCGAGCGCCTCGGTCGCACCCGAGGTGACGATCACTTCGCTAGTATCGAGATCGAGCCCCTGATGCGCGGCATAATGATCGGCCACTGCCTGTCGAAGCGCGGGAGTGCCTGCCATTGGCGGATACTGGTTCGATTCGCCGAGAAGCGCCCGCGCGGCTTCCTGGAGCACGTCGGCGGGTCCTTTGCCGTCGGGAAAGCCCTGCCCCAGATTGATCGCGCCATTCGCCCGCGCACGCGCGGACATTGCTTCGAAGATCGTGGTGCCAAGGTTGGCGTACAGCGGGTTCATGCAGGGTCCTTGGGATAAAGCAGCGCGGGGATCAACGGGGACCGAACTTCTCGTTCCCCTTGTACTTCCTCCGTTCGGGCTGAGCGAAGTCGAAGTCCACGCGCTGCGCATGCCCTTCGACTACGCTCAGGGCAAACGGACGTGGGAAGGTTGGGGGTAACGTTTTAGCAGGGTCACTAACCCTCACCGCACCCTTACCCCGATCCAGAACAGCCTTGGCGTCCCCAGATCGATCGAACCACCTGCGTTGCGCGTCACCACATCGGCGTCGAACAGATTTTCCGCTCGCGCCACGATCGCGAACCGCTTGCCGATCGGCAGGTGCGCGGTCGCGTCGAGCGTGGCGACGCCGGGCAGGACGTCGCTCTCGAGATCATCCTCGAACTGCGCGCCGGTGTACCGCAGCGTCGTCGACAGGCGCACACCGCGTTCCCGGCCCCAACCCAATGTAGTGCTAGCGGCGTGTCGCGGGCTCTGCGCCGGGCGCAGGCCGTCTAGCGCCAGCGCCGCGCCCGATGCCGACACGCGCGAATCGCTGAATGCATAGGATGCCGACAGCGACCACGCGCCGCGCCGCGCCTCACCCGTCACCTCGACCCCGCGCGCGACGATCGCATCGACATTGCGGCGCTGGCGGACATTGGGGCCAGTGGTGACGTTGGCGATTGCCCCCTCCAGCCGGTTGTAAAACGCCGTCACCCCGATCGACACGCCACGCGCCGGCGAGAGATCAATCCCGCCCTCGATACCGCGCAACCGCTCCAGCCCGAGCGCCGCGTTGGCCTGAGTGGTGATCGGGAAGACGACGAAGGGGCGGTATAGTTCGTTTAACGTCGGCAAGCGGAAGCCAGTATATCCAGCCATGCGCAGTGCGATCCCCTCACCGGGCCGGTACAAAGCGCCTGCCCGTCCGGTCACTTCGGTGCCGGTACGATCGGCGAAACGCTGATTGACCGTGCGCACGCCCACTGCCGATGCCTCGGTGAAAAAACCATCCGTGATCGACCAGCGATCCGCGCGCACGCCACCGGTGAGTACCAGCTTGCCCAGCGTCCAATCATCCTCGAAGAACGCGCCGATCGTGCGCGTCGCACCGCCAGCATTACGTCGCGCGATAACTAGGCCGGTGACGCCGCTATAGGCATCCTCGAACAATTCCCCGTCGGCAAGACGCATGTCGACACCGACTCGCAGCAGGTGATCCGCCCCCACCGGCGGTCGCAGCTCGATCTTGCCGCCGATCCCGGTCGCAGGCGTAGCGCGCTGATCGAGCGTCAAGCGAAAACTCGTCGCGCTGATGACCTTGTTGGTGAAGTTGCGTGCCTGAAGATAGGCGATCGCATCGATAGCCCAGGCCCCGCGATGCACCACCCGGATGCTGGCATCCTGCCCCTCGGTACTGCTGTCGGCCCCGCGAAAGCGAAGCGTGCGGTTATCGCCGAACACCAGCGCGCGTACCTGCACTTCGGTTAAGGTGTTAAGGGGCGCAACCGCCCACAGCCCGACCGACCAATCACGATAACGCGCGCGGGCGGTGGCGGGCACGCGCTGGGCGGTGGGTGTCGTGAAAAAGCCATCGCCGCGCTCGAACCGGCCCGACAATGTGGCAAAACCATCGCCCAGATCAGGCGAAACATTGGCGCTAATCTCCTGCGCATCGTTGCTACCATAAAAGGCGCTCCCGTCCCCCACCGGCAGATCGCGCCGCGTTGCGCTGACCAGTTCGATCGTGCCCGCCACCGCGCCCGCGCCAAACGCCCCTGCCCCGCCGCCGCGCGTCACTCGCACCGCGGACAGCCTGTCGCCGACGATCGCGATGAACGGAATATGCCCGAAAAACGGATCGGCCACCGGCACCCCGTCAAGCAGCACCAGCGCCCGGCTCGATGCATTGCCCCCCAGCGAACGCAGCGTCACACCCTGCGCAGTGGGATTGGCAGATCGGCTGTCCGAACGTCGGAATTGTTGGAACCCCGCCACATCGCGCAGCACATTTTCCACCCGCCCCGATGCATCACCCGTCAGCCGATCACGCCCGATAACGACCGATCCATAGGCAGGGGTTCCCGGCGGCAATGGCAATTCCCCGCCAATGACGACGATATCATCGGGCGGTGGCGGCGGCACGGTTTGAGCCATGCCCGGCGCACACCATGGCGCGGTGCCCAGCAAAGCTACGGCCAAACGCAACGGGCGATCAGCACGGATAACGCGATACTCCTGCGGCAAAGATCAGTTCTGCAAAATGCCGATCGCCTGGCTGGCAAAGCGCAGTCTTTCGCCCATCACCGTAATGACATAGGTGAGCAAGGCCTGTGTCAGCGCCGGATGATCGGCCATCAACCGGGCATAGGAATCGGCGCTGAGTTCGTAAAGCACGCTGTTTGCTTCCGCCACGATATTGGCGCTGCGGGGCTGCTGCGTCAGCAAACCCATTTCGCCAATAGTCGTATGTTCGCCCAGGCTGCGCACCCGCACCTGCCGGTGCTGACCGATATTGACGACCACACCGATCCGGCCTTCGAGGATGAAGTGCATCGAATCCGACGGCGCACCCTGGGTCGCGATCAACGCGTTGGCGGACACTTCGATGCGGCGGCAATGCTGCGCAAGCGTTTCGGCAAATCGGCGATCGCGTAACGCTGTGCCAAGCCAGTCGATAAAGGTTTCGCGATCATCGGCGACCGCGCGGTGGCGCTGGATGATGATGTTTTCGCAATGCTCCAACGCATGATCCAGATCATCACCCAGAATCATATCATCGCCCAGCAACCCGCCGATCTGAAACGCACGGCGGATATCCTCGCTCATGTTGACGAGCACCAGCGAAACGCAATTTCGACCGGCGAGCAGCTTGATCTGATTGAAACTGTGGGTAGCGGACGAGTCGATTCCGGTCACCAGCCGGAAATCGAACAGCAAAAAGCGACAATTGGTGTTGGCCGCGATCAGCCCCTTGATGTGCTGGTAAAGTCCGTTGGCGGAGCCGAAGAAGAGATAGCTTTGCAGCGCCATGCCCTGCAACTCCGACCCATTGTCGTTCAAAATGGCGAGATCACGCCCGCCGCGATCAAGCGATGAGCGATAGCTGCGGCCATCGAAGCTGAACTTGATCGCGTTCACCCGGCTGGCGCTGAGCGCGAAGGTCGCGCAGCCCGTGACGATCCCGAAGATCACCCCGAACACGAACCCCCAGAAAAAGATAATCGCGACGATCGCCAGCAGCGACAGATAATCGGTCAGCATCAGCCGCCGCGCCGATTGCACCAGCCAGCGGTAAAGCAGATCGATTCCCATATAGAGCAACAGGCCGCCCAGCACGCTTTTGGGCACGAACGCGAGGAAGCCGGGATCGACCACCAGCATCAGTGCGGCGATTACCGAAACCGTGATACCTGCCAGTCGCCCGGTCGCCCCTGCAGCATGTGCCAGCGTCGATCGACTGAGCGACATGCAGCTGACATAGCCGCCGAGAACCGCTGACATGAGATTAGCGGCGCCGAGCGCGTTAAGCTCACGGTTCAAGTTCGCCTCGCGTTCGGTGGCGAGTTCGATGCCCGCTGTATTCAGCAGCGCGCTGATCGTGGTGACGAACATAACGGCCAGCATGTCCCCCAATAGAGACGGCATCGCCGCCCAGGGAAAGCGCATCAGCGCATCGGCGGTCCAGGGAATCGAGATCGCAACCGGCGATTGGCGCGCAAATGTCCAACCCGCCGCTTGCGCATCGGCGATCGGTACCGAAGCCGCAGCAAGCAGCACATAAAACAGCGCCACCGCACCAGCCAGCACTGTTGGCAGCGTGAATGCGCTTTTGAACCGCGCCCGTGCCACCAGCAATGTGGCGGCAATCGCGATACCCGCGAGAATCTTCGCCATGCTCTGCGGCGTGGTCAGCGCTTCAATATTGGCGAGCGCAAATTTGTGATCGGTCATCACTTGCACCGATCCGGAGACGATCAGGACGCCAGTGGCCCCGAGAAACCCGCCGATCACCGGATAGGGGATGAAGCGGATCGCGCGACCGGCCCGAGCCAGACCCAAAAGGCACAGGAACAGCCCTGAAATCCCACTGCCCATGGCGATGATCATCAGCGCCGGGCCAATCAGCGCCCCGCCGCCAACGCCATCGGTGATCATTTGGTGCGCCAGTGCAGCGGACAAGGCGGCAGTAACCGCCGAGGTCGACGAATCGGGGCCTGCAATCATGAACGGCATCGAGCTGCGCAGTGCGACGACCAGGGCGGCCACCGCTGTGGTCAGGAAGGTTGCGGCGAGCCCGATTGAGAGGCCAGGCGCAAGCGGCCCGGCGAAAATCAGCGCGGCATAGGAAATACCGAAGAGAATCGAGAGCAAACCACAGATCGAACCCGAGAAAATGTCATTCAGCCAGCCGTAAATCCGCTCGCCGATGGGCCGTTCGCGCGCATCCATCGCCGGTGCGCCGATTTCATCTGGTACGCTGACCGATTCACCCATGCGTTCGATGCCCTCCTCCAAACGGTGGTTTCCAGCATCACTTGCCCCCCGGTTCGGCGCTGTGTGAAACCAGCGGTAACTATAATGACATATTTGTGAAACCCAACGGCCAATCCATCGTCGCTGTCCCGCATTGAGCGGCCGCGACGGATGATCGGTATGGAATGGTGGACAGGGCTGGATTCGAACCAGCGTACGCTTGCACGGGCAGATTTACAGTCTGCTGCCTTTAACCACTCGGCCACCTGTCCACAGGGGCGCTAGCTGTCAACGCCTCGCGCGGGAATCGCTGCGGGCGGCAGTTGCGCAATGGCTTGCGCAGCGGGCGCGCGCCGCATACCCGTGCACGTTCATAAGCTTTTCTCATGTCGGGGGTTCCATGCGTCGTTCGTTCCTGCTTGCCGCTGCCACGATTGCTCTGCCGGTTATCACCACACTGCCCGCCGCTGCCCCCGCCAGCGCCCAAAGCGTCGACCGCAGCGTGGTCGCGCGGATCATCGATGAAGGCACTAATCACAGCCAGGTGATGGTGACCGCCGAGCATCTGTCCGACGTGATCGGCGCGCGGCTCACCAATTCGCCGGCGATGCGCAAGGCAGAGGACTGGACTCAGGCGAAGTTCCGCGAATGGGGCCTCACCAACGTCCACAAGGAGGGCTTCGAATTCGGTCGCGGCTGGCAGATTGAGCGCTCAAGCGTCCGCATGATCAGCCCCCGCCCGATTCAGCTGACAGCGATTCCGATCGCCTGGACGCCCTCCACCCCCGGCGCGGTGACCGCTGAGCTGATCGTCGCCCCGATGAGCAAGGAGCGCGATTTCGACAAATGGCGCGGCAAGCTGAAGGGCAAGATCGTGATGCTCACGCGCCCCAACACCGGATCCGAGCCAAGCACGTCGCCATTCCGCCGCCTGACGGGCGAGGACCTCACCAAGCTCGATAGCTTCCAGCAGCCGGTCTATGATCCCGAAACCGCCGATCGCCGGATGAAGCGGCTCGATTTCGCCAAGAAGCTCGATGCGTTTCTGAAGGCCGAGGGCGCCGTCGCTTATGCCAATCAGGCGCGGCTCGATGGCAAGCTGGTGCACGGCGAAGGCTATCTGTTCGGCGTTGGCGAAACCCCGCAGGTGCCGGGCGTGGAGATTGCCGCCGAAGATTATCGCCGCCTCGCCCGCCTGCTGAAGGCCGGGCAGAACCCGACGATCGAGATCGACACCAAGGTCTCCTATGACGACAGCGATACCAAGGCCTATAACATCATCGCCGAGATCCCGGGATCGGACCCCAAGGCAGGGTATGTGATGGCAGGCGCGCACCTCGACAGCTGGGTCGCCGCCGACGGCGCGGCAGACAATGGCGCGGGCGTGGCGATGATCATGGAAGCAGCCCGCATCCTGCAGGCGACCGGCGTGAAGCCGAAGCGCGCGATCCGCTTTGCGCTGTGGGTTGGCGAGGAACAGGGCATTCTGGGGAGCCTGGCCTATGTCGAACAGCATCTGGCGACGCGCGGCAGCCCCAATGATCCGCCGCAGACCGGCCTCGCGCGCTTTTATGGCTGGGCGAACCGCTGGCCGATCACGCCGAAGCCCGGTTACAGCGAGCTGGCCGCCTATTTCAATCTGGACAATGGATCGGGCAAAATTCGCGGCATCTATGCCGAACACAACCCGGCCGTCGTGCCCATTTTCCGCGATTGGCTCGCGCCGTTCTCAGCGATGGGCGCGACCAGCGTCGTGTTCCAGAAGACCGGCGGCACCGATCACGTCTTCCTGCAGGCGGTGGGCCTGCAGGGGTTCCAGTTCATTCAGGATCCGCTCGATTATTTCCCGCGCACCCACCACACCAGCCTGGACACCTTCGATCACTTGAAGGCGGATGACATGCGCCAGGCATCGACGATCCTTGCGTCGTTCCTGCTGAACGCCGCCAATGCCGACAAGGCACTCCCCAAGCCGCCGCTGCCCACCAAGCCGGTGGTGACGGATCCTTACGCCTATGCAGCGGATGACGACGACTAATGGCCAAACGTGGACATCGCCCTTCGCAAGCCCCCGCAGGTCGCCCGCGCTTCTGGGGACGGCATGCGGTAACGGCGGCACTCGCCAATCCCGAACGTGTCGTCCGCAAGCTGTGGGCGACGCGTGAGGCGCTGGCGAGCCTCGATATCCCGCCGGTCATCCCGATCACCTTTGCGGAAGTGACCGATCTCGCCCGGCTGGTGCCGAGCGACGCGCCGCATCAGGGACTGGTGGCCGAAGTCGATCCGCTCGAGGATATCTGGCTCGGCGACCTGCTGGAACAGGGCGTGGGAGACCAGCGGCCCTTGCTCGTGCTCGATCAGGTCACTGATCCACACAATGTCGGCGCGATCCTCAGGTCTGCGGCGGCGTTCGACGTGCTCGGCATCGTTACGCAGGACCGCCACTCACCGCCCGAATCGGGCACCGTGGCGCGCGCAGCATCGGGTGCGCTCGAGCTGGTGCCGTGGGTGCGCGTCGTCAACCTGTCGCGCGCGCTCGACGAGATTGCGGAAGCGCAGTTCTGGCGGATCGGGCTGACCGGCGAAGTGCCAATGCCGCTGGGCGAGGCGATCACTGGCGGCGGGCGCATCTGCCTGGTGCTGGGCGCCGAGGGCGAAGGGATGCGCCGCAATACCGAGGAGCATTGCGACGTACTCGCCCGCCTGCCGATCTCGCCGAGGGTCGAGAGTTTGAACGTCTCGAACGCGGCAGCGATTGCGCTTTATGCGGTGGCGACGCGGGGTTAGTCTCTGCCCCTGATCCTGGGGGAATGAAGATGCTGCTCGCTCGCCTCGCCACCTTGTTGCTGTTGCCGCTCGCGCTTGCCAGTTGCGTACTCGCGCCGGGCAAGTTCACCTCGACGCTGACGGTCAATGCCGATCGCAGCTTTGCGTTCAGCTATGTCGGTGAAGTCATCAATGCCGAGTCCGATGGCGATATGATGAGCGACAAGGGCAGCAGCGAGGACGATCCGGCCGAAACGGCAAAGAACAAAGCCAAGAAAAAGGCCGAAGCCGACATCAAGAACCGCGCCATCGCGGCCAAGCTGAGCAAAGAAGCTGGCTACCGCAAGGTCGCCTATCTGGGCGACGGGGTGTTCATGATCGATTATGCCGTGTCCGGCAGGCTCGACCACGCGTTCGTCTGGCCGTTCAACATCGATGCCGAGGTGATCCTGCCCTTTATCGCCATCGAGCTGCGGCAGGACGGCGTGGTCCGCGTCAAAGCCCCTGCTTTCGGCAATGAGAGCACGGGCGCGTCACCCGGTATTTCCGGCATGCCGGGCGCAGAATCGCTGCAAGGGCCGAGCAGACTGGACGGCATCTTCACGCTCGACACCGATGCGGAAATCGTCAGTCAGAACAACGAGGACGGGGTGAAAACAGCGGGGGCGCGCAAGACAATGGTCTGGCAGGCAACACCAACCCTCAAAAGCGCGCCCACCGCGGTGCTGCGGCTGGCGCGGTAAAGTTTGCATGGTCGATCAGGTTGCCCTGGGTAAGCGGCTTGAAATCGGCACCGTGGAAAATGCACACGCCGATGTGAAGTTGCGGAAGTTGCGGGTCTCGAGCACTTTTTCGCAGAACTCCGCTGGCATGCGAAGAGTGTTGCAGAAAACCGACGATTTGAAAGAGCAGAGAAGTTTGTAGCAATTTTCAGCGATGTAGGAAAGTTGCGGCCAGCGGCCACCCACCCGCCATCGCCCCCCGGTCCCTTTGACAAGCTCAGGAGAGCCTTGTTCCGGGATCCACCGCGCTACAATCGATGCCGCCAGTATAGATGCATGGGCCCCGAAACGAGTCCGGGGGTGGCGGATAAGACAGATGGCGGGAATCGCGTCAACAGAGGTCGCTCGCATTTGCATTTCGAATTGCCGAAAGCGGTCGGCGCAGTCTTAAAGCCTCAAGCGCGACTTCGTCGCCCTAGTATTTCACTTGCTGAACCTTAGTCGCAATCGATTTGGGCCGATGGTGTCATGCATTTGCAGAGTTTGAGGCGTCCTTCGCCCAGATGGGCTGCATTGCCGAGAAGTTCACCCTTCCGTCGGGAAGCTTCAATATGGGGCCCAGTGCGATCGCTTGAACGTTTTCTTTGTCTAACCGGTTGGCGATTTCCTGGAGCTCCTCCTTCTCATTCGCACCACCAACAAGGGTCATTACTTCCTGTCCCATGCGCGTGAGCAGGAATACCTGCAAAGTCAAAGTGGCTCCCGGCGTGCCTGTGATCAACAAGCCCCATGCATCGCCGGCAATCGCCGCGTGCCCATTGGCGTCCACAGTAAAGTTTTGCTGCGGGCCACCGACTCCGGTCGCACCTTCGATGATCCCAAGCCGCTGCAAGTCCACGCTGACGAGAAATTCGCGTCCAGAGTTCCACATTTCACCCTTAAACACCCACGGCCCGATGCGGTGGCGAGCCAGAAACTCGCAGTTTTCTGCTGTTTCCTTGTCGAGCTCCGAGATGAACCGGAGCGTGTGGCGCGAGAAACTCCCTGGCTTCCGGACCTCGCCTGCAAGGACGCGGCCCCAAACCTGTTGGAGACGTTCGGAGGAGGCGTCCTCGGCAAATCGGGTGAACTGGTTCATCCAGTCTTCGTCGATTTCTTCCTCTGCAGCATCACGAGCTCCAGCACCTGCGTCCGTCTCAGGTGGCGGTAATGCCTTGATCGCGTCAACCGCCTCAACCGCTACACACGCTACATTGGCCTGTTTCCGAGCCCGGTCTTCAAGAATGTCATTGATTAGGGGGGTGCCTAGTGCAGGTGATCCAGCAATCTGTTGCTCCGCCACCTGCGCTTGTGCATTTTTCAGGCGTTCGTAAATCTCATCCTTCAAACGCTTCTTTCGCGCAACGCCCTCGAAGAACGCTGCTGGGAGATCAAAAAAGCTACCAACCAGCCTATCAAGCGCCGCGACAGCACGGCTCTTTGTGCGAAGAGTTATGCCATTTTCTTCTAACTTGGCTGCGATCGTAACCTCGCGCGCCAGAACGTCATCCTGCTCAGACATTCACGAGCCCCATCATTGCGCAGTAAGAGACCTTTTTAAGGGTTTATTTAGCGGAACGCTAGGCGTTGTTGATTTGTCCGGGGGTGGCTTGTGGTGCGGGCCCGCTAAACTCTATTGCTCATTTTGTTGTATAGCTTAGCTCTGTAGCCCCGGTCGCTTCCGATGCGGGCGAATGCGGAGCCGACCGTCCACTGACGGCCCGATTCTTGCTGCGGCGGCGATGTCCGCTTTTTGCCGATCACGGCCCAGTTGCAGACAGTCCGCTACCTGCCAACAGCCAACGCTCCCATCCCCCACCAACCCCACAAATGAAAAGAGGCTGCCGGGGGGTGCCAATTGCACCACCCCGGCAACCTCCTGACATGGTCAGCGGCCGGAAGCTCCAGCCCGGGAGACCATGCGAGCCGCCAATCCTGTGGGCCTGTACGTTGACTGGGGGAGAATTCCCCCCGTCAGGCCCGGTGGATCAGCGCCGCATCCCCCGAACGAACTGAACCGACCCCTTTGCTGAACCATGAGACATCGGATCACCTCCTTTCGCTAGTTGAAACACCGTGCCCTGCCTGGGCACGACTCCTGTTTGAATCATGCGTTCGGCAACTACAAGTCTTGTAATTATTTTTGTTTTGGGCGATTCAAGAGGACTGTGCTCGGCGGTTCGCCATGCAGTCCTTCACCACATCGCCAATCACCGCATCGGCGGGCATCGCGAGCACCGCGCCACTGCCCAGCATCACCCCGATCCGCCCGTTCGCCTGCGCGAGCGAGGTGGCGATAAACGTATCATCGATGGGGGCGACCGCCATGACGCCAGAGGCAAAGGCCCGCGGCAGCACGGGGTAGCTCGCCGCGCCCGATGCGGTGACGATCTTCATGCTACCCGCCCCGCCCACATCCCCTGCGCGCACAAACAGCCAGCGTTGCTTGGCCCGGGCGCAGCGCATGCCGAACAAAGTGCGCCCACCGCGATCGGCAAAGATCACCGCATCGCCCGTTGGTCCCCGGTCGCGCCGCCAGCGGCCCGGCGTCGTCGCCACGCCGTCAAGCTCGGGCGTGGGCAGGCTGCCCGCCGCGACCTGCGCATCGGGGCCGGGGATCGTCACGGCTTCCATCTGGTTGGTGCCCGCTTCCGGCGCGGGGGGCGCGTCAGGCGAGCAACCGGCGAGTGCGACAAGCACCGCCAGCCGAACCGATTTCACGGACGGCAATCTTCGCTCACCCGCAACGTTTCGGCCCAGGCGGGGATCACCAGGGTCGGCAGGGTCGCCTGTTCGACCACGAACCGCCCCCGGCTATAGCCGATCGCATCGAGCAGCGGATCGCGCGGAAACAGCGTCAGCGCCATGTACGCGGGCGTCGCGCCGGTTGGCTGCATCGCCAAGGTGCGTAAGGAACTCGACGTGCGGAAGGTGACCGGCGCATTGCCGGGAGCCGCGCCTTTGCGTGAGATATAGATTTGCCCGGCGATCCGATCACACCGGATCGTGAACTCGGCATCCGCACCCGGCACGCCGAACAGCGCGATGCTGCCGCGCGCATCCTGACGGTACACCCAGTTGCCCGGCGTCAGCGGCCAATCGCGCCAGTCACCGCGATAGGCGGGCGGCGCGCTTGGCGGGGGGGCTGGCGTGAAGGCGGGTGGGGGTGCAGGTGCAGGTGCGGGCGGAAGGGCCGGTGCGCTGGGTGGTGTGTAGGCGGGCGCATAGGGCGAACGTGCGAGCGGGGACGTTCTTGGCGCAAAAGGGGCCGGACCGGGTGCGGCCGTTTGCATTGGCGTCGGTGTCGGTGTCGGCCTTGGTGAAAACGGCGCCGGGCCAGTCGTGCGCGGCGGCGCAGGCGTATAGGTCGGCACCTGAGCGCTCGCCATGGCGGCACCGGCAATCAGCAACAGAAAAGGCGCGCGGCTGAACGACATGGCTTCCCTATGGGCGATGCGGCGCGCGCGCTCAACCACGCATCACGCGTCGTCACCGATAAAGCGCTTCCCTTCGTCCCATGCTTGGGCAAGTTAGGGCACGGCGGAGGAATGATGAACGGCAAACGCATCAAGGCGATTATCGGCGGATCGGCAGGTAACCTCGTCGAATGGTATGATTGGTACGCCTATTCGGTGCTGACGATCTATTTCGCACCGAGTTTCTTCCCGAAAAGCGACCAGACCGCGCAGTTGCTGAGCGCGGCTGCGATCTTTGCGGTCGGCTTTCTGATGCGACCGATCGGCGCGTGGATCATGGGCAGCTATGCCGACAAACATGGCCGCAAGGCGGGACTCGCCGTATCGGTGGGGCTGATGTGTGGTGGATCGCTGATGATCGCGGTCGCGCCGACCTATGCGCAGGCGGGCATCATCGCGCCGACGATCCTGATCGTCGCGCGGATGCTGCAGGGGCTGTCCGTCGGCGGCGAATATGGCGCGAGTGCGACCTATCTTTCCGAAATGGCGACCCGCCAGCGCCGCGGTTTCTGGGCGAGCTTCCAGTATTTCACGCTGATCGGCGGGCAGTTGCTCGCGTCCGGGGTCACGCTGATCCTCGTCGCGCTGCTCGATGAGCCGGCGATGGAAAGCTGGGGCTGGCGGATCGCCTTTGCGCTGGGTGCGGCGCTGGCATTGCTCGTCTACATGCTGCGGCGACAGCTGGCGGAGACAACGGCGTTCGAAAATCTCGACAAGGATCGCCCCAAATCGACCGCGCTCAGCCTGTGGCGGGCGCACCCGCGCGAATTCCTGATCGTCGCCGCGATCAGCGGCGGGGGGAGCTGCGCCTTCTACGCCTACACGACGTACATGCAGAAATTCCTGGTCAACACGAGCGGCTTCCCGCGCCAAGCCGCTACCGAGATCATGACGATGGCGCTGGTGGTTTTCATGCTCAGCCAGCCCTTTTTCGGGCATCTCTCGGACCGGTTCGGGCGGAAACCGATGCTGCTCCTGTTCGGCTTTGGCGGCATCGCGGTGTCGGTGCCGGTGTTCAGCACCTTAGCGGCAACCACCGATGCAGTGACGGCGTTTTCGATCATTCTGGTGCCGCTGATGCTCCTATCCGCCTACACATCGATCAGCGGGCTCATCAAGGCCGAGCTGTTCCCCGCGCATCTGCGCACCTTGGGCGTGGCGCTGCCCTATGCGCTGGGCAACACGATCTTTGGCGGCACGGCCGAATATGTCGCGCTGAAATTCAAGGATCTGCACCTGGAGGCAGGCTTTTACTGGTACGTTACCGCGGTGATCGGCATGGCGACGATCGGCTTTCTGCTGCTGCCTGATACCAAGAAGACGAGCCTGATCGCGGACGATTAACGGCGTTGCGCTGCTTAACGCTTCGGTTTCCTGAACCGGAACGCAAATCGATCGGTGTTGCCGCGCACAGCGGGGTCGAACACCAGCTTGGTGTGATCGTCGGCGGCGACCTTCAGCAGATCGCTTTCGCCGTCGAGCACAAAGCCCGCTTTGAGGAAATCTGCCTTCACCACGGCGGGGTCGATCCGGTGGAGCTTGTCCACCACCGCGCGGGTATCGCCGCTGGCACCGACATGATCAATCACCGTGACGATGCCGCCGGGCTTGGTCGCCTTGAACAACATCGCGACAAAGGCCGCCGGATCAGTGCGCGGCACCTTGAACTGTGCGCTTTCCCAATACAGGTCGTGATAGGAGAGATGCAGCATGGTGAAATCGAAGCTGTTCGCAGGCGCGGTGAACGCGTCGAACGGATAGGCGGTCTGGGTGACGTTCGGGTTTCGCGCGATCAGCGAGGACCAGATCGCCTTGCCCTTGTCGTCGGTTGGCATGAACTGCACGGGTTCAAACGCCGTCACCCGCCCCTTCGGCCCCACCGCCCGCGCCATAATCTCGGTATAATAGCCAGCGCCCGCCATGATATCGGCCACCTTCATGCCGCGCTTCAGCCCTGCGAAGGCGAGGACTTCGGCAGGCTTGCGTGACGCGTCGAGCTTGATTTGCTCGGCCGGGCGACCAGGCGCGGTGACGGCGGCCGAGGTCGCCGATGGATTGGATCGCGCGCTGACACCGACCGGTAATGCGAGTGCCGCCACGGCGAGGCTGAACGAGAGGGCAATTACACGCTTCATGGCGACTCTCCGGACTGGTGTGTTGATTATGCAATACACTGGTGAACTGAACCGCGCAATCCCGTCAGGCGGTGTGGGGCCTGTAAGAAAACACAATTACCGCGCCCGTCTACTACTCCCCGCCATCCCGGCGCGCATCTTCTGGCTTTTGCCATACCGCGTCTTGCGCGTGCCGGGTTTCCCCTCGTTCGAGCGCCCCATCACCGGCGCTTTCCGCTCGTCCACCGGCAGCCCCAGCTCTTCCGCCTCCAGCGACCGGATTTCGTCGCGCAGGCGCCCGGCTTCCTCGAACTCCAGGTCCGCCGCCGCCGCGCGCATCTTTTTCTCGAGTTCTTCGATGTATGCGCGCAGATTATGGCCGACCATGTGGGGGCGGTCCTCATCGATCTCGACCGTCACCTGATCGCGGCTCGCCACGTCCTGGATGATGTCACCGATATTGCGGCGGATCGTGGTCGGCGTGATGCCGTGGAGCGTGTTATAGGCGAGTTGCTTCTCGCGCCGCCGCCCTGTCTCGTTCATCGCGCGTTCCATCGAGCCCGTGATGCGGTCCGCATACAAAATCACCCGCCCATCGACGTTGCGCGCGGCGCGGCCGATCGTCTGGATCAGCGAGGTTTCGCTGCGAAGGAAACCCTCCTTGTCGGCATCCAAAATCCCGACCAGCCCGCATTCGGGGATATCGAGCCCCTCGCGCAGCAGGTTGATGCCGACCAGCACGTCATACACCCCCAGCCGCAGATCGCGGATCAGCTCGATGCGCTCGAGCGTCTCCACGTCCGAATGCATGTAGCGGACTTTCAGCCCCGCCTCGTGCATGAACTCGGTCAGGTCCTCCGCCATACGCTTGGTCAGCGTCGTCACCAGCGTGCGATATCCCAGCTCGGCGGTTTTGCGCGCTTCGTTGATCAGGTCCTGCACCTGATCTTCCACCGGCTTGATCTCGATGGGCGGATCGATCAGCCCCGTCGGGCGGATCACCTGTTCGGCGAATACGCCGCCGGTCTGCTCCATTTCCCAACTGCCGGGCGTCGCCGAGACATAGGTGGTCTGCGGCCGCATTGCCTCCCATTCGTTGAACCGCAACGGGCGGTTATCGATCGCGCTCGGTAGGCGGAATCCATACTCGGCGAGCGTCAGCTTACGGCGGTGATCGCCGCGCGACATGCCGTTGATCTGGCCGATCGTGACATGGCTTTCATCGACGAACAGCAGCGCGTTTTCGGGCAGATATTCGAACAATGTCGGCGGCGGCTCGCCCGGCATGCGCCCGGTCAGGAAGCGCGAATAATTCTCGATCCCCGCACAACTCCCGGTCGCCGCGATCATCTCGAGATCGAAATTGGTGCGCTGCTCCAGCCGCTGCGCCTCCAGCAATTTGCCCTCGCCCACCAGCTCCTTCAGCCGCTCCGAAAGCTCGAACTTGATCGCCTCCATCGCCTGTTTCAGCGTCGGGCCAGGGGTCACATAGTGACTGTTCGCGAACACGCGGACATAATCGAGGCTCGCCACCTTCTTGCCGGTCAGCGGATCGAACTCGACAATCTCCTCGATATCGTCGCCGAAGAACGAGACGCGCCAGGCGGTATCCTCATAATGCGACGGGAAAATCTCCAGCGTGTCGCCCTTCACGCGGAAATTGCCGCGCGAGAAACCCGCGTCGTTGCGCTTGTACTGTAGCGACACGAGCTTGCGGACGATCTCGCGCTGATCGACCACCTGGCCCTTTTTCAAGTCAAAGATCATTGCCGAATAGGTTTCGACCGAACCGATACCGTAGAGGCAGCTCACCGAAGCGACGATGATCACGTCATCGCGTTCAAGCAACGCGCGGGTGGCGGAATGCCGCATCCGATCGATCGCCTCGTTTACAGAGGATTCCTTCTCGATGTACGTGTCGGAGCGCGCGACATAGGCTTCGGGCTGGTAATAATCATAGTAACTGACGAAATATTCGACAGCGTTGTCGGGGAAGAAGCTCTTGAATTCGCCATAGAGCTGCGCCGCGAGGATCTTGTTCGGCGCGAGGATCAGCGCGGGGCGTTGCAGCGTCTCGATCACCTTGGCCATGGTGAAGGTCTTGCCGCTGCCCGTCACGCCCAGCAGGACCTGATCGCGTTCGCCAGCCAGCGCCGCCTCGGTGAGCTCTTTTATCGCGGTCGGCTGGTCGCCTGCCGGCTGATATTCGGATGACAGCACAAACCGCCGCCCGCCTTCCAGCTTGGGCGGGCGTTCGGGCCGGTGCGGCACGAAGCTGATGCCGGTTTCGGGCTCGTCGAGGCTGGTGCGAATCTGGATGGCCATGACGGAACATATGGGGCACGCGCGTGCTGCGTGCAATCGATCTGGGCATCGTGGCGCTATTCCAGATTGACCGGCAACGCTGCAGAACATAAAAAGAACAAGTGGGCGCGCGCGACTCGTGCTGCCCCGCCAAGAGGGAGAATTGGCATGATTGGCTATGCAACTTTGGGCACAAACAACATCAATGCGGCGCGGGGCTTTTACGATGGACTGCTGGGCAGCATCGGGGCGGGGCGGATCATGGAATTTGGCGATGAACTCGGCGGTTTCACGATGTGGGGCACAAGCTGGGACAAGCCCGGCGTTGCCGTTACCTTGCCCTATGACAAGAACGCCGCGACGGTTGGCAACGGCAACATGATCGCGCTGACGGTGGATACCCGCGCCGGGACTGCGTGGCGATGAAGGCCCGCAGGCGTTCTACGGCGCCTATTTCCGCGATCTCGACGGCAACAAGCTGTGCGCGTTCCGGATGGGGCCTGCCTGAATCGGGGTCGGCGGGGCTGGCCATGCATCCGCGCCACAGGGTAATGCGTAACTTGGCACGACCCATCGGAGCACCGACATGAACCTGAACCGCCGCACCTTTTTGACTGCATCGACGATTGCCATCGCCACTGCCGCCGCTGCCGCCTCAGGCGCTGCGGCGGCGGTGAAGCGCCGGTATGAGATCAATTTGAGCGAGGCCGAATGGAAGAAGCGACTGACCCCCGCTCAGTTCCGCACGCTTCGCCAGGAAGCAACCGACACGCCCGGCAAGAGCCCCTATCTGGATGAGCACCGCACGGGCGTCTTCGCCTGTGCCGGCTGTGCGCTGCCGGTGTTTTCGTCTAAGGCGAAGTATGACAGCGGGACCGGGTGGCCGAGCTTCTTTCAGCACCTGCCCAAGGCAATCCATACCGAAACCGATACGCTGCTTGGCTTCGAACGCGTCGAAGTCGAATGCCGCCGCTGCGGTGGGCATCTGGGGCATGTGTTTGATGACGGCCCCGCGCCGACGGGCAAGCGTTACTGCATGAACGGCACCGCGCTCAAGTTCATACCCGGCAAGGCGTGAGCGCTTTCTAGGTTTCAGGTAGAGTGAAGCTTTGCCATTCCCCTGCGAACACGGGGCCCCAAGAGTAATTGATTGCAGCCTTCGAGGCCCTGGGCTGCCGCGTTCGCGGGAGAACAATGCCTTCAAAAATGAAAGCTATTCTACTCTACCGATCGATACGCAACGAACCACATGATGATGCCAATCAATGCCGCCACTGCCGCCAGCAACACGCTGGTGGCGGCGGCACTCGCCCAGCGGAACAACAGCGTCTGAATGTCGCTGGGCGGGGCATCGAACAACCCAAAACCATAGGTCTGGGCAAAAACGAACACGATGAATCCCGTCGCGGCACCGACCATCGCCGCATGACCAGCACGGCGCCGGCCCGAAAGGTGCATGAAAATCCAGACCGGCGTGGCCACCGCCGTAATCGCCAGCGCGCAGAGCAACGATCCAAGGAAAAAGGCGGACGCCAGGCCAAGGGGCCCCGCAGTTGCCCCCATCGCCGCCAGCCCTGATGCAAACGCCCCGCCGATGATGCCCCCGGTCGCAATCGCCAGCCCGGCACGATCGAGCGTGGTCTCATGCCGCCTGCTGTCAAAAGCCGATTCCGCTACCTGCACAACACCCTCGCTTACACTCACACGTCGCACACCCCGCGACTCGTCTGCCGATCATATCCTACCGCATTACGCGCGCTTGCGGTGTATCAAGACAGCGCAACAACGCCGCCCGGGGCATCGCTGGCGTCCCAGCCGGGGACGCGTAGGACGCAATTCGCGTCGGTTCGCCCAACCGCACGGTATCGAACCGGCCACGCTGGCCGGTGCAGGCCATGGCGGCGGCGAGCAATCGAGGCGGCGTGAAATAGCCCTCGCTGCTCAGGCGGAACGTGCCCCAATGAATGCCGATCGATCGTGACGCGCCCAGCCGCCGCACCACCTCCACCGCATCAACCGGGCCGATATGGCTGGCGCTCGACATCTGGCCTTCGAAAAAGCGGAACGCACCGATCGGGATCAGTGCGAGCCGAACCGGGCCATAGCTTGCCGCTTCATCCGCCCAACGTAGATCACCGGCGCCGGTATCGCCGGCGAAAAACACATTGCCCCCGGGCAGGCGCACGACAAAGCTTGACCATAAGGCCCGGTTGCGGTCGCTGATCCAGCGCGTGCTCCAATGGTGGTTGCGCGTGACGATCACCTCCACACCCGGCCGCACCGTCAGCCGCCCGCCCCAGTCAAGCGTGCGCGCCGGGACCCCCGCTTGCTCAATCACCCCGTCATTTCCAAGCGACGAGACGATCAGGGGCCGATCCCGGTCCGACAGTTTTTTCAACGTAGCGAGATCCATGTGATCAAAATGATTATGGCTCACGAGGATCAGATCGATCTTCGGCAACTTGTCGAACGCAATCCCCGGTGCCGCCACCCGGCCCGGCCCGAACCCAAGCGGCCCTGCCCGGTGCGACCAGATCGGATCGGTCAGGATGTTTAGGCCTTGGGTCTGCACCAGCACCGTCGCGTGGCCGACCCAGGTAACGATCATCTCCTGCCCCGCCACTCGCGCCGGAAGAGCATGCGGGGTCACCGTGACGTGATCAGGCCAGGCCGGGCTCATCGCGCCACCACCCCCGGTGAGCGTGCGCCAGATGACGCTTGAGCGGGACGCTTGGGGGGCTGCGCGCAGTTCGTCGTCGCGATCAGGATTGCGGAACCGCGCACCATCAAAATGCGCGCTCACCGGCCCACGATAATAAATCGCATCAAGAAAATGCGGGACGATGTTGAGCGCAAGGCACAGCCCGATCACGGCAAAGAAGAGGAGTTTTCCGGCCAAGCGAAGCACGCGAACGATCATGCCGCCCCCTGTCATAGCCACCGCGCGGTCGCAACCCGCGCTACCCAAAATACCGTAACGCGCGACAGCCCCGGCATCTTGCCGATCGACCGTTACGATGCCTAGCATCGCGCGATGATGTTTCTCGCCCTGCTGCTGTCGGCAAGCGCCGTTGCCTTCCCGCCCCAGGTCGCCCGCGCCCGGGTGGCGTTCGACGGCGACCGGATTGTCGCCGCCCGCGCGCACGGCCTCGCCGACCGCGCCAAACGGCGGCGGGTGCGGGCGGACGATCCGGTGCGGATCGCGTCGATATCCAAACTCGCGGTGGCTTTAGGGGTAATGCGGCTCGTCGAGGCGCGAAAGCTCGATCTCGACCGTGATGTGTCCGCCTATCTCGGCTGGACGCTCCGCAACCCCGGCTTTGCCGATACGCCGGTGACGCTGCGACAGTTGCTGTCGCACACCGCAGGCGTCCGCGACGGGGCAGGCTATGTGCTCGCGCTCGACGATGATTTGCCCGCGCACCTGACAAAGACGGGGGCGTGGGATGCCACCCACGCCCCGGGCAGTTATTTCAGCTATGCCAACCTCAATTTCGGCATCATCGCCGCGGTGATGGAGGGCGCGACCGTCGAGCGGTTCGACAGATTGATGGCGCGACTGGTGTTTACCCCGCTCAAGATCGACACGTGCTTCAATTGGACGACTTGCAGCGACCGGGCCGTTCGCCGCGCAGTCGTTCTCTATCGATCAACGGGGGTAGTCGCTGTCGACGATCTCCACGGCCAGCGCCCCGCCTGCCCCGGCGGCGCGGCAAAGGACGGCAGTTGCGATCTGTCGCGCTACACCCTCGCCCGCAACGGCGCACTCTTCGGCCCGCAAGGCAGCATGCGGATCGGCATGACTGATCTCGCGCGGCTCGGCATGGTCCTGTCGGGCGAGAAGCTCGGTTTCCTGTCGCCGCCAAGCCTGACGGTGATGACCACCCCGCAATGGCGCTATGACGGCCGCAATGGCGATATCGAGGGCGGGATTTTCTGCGGCTATGGGCTGGGGGTCATGATCCTGGCGCTGCCCGGCAGCCCCGAGGGGTGCCGCGACGATCTGTTCGGCGACGGGCGCATGCGGATCGGCCATGCGGGCGAAGCATACGGCCTGCGATCGGGTCTGTGGATCGATCCGGCCACGCGGCGCGGGGTGGCGTTTTTCACCAGCACGGTAGCGGACGACGCGCCCATCGGGCCACGATCGGCCTTCAATGCGGTGGAAGAAATAATGGTTGCGGGCGGGCGCTGAAGGATTACCGGCGCAGCCGGATCACGCCGCACACCAACCACGGCATCAGCGCGAACACCATTTGTCCCGCCAGGCCGATCACCCCCGGCACCTGCCAAAGCGATGCAAACCACCCGCCGATCGACTGGCCGAACAAGAGGACCGCAAGCCCGGCTTCGCTGATCATCAGCAGCGCAAACGCCACGGCACCTGCCCCTAATGCCGCGCCTTGGGTCGCGATCACCCGACGCGCAATGATGTGGCGCGCGGCCCCAAAGCTGACGGCCAAGATCAATGGCAACTCCACCAGCACCGCCGCTGTCGCGCCGATCGCGGGCGCAAGCCAGACCGTCCGCACCGTGCCGAAGACAAAGGCGATGCTGAAGACAATCGCGAAATAACGCGCCCCGGCGCCGATCATGCCCCTTCGAGCAGCTTTTCCTTCGCGATCCGCTCCTTCCACACCAGCGGCGCAAGTTGGTGGACGTTGTTCCCCTCGCTATCGACCGCGACTGTCACGGGGAAATCCTCCACCTCGAATTCGTAGATCGCCTCCATCCCCAGGTCGGCAAAGCCGACCACCTGCGATCCCTTGATTGCGCGCGCGACGAGATAGGCCGCCCCACCAACCGCCATCAGATAGGCGCTCTTCGCTTCGGCGATCGCCTTGGTTGCGTCCGCGCCGCGTTCGGCCTTGCCGACCATCGCGAGCAGGCCCTGGTCGAGCATCATCCGCGTGAACTTGTCCATCCGCGTCGCGGTCGTCGGCCCCGCCGGTCCGACAATCTCATCGCCGACCGGATCGACCGGGCCGACATAATAAATCACCCGCCCCGCAAACTCGACCGGCAGCTTCTCGCCCTTGTCGAGCATGTCCTTGATCCGCTTGTGCGCGGCGTCGCGACCGGTGAGCATCTTGCCGTTCAGGAGCAGCCGGTCACCCTGCTTCCAGCCCTGCACATCGGCGGGCGTCAGCGTATCGAGATCGACGCGGATCGCGGCCTTGTCGGGCGTCCAGTGCACATCGGGCCAGTCGCTCAGCTTGGGCGGCTCGAGATAGGCCGGCCCCGATCCGTCAAGCGTCACATGCGCGTGGCGGGTGGCGGCGCAATTGGGGATCATCGCGACGGGCTTCGATGCTGCATGCGTCGGCCAATCAACGATCTTCACGTCGAGAATGGTCGACAAGCCTCCCAGCCCCTGCGCGCCAATGCCGAGCGCGTTGACCTTGTCGTAAATCTCGATCCGCAGCGCCTCGATATCGTTGCTGGCCCCGCGCGCCTTCAGCTGCGCCATATCGATTGGCCCCATCAGCGATTCCTTGGCGAGCAGCATCGCCTTTTCCGCAGTGCCGCCGATGCCGATGCCCAGCATCCCTGGCGGGCACCAGCCTGCGCCCATTTGCGGCAGCATTTCCAGCACCCAGTCGACGATTGAATCGCTGGGGTTCATCATCTTGAACTTGCTCTTGTTCTCACTGCCACCGCCCTTGGCCGCGACGTCGATCGACACCTTGGCGCCGGGCACCATTTCGACGTGCAGCACGCTTGGCGTATTGTCGCGCGTGTTGCGCCGGGTGAAGGCGGGATCGGCGAGGATCGACGCGCGCAGCTTGTTATCGGGGTGCAGATAGGCGCGGCGGACGCCCTCATCGATCACTTCCTGCAGCGACTTGTCGGACTCGAGCCGACACGCCTGCCCCCATTTGACGAACACGGTGACGATGCCGGTATCCTGGCAGATCGGCCGGTGCCCCTCGGCACACATCCGCGAATTGGTGAGGATCTGGGCGATCGCGTCCTTCGCGGCCGGGCCTTGCTCCGCCTCATATGCCGCACCGAGCGCCCGAATATAGTCCATCGGGTGGTAATAGCTGATGAACTGCAGCGCATCGGCCACGGTTTCGATCAAATCGGCTTCGCGGATAATTACGGTCATGGTCGCCCCCGGTGACATCGGTGTTGCCGTCGTCATATCGAGCCCGGCCCGCATGGCCAAGCCGCGCGAATATTGCTGAGATGCTTCTGCGGTCCACGCCCTTGATAACCGAAGTTAAACGCTCTGCGCATTACGAATGCGCCATGACGATTGGCCGATCAAGCAAACGCCCGCCAAAAGGGCCGCAACGCGGGCTTTGGCAGGCGCTGGCACTCAACAGCGATCACACCGAGAGCGAATCGATCACGTTCGCATCGACCATTGCCCAATTGAGCCTCGCCTGGACGGTTGCCTTCATCCTGCAGGTGGCCGCCGTTACCACAATTGCAACATCGGTGATTCTGGCCGAACGCATCGATATGATCGAACGGATCGTGCTGGAGGGCAGCGCGGTCATCGCGCTCGGCCTGCTGGCGCTGATTCTGTTGAAGTGCCCGCCAACCAGCCATTGGCAACCCTTTCGTCATGTCCGCCTGGCCGTGATCTACGGGGCCGGGCTTGGCGCGTTGTTGACCAGCCTGTTGTGGGAATCGGGCGCGCTCAGCATCAATCGCATGGAACTGGGCTGCTTTGTCGCCGTGCTCGGGGCAATCGGGGTGACGGCGATGGCGCTGCACCCGGTTCGGGCCGCGTTGCTCAGCTATGCGGCGGGGATTGTGGTGATGATCGCGATCCTGGCGGGGCCCGGCGTTGGCACCTATATTGCCTGTGGTTGCCTGGTATGCCTGGGCATGGCGACCCGCCGCCTGGCGCTGATGGATAGCGCGCACGCAATTCACCAAAGCCGCGACGTGGCCGAGGGCATGCTCGCGGCCCGGCTGGTCCATGAATATGAAACCCAGGGGACCGGCTGGTTCTGGCAAACCGACCGCGACGGCGTGATCACCTATCTATCGCCCAAGGTCGCGCTTGCGGTATCCGGTCCGGATCAGCCCGCAATCGGACAGCCGCTGAACACGATATTCAAGATCGACAATGTCAGCCCGGGCACCGAACGGACCCTGGGCTTCCATTTGTCGTCCAGGACGGGCTTTTCGGATTATCCGGTGCGGCCAGCAGCGTTCGGCACCAGCGACAATTGGTGGTCCATGTCAGGCCGTCCAGTGATCGATGCGCAGGGCAAGTTCCAGGGCTTTATCGGCAGCGGCAATGACCTGACCGAAAAGCGCCGGTCGGAGGCCGAGATTACCAAGCTCGCGCTGTTCGATGGGTTGACCGGGCTGGCCAACCGCCAGCGCATGCGCGTCTCGCTCGATCAGACGCTAAGCCAGCCGAGCACCCATTACCGGCCCACATCGTTGCTGCTGCTCGATCTCGATCGGTTCAAGGTCGTCAACGACACGCTCGGCCACCAGATCGGCGACGCGCTGCTGAAACAGGTCGCGCAGCGGCTGATGCGGACGATTGGCGATGCCGGGCTGGTCGGGCGGCTCGGCGGTGATGAATTCCAGGTCGTGCTGCCCGACGAGGACAGCGTCGAGACCTTGTCGGATATGTCGCGGTCAGTGATCGCGGCATTGTCGCAACCCTATGCGATTGACGGCAACACGATTTCGATCGGCTGTTCGATCGGCGTCGCGATTGCCCCGCGCGACGGCGCCGATTCGGAAACGCTCGTCCGCAATGCCGATCTCGCGCTTTATGCCGCCAAGGCCGATGGCCGCGGCGTCCACCGCTTCTATCGCGAAGAACTGCTCCACGGCGCGCAGAACCGCAAGCAGTTGGAGGATGATCTGCGCCACGCGCTCGTCAAGAACCAGTTCCACCTCGTCTATCAGCCGGTCGTCTGCACCGAAAGCGCGCGGATCATGGGGTATGAGGCGCTTTTGCGCTGGGAACACCCCACCCGTGGCGGCATTTCGCCCGCCGATTTCATTCCGGTGGCGGAGGATTGCGGGCTGATCGAATCGATCGGCGAATGGGTGCTCCGCACGGCCTGCCTCGATGCCGCGAAATGGCCCCGCCATGTGCGCGTCGGCGTGAACGTCTCCCCCATTCAGTTCGCCAACCCTGCGCTGCCCGGCATCGTCAACAGCGCGCTGGCCAAGGCCGGGATCGCGCCGGGGCGGCTGGAGCTGGAGATTACCGAAGGCGTGTTCCTTGACGAATCGGCATCGTCGGAGGCGATGTTCAAGGCGTTGAAGGCGATCGGCGTGCGGCTGGCGCTCGATGATTTCGGCACCGGCTATTCTTCGCTCGGCTATTTGCGCAGCGCGCCGTTCGACAAGATCAAGATCGACCAGAGCTTCGTGCGCGGGGCGGCCCAGGCGGGCAATCGCAACGCCGCGATCATCAAGGCGATCGTCACGCTTGCCAAGACGATGCAGATGGAAACCACCGCCGAGGGCGTGGAAACGCAGGACGAGATCGAACTGATCCGCGAGCTGGGCTGCAGTCATATCCAGGGCTTCGTCTATGGTCGCCCGCTGTTGGCGGAGGATGTGATCAAGCTGCTCACCGACGGCGGCGGCATGGCCACCGCCATCGGCTATAAAACCAGCCGCAGCCAGCGCACCACCGTCATGCGCTCCGCGTTGCTCAGGATCGGTACGGTCGAAGGCGAAGTGCGCATCCGCAACATCTCCACCACCGGCGCGATGATCGACGGGATCGATTTCGGCCGCAATGCGGAGAACACCCCGCTGGAGATCGAAGTGATCGAAGGCCAGATGCTGAACGCCCGCGTGATGTGGAACCGCGACGGCAAGGCGGGGATAGCGTTCGATCAGCCGTTCAATACCGATGTGCTTAATGCGGCGCTGGAATCGCGGTTGGCACGGTTGGCGGCCTGAGCGGGGCGGTTGTTGGGACGGATTACATCGGCCAGCGCTATTCGATAAGTTGAGCAGGCGATCTACCGCGTTGGTGTCAAACAGCGATTCTGTCGCTGTCGAGATAGCTGGACAACCCTCCAAGAAGCGTTCGGACTTCGCGACGATTTTTGCCTTGAGAAGCAATTTCGATACCCGCGCCAAAATCAGTGATTGCCGGGAAACCGAAACCGCCACCTGATCCGCGCATGTTATGGCCAAGGATCGTCACGGCGCCGAAATCGGATCGGTCGAGGGCGTCGTGCATTGCGATGACATTTTGCCGGCAGTTTTCGAGATAGGCGGGAATTCGTGCCGCCAATCGCCGCTCAGCCCGTGATTCTGCTGCATCCGGCTGATCTTCGTCTCGTGAAACTGCGTATCCAGGCGCGGAATAATGTCTGATCGCCTGAAGCAACACATCCTGCTTGATTGGCTTGGTCAAATAAGCCGTGCATCCTGCCGCGAGGCACGTCTCCCGATCCCCTTTCAAGGCAGAGGCTGTTAACGCAATAATTGGCGTTGGCCGCCGACCATTGGTTTTTTCCCAAGCCCTAAGCGTTCGTGTCGCGGTCAATCCGTCCATCACCGGCATTTGCCGGTCCATCAGCACCAGATCATAATGGCCCGCCTTGAACATCTCACAGGCAATTGCCCCGGTTTCGGCGACATCGACCTGATAAGGCGTATCCTCGAGATACGCCAAGGCGATCGTGGTGTTATCGGGGGAATCCTCGGCCATCAGGATACGCAGCGGATGGAGCGGCGAATCGTCATCGGCGCCGATCGGTGCGCTGACGGGCCGATCGGCAGCAGCCCAAATTTCAAATGGAACCGCGAAACCAAACGCGCTTCCCCGCTCGACCTCGCTGGTGACCCAGATGCGTCCACCCATCAATTCCACTAACCGTTTGGAGATCGTCAACCCAAGGCCGGAGCCACCAAACCGGCGTGTTGTTGAAGAATCCGCTTGGGTGAAACGCTCGAACACCCTGGCGAGCTTATCGGCGGCAATCCCGATCCCTGTATCCGTAACGGTGAAGCGCAACGCGGTTGGCACGGCACGATCCTGATCGGGCTCCACCTTCAAGGAAACCTTGCCCGTCTCGGTGAATTTGATCGCGTTGCCGAGCAGGTTGAGCAGCACTTGCCGCAGGCGGGTCGGGTCACCGACCAGATCGTTGCTGACCGCTGGCGCGATTTCATACGCCAGGGTGAGGCCTTTTTCATGGGCGCGGGGCAACACCATTTCGATCACCTTCTCCAGATGATCGCTGAGCGAAAAGCCGGTTCGCTCCAGATCGAGTTGCGATGCCTCGACCTTGGAAAGGTCCAGAATGTCGTTGATGAGGTTCAGCAGATTGTCGCCGGAACGCCTAAATATCTGAACATATTTGTCCTGCTCGGGGGAGAGCGGGGTCTTCGCCAGCAGATCGGCAATGCCCATGATTGCGTTCATCGGCGTTCGGATCTCATGGCTCATGCTGGCCAGGAAGTCGGACTTGGTCCGGCTGGCGCTCTCAGCCGCCGCTTTGGCTTGCTGCAACTCGCGTTCGAACCGCTTGCGTTCGGTAACGTCGCGCGCGGCGGCGAAAACACCCTGCAAGGTGCGGTTGCGATCGTAAAAGGTCGTCGCATTATACGAAACCATGGTCTGTTTGCCGTCCCGCGCGCGCGCGGTGAGTTCATAGTCCGTCACCGATTTCTCGCTAAGGACGCGTTTGATCCCTGCCTCCGCTCGACCGGGATCGGTAAAGCAATCCTTGAACGGCGCCCCGATCAGCTCATCGCGGGTGCAGCCCGTCAATGCCTCCATCTGCTTGTTGACGTCGGTGATGATGCCCGCCGGATCGGTCGTCATCAGTGCGTCGATGTTCGATTCGATCAGGGATCGCGTGTAAAATTGCTGATCGCGCAACCGCTGATCGGATTGCTTTTGCTCTTCCTCGATCAGCTTGCGCGCGGTGTTGTCGGTACCGATCAGCAGATAGCCGATGATCATTTCCTGCACGTCGCGCAGGGCGGTGACGGAGACAACCGCCGGAAAGCGGGTGCCGTCCTTGCGGATATAGGTCAGCTCATAAATGTCTTCGATGCCGCGGGAAGCCTTGAACACCAAGGCCTCGAAACCCGGCGTAATGTCAGTTGCCAATTCGACGCTCAGCGCCTGCGCTCGTGCGATCAGTTCCTGCGGATCGGAAATATCGGCAGGCGTCACCGTGTTGATCACTTCGGCTGCCGCATAGCCGAGCATTCGCTCTGCCCCGACATTGAAGATCTGAATCACGCCTTTGGCATCGGTGGCGATGCTGGAAAAATTGGCACTGTTGAAGATGGCGCTCTGGAGTGCGTCGGCTTTGACGATCGACTCCTCCGTCGGCCGTGCCTTACTGCCGGGAGCATCGAAAACTTTGCCCCGTACGTCCGCTTCTGTCGGTGGAACGATGATGAAAATCCTGAACCGGTGTTTGGCCTTGGCAGTTTCAAAGCCGTGAAGAAGGGGAGAAATCCTAGTGAATGAGCGCGCCGATCGATGATCCGAGTTGCGCCGGAGAATAGGGCTTTTGCAGAAAGCGCCCGCCCGGGACGAAGCGCTGCGTCATCTCATCGCTATGCGTGCTTCCTGAGGTGTAGAGCACCGACAGATCGGGTCTAAGGATGATCGCCTGATTGGCAACGTCGTAGCCGCCGAGCACCAATGCATTCAGGCGGATATCGACGAACAGAACATCGATATGATGCGGGGCAACCAGATGGAGGAGCGCGCCGGCAAGGTCGCTCGTTAGCAGGGAATTGTGCCCCAAATCCTGTATCATCCATCCAAGATTTTCGAGGATGAAGCTATCGTCTTCCACGACGAGAATGACGGCCATCAGCGCGGCAGGTGGCGTGAGTGCGACATAGCGATAAATCCCCTCCCGCCCGGGAATCCCTTTGTGACGGCAGGCACAAAACTGATGTTGAACGAAAAAGTTCCCAGGTGGGGGAATTTATCTCGAAAGCACGTTATGCCCGTTGTGAGATAAGATTTTCGCGGGAGATTTTTGGCCTTTGAGCGCTCATGTTGATCGAGGTTGCCGAAAAACCGGGCAAGCCCGCGCGGCACCGCCATGCGCAATTCCCGGTGGGGGATCGGTATCGAGATCATCGACAACCAGCTGATCGACGCCGACGTGATGTCGAACCCTGATGGCAAGGCGGGCATCGCGTTTGATCAGCCGTTTAACACGGACCAGTTGAATGCGGCACTTGAATCGCGGCTGGCAACGCTGGCGGCTTGAGGGGGGGCGGCGCCGGGCGCAAAAACTTGAGCCAACGATTTGACTGCCGGCCCGCCAGTCCTTGCGTTCTTCAACCGCGAGGAGCACGTTTTAGTTATGTCATCCGCTCGTGACACCGCAACCCGGAAAAGGCCCAAAGCGGCCATCGGAAGGTTCGAGCTTGCACCTGCAGTCACCAGAAAGGGCACCGTTTCTGACAAGCGGATTGCGGCAGCCGTCACGAGCGTGCCGCCAAAGGAGAAATAGCCCGCGATGCCCCCAAATCATCATGGCGGTGGGCAGAGTTTTTCGTCGTTTGACGTGATCAAAAGTGCGATAAAGTGCGGCCTAGTTTGTGCTCTTGTCGCATTGATTTTGAATTTTCTGGTTGTATTTGCCGGCCTGGTGGTCAAGATATCATTGCCGAATTATATGGGTTCGATGTCAGATATATTTAATACATCGTCGAGTAAAATAAAAGTATTGTCCGCAATTTCGATAGCGCCGGGACTAGAAACGCTGATATTTACTTTGATGCATTTTAGCACCTCGATCAGCGAATTTACAGAAGGCCGGAAAAAACTGCTATTCATTTTTATAATGGGGTTTCTAGGTTGGCTTTTACATGGGGCGTCATGGATAAGTATCAGCCGAGGTGTTTCATTCGCGATATTGGCATCATTTTACGCCACTTGGCATGATCGACTGGGACTGAAAGCGGCCTTTTTTGGTACGGCATTAGCGCACGCGGTTTGGAATCTATCTGCATTTTTGGCTATCGCAGCAATGTTCGCATTGCGTCATTAGATCGCAGTTTAGGCTGCAAATCATAGGCTTTCAGATCCGCGCCTGAATCCGGCTTGCCGCACAGCTTTACTTTGTAGAGCCGCAAAAGGCCTGGCACCACAGCACGCCGCGTTCGGCGATAGCCAACCCCACCCAACTCTTCCCTCTCCCCCGCCTCCAAAAAAATAATCACAGTTTCCCGTTCGTTCTCTTGCCTTTCGGCAACCCCGCTTAAGTCCACGCGTCGCGCTTCCCGGCCCTCCTCGTCGCCCGACGAACCGAATCAAAATAGCGACGAACCGAGTCCCTAATCTGTCATTTACCGTCTTGCGCACTGTCGCGAATGGGCACAATCTGTTGTGGTTGAGTTCGGGGGCGAGCCCAAGCACTGGTAGGATGAGTGCCGCGAGTCCAAATCGCTGCACACCTATTTCACGCTTTCCCACGGGGAGCCACGGCGAGGATGGACACTTTTTGTTCTCCTTCCGGCTCGCCAGATGATAGCATGGGGGTTCACCCCCGATTCGAAGGGCGGGTCGCAAAAAAGCGATTCGCAGCACGGGAGATGAGTCTGTGGATTTTAGAGATGGCCAGGAAGCGACCAACGAGATGGCAACCAGTGTGGCAGGCGATATGGCAAGCAACCTGATCGAGGCGGCGGCCGCCAATGTAACCGCAGGCGTGGCCGCGACGGTGAAGAAGGCGAAAGCCGCAGCAAAGGTCGATTCCAAGTCGATCCGACCGCAGATCTTCCCGGTGGAGGTCGATCACAGCCGCGATGCGTTGCTCACCGATTTCGGCAAGGAAACGCTGAACGATCGCTATCTGCTGCCGGGCGAAAGCTATCAGGACATGTTCGTGCGTGTGGCATCCGCCTATTCGGATGATGCCGCGCATGCCCAGCGCATCTATGATTACATCTCGAAGCTGTGGTTCATGCCCGCCACGCCTGTGCTGTCGAACGGCGGCACCGGGCGCGGGCTGCCGATCAGCTGCTATCTCAATTCGGTGCCGGACAGCCTTGAGGGCATTGTCGACACCTGGAACGAGAATGTCTGGCTCGCCTCGCGCGGCGGCGGCATTGGCACCTATTGGGGCAATGTGCGCGGCATTGGCGAGCCGGTCGGCCTGAACGGCAAGACCAGCGGGATCATTCCGTTCGTGCGGGTGATGGATTCGCTGACGCTCGCGATTTCGCAAGGCTCGCTGCGGCGCGGCTCTGCCGCCTGCTATCTCGACATCAGCCATCCCGAGATCGAGGAGTTCCTCGAAATCCGCAAACCCTCGGGCGATTTCAACCGCAAGGCGCTGAACCTGCACCACGGCGTGCTGATTCCTGACGCGTTCATGGAGGCCGTGCGGGCGGGCGCTGAATGGAACCTCGTCAGCCCCAAGGACGGCTCGGTCCGTGCGACGGTGGATGCGCGCGCACTGTTCCAGAAGCTGGTCGAAACCCGGCTGGCAACCGGCGAGCCGTACATCGTGTTCAGCGATCATGTGAACAATGCGATGCCCAAGCATCACCGCGATGTTGGCCTCAAGGTATCGACGTCGAACCTGTGCTGCGAAATCACGCTACCGACCGGCAAGGACCAGTTCGGCAAGGATCGCACCGCAGTATGCTGCCTGTCGTCGCTCAACCTGGAAACCTGGGATGAGTGGAAGGACGACAAGGGGTTCATCGAGGACGTCATGCGCTTCCTCGACAATGTGCTGCAGGATTATATCGACCGCGCCGAACCCGGCATGGCGCGCGCCGCCTATTCGGCGATGCGCGAGCGCTCGGTCGGGCTGGGGGTGATGGGCTTCCACTCCTTCCTGCAGGCGCGCGGTCTGCCGTTCGAAGGGGCGATGGCGAAGCAGTATAACCTCAAGATCTTCAAGCACATCAAGGCGCAGGTAGACGAGGCATCGATGCAGCTCGCGATCGAGCGGGGGCCGTGCCCCGATGCCGCCGATCAGGGCGTGATGGAGCGGTTCAGCTGCAAGATGGCGATCGCGCCGACCGCGTCGATCAGCATCATCTGCGGCGGCGCCTCCGCGTGCATCGAGCCGATCCCCGCGAACATCTATACCCACAAGACGCTGTCGGGCAGCTGGTCGATCAAGAACCCCTATCTCGAAAAGCTGCTCAACGAGAAATCGAAGAACAGCGATGCGGTGTGGAACTCGATCCTCGAAAAGGGCGGTTCGGTGCAGCATCTCGACTTCCTGAGCCAGGAAGAAAAGGACTGCTACAAGACCAGCTTCGAGATCGATCAGCGCTGGCTGCTCGAACTCGCCGCGGATCGCACGCCGTTCATCGATCAGTCGCAGTCGCTCAACCTGTTCATCCCGGCCGATGTCGAGAAATGGGATCTGCTGATGCTCCACTTCCGTGCGTGGGAGCTGGGCGTGAAGTCGCTCTATTATCTGCGCTCAAAGAGCATCCAACGCGCAGGCTTTGCCGGCGGGGTGGAGGCGGACAACACCCCCGACCTCAAGCAGATCGAGCTTGAGGAAAAGGATTATGATGAGTGTTTGGCTTGTCAGTAATCTGATTGGATCGAGGGGAGGATGGCCGCTGTGAAGAATAATGTCGGATGCCTGGCGCTCGCCGTTGGCGGGGGAATTGCTGCACTGCTGCTGCTGCTGATCGGCTGGCCGCAATACCGCGTCTATTCGCAGCGGCTGGCAGGCGAGGCGGCGCTGGCCGAGGCGCAATCATCGCGTCAGGTCGCGATCCTGGAGGCACGCGCCAAGAAGGAAAGCGCGATCTCACTCGCCGAAGCCGAAGTTATCCGGGCCAAGGGCGCGGCGGAATCGAACGCCATCTTGCAGAACAGCCTGGGCGGTCCCGAGGGGTATCTGCGCTATCTGCAGATCCAGGCGCTGGAGAGCTCAAAGGCGAACCTGATCTATGTCCCGACCGAGGCCGGTTTGCCGGTGACCGAAGCCCAGCGACTGCGCAACAACGCGCCGACGCAGGACGACAAACAGTAAATGAACCGGGCATCGCCCTTTGCTGACGTCTGCCCCCCGCCCGCTCCCGATGGGTGCGGCGCGGGGATCAGCCAAAGCTCATTTTTCCTCTTCGAACGTCACCGCGACATCGGCATTGGCACTCAGCCGCACCGTGTCACCCTCGACATCGGCGACGAGGCTGAGCGGGATGAAGTGATGATGGTCGCCATGCGGCCCGCTATGCGTCTTGGTCAGCTGGATACGCTCGCCTTTGACGTGGTCGACCGTGCCGACCGGCACGCCGTCTGCGCCGATAACGGTCATATGGTCCTTGATGCGGTCCTTGATCGGGTGGTCGTGCGCCATGATCGTTGCTCCTTGATGATGCCCCCTGAACGCGTGGCCATGCGTTTCGATGCATGCCCATCCCGTTTGAGGAACTGATCATGCCCCACACCCTGCGCGCGCCCATCCTGCTGCTACCTCTGATACTCGCACTCGCGGCGTGCGCACAGCAGGCGAGCAGCGCTGTCGCGCCCGACGCCCCCGGTTTTCTGCTCGGGCTGTGGCACGGCTTCATCTTCCCGGTCGCGGCGATCCTGTCGTTCTTCGTGCCCGACATTGCCGTTTATGCCGTGCCAAACAATGGCGGCTGGTATGATTTTGGCTATTTCATCGGCATCGTCTTTCTCGGCGTCGGATCGAACCGCACCCGCAAGGTCTATGTCGACCGCACCGTCATCCGGCGGGAACGCGCATGACCCGCGCGCTCTCATTCTTCACCCCGCCCGTCATCATGGCGCTCGTCGCCAGCGTGGCGGGTCTATTGGCCGTATTCGTGGCTACCCGGTCCGGGGCTACCGAACAGGGTCGCTATGCCAAGCGCATCGTTGGCACGATGCTCGCGGCACTCGCCCTGATATTAGGCGGTTTTGCCTATGCCCTTTGGACCTGGAGTAATTCGTTTTGACTAATGCATTTGATCTGTTCGGCGTCATCATCGGCCTCAACATCATCTATGGTGGCTGGGTGGTCGGCTTTGTCGCCGGTTCGCCCAAGGGCTTATCCTCGGGCAAGACCGAAGAACCAGCCGACCGCACCGGCCGCCGCACGATGGGCTTTGGCCTGATCGCGCTGGGCGCCGCCTACACCCTGTTCAGCCTGTACCGATTGCTCTGAATTTCGTCCCGTTTATCTGTAGAAGAAAGTCCCGCCCATGTCCCTTCTTGAAGCCCGCAAAGCCTATAAGCCCTTCGAATATCCCTGGGCTTATGAGTTCTGGAAGCGTCAGCAGCAGATCCACTGGATGCCAGAGGAAGTGCCGTTGGGCGAGGATTGCCGCGACTGGGCGCAGAAAATCTCGGATCATGAGCGCAATTTGCTGACGCAGATTTTCCGCTTCTTCACCCAGGCCGATATCGAGGTGCAGGATTGCTACCACGAGAAATATGGCCGCGTATTCAAGCCAACCGAAGTCAAGATGATGCTGACCGCGTTCAGCAACATGGAAACGGTGCACATCGCCGCGTACAGCCATCTGCTCGACACGATCGGCATGCCCGAAAGCGAATATGGCGCCTTCCTCGAATATAGCGAGATGAAGGACAAGCACGATTATCTGCAGAATTTCGGCGTCGACAATGATGCCGATATCGCGCGGACGCTCGCGATGTTCGGTGGCTTTACCGAGGGGCTTCAGCTGTTCGCGAGCTTTGCCATGCTGATGAACTTCCCGCGCTTCAACAAAATGAAGGGCATGGGCCAGATCGTCAGCTGGTCAGTCCGCGACGAAAGCCTGCACTGCGAAGGCATCATCCATCTCTATCACGCTTTCGTGAAGGAGCGGCAGTGCCTGACCAAGGCCGTGAAGGACGACATCATGGACGTCTGCCAGACGACCGTGCGGCTGGAGGACGCCTTTATCGATCTCGCCTTCGAACAGGGCCCGGTCCACGGCATGACGCCCAAGGAGATCAAGAAATATATCCGCTACATCGCCGACTGGCGCCTCGCCCAGCTCGACCTGAAGCCGATCTACATGATCGAGGAACACCCCCTCCCCTGGCTCGCCCCGCTGCTCAACGGCGTGGAGCACGCCAACTTCTTCGAACAGCGCGCGACGGAATATTCGAAGGGCGCGACGCGCGGGAACTGGAACGACGTGTGGGACAGCTTCGACAAGCGTCAGAAGGCGAAGGTTACGCCTGCGGCAATCGCGAATGAGGATGGCGGGGACGATATGTTCTCGCGGGCCGGGGTGGCGGCGGAGTAAGTCGGGTGAGGTCGCCCGGTCATCGGGCAACTTCATCGACCTTTCGTTTCAGCCATTTTTAAAAATGCGGGTCCTGCCTCGATAGCTGCCGCCGTCAGAGCGAGACGCAAAATGGGGTAGTGCCGTTAGATTATATGTCCGGAAGTCGATCCGATCGCCTGCCGAACCCCTCTATTGATTACTGTCTATTTTTTACGTCCTCGGCCCGGTACTTGATGTGACATGCTGCGCAGCTGCCCTTAAGCGAGTCCCACTGTGCGGGCAGAGCGGCGGCGTTGCCCGCTTTGGCGAGCGCAGCGAGCTTGTCAGCGGCGGCAGCCATGTCGGTGGCACGGGCTTCGAAGGCGGTGCCATCGCTCCAGATTGTCGGCAGCGCCTTTGATGCCGGTCCGTCGCTATGCGCCGGGAACATGCTTGGGATCGCCTTGCCCCAGGCGGCGATGGCGCTGGCGGGCAGCACCAGCGTCTTGGGGTCATCGCCACGCGTGATTGCCGCCTTCAAGCCTACAAAGCTCGCCAGTGTGAGTTTAAACGCCGCCTGCCGGCCGGCGATGATGGCGCTATGTCCATCCCTGGCCATTTCGGTTTCGGCACGATCACGGGGCCCGGCGGAAGCCCCGCTGGCGATGGAGACAAGCAACGCGGCAATCATCGGGGTGGCGCGCATTATTTCTCTCCCGGATCCAATCGTTGGAATCAGGCTACGCCGCTCCCCGATCGGTATCAACCCGACGCGCGACACTCGCGACCGGCCGCTTCGTCCGGGACGCTGGAACCAACTCGATCGGGCGCTAAATCAATCGGCGTTTTCATCCTCTTCGCCCTGTTCGACGGGTTCATCATCATCGTCGAGGTCATCCACGTCGTCATCGTCGTCGTCGTCGTCGCTATCGTCGTCTTCCTCATCGGGTTCTTCGGGGTCGGCTATGCCATCACTGGCGCTTTCCTCGACCTCGATCGGCTCGAGCCCCCCACCCTCTTCATCGCCGCCCAGATCGGGGGCGAGATCGGTCAGGATCGTCCCGTCGCTCGGGCCGCCGCCGGTCGCCTCGAGGATTTCGGCGCGCTGGCTCTCGTCATAGCCATCCTCATCATAGCCATCATCGCCCGTGCCGCCGGCCGGTTTTTGCATGCCACCGCTAACCATTGCCTGCTCTCCCGAAAATGACTGCGTGGAAGGGATGTGAAGAATGCAGCCGTTCAGGAAACCAACGGCGGGCGACGGCGCTTGTTCCGTTGGCCCCCTCTCAATTCGGCGCTCTATTCGGCGCTCAGCTCGGGCGGAACATCCGTCCGCGCTCAACCACCGCCACGATTGCCAGCGCGACAAGGCCGAGCGTCAGGAAACCGATATAGAGCGGCACCGTGGTGCCATCGAATGCGCGGCCGATCACCAGGCCCATGAACGCGCCAATCGTCACGGTGATGAAGCCCTGCACGCTGGAGGCGGTGCCAGCGATGCCGCCCATATTCTCCATCGCCATCGACGAGAAATTGGCGGTCGCCAGCCCGAAACACGCCATCGCCAGCGCCTGCAGAATGGCAAAGCTGTAGATCGATTCAGCCCCCGCCAGCGCAATCGCCAGATGCACGGCCGACACGATGATCAGCCCCACCAGTGCCGTATGCGAGATGCGGCGCGTGCCGATGCGCATCACGATCCGCGAATTGAGCAGGTTCGCCAGCGCCATCATCCCCGCCACCGCGATGAAAACCCAAACCAGCAACCAATCATCCCCGGTCAGCACATGGACGATCTGCTGCACCGAGTTGATAAAACCATAAAGCCCGCCCAGCAAAGCGGTTGCCGCCAGGGTGTAGCCTATCGAGAAGCGATCGGTGAGGGTCTGCCGCCAGCCGGACCAGAGGCGCGCCAGCGAGATCGGCACCTGATTTTCGGGCCGCAGCGTTTCGGGCATGCGCCACACGAACCAGGCGAGGATCGCCGCCGAGATGGCTGCGATCATCACGAAAATCAGCCGCCACGATCCAAAGAACAGGATGACCTGGCCGACACTGGGGGCGAGCACCGGGGCGGCCATGAATACCATGAAGGCAAGGCTCATCACCCGGGCCATGGCGCGCCCCGAGTAGCAATCGCGCACCAGCGCCACCGTCACCACCCGCGACGCCGCAATGGCGAGCCCGGCGGTGAACCGCGCCACCAGCAACAAGGTAAAGCTGCTCGACGTCGCGGCGATCAGATTGGCGATCACATAGGCCGCAAGCGCAAACACCAGCACCGGCCGCCGCCCATAGCGATCCGCGAGCGGGCCATGGACCAGCTGGGCGATGCCAAAGCCGAACAGGAACATGCCGATCACCAACTGGCGATCATTCTCCACACTGACACGAAGCGCATCGCCAATCGCGGGCAAGGCGGGCAGCATCGCATCGATGCCGAGTGCGGTCAGCGCCATCAGCGACGCGACCAGTGCCACGAATTCGGCAAAACCGATCGGCGGGTTGGCGGGGGCGATCACGGGCTGGGGCGCATTCATGCGCGCGGCCATGCCCGATCCCCGCGCTATGGTCGACCCCGCCCGGGGCACAAGCCTTCGATATATTGACGGATCGGCCATTGCCTGTGTATTATAAGATCAACACACCGAGGGAGACTGACGATGCGTGGATCGATGATGGTATTTGCCCTGTTGGTTCCGCTCACCCTGCCGCTGGCGGGCTGTAGCAGCGACAAGGAAGGCACCACGATCACCTTCAACGCGACCGATAATGACGAGGATGGCGAGGGCAATGTCGCGGCTGGCGTTGACGGCAAGAGCGGTGAGGTCTCGATCAAGGCACCCGGCTTTTCGGGCAAGTTCACACTCCCCAAGCTGACGTTGGGCGGCGGTGATATCGACCTAAATGGGGTGAAACTCTATCCCGGTTCGACCGTCACGACGATGAACATCAACGCCAAGGCGGGCAAGGAAGGTGAAAAGGACAACGATAGCGTCCGCATCGTGTTTGATAGCCCGGCCACCCCCGAAAAGGTGCTCGATTACTATGCTGAAAATCTTGGCAAGGCCGAATTCACGCTCACCCGCAAGGGCGACATGCTGACGGGCACTGATGATGAGAAGAAGCCCTTCTCGCTTGAGGTAAAGCCTGCCGCAAACGGACATTCGACCGGCACGATCAAAGCGGGGGGCTGATCGGTCGCGGCGCGGTATCGTCCTTCATCGGTGCGCTACACGGGCAGTGCTTGACCCCACGGCGAGGCGGTTCCTTTTAGCGAGGAGCAAAAGCGCTGGAGGCTGGCATGACCCGATCGATTCCCCGAACGACGGCGTTACTCTTGGGCATGAGCATCGCGCTTGCGGCCTGCACGGAGCCGGCCCGCCCGCCCGCCCAACCGATGGCGGGGGCCAACATGACGGACATGCCGATGCCCGATGGCAGTGCGGTCGATATGGCGGCGGTGCCAATGTATCCCGGCTCGACAATGATCGACATGAAGATCATGCCGCATGAAGAAGATGACATGACCGGCATGGCGTTCGACAGCCCTGCGGACCCCGCCACAGTACGACGCTGGTACATCGACACGCTGGGCGCCAAGGGCTTCATGCTGAAGGAGCAGGGAACGACCGTGGTCGGCACCGACCCTGCAGGAAACCCGGTGCACATCGACGTAAATCCGGCGGCCGCCGGACATAGTACGGGCGTCATCAGCAAGGGCTAAGGCCCTCTGTTCGAATCCGGCACCGCGTCCTATGTTGGCTAATCAACCGCATAACGGACGTTTACCCATGCTCGATACCGCTACCGCCCAGGTCCCTGCGCTTTCGCTGACGCAGGACGCCACCGATCCGCAGGGGTTCGCCAGCGCGCTGGGGGCATCGTTCGAACGTTTCGGCTTTGCGGTGGTGTCGGATCACGGCATCGACCAGGCCCTGATTGACCGGGCATGGGAGTATACCGCGCAATTCTTCGCGCTGCCCGAGGAGGAAAAGCGGCGCTATTTCCTCCCGGCAGGCGGCGGCCAGCGCGGCTATACCCCGTTCAAGACCGAGATCGCGAAGGGCGCGAGCGTCGTCGATCTGAAGGAATTCTGGCATGTCGGGCGCGATTTGCCCGCTGGGCACCGTTTCGCCGATGTGATGCCGCCGAACATCTGGCCCGATCGGCCCGAAGGGTTCCACGAAACACTGAGCGCCTTGTTCACCGCGTTCGACCGGGCGGGGGACAAGATATTGTCAGCAATCGCCCGGCATCTGGGGCTCGCGAGCAACTGGTTCGATCCGGCGGTGAAGGACGGCAATTCGATCCTGCGGCTACTCCATTACCCGCCGATCCCCGCCGATGCCGAGGGAGTCCGTGCTGGCGCGCATGAGGACATTAATCTGATCACGCTGTTACTGGGCGCCGAGGAAGCAGGGCTCGAGCTGCTCGACCGGGACGGCGAGTGGCTGGCGATCAAGCCGCCTGCTGATGCGATGGTGGTGAATGTGGGCGATATGCTCCAGCGGCTCACCAACCATGTCCTGCCCTCCACCACCCACCGCGTCGTCAACCCGCCGCCAGAGCGCCGCGCGCATCCGCGCTATTCGATGCCGTTCTTCCTTCACCCCGCGCCCGATTTTCTTATCGAGACGCTGCCGGGGTGCATCAGTGCCGCGAACCCGAACCGCTACCCCACGCCTATCACCGCGCATGATTATCTGCACGAACGGTTGGTCGAAATCGGGCTGGTGAAGGCATAATCGGTCACCCCGGACTTGTTCCGGGGCCCACACCTCCGCTAGCGAACGCCAACGGGTCGCAAGCTGCCCGGTAGGCCCCGGAACAAGTCCGGGGTGACGAGGGAAGTTCAATGACCAAACCACTTCGCATTGCCCTCGCCGGGCTCGGCACCGTTGGCGGCGGCGTGATCAAGCTGATCGATGCGAATGGTGACCTTATCGCGCGCCGCGCGGGTCGCCCGATCGAGATCGTCGCCGTCTCGGCGCGCGACCGCGCCAAAGATCGCGGTGTCGATATCGGGCGCTTTGCCTGGGTCGACGATACCACAGCGCTCGCCCAACGTGACGATGCCGATGTCGTGGTGGAACTGGTCGGCGGATCGGATGGTCCCGCCCTCACGCTTGCCCGCGCGACGCTGGCGAATGGCAAGGGCCTTGTCACTGCCAACAAGGCGATGATCGCGCATCACGGGCTGGAACTGGCGCGGGCGGCTGAAGCCGCAGGGGCCGCGCTGAAGTTCGAAGCGGCGGTGGCGGGCGGCATCCCGGTGATCAAGGGCTTGCGCGAAGGCGCGGCTGCGAACGAGATCGCGCGCGTTTATGGCATCCTCAACGGTACCTGCAATTTCATCCTGACCAAGATGGAGGCCGAAGGTCGCGATTTCGGCGATGTGCTGGCCGAAGCGCAGGCACTCGGCTTTGCCGAGGCCGATCCGAGCTTCGATATCGACGGCGTCGATGCCGCGCACAAGCTATCGATCCTGGCGAGCATCGCGTTCGGCACCCAGCCGGCCTTTGGCGATGTGAAGTCGGGCGGTATCCGCGACGTGCTTGCCGCCGATATCGCTGAGGCAGCCGCACTCGGTTATCGCATTCGCTTGCTGGGGATTGCCGAGGCGAATGCAGCTGGTCTGTTCCAGCGCGTCCACCCGCATCTCGTGCCGGTCAGCCACCCGCTCGCCCATGTGACGGGCGCGACCAACGCGGTGGTGGCGGAGGGTAACTTCGTCGGGCGGCTATTGTTTCAGGGCGCAGGCGCAGGCGATGGCCCCACGGCGAGCGCGGTGGTTGCCGATCTGATCGATATCGCGCGCGGCGAATATGGCCCGCCCTACGCCATGCCTGCGGCCGCACTCGTCGCTCAATCCCCCGCCGACACTGGTGACCGGCGCGGCCGCGCCTATGTGCGCTTCACCGTCGCCGATAAGGTGGGCGTACTGGCAGAGATTGCAGCGGCGATGCGCGATGCAGGCGTCTCGATCGAAAGCCTGATGCAGCGCGGGCGCTCCGCCGATGGCAGCGTCCTCGTCGCGATCGTCACCCATGAAGGCCCCGAGTGCGCGGTGGCGAAAGCGCTGGAAACGCTGCGCGGATCGGAAAGCCTGACCGGGGCACCGCTATGGATGCATATTCTGGCTTGAGCGGACTGATAGTTTTTCGAATAGCAACAATTCCCCGTTCGTTTCGAGCGAAGTCGAGAAACATGTCACCGGCGCTGCGAAGGGTGTCTCGACTTCGCTCGACACGTACGGGATGATAAAATTTTCAAAAACTCTAAGCGCTTGCAACCCGCGCGACATTCAGACGCCGTAGCTCGATCGCCGGGCAGCGATCCATCACGACATCCAGCCCCGCCGCCTCCGCCCGCGCCGCCGCTTCCGGGTTGATGACGCCCAGCTGCATCCAAACGGCCTTTGCACCTACGGCTATCGCCGAATCGACAACGTCACTCGCTGCGGCGGAGTTACGGAAGATATCGACCATGTCGATCGGATCGCCCAGCGTCACCATGTCGCCGAACACGAACTCGCCGTGGATATGTTCGCCAGCGATTTGCGGGTTGATCGGGATCACGCGGTAGCCGTGATCCTGCAACGTCTTCATCACCCCATATGACGGGCGATCAGGCCGGTCCGATGCGCCGACCAGCGCAATCGTGCGCACCCGCGCCAGCAAGGCAGCGATATCGTCATCCGATGTGAGTGGCATGCTTGCCTCCGCGTTCGATCCAGTCGCGGACGATTTCCGCGACCCCCATGAACGCGGCACGCTCAGGCCCGTTCCCGGTAACGGGCGGGTGCCCGGCATCGGAGCCGGTGCGGATTGCAATATCGAGCGGGATGCGGCCTAAAAATGGGATGTCGAGAATATCGGCGGCCAGCTCCGCTCCACCGCTGCCGAACGGATCCGAGATCGCGCCACATGACGGGCACGCATAGCCCGCCATATTCTCGACCAGCCCGATAATCGGGATGCCCGATTTGACGAACAGGTCGATCGCGCGCTTCGCATCGATCAGCGCCAGATCCTGTGGGGTGGAGACGATCACCACGCCACTCGGCCGGTGCTTCTGGATCATCGTCAGCTGCACATCACCGGTGCCAGGCGGCATATCAATGATGAGCGTATCGGCATCGCCCCAATCGGCATCGACCAATTGGCCAAGCGCCCCCGCTGCCATCGGCCCGCGCCACGCAATCGCCTGATCCGGCGCGACCAGCTGGCCCATTGACAGAATCGGTACGCCGGAGGGGGTTTCGACCGGCACCAACAGCTTGTCGGGCGCGGTCGGGCGACTGCCCTCCACCCCCATCAGCGTCGGCTGCGAGGGCCCATAAATATCGGCGTCGACCAGCCCGACCTTGCGGCCCAACTGATGCAGCGCAATCGCCAGATTCGCCGACACGGTCGATTTGCCGACCCCGCCCTTGCCGCTGGCGACCGCGATGATCTGGCGTTGGGTGCGCTGGCTGGTGAGCGCAACGCGCACTTCCGATATGCCGGGCAACGCAGTTGCGCAGCGCTTGACGGCTGCTTCAAGCATGTCACGCGCGGTTGGGTCCAGTCCGCTCACGTCGAGGATGATCGAGGCGCGACCATCCTCCAGCCGGGCGGTGGCGCGGGGCCCTGCGATGGGCAACAGGGCGGCGTTCAAGGCATCAATATCAGTCATTGATACAGCATTAGGACGGTCTTTGCGGGTTGCCACTGTTTTTCCCGTGTAGGACACTTATAATGGGGTTCATGATGACCCGACCGGCCTGGCTGCAGCGCCTCTCCACCCTGATGACCGAAAAACCGAAAAGCCCCTGGGGCAATTCGGGCGATGATAATGAGGGACCACGCAATCCGTGGTCGATACCGCCAGGCGGCAATCGTGGCCGCGGGCCGAAACCGACGGCGCTCGACGAATTTATTCGTCGCGCACGCGGTACGGGTGGCGGCGGCGGTGGCGGCGGCTTTACCGGCTTCCCCAGCGGGCGCGGCGGCAAGGCAGTGTGGATGATCGGCGTTGGCCTGATCGTCGCGCTGTGGGTGATTTTCACCAGCGTTCACCAGATCGCCCCGCAGCAACGCGGCGTGGTTGCCTATTTCGGGCGCTATTCGTCGACGCTTGATCCCGGCATCCGTCTTACCTGGCCCGCACCAATTGCGACGGTGACGAAGGTCGACGTACAGGCGATCCGGACGGAGGATTTCCCCGAAGGCGGCACCGGCGAGAACCTGATGCTGACAGGGGACCAGAACATTATTGATCTGGCCTATTCGGTGCGGTGGGATATCGCGAACCCTCAGGATTATATCTACCAGATCCGCAACCCCAAGGACACGGTTCGTGCGGTGGCCGAAAGCGCGATGCGCGCCGTGGTCGCCACCGTCACGCTCGACGAGGCGATTGGCAGCGGGCGTGACCGGATCGGCGTACGCGCGCAGGATCTGATGCAATCGATCCTCAACGAATATAACGCTGGCATCCGGATTCAGGGCTTTGCGATCAAACAGGCCGATCCGCCGAACAAGGTGATCGACGAGTTCAAAAAGGTGAGCGCGGCACAGCAGGAAGCCGAATCGAACCTCAACGAAGCCCGCACCTATGCCCAGCAGGTCACGGCACGTGCCCAGGCTGAGGCGGCTGAGTTCGATCTGAATTATGCCCAGTATAAGCTGGCTCCGCAGGTGACTCGTCGTCGCATGTATTATGAGACGATGGAGGCCGTGCTGGCGCGCACCAACAAGACCGTCGTCGAAACGCCCGGCGTGGTCCCTTATCTGCCGCTGCCGGCCGTCCGGGGCCGCGCGCCTGAACCGGCGCCCATGGCCCTGCCCAATCCAACGACGGGAGCAGGCCAGTGAACGCCGCGTTTTTCCGGAACCCGATTTCGATGGCAATCGCCGGGCTCGTCGCGCTGATCATCGCGATGAGTGCGTTTGTGATCGTGCCCGAAACCGAACAGGCCGTGATCCTGCGGTTCGAACAGCCGGTCGGCACGTACAACGTATGGAAGCCAAACGTACCGTTCGGTCGCACCGGTGCCGGCTTGCAGGTCAAGATTCCGTTTCTCGACAAGGTCGTGTGGATCGACAAACGCGTGCTGGATGTCGATCTCGAGAACCAGCAGGTGCTGTCGACCGATCAGCTGCGGCTTGAGGTGGATGCCTTTGCCCGGTTCCGCATCATCGATCCGTTAAAGGCGGTCGTTTCGACCGGCAGCAGCTCAGCCACCGAGGACCGCATTGCCGAACAACTTCGGCCATTGCTTGGCTCGGCGCTCCGGAACGAACTCGGTAAGCGCCAGTTTGCCGCGCTGCTCAGCCCGGAACGTGGCCAGGTGATGGATAATATCCAGGCCGGGCTCCAGCGGCTGGCGTCGCAATATGGCGTCCAGATCGTCGATGTTCGCATCAAGCATGCCGATCTGCCCGATGGCAGCCCGCTCGACAGCGCGCTCAACCGGATGCGAACGGCACGCCAGCAACAGGCGGCCACGATCCGCGCCCAGGGGCAGAAGCAAGCACAGATCATCCGCGCCGAATCCGACGCCAATGCGTCGCGGATTTATGCTGAAAGCTTCAACAAGGATGCTGATTTCTACGATTTTTATCGGGCCATGAAATCATACCGCCAGACGTTCATCGGGGATGGCACTACGCCGCAGGGGGAAACCTCGATCGTGCTGTCACCCAACAATGAATATATGAAACAGTTTACGGGGCGCCCCCGCTGACAATGAGGCTGACAATCGGTTCATATTCAATCGCCGTTCATGCAGAAGAGGCCAGGAACGGCGGTCTTGCGACGGTCAAGAGAGGAATACACTAACGTGCGTTACGCTTATGCCATCACCAGCGCGGTCCTGTTGGGTGGAGCCGCCGCCGCCATGACGCTGCAGCCGCCCGCCACTGCCCAGACCGCCCAGAACGAACCCGGCGCAATGGCCGCATTAGCGCCCCGTGCCGGTGCGCCGATCAGCTTTGCCGATCTGGTCGCCAAACTGCAGCCGGCTGTGGTCAACATTTCGACCAAGCAAAGCATCAAGGTGCAGCAGGCGCCCGCCAACCCGTTTGCTGGCACGCCCTTTGCCGAATTGTTCGGCGGGCAAGGCCAGGGCCAGGGCACCCCGCAACCTCAGACGCGTGAAGCGCAGTCGCTCGGTTCGGGCTTCCTGATTTCGGATGACGGCTATGTGGTGACGAACAACCATGTCGTCGCGCCGGGTGCGCGCGGGGCATCGGTCGATTCGATCACCGTCACGCTCACCAATCGCAAAGAATATAGCGCGAAGCTGATCGGGCGTGATCCGATCTCCGATCTTGCGCTGCTGAAGATCGAGGCGAAGGGCCTGCCATTCGTGAAGTTCGGCGATTCAGAGCGCACCCGCGTGGGTGATTGGATCATCGCGATCGGCAATCCGTTCGGCATCGGCAGCACCGTGACCGCGGGCATCGTTTCCGCGCTGCACCGTGCCACTGGTCAGGGCGGCGCCTATGATCGCTTTATCCAGACCGATGCGGCAATCAACCAGGGCAATTCGGGCGGGCCGATGTTCGACCTGAACGGCAACGTCATCGGCATCAACTCGCAGATTTTCGCGGGTCAGTCGGGCGGCAATATCGGCATCGGCTTTGCCATTCCGGCAGGCGAGGCCAAGCCCGTCATCGACAAGCTGATGCAGGGCACCACGATTGCCCGCGGTTATCTGGGTGTCGGCATGCGCCCGCTCACCGAGGACGTCGCCGAGGCGCTAGGCCTGCCCAAGAACAGCGGTGAACTGATTCAGAGCGTGTCGCCGGGTGAACCAGCCGACAAGGCAGGCGTGATGGTTGGGGACGTTATCGTGGCGGTCAACGGCCAAGCCGTAACCCAGGACGCATCGCTCAGCTATCTGGTCGCCAATGTAAAGCCGGGCACGCGCATCCCACTCGAGATTATTCGTGCTGGCAAAAAGCAGACGATCAATGTCGTCGTTGGCACACGTCCATCGGAAGATGCCCTGATCGCTGCCGCAGGCGGGCAGCCGGGTGACGATGCGATGGGCCAGCCCGATAGTGATGGTCCGGCATCGCCCGTCGCCAACAAGCTGGGTCTCGCCGTGGTGCCGCTCACGCCGCAGATTGCGCAGAACATCGGTGTCGATTCGACAGTAAAGGGTGTTGTCATCAGCGGCACCGATCCATCGAGCGATGCCGGGCAGAAGCTGAAGCGCGGCGATGTGATTGTCTCGGTCAACGGCACCGCCGTTACCACGCCCGCCGCACTCAGCGCGATCGTGGCGCAGGCCATCAAGGACGGTCGCCCCAGCGTGTTGCTCTATGTGCAGCGCCAGCGGCTTCCGGCCCAGTTCGTACCGATCAAGCTGAAAAAGTAACCCGCGCACCCGCGCGAACGATTGCGCCGCTTCGTCTCCCCCGAGACGGGCGGCGTTTTCGTCTCTTGCCGCCCCGCCCGAAATCGCGCGATAGCTGAATTTCGGATCAGGGAGTGATTATGGCAGACGGCACCAGCATCTATATCGGCACTGGCGGCGGGAAACCTCAGGCGCTCGAACTGAAGCGCGCCAACCGCCACGGGCTGATCGCAGGCGCAACTGGCACCGGCAAGACTGTAACGGTGCAGGGCATTATCGAGGGGTTCTCTGCCGTGGGCGTGCCGTGCTTCGTAGCGGACGTGAAAGGCGATCTGGCCGGACTTGCCATGGCAGGTTCGCCCACGACAAAGATGCATGAGGTGTTCGCCGCCCGCGCCAAGGAAATTGGCTATGACAGCTGGGCTTATGCCGACACGCCGGTGCAGTTCTGGGATTTGTTCGGCGAACAGGGCCACCCGATCCGCACGACGATCAGCGAAATGGGGCCATTGCTGCTCGCGCGCCTGATGGACCTGAACGAAGTACAGGAAGGGGTACTGACGATCGCCTTCACCGTCGCCGACAAGGAGGGGCTATTGCTGCTCGATCTCGACGATCTGCAGGCGATGCTCGCCCACTGCGCGACACGCGCTGACGAGCTCACCACCACCTATGGCAATATGTCCAAGGCGAGCATCGGCACCATCCAGCGATCGCTGCTCCAGCTGCGTAGCCAGGGCGGCGAAAACTTCTTCGGCGAACCCGCGCTCGCCATGGCCGATTTTATCGCGTGTGACGACAAGGGCCGCGGTGTGGTGAACGTGCTTGCCGCGAGCAAGCTGATGCAGAGCCCCAAGCTCTACTCGACCTTTCTGCTCTGGCTGCTGAGCGAGCTGTTCGAGCATCTTCCCGAGATCGGCGATCCCGACAAGCCCGTGCTGTGCTTCTTCTTCGACGAGGCGCATCTGCTGTTCAACGATGCGCCCAAGGCGCTGCTCGAGAAGATCGAACAGGTCGTGCGGCTGATCCGATCGAAGGGCGTCGGCGTCTATTTCATCACCCAGAACCCCATCGATATTCCCGATACCGTCGCGGGTCAGCTCGGCAACCGCGTCCAGCATGCGCTACGCGCCTTCACCCCACGCGATCAGGCGGCGGTGAAATCGGCAGCGACCACGTTCCGCGCCAATCCAGGCGTTGATGTCGAAACGGTGATCACCGAGCTGAAGGTGGGCGAGGCATTGGTGTCGCTGCTCCAGCCTGATGGCGCGCCCTCCCCCGTCGAGCGCACGCTGATCAAGCCGCCATCGTCGCGCGTCGGCCCGCTCGACCCGAAGGAGCGCGGGGTGATGATCGCCACCGATGCGATCGGCGAGAAATATGACACGCGGATCGATGCCGATTCCGCCGAGGAATTGCTGGCAATCAAGGCCGCCGAAGCATCCGCCGCCGCCGCCGAAGCCAAGGCGGCGAGTGAGGCCGAAAAAGCCGCCGCCGCGCAGGCCAAGGTCGACGCGCGCGCCGCCAAGGAAGCCGAACGCGCGCGGATCGCGGCAGAGAAAGAAGCCGCTCGAAAGGAACGTGAAGCGGCCAAAGCTGCCGCCAACAGCCCGTGGAACAAGATCGCCACGTCCGCCACCCGCACCGCCACGACCACCATCACGCGGACGGTGGCGAATGAAGTCGCCAAGCAAGTATTCGGCACTGGCAGCAAGCGCGGTTCGTCGAGCGGCGGACTGATCGGCGGCATCGTGCGCGGTGTGCTCGGCGGGTTGTTCAAGGGGCGGTAGGGGAGGTTTAATCCCCGCATCGACCGTCACCCTGAACTCGGTTCAGGGTCCACCGCGCCTCTAGATCGACCAATGGTGAGGCGCGTTGGATGCTGAACCAAGTTCAGCATGACGGTTGATTGGTTTGGGCGGTTTGCCCTTTAGCGGCAGCGGACCTGATTGCTGTTCTGGTCAATCGCCCTGCCGGCCACGGCGCCGAGCGCACCGCCGAGCAGCGTCCCGACCGTGCGCGAACGACCGCCATCGATCACGTTCCCGAGGATACCGCCGCCAAGCGCACCGACGATCAGGCCGGTCGTGCCGTCGTTGCGACGGCAATAATAGCGGCCGTCGTTACCGCGATAGACCCGATCGTCAGCGGCAAGCACGCGCTCCTGATAATTGGGTCCATCGCGATAATAACGGGCCGGATCGTAATCGCCTTCGTCACGATCGGCGTAGCGCGGATCATTATTGCGCGAGTCGTTATACCGGGGATCATTGAAACGCGGATCGTTGTTGCGGGGATCGCGGAAGTTCGAGCGATTGTTCCGCGCGGCCTGATAACGATCAAATTCTGTGCGGAAAATTTGCATTTCGTTCTGAAAACGCTGCTGTGCTGCCTGAAAACGCTGATCTTCCTGCGCGGTTTGCGCGAAAACGGGGGTGGCAATCGCGACTGATGCGGTGGCGATGGCAGCGGCGATACGGGTGAAACGGTTCATGGCTCTCTCCTGGATGCTGCACCCATAACAGCTGAGCCCACCTAAACGTTGCATGAACGAAATTATTTGGTCTTTCCGGTCGCAATCTGCGCAAACGTGGACATTCGCCAAAGCTTTCGTGCCCAAAGGGTGGTCGCGGTCTTATCGCTCATTTCACCGGTGTTGCGTCCGGCCCCGTCCATGTCCAGGCGACGATCTTCCAGCCCGTGGCAAGCTTGCGCAGCGCAAAGGTCATCTGCGCCGCTTCGCGCATCACCACGCCCTTTTGCGTGAAGGTGTAAACCGACGGCGCGATCACATAGGCGCGATCCCCCTCGATCAGCTCCCGCGTTGGCGCGCCGAGCACGACCTTGGGGTCGGTAATGCCCTTGGCGGCAGCATCCTTGGCGTAATCCGCGGCCCAGCGCTGCACGACATCATGTCCACCCCAGAAATAGGGTGCGACTTCATCGGTGATATGCGAGTCCCCGGCATGGGTCGCCGCAGCGGCGGCGATGTCGCCCTTGTTGAACGCTTCCAGAAACTGCGTGATGGGCGCTTCGACGGCGGCATCTTTGGCCAGCGCCGGCGTGGTGCCAGCAAGGATCAGCGCACCAATGATTGCGAATGATTTGAACATCACTATTTTCTCCCCCGTCAACTATACGCCGATCACATATGGCTCAACAGCGCCTCGATCGGGATGAACGCAAACGCAACCGAGCTATCCGCCACGCCGTACGGCAGGAACAATGTTTGCCCATGGCGGATCGCGCCGCAGCTATAGACAACATTGGGCACATAGCCCTCTCGGTCCTGGTCCGCTGCTGCCAGAATCGGCTCACGCGTGCGGCCGATCACCTTCGATGGATCGGTCTTGTCGAGCAGTACGGCGCCGATCGAATATTTGCGCATCGCTCCGACTCCGTGGGTCAGCAGCAACCAGCCCTCGTCCAGCTCGATCGGCGGGCCACAATTGCCGATCTGGACCAGCTCCCATGGATAATGCGGTTCGAGCAGGCGCTCGCCCTCTTCCCAGTGGGTCAGTCTGTCCGATCGCAGCAAAAAAAGATTCTCACCGTCCTGCCGGCCAATCATCATATACTGGCCGTCGATCTTGCGGGGAAACAGCGCCATTCCCTTGTTGCGCGCCGCGCTGCCGCTCATCGGCACCAGATCGAACGCACGAAAATCACGCGTGCGCATCAGCTCCGACTGAATCATCGATCCGTTATAGGCGGTGTAGGTACCCAGCCATTCAAGGCTGCCATCGTCATGCGTAAACTGGACGAGGCGCAAATCCTCTAGTCCTTTCGACTGCGCCTGCGTGATCGGGAAAATCACCGTGCCCGATAGCGTTGAATCGCGGTGGCGATGCACGGTTACCGGCCCCTCTGGCATGGCGAGCTCATCGCCTTCGATAATGTCAGTCGCCGTGGCAAAGGGAGGTTCGGGCGCGAGTTTCAGCTCGTTTCGTTCGGTGATGATGCCCTCTCGAAACGCGATCGATGAGATATGCCCTTCGCCCACCGCACGCATCGACATCAGAATGCGCTGCGACCCCTGCGGCATACCAGACTGGTCGAAATGCGGAACCGCGCTAGGGTTCATCAGCGCGGCGGCGGCGTAGCTATATTCGTGGCAGAAATAGGCGCCGATCAGCTGGCGCTTCTCATCATCAATCTCGCTGCCGTCGATTCCCAGCCGATCCTCAATTTCTTCGTAGCGGGTCATGAACACGCGGCGGGTTTGCCAGTGTCGTGCCTCGAAATCCTTGAGCACGACCTCGAGCTCCGCGCGCGTCTGTTCGCGGCTCATCGCCAGCACTTCGCGCACCAGCCGTTCGGTCCGGCTGGGCGCATTGCCATTAGCTTGCCAGGCGAGATGGAAGGGACGCACCACGACCCGTGAGGGATCGGCATGCAAGCGCAAACGATGGTTGAACACTTCCAGCACTGGTCGGCATGCCCCCAAAAACCATCACGCGATCACGGCACCAAGACATCCAGATCCGATCCGAACGGATCAGGCCACGGCGTGCGTTGGTCCTGCCACGGTTCCGGCCAGTTTTGAAAGGGATGAAATCGTGCACGATGCCAATTGCAGTGCCAAAATCGATTCCGCACCCTGATTCCGGTTGATCCCGGTCGGGGTCAGACCGTCGAAACAGCCGCCATCCTGTACTGTTGCCAAAGGCATATCCATGTCATTCAGCCCCAGAAACCAACGATAGGCCCGGGTAGCCTCATCGATCCAGCGGCAATCCTGGGTCGCCTGGTAGGCAGCGGCACACGCCTCAACTGTGGCCTGCGCCTCCAACGGTTGCTGATCGAACGGCAACGGCGGTGCATAGGCTCGGCCAAAACTTTCGGTGCCAACCGCGCGGAAACGACCCTCAGGCGAGGTCTGCTGTACCATAATCCAGTCCAGCGTCTTGACGCCGGTTTCGATCAAGTCTGCCCGATCAAGCGCCACGCCCGCGCGGATCATCGCCTCTGGCAGGCGGGCATTGTCATAGGCAAGGACGATCTCAAACCATTCCCATTCGGGCCGCCGCGCATCGGCGAGCAGCGCCAGATGATCAGCGCTGAACCGTTCGATGATCGCGCGGGCAAGGCCATGGCCCGGATGGCAATCAAGCATTTCGGCCGCGCCGAGCATTGCAAACGCCTGCGCGCGCGGGCTGCCCAGTTCGAACGCCATTGATGCCGTCATGTCGAACATCTGGACCGCCCAATCGCGATGTTTGGCCATCGTGGCAGTGCGCGCCGTCATCCCCAGCGCCCAAAGTGCGCGACCGTTCGAATCCTCTGACCCGAAATCCTCACACCAGGTGCGATCGAAATTCATAAAATTACGGAAGCGCTGGGCTTCGGGGTTCCAGGCGTATTGGATGAAAGACGCATAGATCGTCGTCCACTTATCCTGCGTCGCCTCGTCCAGCCCCGCCATCCGGCCGACCAGAATAAGCGCACGGGCATTATCATCGATGCAATAGCCATGGCGACGATCGGGAATCGAATAGATCGAATGCTGCAGCATCCCGGTCGAATCGCTCATCCGTTCAACGGCGGAAAAGTCAGGGACAAGCGGCGTCATCGCGGCGCCGGGGTGGCTCAGTCGCTTGGGTTGCGCGGCAATCATCGCCGTCATCTCACGCATCGCTGTTTCGACCAGCTGCGACCAGATCATCGTCCGGCCGCGCGCATAGGCGCGTGCCGAAAGCCGCGCGCGATTGCCGTCATTGCCAAGCAACGCGATGATTTCCCGTGCAAAGGCAGCGCTATCGCCAAAATCCACCAATACGCCGTGGCCATCGGCCAGTATTTCGGTCGCATGGACATAAGGCGTCGATACGACCGCCTTACCGACACCCACCGCATAGGAAAGCGTCCCTGAGGTGATTTGCGCGGGGTTGATATAGGGTGTGGCGTAGACATCAGCCGCCTGGAGATAATCGATCAGGTGGTCATGCTCGACAAAGGCGTCGATAAACTGGACGTGATCAAGCACCCCGCGCGCTGCCGCCAACGCCTTCAGCCGATCTCGATACGCCTCGCCCTCATGCGCGACCAGATTGGGGTGGGTGGCGCCAAGCACGATATAGAGCGCATCGGGTTGCGCCGCGATGATCGCGGGCATCGCATCGATCAGCGTTTCAATGCCCTTGTTCGGTGCGAGCAAGCCGAACGTGAGCACGGTCTTGCGGCCTTCCCAGCCGAAACGCGGCTTGAAACTGTCGGGATCGGCAAAGGGACGATCGGGCACGCCGTGCGGGATCATCACCACTGCTTTGCCGCTGAAACCGTGGACGCGGTGGAGAATGTCGCGCCCGCGCTCCGCCATGACGATCACGCGTGCACTCCGCCGCAACAGACCTTCCATCACCCGGCGCTCATCGGGGCTTGGTTTTTCAAGGATGGTGTGAAGCGTGACAATGACGGGCAGCGAAATTCGATCGAGCATTGTCAGGATGAAATCACCCGCACGACCGCCGAAAATGCCATATTCGTGCTGCAGCCAAACCGCCTGAGCCCCGCTCGCCTCAATTGCTCGCGCTGCCTCCAGATATGCGGCCAGATCATGCTGGGCGATGGCAGCCGTCACGTCGGACGGATAATCATAGCGACCAGGATGATCGTCCATCGCGTATACATCGACGCGCATGGCCGGAAATTCAGCCTTCAGCGCATGAAATGTGTCCGTGGTATAGGTCGCCAGACCGCATTGGCGCGGAAGAAAATTGCCGATCAAGGCAATATGGCCAATGCCCGATCCGATTGCCGATACCCGCTCCATACGCGCGCCCTTTCACGAGCCTAACGATGGATCCTGCATGGACCCTTCGTTAACAGAAACTGCTGCCACGCAATATGGTTGCAATAATGTTGCAACGCAACACGATTAGCCGATCGCGACGCTAAGGCTCAGCCGCGTCCGCGATACCCCGGCACATCCTGCGCCGGAATCCAGACATTTTCAGGCGGCGCACCAGTCTGCCAAAATACATCGATCGGAATGCCGCCGCGCGGATACCAATAGCCACCGATCCGCAACCAGACCGGCTGCATTTCCTCCGCGAGTCGCTGGCCGATGCCGACCGTGCAATCCTCGTGAAAGGCCTGATGGTTGCGGAACGCGCCCAGAAACAGCTTGAGCGATTTCGATTCGACGATCGTCGCTGCCGGCACATAATCGATCACCAGATGCGCGAAATCGGGCTGTGCGGTCACCGGGCAGAGCGAGGTGAATTCGGGCGACACGAACCGCACCATATAGGGGCTGCCGGGGCGCGGATTGGGCACATAATCGAGCGTGGCTGCTTCGGGCGATTCAGGCAGGGCACTCGCCTGGCCAAGGAATTTGGGTGTCATCCGCTGGCATTTATCGCGGGGCACGCCGAAAGGAAATGATGACCACACTGATTCCCATCCTGGGCGACCAATTGTCGATGTCGCTATCCAGTCTGCACGATGCCGATCCGGCGACCGCGCAACTGCTGATGATCGAGGTGATCGACGAAGCCACCTATGTCGCGCATCACAAGCGCAAGATCGCGTACATCTTTTCGGCGATGCGCCACCATGCCGATGCGTTGCGCGATGCCGGATGGCGGGTCGATTATGTGCGGCTCGACGATCCCGACAATAGCGGCAGCTTTACGGGAGAAGTGGCGCGCGCGATTGCTCGGCATGCGCCCGACCGGATAGTCGTAACGGCAGCGGGCGAATGGCGGGTGGCCGCGATGATCGACAGCTGGGAAACCTTGTTCGGTATCCCCGTCGATGTGCGACCGGACACGCGTTTCATCGCCACGCTCGACGAATTCGCGGCATGGGCCAAGGGGCGCAAGCAATGGCGGATGGAGTATTTCTACCGAGAAATGCGCCGCAAGACCGGGTTGCTGATGGACGGCGACAAACCCGTCGGCGGCGAATGGAATTTCGACAGCGAAAACCGCAAAGCCGCGCCGCGTGATCCGGCGATGCCGCGCCCGCTGTCATTCGCGCCCGATGCGATCACGCGGGAGGTGCTGGCGCTGGTCGCCGATCGCTTTGCCGATCATCCGGGGTCGCTCGACGGGTTCGATTTCGCGGTGACGCGCGCGGATGCCCTTGCCCAGCAGGCACATTTTTTGGCGCACGCCCTGCCCCGCTTTGGCGATTATCAGGACGCGATGCTCAGCGGCGAGCCGTTCCTGTGGCATTCGCTGCTGTCGCCCTATCTCAACAGCGGACTGCTCGACCCCCTCGAACTCGCGCAAGCGGTGGAGGCGCGGTTTCATGAGGGCGATGTGCCGATCAACGCCGCCGAAGGGTTCATCCGCCAGATCATCGGCTGGCGCGAATATGTACGCGGGATCTACTGGCATGAAGGCCCCGATTACGCGACCCGCAACTTCCTGAACGCCACTCGCCCGCTGCCCGATTTCTACTGGACCGGCGACACCGATATGCACTGCCTGTCACAGGCGATCGGCCAGACGCTCGATTTCGCCTATGCTCACCATATCCAGCGGCTGATGATCACCGGCAATTTTGCGATGCTGATCGGCGTCGATCCGGCCGAGGTGCATCGCTGGTATCTGGCGGTTTATGCCGATGCTTATGAATGGGTCGAGCTCCCCAACACGCTGGGGATGAGCCAGTTCGGCGATGGCGGGCTGCTCGCGTCGAAACCCTATGCCGCGTCGGGCGCGTATATCAACCGCATGTCCGATTATTGTGGGCGCTGCCGGTATGATGTGAAACAGCGTACCGGCCCCGATGCCTGCCCGTTCAACGCGCTCTACTGGGATTTCCTGGCGCGCAACGCTGAAAAACTGGCAGGCAACCAGCGGCTTGCGATGCCGTACCGCAACTGGGCAAAGATGACGCCGGAAATTCAGGCCGAACTGCGCGCATCGGCGGCAAGTTTTCTGGATCGTCTCGACGGGGCGCAAGTCGAGCGCTAGGGAACGCCAACAAAGAATCCAGGAGATGATGATGGACGCGTTGGTAACGACCGAATGGCTGGCAGCCGAGTTGCAGGCAAGCGACCTGCGTATCGTCGATGCGACCTATTTCCTTGCCGATCATGGTCGCGATGCGCTCGCCGAATATGAAGCCGCGCACATCCCCGGCGCGGTGTTCATGGACTTGGCCGAAATCGCCGATACGTCGAGCCCGCTGCCGACGATGCTGCCCTCGCCTGAAAAATTCGCGAGCCGCATGCAGTCGCTCGGGCTGGGCGATGGCAGCCGCATCGTGCTGTACGACGATTCGCCGCTGCACACCGCCGCCCGCGCATGGTGGATGCTCCGCACGTTCGGCGCGCATGACGTTGCGATCCTCGACGGCGGCATTGCCAAGTGGAAGGCCGAGGGGCGCGCGACGAAGAGCGGCAAGGAAACGCTGCGCCACCGCCACTTCACCGTCTGGGCCGATGACAAGGGCGTCCGCACGCTCGCGCAAATGAAGGCCAATGTCGAAACCGGCGCCGAACAGGTGATGGACGCCCGCTCCGCCGCGCGCTTCACGGGCCAAGAGCCCGATCCGCGCCCCGCGACGATGCCCGGCCATATCCCGGGATCGAAGAACATTCCTTATGGCCAGTTGTTCAACGCCGATGGCACCTGGAAGCAGGGTGACGCGCTGAAGGCGGTGTACACCGATGCCGGCATCGATCTGTCGCGCCCGCTGGTTGGCACCTGCGGCTCAGGCATTACGGCATCGGTGCTGGTGTTCGGCGCGCACATGCTGGGGACCGAAGCGGCGCTGTATGACGGCAGCTGGTCCGAATGGGGTGCAGACCTCTCCACGCCAAAGGCAACGGGCGCTGCATGAGCGAACAGGGCGGTGGCCCGTCGGACAAAACGCCCAACGGGGTGGGGCGCGGTGACGCGACCCGGGTTGTCAACGCCGGTCGCCGCCCCGAATGGACCGCGGGCATCGTAAACCCGCCGGTCTGGCGCGCCTCGACGATTCTGTACGACAATGTCGCCGATCTGCGCGCGGCGGGCCGCGATACGCACCACCGCCTGTTCTATGGCCGCAAGGGCACGCCGACCCAGTGGTCGCTCGCCGACGCGCTGACCGAGCTCGAACCCGGCGCGGAGGGCACCTTCCTGTACTGCTCAGGCGTTGCGGCGATTGCCGGAGCGTTGCTGTCGGTGCTGTCGCCCGGTGACGAGCTGTTGATGGTCGACACCGCCTATGACCCTAGCCGATCAATGGCGATGGGGTTGCTCAAGCGGATGGGCATCACGACGCGTTTTTACGATCCGATGATCGGGGCGGATATCGCCGACCTGATCGGCGACCGGACCCGTGCCATCCTGATCGAAGCACCCGGCAGCCTGACCTTTGAGGTGCCCGATCTGCCCGCCATCATCGCGGCGGCGAAGGCGCGGGGCGTGGTGACCTTGCTCGACAATACCTGGGCGACGCCGTTGTTCCTGCCCGCGATCGCCATGGGCATCGACCTCTCGATCCTGGCGTGCACCAAATATATCGTCGGCCATTCGGATGCGATGCTCGGATCGGTAACCGCCGGGCCCGGCCATTTCGCGGCACTCCGCGATACCGCGTTCCAGCTCGGGCAGATTGCCAGCCCCGATGATTGCTGGCTGGGGTCGCGCGGGTTGCGCACACTCGCGCTGCGGCTGGGACAGCATCAGGCATCGGCGCTGGAGATTGCCCACTGGCTCAAAACCCGGCCCGAAGTGGCGCGCGTGTTCCACCCGGCGCTGCCCGATTGCCCCGGCCACGCGCATTTCCTCCGCGATTTCAAGGGATCGTCAGGGCTGTTCGCCTTCGAGCTGAACGGCGGGACCGACAAGGCGCGTGCGGCCCTGATCGACGGGCTGGCGCTGTTCGGCATCGGCTATAGCTGGGGCGGGTTCGAAAGCCTCGCACTGCCGGTCGATCCGCAGCGGTACCGCACCGCCACCACGCCCGATTTCAACGGGCCGCTCGTGCGCCTGAGCATCGGACTGGAAGACCCGGCCGATCTGATCGCCGATCTGGCGGCGGGGCTTGAGCGCTTTCGGGCGGGATAGCGGAAACACCATAACAAACAGCGCTTGCCAATCACGGCGATAATCGCAACCACGCAGGTGAGTGGTGATCGTGAGGGCGATTGACGCATGAGCGGGTTCGAGTTCGTTTTTTCGCTGTTCGGCCTGTTGCTCGGCCTTGCCCTTGCCGAGGGGCTGGGTGGACTTTCCCGGTCGATCAAGGCGGGGCACCGGGTACGGATCGGCTGGTCGACAGCGCTGCTCGGCATCTTCGTCTCGTGCGACGTCGTCACATTCTGGATGTATGGCTGGGCGCTGCGGGATCGGCTGCCGATCAGCTGGCCGGTGCTGTTCGGCGGCTTTGTGGTGACGGCGATCTATTATGTATCGACGTCGCTGATCTTCCCGGATGACCTTTCGGACTGGGACGATCTCGACGCGCATTTCGACAAGCATCGGCGCAAGGTGCTGGGCGGGATTTTCATCTGCAACGTCGTGCTGCTTGCAACGGTGATCGGGCTTGGAGCGACTTCATCTGGCCTTGACCTGCGATCGTCGATCCTGACCTGGTCATTCTTTCCCGTCACGCTGATTGCCATCATCACCGCGGATCGCCGCATCATCCTTGCCTGTCTGGCCTGGCTGATCGCGCTCTATCCCCTATCAGCGGTCTGGACGTGAGCCTTCTGGCTTTCGTTACAGACTTCGGTTTTTAGGTCACAACGAGCGCCGAATCTGTGTCGAGACCCTTAACCTAGATTTCCGAGGCGTTGCTCGCCGGTTGGCCACTAGGCAATGCAGCGGTTACTTCGGGGTCGAGGTCGTCGCTGCCTGGCCGTCGCCCTCAGGCGCCGCCACGATGTCGCGCGTGGTCGATCCCTTGTCGACGACCGTCGTTTCGGGATCGCCCACATCCGAACGGATACCGGGGCTTGCAACATCATTGCCGGCCGAGCGCAGCAGGGCGCTTTCCGATGCACTGCGGGCCGCCGCACCACCAAACATCGCTTCAAGCGCAAGCGCGCTTGGGCCGGTATCCTGCGGGCGCGCAGCGCCGGGCTTGGGCGGGGTAAGCGAATAATCGGGCGGAATGACAAGCGGCGCCTGGCGCGCCACGGCGAATTCATCGGGCCGCGCACGGTTGAGACCGCTGCCGCCACCGCAGGCGCTGAGGAAAACGGTCAGGCCCAGGCCCAGTACGAGCCCTGTGAGTTTACGCATTGCCATTCTCCACTGAAACTTTCGCCGCCGGCCTATCGCGCACCAGGATCGCGCGCACCAACAGCACCAATACACCTATCGTAATCGCCGCATCGGCCAGATTGAAGACCAAAAACGGGCTCCACTCGCCAATGTGCAAATCCGCAAAATCGACCACATAGCCCAACCGGGCACGATCGATGATGTTCCCCAGCGCCCCGCCAAGCACAAGCCCGAGCGCGAACTGATCCTGCCGGTTGCGTTCACGAAACATCCAGACGAGCACGCCTGCGGCGATCGCCGACGTCAGCGCTACCAACGCCCAGCGCGCGCCATCGCTGCCCGCCGTCAGCAGCCCGAGCGATACGCCCTCATTCGCCACAAAGCGAATGCGGAAAACTGGCAAGAGTTCGATCGCCCGTCCGGCCAGCACGTCCAGACCAAGCACATCGGTGACGATGAATTTGGTCGCCTGATCGAGCAGAAAAACGATCGCGGCCGCTGCAAGCCCGATCAGGGGGAACTGCTTCATGCCACCACCTCGCTGCACCGGTTACACAATCCCGCATCCTCTACCACATCAGGCAGCAGCCGCCAGCAGCGGCCGCATTTGGCATAATCGGTGCGCATGACGGATACAGTATCGCCCTTCGTCACTTTCGCCACGATGAATATCTCCGCAAGCGCATCGGCATCGATCGGCAAGGTCGGCACCGTCACCTCGGCCTCGAGGCTGGAGCGGACGATCTTGTCACGCCGCAGCGGCTCGATCGCCTCGGTCACCTGTTCCCGCAGCGCGCGCAGATCGGCCCAGTTGGTGCCGAGCATAGCGTCACCCGGCTGGGGCGGCAGTTCGGGCCATTCGAGCAGATGGACAGAGCCATCGTCAATCGGGAAGCGCGTCTGCCAGATTTCCTCGGCGGTGAAGACAAGTACCGGGGCAGCATAGCGGACGAGCGCGTGGAACAATATGTCCATCACCGTCCGCACCGCGCGGCGCTTGCGCGATGTCGGCGCGTCGCAATAGAGGCAATCCTTGCGGATATCGAAATAAAAGGCCGACAGGTCCTCGTTCGCGAAGTCGGTCAGCAGCCGGACATAGCTGTTGAAATCGAAATCGCTCACCGCCGCCTTCAGCTTCTGATCGAGGTCGGCAAGAAGGAACAGCACATAATGTTCGAGTTCGGGCATCTGGCTGACCGGCAGCCGTTCCGCCTCATCGAACCCGTCAAGCGCGCCGAGCATATAGCGGAAGGTGTTGCGCAGCTTGCGATACTGGTCGGACACCCCGTTCAGGATTTCCTTGCCGATCCGGTGATCCTCGGTGAAATCGACCGTCAGCGCCCAGAGCCGCAAAATGTCCGCCCCACTCTCCTTCATCAGATCGAGCGGGTTGATCGTGTTGCCAAGGCTCTTGGACATTTTCATGCCCTTCGAATCCATCGTGAAGCCGTGGGTGAGCACCGCCTTGTAGGGCGCATGGCCACGACTGCCGCAGCTTTCGAGCAGCGACGACTGGAACCAGCCGCGATGCTGGTCGGAGCCTTCGAGATAGAGATCGGCAGCCGGGCCCTTATACCCCTTCGGCCGCATCAAGTCGGGCCAGCGCCCGCTTTCGAGCACAAAGGCATGGGTGCAGCCGCTGTCGAACCACACATCGAGAATATCGGTGACGCGCTCAAAATCGGCGAGATTATAGTCGTTGCCGAGCAACGCCTGCGCTGCCTCATCGGTCCAGGCATCGACGCCTTTTTCACGCACCGCCGCAATGATCCGCGCGTTGACGGCGGGGTCGCAAAGATACTGCCCGTTCTTGCGATCGACGAACAAAGTGATCGGCACGCCCCAGGCACGCTGACGGCTGAGCACCCAATCGGGGCGACCCGCAACCATCGCGGTGATGCGGTTCTGGCCCTTAGCGGGGAGCCAGCGCGTCGCCTCAATGGCGGCAAGCGCGCGACTGCGGAGCGTGTCGCCGCCGATAACCTGCCCTTCGACTTCGCTCAGCGCGAGCGGCGGTTGGGATGCATCGTGCTCAAGCCCGTTCGTGCTGAGCGACGTCGACGCACTGCTAATGGCACTATCCATCGGCACAAACCATTGCGGCGTGCAGCGGAAGATCACCTTGGCCTTGGAGCGCCAACTATGCGGATAGCTGTGCCTGAAATCATCGCTCGCCGCGAGCAGCCCGCCGCTCGCACGCAGGTCCGAACAGATCGGGCCGTCGGCGGCGACGAACTTCTTGTTGATGACCGATCCCTGCCCGCCGAGCCACGCCCAATCCGCCCGGTACATCCCCGCCGCATCGACCGCGAAGACGGGCTCGATGCCATGCGCCTTGCACAGCAGGAAATCGTCCTCGCCGTGATCGGGGGCCATATGGACGAGGCCGGTGCCGGCGTCGGTGGTTACGAAATCGCCGGGCAGGAACGGCCGCGGCCGCAGGAAGAATTCGGCGAGCGGGGAATTAGGGTCGATGTTCAGTCCCCCGTCAACCCCACTCTCCCCGTCACCCCGGGCTTGACCCGGGGTCCCGCTGCCTTCTCCACCGTCAGAAGAAGAAGCTGGACCCCCGCTTTCGCGGGGGTGACGGAAGAGTTTGGCCATGGGGTGGCGCGCGGTGGCTCCGGCGAGGTCGGAGCCTTTGCCGCGCCAAACCGGCTCAGCTAACTGGTCGTTGTCGGCAGTAAATGCGGATCGCCCTCTGAACTGATCAAAGAGCTTGGCAGCGACCAAGACAACTCCTTGCCAGTGGATATCGAGTTGATCGCCAGACGTGACGACACCGACGCCCGGCTTCCGCACAAACTGCCGACCTCGGACAGCAACATACTCAATCTCCGGCCCATAAGCCAAAGCCTGGTTCACCGGGATCGTCCACGGCGTCGTCGTCCAGATCACCGCATGCGCACCGACCAGTTCCGGCGCGTTCGGCGCCTCGACAATCTCGAACGCCACGTCGATCTGCGTCGAGACGATGTCCTCATATTCGACCTCGGCCTCGGCGAGCGCGGTTTTTTCCACCGGTGACCACATCACCGGCTTCGCACCGCGGTAAAGCTGCCCGCTTTCCGCGAACTTCATCAACTCGGTGACGATCGTCGCCTCGGCCTGGAAGTCCATCGTCAGATAGGGATGATCCCAGTCGCCATTCGCGCTGCGTGTCCACCCAGTGTTGCGCGTACGCCCGGCATTCGGCGCGAAACTCGGCCGCGGGCACCTCATCCTTGTTCAGCTTCTTGGCGCGATATTGCTCCTCGACCTTCCACTCGATCGGCAGGCCGTGGCAGTCCCAGCCAGGCACATAGGGCGCGTCCTTGCCGAGCAGGCTCTGCGTGCGGCAGACGGTGTCCTTCAGGATGTGGTTCAGCGCATGGCCGATATGCATGTCGCCATTCGCGTAAGGCGGGCCATCGTGCAGGATGAACTTCTCGCGCCCGCGCCGGGCATCACGCAGCCGATCATACAGCCCCAGCGCCTGCCAGCGCGCCAGAATCGTCGGCTCCTTTGCGGGCAGGCCGGCCTTCATCGGAAAGTCGGTCTTCGGCAGGAAGACGGTGTCGCGATAATCCGTCGCTGGAACGGACGCTGCGTCGGGTGAGGTGTCGTTGATTTCAGTCATCGGAGGGTCGCTCTATCGCCTCTGGCGGCGTTCGTCACCCGTCACAATGCAGTCACCCTTTTAGCGGCTTGAAATTACACCGAATCAAACTAATTACGCCCCCGAATCCAATCGGAGCCCAGCATGAATGCGTCGATTCTTCTTGCCGCGTTGAGCATTGCAACGGTCGATGCAGGGGCACCCGATACTGCCGATACGCTGGAGACGCCGTTGATGACCGTATCGGCCATCGCCGAAGCCGATGCCGAAGCCGATGCGGAAGGTCAGGCGGCACCAGCCGCGCCGCTGCGTGGGATGACGTTCGGGCCCTTTCCTCCGGCTTGGCAAATCGATGTGGGGCCCGGGGTGCTCGCCATTCCCCGGTTTCCGGGCAGCGATGGCTTGCGCGTGCTGCCGGTGCCGCAGCTGGATATCCGCTACAAGAACCAGTTCTTCGCCTCGATCCAGTCAGGCATTGGCTACAACGTCCTCAACACCAGGCGCTGGCGTGCCGGGCCGATCCTGCGGCCTGATTTCGGTCGCACGCGCAGCGACATTGCGGTTTTTCCGGGCCTCAACAAAATCAATATCGCGCCCGAACTTGGCGGATTTCTGACGTATCAGCCGTCGTTCTTCACCTCGGTGCAGCTGGAGGTGCGCCAGGCGGTCGGCGGTCATGACGGGCTGGTTGCTGATCTCACGCTGCGCAAGATTGCGCTGAAGGGGAAATGGACATTGGGCTATGGCGGGCGTGTGCGCTTTGCCGATGCGACCTATCTGCGCGCTTATCACGGCGTAACGCCGGCCCAATCGATCACCAGCGGGCTGCAAGCCTATCGTCCGGGTGCAAGCTTTACCGATGTGGGCGTATCCGGGTTCGCCTCGCGGCGGATTGGCGGCAACTGGAGCGTCAATGCCTTTGGCAGCTATGCCCGGCTGATCGCCGATGCCGCCCGATCGCCAATCTCAAAAAGCGCGTTCGGCAGCCGCAACCAGGTCACGCTTGGCGCGTCGATCAGCTATCGCTTCCGGTTCGACTAGCGGCCAGCACCACCCGCGCCGCGGCGCAATCGGCGTCCATCTGTGCGACCAGCGCCTCCAGCCCGTCAAACTTCGCTTCCGGGCGCAGATACGCGATCAGCTCAACCTCGATCGGCTGGCCATACAGATCCTCTGCGAAATCGAACAGGAACACTTCGAGCAGCTCTTTGGGCGGATCGAAGGTCGGGCGCACGCCGATATTGGCCGCGCCGTCCACCACCCTGCCATCGGCCAGCCGCGCGCGGACTGCGTAAATGCCGTAGGCGGGGCGCAGATAGGTCCCCATATCGATATTGGCGGTGGGATAGCCGATCGTGCGGCCGACTTTGTCGCCGTGCTGCACGGTGCCCGCAATCGCGAAGGGCCGGGTCAGCAATCGCGCCGCCCCCGCCGGATCGGCCCCCTGCAACAATGCGCGGATGCGGCTGGAGGAGACCACTTCGTCCGATGCCGTTACTGGCCCGACAGTATCACAGCTAAAGCCATTCGCCGCGCCCAGCGTGGCGAGCACCTGCACATTGCCGCCACGCTTTGCGCCAAAGGTAAAGTCCTCCCCCGTCACCACGCCCGCCACGCCGAGATTGGCGACCAGGCATTCATCGACGAACGCCGCCGCGCTCAGCCGGGCCAGCGCTTCATCGAAATGCAGCACGACCATGGCATCAGCCCCGGCTCCGGCGAACAGTCGCAGCCGCTGATCGAGCGTGGTCAGGCGGAACGGTGCGGTATCGGGTTTGAAATAGCGTACCGGATGCGGATCGAACGTCGCGACCAAAGCGGGCACACCGCGCGCCTTGGCGAGCGCCACCGCACGGCCGACGACCGCCTGGTGCCCCAGGTGAAATCCATCGAAATTGCCGAGCGCTACAATGCCGCCGCGATAGCGCTGGGGCACTGGCGCACCCCCGTCGAGACGCTCCATGCGCGCGGCTATACGGGCGCGATGGCGCGCGCGCTAGCCATCACGGCTGCGACACCATGCCCGCCCGCAATACGCGCAGCACATTGCCGCCCATCACCTTGGCGATCTCGTCACGGGTAAAGCCGCGATCGACCAGCGCCTGTGTGACGACCGCCAGCTGCGACACATCGAACGCCGTCGTCACCGCGCCGTCGAAATCGGATCCCAGCCCGACATGATCGATCCCCACCAGATCGCGGACATGCGCGATTGCCGCTGCCGTGCCGCGCGGATCGGTGCCACAGATTGCGGCATCCCAATAACCGATGCCGATCACGCCGCCTGTTTTGGCGATGCCCCTGATCTCGTCATCGGTCAGGTTCCGGTTGACCTTGCACACCGCCTGCACGCCGCCATGGCTGGACACGATCGGGCGTTTCGCCATCGCGATCACCTCGGCGACCGCCCGATGGCTGCTATGCGCGATATCAACGACCATGCCGATCTTTTCCATCCGCCGCACGACCTGCCGACCGAGCGGGGTCAGCCCGCCCTTGGCGACGCCGTGCATCGATCCCGCCACTTCATTGTCGAAGAAATGCGCGAGCCCCGCCATCCGGAACCCCGCCGCATAAAGCCGGTCGAGATTGCCGAGCTTGCCCTCGATATCCTGCAACCCTTCCACCGACAGCAGCCCGCCAACCGCAGGCGACCCGTTCCGCCGATCCGACACCAAAGCGTCGAGATCGGCGGGCGTTAGGATGACGCGCAGATTGCCCTTTGACGCGGCGGCATATTTTTTCAGCTTCTCGGCATGCCAAAGCGAGCGTTCGAGCAACGACGTCCAGGTCCGAACCGGCTGGCGCTGCGCCACGGTCAGCAGCGTGATGTTATCGCTGTCGGCCGCATTGGCGTCGTAATTCTGGCCCTTGGGCGTCTTGGTGACCGAGGAGAAGACCTGCAGCGCGACATTGCCCGCCATCAGCCGGGGCAGATCGACCTGCCCCTGATCGGATCGTTCGAGCAGATCGCGGCTCCACAGCAGCGGATCGGCATGCATGTCAGCGATGCCGAGCGACTGGTGCAGCGCGCGGGTCTGTGCGGTCACCTTGGGCAGGGGCACGGGCACGACCTTGTTCATCGATCGTTCGACCATGCCGGGCGCGAACGCGAAAAAGGCGATGGCGGCGATGACGATCAGGATGAGCAGGCCCAGGACTATCCGGCGGATCATTCATTCCCTCCCCAAGGTGACGAAGCGATAGCCAGGGCGCGCCCCGTCTGCGGGGTGATCCTCGGCCGCGAGCACCGCGAATCCCTCCAGCGATGGCGCTACCGTATCGCCTTGCGGTGACAGATGCACTTCAGTCAGTTCGATCCGCTGTGCCAGCGGGAGAAACTGCGCGTAAATCTCCGCACCACCGATGATGGCGATATCGCCCGGCCCGGCCAGCGCCAGCGCTTCAGCCACCGAATGCGCGACCTGTGCCCCCGTAGCACGCCAGCCTGCGTCGCGCGTCAGCACGATGTGTCGCCTGCCGGGGAGCGGACCAGGGAAGCTCTCGAATGTCTTGCGGCCCATGATCATCGGCTTGCCCATCGTCATCGCCTTGAAGCGCTTCAGATCGGCGGGCAGGTGCCAGGGCATTTTGCCTTCATGCCCGATCACCCCATTATCGGCGCGGGCGAGGTAGAGCGTCAGGGTCTGCGGATCGGCCATCGCCTGCTTATGCGAGGGCGCGCGGCGCGTGCCAAGCGCAGCGTCACCCGTTGAGGGTCAGCGCGATGCTCACCGGGCCGATCCGCGCGTCGAGAATGGCGTGCGACGTCGCAGGAGACAGCTTGGGGGTCGCAGGCTTGGGCTGCCGATCCCCCGCCGTGCCAATCACCAACGCGGCTAGCACCAGCGCGACATACAGGTTTCTCATTGCCCGATTCCCTCGATCACCTCTTGTGATTACGCATGTAATCGTTGCGCTTGAACGCGGGATGAACAGGCCTGTTTAGACCGCGACGGGCGCGGCGATATGCGGCTGGGCGACATAATCGATCAGCTTGAAATCTTCATAGACATAGCCGTCGATGCCATCCGGTTTGCGCAGGATTTCCAGCCGCGGTGGCGGGCCGGGCGAGCGCGTCAATTGCAGCCGGGCTTGCTCCAGATGGTTGAGGTAGAGATGGCAATCGCCGCCGGTCCAGATGAACTCGCCGACCTCCAGGTCGCATTGCTGCGCGAGCATGTGGGTGAGTAGCGCATAACTCGCAATGTTGAACGGCACGCCCAGAAACACGTCCGCCGATCGCTGGTAAAGCTGCAGGCTCAGCTTGCCGTTGGCGACATGCGTCTGAAACAGGCAGTGGCACGGGGCGAGCGCCATCGCGTGCAGGTCGCCAGGGTTCCAAGCGCTGACGATCTGGCGGCGCGAGGCGGGGTTGGTTTTGATCTGGGTGATCAGCTCGGCGATCTGGTCGATCGACCGGCCATCGCTTGCCGCCCAATCGCGCCATTGCTTGCCGTAAATGGGGCCGAGATCGCCATCCACACGCGCCCATTCATCCCAGATGCCGACCTTGCGTTCCTGCAGCCAACGCACATTGGTGTCGCCGCGCAGGAACCACAGCAGCTCGACGATGATCGAGCGCAGGTGGAGCTTCTTGGTGGTCAGCGCCGGGAAGCCCTGCTCGAGATCGAAGCGCATCTGGTGGCCGAACACCGATAAGGTGCCGACGCCGGTGCGGTCTGCGGTCTCGACGCCGGTGTCGAGGATGCGCTGCATCAGATCGAGATAGGCGCGCACCGCTTCAGCCTTCTTTGCAGGCTTTGATCGCGCGCGGATCCGGGCGCGGGCCGCGCGTGCGGAACGATGCCATATAACCCCCCGCCGATGGCATTTCGCTCATCGACACTTGCTCGTAGCCGATGGCAGCGAACTCACATTTCAGCAGGGCAGGCGGGGTGCCATGGTTCTGGGTCGGGCGGTTGGCGTCGACAACGATGACCAGCCCGTCGGGCTTCAGCGCGGGCCGCATTCGCCACAGAAATTCGTAGGGCTCGCCGATCTCGTGATACATGTGCACCATCAGCACCCGGTCGAAGCTGTTTTCGGGGAGCTTTGGATCGGCGGGTTCGCCCAGACGCACGCTGACGCTCTGCAGACGTTCGCGGACTACGCGCTGGGCAAGCGAATCGCGGACTTCGGGCACGATATCCTCGGCGAGTACACGCCCGTCCTTGCCGACGCGTTCGGCGAGGCGGATGGTGTAATAACCCTCGCCCGCGCCGATATCCGCCACCGTCATGCCGGGCTTGATCCCGGCCTTGTCCATCACTTCGTCGGCTTCGTTCAGCCGGTCGCGCGATTCCTCGTTCGACCAGCGTGATGAGACGATCCGGGCGACCGGGCGATCGGCGGCGGGGAACGGGCCAGCGCCGTCGCCGCCCGATGCCATCGTGCCCGCACCGACATCGCACGCCGCGATCAGCACCAATGCGCCAAGGATCGCTGCGCGGCGCATATTAGTCGACATCCTCGACTTCGACCGTCTCACCCGTCACGCGCTGAGACAGTGCCGCCGCCATGAATGGATCGAGCGCCCCGTCGAGCACATCGCCGGGGGCGGTCGAGACGACCCCCGTGCGCAGATCCTTCACCATCTGGTACGGTTGCAGCACATAGGATCGGATCTGGTGACCCCAGCCGATATCGGTCTTGGTATCGTTTTCCGCATTGGCTGCAGCCTCACGAATCGCCAGTTCGCGTTCGTACAACCGGGCGCGGAGCTGGTTATAGGCTTCCGCCTTGTTCTTATGCTGGCTGCGCTGGTTCTGGCACTGCACGACGATGCCGGTCGGGATATGCGTGATGCGCACCGCCGAATCAGTGGTGTTGATGTGCTGCCCGCCCGCACCCGATGCGGGCTGATGCGGACAAGGCGGTGCACGCCGCTTTCGGTCTTGGCATAGCCGTACGCGTTTTCGCCCTTCAGCAGCAACGTGGCTGACTTGATACCCGCTTGTTCGCCCGAATGCTGGTCGATCAATTCCACCTTCATACCGCGGCGTTCGGCCCAGCGCGTGTACATACGGCTGAGCATGCCAGCCCAATCCTGGCTTTCGGTGCCGCCAGCGCCCGCGTTCACCTCGATATAGGTGTCATTGGCGTCGGCCTCGCCCGCCAGCAGTGCCTTGATCTTGTCTTCGTTCGCACGCGCGGCCAGCGCGGCGAGCCCGGCCACGCCATCATCGACCATCGCGGTATCGCCTTCCGCCTCGGCCATCTCCATCAGCTCGACGGTATCGGCAAGTTCGGTTTCGATCGCGCGGGTGGCGGTGATCGCCTCATCAAGGCGACGGCGCTCGCGCATCACCTCCTGCGCGGCCTTGGGGTCGTTCCACAACGCCTGATCCTCGACGCGCGCATTCAGTTCGTCGAGGCGGCGAAGCGCACGATCCCAATCGAGAAACCGGCGGAGCAGCGCCAGCGCCTCGTTGATGCTGTCGACATGGGCTTGCGCCTCAGCGCGCATGGACTGAACCTTTTTCCTGTGCCGTCATACCAGCGAAAGCTGGCATCTCTTCGTGACCGGGAGACCCCGGCTTTCACCGGGGTGACGCCTATCTGATGACGTACTGTGGACGTCGCTAGTAGATTCCGCCCTGCCTTTGCAAGAAATCGCTGTCTTTCTGGCTATCGTCGCGGCGGGCATTCTTTGCATCCCGGGTCGGGGCCGCATCGGTCTGGCGGGCGACATTGCGGCGCGGCTCGCTTTCGGGCTTGAAGGCTTCCCAGATAACCGACGCCTTAGGATCATCGCCCGGCCATGCACCATAGACCTGCTTGCCCGAAGCACGATCGACGCGCACCATCCGCACGCCCGGCGGTGCCCGGAACGGCAGCACCGGCATGCCTTCATAGGCTTTTTCAGCAAACTGCTTGAAGATTGGCGCGGCGAGGGTGCCGCCTTGCGCATAACCGCCCAGGCTCGAAGGCTTGTCATAACCGATGTACAGCCCGGCGATCAGCTGCGGCGTCCCGCCGATGAACCACACATTGGTCGGCCCGGTCGACGTCCCCGTCTTGCCCATGATCGGGCGGTTGAGATCGCGCAGCACGGTGGCCGTGCCGCGCTGAATGACCCCTTCGGTGATGTGGACCATCTGATAAGCGGTGATCGGATCGATCACCTGGCGTGCGCGGATGATGGGGCGGGGCATCGCCTTGCGGTTCCAGTCGGGGGCATTGCAGCGGTCACAAGGGCGCCAGTTGTCCGGCCAGATCACCTTGCCATGCCTATCCTGCACAAAATCGATCAGCGTTGACGGGTGGCCGCGCCCGTGATTGACCAAAATCGAAAAGGCATTGACCATGCGCTGCACGGTCGTTTCGCCGGCGCCAAGCGCGATCGACAGGAAAGGCGGATATTTGCCAACCCCCATCCGGTTGATCACATCGACCACGCGATCCATGCCTGTCTGTGAAGCGGCTTTAACCGTCATGAGGTTGCGCGATTGCTCAATCCCCCAGCGCATCGTGTGCGGGCCTGATCCGCGCCCGCCGCCGAAGTTGGTGAAGCATTTCTGCCCCAGCCGCGCGCCCTGATAGACGCAGAACGGCCCGTCGACGATGATCGAGCTGGGCGTCATCCCGTTTTCTAGCGCTGCCGCGTAGACCAACGGCTTTATCGTCGATCCTGGTTGGCGATTTGCCTGGGTTGCACGGTTGAACGAGCCGAGCCTGGAATCGAACCCGCCCTGCATCGCCAGCACACGGCCGGTTTGCGGCTGTTCGACCACGATTCCGCCCGACACCCGCGGGATCGAGCGCAAGGCAAAAGAGCCGCCTTCGGGCGCAACCGCAATGATATCGCCGATCTCAAGTGCGCCAAAGGCATTGCCACCCTTACCGCGCACCGCCATCTGCGCGCCCCATTTCGGCAAGCTGCCGGTCGATCCGTCGGCAAAGCCGATCGACGCGGCGTTGCTGTCGCGCGCAATCACGATCGCGGCTCGCCAATTCTGGTAATCGAGCCCGATATTAGTGTTGACGAGCGCCTGAAGCCAGCCCTGCCCTCCCGCTTGCTGGGGCTCGCTGCCGGGCGCCGTTGGTGCGATATCGACATGGCCGAGCGGCCCGTTCCAGCCCCTTCCGCGATCATAGCGGAGCAGGCCGTCACGCAGTGCCGCCTGGGCGTATTGCTGCAGTTTCAGATCATAGGACGTCCGCACCCAGAGCCCACCGGAATAGACGCTGTACGGGCCAGCCTTTTCATTCTCGCCGAATTTATCGATCAGCTGGCGGCGAACCTCTTCAACGAAATAGCCGCCAACGCGCTCGAACTTGGGAGTCTGCCGCGCAACGGCGCCGATCGGCTCGTCTTTGGCCGCATCGAACTGCGCCTGATCGATAAAGCCGTTGCGCAGCATTTCGCGCAGCACATAATTGCGTCGATCAATCGCCCGGGCAGTGTTGCGGAACGGATCATAATTGGCCGGTCCCTTGGGCAGGATCGCCAGATAGGCCAATTGGCCGAGCGTCAGCTCATCCAGCTCCTTGTCGAAATAAGCGTGGGAAGCCGCTTCGACCCCGAACGCATTTCGACCAAGTGGAATCTGATTGAGGTAAAGCTCAAGGATTTGTTCCTTGGTCAGCGAATCCTCGATTCGATAAGCGAGGATCGCTTCCCTGATCTTGCGGGTGGGCGAATAGGTGTTGCCGATCAGCAGATTCTTGGCGACCTGTTGCGTGATCGTGGAGCCACCGCGCGCGCGCTTGCCGGTGCCGAACTTGCTGACATAATCGAGCACCGCCCCGATCGTGCCGGGATAATCGACGCCGTTATGGCTGAAAAAGGTGCGATCTTCGGCCGCCAGAAAGGCGTTGATCAGCATCTTGGGATATTCGTCAAACGCCAGCTCGACCCGGCGTTCACGCGCATAGCTGTGGATCGGTGCGCCATCGACCGCGCGGACATTGGTGGGTAAGGGCGGCTCATAAGCCCGCAGGCCATCGACCGAGGGCAAATCGCGCGCAAAAATCAGCCACAGCAGCGCATAGGCGATCAGCCCCAGCCCGCCGAGAATCGCTAGCAGCTTCACCCACCAGCGATCCCAGGCGCGCTCAATATAGCCCTGAAGGCCGCTCACATCGCGCCGGATGCGAAAATTCACGGTGGAAGGTGGTTCAGCCATACAGGCCGCAGCCCCTACCCAGTTTTGGTGTCGCTTGCCAGCCTTGGCGCATGATCAGACGTGGAAAGAAAGATGATGCGCTGCACCGGTGTTATCCCGCTTCGTCATCCCCGCGAAAGCGGGGACCCATGGCAAGTGATGTGCCCCCAATTTGGCGCGGGCCTGTCCATAGGTTCCCGCTTTCGCGGGAATGACAGGGTGCGGGTTGGCGGACCTCAGACAGCCACCTCAATCACCGAGACGCCATCCGCCGGGCGAAATGGATGTCGACCGCGCGGCGCACGCTCTGTGCAATCGCTGCCCGCCCGTCGCGCGAATCGATGAACGCGGCATCGACGGGGTTCGAGATGTAGCCTGTTTCGAACAGGATCGACGGCATGTCGGGCGCCTTCAAGACAACCAGCGACGCCATGCGGTGGAAATTGGGCTTGATCGGCATCAGTGGTTTTGCCTCACGCCCGAGCACCCGCGCGAAATTGGCCGATGCGTTCATCGTCTCGCGCTGCGTCAGATCAATCAGGATCGACGATATATCAACCGGGGTCGACGCGAGATTAACGCCCTGAATGATGTCCGCCTTGTTCTCGCGCGCGGCTAGCCGGGCAGATTCCTTGTCGGACGCGACTTCGGACAACGTATAGACGGTCGCACCGCTGGCCGATCCGCCGCCGACGCTGTCGCAGTGAATCGAAATGAACAGATCGGCCTTTAGCTTGCGGGCAATGCCATAGCGTTCCTGCAAGATCAGATATTTGTCATCCTCGCGCGTCAACGCCACGCGTACTCGACCCGATGCGACCAGTTCGTCGCGGATCGCGCGGGCGATCTTCAGCGTCACGTCCTTTTCGCGCAGGCCACTGTCAGGCGAAATCGCGCCGGGATCGACCCCGCCGTGCCCGGCATCGATCACTACCAGCGGGCGGCTGTCATCATCGCCGTACACGCGCGGCAGCGCGAGCTTGCGGCTGGCGAGCGGGACAGGCGTCGACACGCGGTAAACCGCCGGCGTCACCCCCGATCCATAGTTGAACGGCGGCAGAAACCGCATCCGCCCTTCGGCAGCGGCACGCGCAAAGCGGGCATCATCGACCGTGCGCAGCATCAGCGTGAGTTCATGCCCGTTTCGTCCGAATTTCCCTTCGGTGACGATTGCCGGTGCGGCAAGATCGAACACGATCCGCGCGCCACCATCACCCCGGGCGGCCTGTCGGATACCGTCGACCAGGCCATCGGAATCGACGCGCCCGCCGGGCCGAGCACCGTCGACATCAAGCGCGATCCGCTGCGGCCCGTCGAGTGCAAAGGTGGACGCTTGCGCCACCACCCCGTCGAAACGAATGACGATCCGGTCAGGGCGCACATCGATCCGCTCAACGGTCGCAGCCCAAGCGGGCGCGCCGCCCAGCCAAAAGGCAAACAGGGCAAGGAGGAAAGACACGCGGCGACAATGCCGTGCGGAGGGCCCGCCGGTCCAGTAAAAAGGCATGAAGGGATCGCTCCCGCTGGGACAAGTGATGAGGCTTGCCTAGGGGGCCGCGTCTCAAATCGCGGTGAAACGACGCGGTTAACTTGCCGTTCGGCATTTTTTTGCCGGTGGGCGGCAAATCACTGCCGGTTGCTGTCCGCCAAAGGTGATGCTAGGCCGTCAGCATCCGCGATTGTGCGCAAGCCGCGCACGACCGGGTAATCGACCGCGCGATGCCGTCCGGCCCGAGCGCGGTACTTCAGGTTGACGCTCGAATGATGCATTTCCCTTGCCCCGCAAACCGCCCGGTCAACACCGGCGGCTATGTGGGCGCGTGGGGTGTCGCGGACCAAGGGTCCCGGCGTGCACTGCGGGCAGAGGCAATTTCTATCGCAACACGATCGACCGGAGCGGGCAGCGATGCCGCGCCTCCGTCGACGCCACTTAATCGCATGCGGCCCGGCCTGAACGGCCCCGGCACGCGTGCGCGGAGATATATCAATGACCATGCGTATGCTGATCGACGCTCGGCACCGGGAAGAAACCCGGGTTGCCGTCGTCAAGGGAACCCGGATTGAAGAGTTTGATTTCGAATCCGCTGAGCGCAAGCAGCTCAAGGGCAATATCTATCTTGCCAAGGTAACCAGGGTTGAACCGTCGCTTCAGGCGGCCTTCATCGATTATGGTGGCAACCGCCACGGCTTCCTGGCCTTCAGCGAAATCCACCCCGATTATTACCAGATCCCCAAGGAGGATCGCGACGCGCTGCTCCGCGAGGAAGCCGAGCATGCCGCTGAGGAAGCGGCGCTTCGCGCTCAGGCCGATGCCGAGGACGATGCACGCGACGATGATGGCGATGACGATTCCGATCATGACGCCGAACGCGATAGCGACCGGGATGATGCACATGACGATGACGACGGCGAAAGCGGCGATGCCGATTCACCGCCGCGCCCGCGCGGCCGCGGGGGCAGCGACGATGCGGTAGAGGCACTGCGCCAGCGCCGCATGAACCTGCGCCGCCGCTACAAGATCCAGGACGTTATCCGCCGCCGCCAGGTGCTGCTGGTGCAGGTCGTGAAGGAAGAGCGCGGCAACAAGGGTGCGGCGCTTACCACCTATTTGTCGCTCGCCGGCCGTTACTGCGTGCTGATGCCCAATACGTCGCATGGCGGCGGCATCAGCCGCAAGATTTCGAACGCGGGCGATCGCAAGCGGCTGAAATCGATCATGGCGGATATGAAGCTGCCGCCGTCGATGGGCTGCATCGTCCGCACCGCCGGCCTTCAGCGGACCAAGGTCGAGATCAAGCGCGATTTCGATTATCTGGCGCGGCTGTGGGACGGCATTCGCGAAACCACGCTCAAATCGGCGGCGCCCGCACTCGTTTACGGCGACAGCGACCTGATCAAGCGCGCGATCCGCGATATCTATAATAAGGAAATCGACGAGGTGATCGTCGAGGGTGACGAGGGCTATCGTCAGGCCAAGGAATTCATGAAGCTGCTGATGCCCAGCCATGCCCGGCGGGTGAAGCATTATTCCGATCCGGTGCCGCTGTTCCAGCGCAGCCATGTCGAGGATCAACTGGGGGCGATGTACCACCCGGTCGTCCAGCTGAAATCGGGCGGCTATCTGGTCATCAACCCGACCGAGGCGCTGGTGTCCATCGACATCAACTCCGGGCGCTCCACCCGCGAGCATAATATCGAGCAGACCGCGACCGCGACCAATCTGGAAGCGGCGCAGGAAATCGCGCGTCAGCTCCGTCTGCGCGACATGGCTGGCCTCGTCGTCATCGACTTTATCGACATGGATAACCCGTCGAACAACCGCAAGGTTGAGAAGGCGATGAAGGAAGCGCTGAAGAACGATCGCGCCCGCATCCAGGTCGGCCGTATTTCGAGCTTCGGCTTGATGGAAATGAGCCGTCAGCGACTGCGCACCGGCGTGCTCGAAGCATCGACCCGCCCCTGCCCGCATTGCGAAGGGTCGGGCTTTGTCCGCACCGCATCATCGGCTGGTCTCAGCGCGCTGCGCATGATCGAGGACGAAGCCGCGCGCGGGCGTGGATCGCAGCTGTTGCTGCGCGCCAGCCAGGAAGCCGCCTTCTACCTGCTCAACCGCAAGCGCGCCGAACTCGCCGAGATCGAGGAACGCTATGGCGTGATGGTCGAGGTTGCCGCCGACGGCGAGCAGGAGGGCGCGCGCATGTCGGTCGAGGCAAGCGGCCCGCCGCCTGCCTATAGCCCGCGTTTCGAACAGGCGATCACCGAAGTCGAAGAAGACGACGAGATCGAGGAAATCGAAGAGGAAGAAGAAGCCGAGGAAGAGCGCGACGAAGAAGCGCGCGAAGATGCGGCGCGACCGGGCGAAACCGAGGGCGAGCGCGAAGCGCGCCGCAACAAGCGCCGCCGCCGTCGCGGTCGGCGCGGTCGTGGCCGCCCCGAGGGTGAAGGCGGTGATCGCGGTGATCAGAATGCCGATCGCGTAGCCCCCGCCGACAACGCGGACGGTGACGATGTAGGCGATGATACAGGCGAAGGTGACGCAGCAGAAGGCACGGGCGACGGTGAAGCACCGCGCGCGACCGACGAAAATGGCGAACCCCGCCGTCGTCGCGGTCGTCGGGGTCGTCGTGGTGGCCGTCGCGGTGAAGGCCGGCCAGAGGGTGATCGTAGCGAAGCGGTTACCGAGGCAAGTCCGGGCGATGCGGTCGCCGAAGCCATCGATACGGAAGCGCTGGACGACGCCGCAGCCACTGCCGTCGAGGAGAGCGATGCGCCCAAGCGCGCCCGTCGCCGTCCTCGGGCCAAGGCACCCGTGTTACCTGACACGGCAGCGCCAATTGCTGAGGTTTTGGTCGTAGAGACGCCAGCGCCCGACGCAGAAGCCGAAGCGCCAGCCAAGCCCAAGCGCGCGCGTCGTGCCAAGGCGTCGGCCAGCGACACGGTGATTGAAGCCGTTGAAGCGCCCGCGCTCGATGCTGAAGCAGCACCGGCCAAGCCGAAGCGCCGCGCCGCCGCCAAGGGCAAAGCCAAGGCGAAGGCCGATGACGACGCCACGGACGCACCTATTGCAGAGGTGCCGGTCGAGGAACCGGCTGAACCCGCACCGGTGCTCGTGGAAACGGCAACCACCGTGGAAGCTGCGCCCGCTGAAGCAAGCGCCAGCACCAGCGACACCGGGCCAGCACGGCGCGGTTGGTGGCAGCGCACGTTCGGTGCCTGATCACACCAGCCGATCACCCGATTGATCGTCCGATCGGCCCGTATGAACGCAATGAAGCGATCATGCGGGCCGATCGTCATTCTGGTCCGTTGAATAATCGGCGGAAATGGCCGATATCAGTGCGATGAAAAAGTTTGTTGCTGCGTTGGCGTTATCCCTGCTGGTCCTGGCGCAGCCCGCCCATGCGCAATCGATTCTGCGTGATGCCGAGACCGAGGCGATGTTTGCCGACATGTCGCAGCCGCTGATTCTGGCGGCGGGGCTATCCCCCAAGGATGTGCGGGTCATCCTGATCAACGACGAGTCGATCAACGCCTTCGTGGTTGGCGGACAGACGGTTTATGTTCATTCGGGCCTGGTCAACGCTGCCGACAATGCCAATCAGGTGCAGGGCGTGATTGCGCACGAACTTGGCCATATCGCCGATGGCCATGTGCTGCTGCAAGCAGAGGGCGTTCGCCCCGCGCTGGGGATCATGCTGCTGAGCATGGTGCTGGGCGTGGCAGCAATCGCCGCTGGGTCGGCCGAGGGCGGCGCGGGCATCATCGCCGCCGGCCAGCAAGTGGCGCAAAGCAAGTTTTTGGCCTTTACCCGTGTGCAGGAAGCCACAGCCGATGCGACTGCGGCGAAGTTCCTCGAAACGGCCGGCGTATCAGGCAAGGGCTTTCTGCAATTCTTCAAGAAGCTGCAAAGCCTTGAGTATCGCGCCGGGTACACCAACATCGATCCGTTCGCGCAAAGCCATCCGCTCAGCGGCCAGCGCGTCGCCACACTAACCGAAACGCTCGCGCAGTCGCCCGCCTGGAACAAGCCGTTCGATCCGGCGCTTGAAATCAGGTTCCAGCGGGTGCGCGCCAAGCTGATCGGCTTTGTGGGCGATCCACCCCGCACGCTGAACGCCTATCCGGCCGAAAATCAGAGCATCTATGCGCATTACGCCCGCGCCTATGCCTATCACAAGGCGGGCTACCCGGAGAAAGCCAATGCCGAAGCCGATGCACTGATCGCAGTCGCGCCGCATGACCCCTATTTCCTTGAGGTGAAGGGCCAGATCCTGCTTGAATCGGGCAAGCCGTTCGAAGCGCTGGCGCCGCTGCGCGAGGCCACCAAGGCGACCAATTATCAACCGCTGATCGCCACCAGCTTTGGCCATGCGCTGATTGCGACCGAAGACCCCGCCAATTATCTCGAGGCGGAAAAGGTGCTGCGCCAGGCCGTGTCGCGGGATTACGAAAACCCGTTCGCCTGGTATCAGCTCGGCACTGTCTATGATTTGCGCGGCGACAAGGCCCGGGCGATGCTCGCCACCGCTGAGCGCGCCAGCCTGTCAGGCGATGCGCGTACCGCCGCTTTCAGCGCAAGGGCGGCGATGGGGGCGTTGCCGCAAAACAGCGTCGACTGGATCAGGGCACAGGACATCGCGGTCGCGTCACAGAACGCACTGGACGATAGCAAAGGCGGACGGCGGCGATGATCGACAGGGTTGCAGGAAACAAGCTGCTGCTGATCGCGGTGGCAGCAGGATCGGCACTGATCGGTGCGGGCGCCGTCGCCGGGGTGACCCAGCTGACGGGCAGCGTCGGCTCGACACCGCAGCGCGCCGCCATCGAGCGTGTGGTGCGCGATTATGTGCTCGCCCATCCGGAAATCATTCCGGAAGCGATGGGCCTGATGCGCGACCGCGAATCGGGCAAGGTGATCGCCGGCAATCGCGCCGCGATACTGACGCCATACGGCAATGCATGGATTGGTAATCCCAAAGGCGATGTCACCATCGTTGAGTATTTCGATTATAATTGCGGTTTCTGCCGATCGAGCCTGCCGGTGATCCGTGAATTGGTGGCGAGCGACCCGCAGCTCCGCGTGGTGTTCCGCGAATTGCCGATCCTGTCCGAAGAAAGCCGCACCGCCGCTAGACTGAGCCTGGTCGCCGCCGAACGCGGGCGCTTCAACCAGTTTCACGAAGCGCTCTATGCTGGCGGGCCGATCAGCGACCAATCGATCAATCAGGCGCTCAAAGTCGCCGGGATCGACCCGTTCGTCGCCCAAAAGGCCGCCGCCGACATGCGTATCGAGGCCGAAATCCAGCGCAACACCAGCATCGCCCAGAAATTGGGGATGACGGGCACACCGTCCTGGGTGATCGGCGATCATGTCGTCTCCGCCGCGCTGCCGATCGAAGAGCTGCGGGCGCAAATCGCGAAAGTGCGGGCGAAGCGCTGACGTTTTTCAAGTTATGGGCAGGCCATGAGCCATAACCAATCTGCGCTCGTCGCTTGAACGCGACCTTCGGCACGAAACATCCGTCATGCTGAACTTGTTTCAGCATCCACCTTGCCCCACCGACGACCGGACGTGCGGCGGGGTGGACCCTGAAACAAGTTCAGGGTGACGGCACAATTTTGGAGACGACGTCGGTTCGGTCAAGCCAGCGATTGCACTCGCGCTACACCCACCCCATTTCAGCCCAGACCAATACAGGGGCATTCATGACACCGATCCTGGCCGTTTCCGGCCTGACCAAGACCTATGCATCGGGCCTGACCGCGCTTGACCATGTCGATCTGACGATCAACCGCGGCGAGATTTTCGCGCTGCTCGGGCCCAACGGTGCGGGCAAGACGACACTCATCAGCATCATTTGCGGGCTGGTGACGCCGAGCGCGGGGACCGTGAGCGTCGACGGGCATGACATTCAGCGCGACTACCGCGCCGCACGCTACCGCATTGGGCTCGTCCCGCAGGAGTTGTCGACCGACGCGTTCGAAACCGTGCTCGCCACGGTGAAGCTAAGCCGCGGCTTGTTCGGCCGCGCGCCCAACCCCGCCGTCATCGAGCAAATCCTGCGCGACCTGTCCTTATGGGAAAAGCGCAACAACAAGATCATGGAGCTGAGCGGCGGGATGAAGCGCCGTGTGCTGATCGCCAAGGCACTCAGCCACGAACCCGATATCCTGTTCCTCGATGAACCCACCGCCGGCGTCGATGTCGAGTTGCGCCGCGACATGTGGAACCTCGTGCGCGGGCTTCGTGACCGCGGCACCACGATCATTCTGACGACGCATTATCTGGAAGAAGCCGAGGAAATGGCCGACCGCGTCGGCGTGATCCTGAAGGGCAAGCTGATCCTGGTCGAAGACAAGACGACGCTGATGCAGAAGCTCGGCAAGAAGACGAACCGCTCGCCGCCGTGCCTGCGGAACTGGCGCAGTGGCACCCGGTGCTGAAGGCCGATGGATATGAGCTGGAATATGTGTTCGAGGCCAATACCGAACGCACCGGCATCCCCTCGCTGCTCCGCGCTCTTGGCGATCTGGGGATTGGCTTTAAGGACTTGAACACCGCGCAAAGCTCGCTCGAGGATATCTTTGTCGGGCTCGTTCACCAATCGGCGGAGCAGGCGGCATGAACGGCATGAACTGGCATGGTATCGCCGCGATCTATCAGTTTGAGGTCGCCCGCTTCGGCCGCACGATTGCGACCAGCCTGCTGACCCCGGTCATCACCACCTCGCTCTATTTCATCGTGTTCGGCTCGGCGATCGGATCGAAGATCACCACCGTGGACAGCGTGCCATACGGCGCGTTCATCGTGCCAGGGCTCATCATGCTGTCAATGCTGACCGAGGGGATCGGCAATGCGAGCTTCGGCATCTATATGCCCAAATGGTCGGGCACGATCTATGAATTGCTCTCGGCGCCGATCTCCCCGCTCGAAACCGTGATCGCCTATGTCGGCGCCGCCGCGACCAAATCGATGATCCTGGGGCTGGTGATCCTGGCGACCGCGCATCTGTTCGTCGCGCTGCCGATCGCGCACCCGGTGGCGATGATCGGCTTTATGCTGCTCACCGCGATCACCTTTTGCCTGTTCGGCTTCGTGCTCGGCATCTGGGCGAAAAGCTTCGAGCAGCTGCAGATCGTGCCGCTGCTGGTGATCACCCCGCTGACCTTCCTGGGCGGCACCTTCTATTCGATCAAGATGCTGCCGCCCGCGTGGCAGGCGGTCACTTTGTTCAATCCGATCGTCTATCTGATCAGCGGCTTTCGCTGGACCTTTTTCGGGCAAGGCGATGTGGCGATCGAGTGGAGTTTGCTGGCGATTGCTGTGTTTCTGGCACTGACGCTGACGGCGATCGCGTGGATTTTCAAGACGGGGTATCGGCTGAAGAGTTGAGGGGCGGGGGCGAAGGCAACGCGTCTCAGTAAGGTCGCAAGGCAGCGGGACCCCGGGTCAAGCCCGGGGTGACGAATAGGGGGCAAAGTCGAGCAATAACAGCCCAATAATGCACGTCACCCCGGGCTTGACCCGGGGTCCCGCTTTTCTCATCCAACGCCGATGGAGCGCATAAACAAGGGCGGCTGGGTCTACATCATGGCCGATCGCTATCGGGGCACGATGTAAATCGGCGTGTCCTCCGACCTCGCGAAGCGAATCAATCAGCACCGATCCGGAAACGGCTCTGACTTCTGCGCGCGATACGGGCTGAATCGCCTCGTTTGGGCCGAGCGCGGCGACGATATCGTCAGCTGCATCGAGCATGAAAAGCGTTTGAAGCGATGGCGGCGCGAGTGGAAGTTTGAGTTGATCGAACGCGGCAATCCTGAATGGCTGGACCTTTACGATACGCTGGTCTGAGGAAGAAGAAGAAGAAGCGGGACCCCGGGTCAAGCCCGGGGTGACGAGAGTGTTGGAAGGGGCAATCGGAGGATTACTCTGCCTCTCACTTCACCACCGGCAGCACCAGCTTCGATCCGGGGCACACCCGCTGCTCGGCCTTCACGAAATCCGCGGGCTTGGCGCGCAGGATGTTCCGAACAAAAGTCTGCGGGTTGCGGTCAATCACGGGGAACCAGCTCGACTGGATTTGCACCATGATCCGGTGGCCCTTTTTGAACACGTGATCGTGATCGCGCAGCGGCACGTCCCAGGCGGTCACCTGTCCGGGCACCAGTGCCTGCGGGGTCGTATCGCTCTTCAGATAGCGCCCGCGCCGCACTTCCATCGCGATCGGCAGCTGGTAGCCGTTCAGCTGCTGCGGATAGGCGCCGAGCGGTTTGGCGTTGTCGAACTTCTCATAATCCTGCGGCAGAACGTCGATCAGCTTCACCACGAAATCGCTGTCCGTGCCGGTGGTCGAAGCCATCAGCTCGGCCAGATACGCGCCGGTCACCGTCAGATCGGCCTCCAGCGGCGCGCTTTCATAGCTCAGCACATCGGGCCGGTGATCGACGAAACGCTGATCCTCGGCCTCCCACCATGTCCATTCGGGGCGCGGATAGGTGGGCGAAATCGGGCGCGGGCGGAATGGCACCGGGTTGGCGGGATCGGAGGTGTAGCTGCGGCACGCCTCGCCCGCCGGCGGCGCCTCGAATGACAGTGATCCGTCGGCGCGCAGATACAGGCTGGTCACGGTGGCGCCCGGCGCGGGCCAGCGCGGATAGTCCTTCCACACCCAGGACCCGCTCTGGAAGCTCTTCACTTCGTAAGACGGCTTGGCGCCCTTGCCGTGCAGCCAATGCGCGAAGAACGGGGCCTGGATTTCCTCCACAAACGTGGTGCCGGTATCGACGCCGTAAGTGATTTTACCCAGATTGTTCGCGCCGGGGCGGCTCCACTGGCCATGGCTCCATGGCCCTGCAACCATCAGGTTCAGGTTCTTCGGGTCCTTGGCTTCCTGCTTTTCATAGATGCGCCAGCTGCCCCACGGATCTTCCTGATCCCAATAGCCTGCCACGTTCAGCGTCGGCACCACCGTTTTGCCGAGCGTATCTGACCAGCGCTGATCGGTGTAGAAACTGTCATGATCGGGGTGATCGAGCATCGACTGGAATAGCGGCACCCGGCCTTTGAAATAGGTTTCCAGATTTTCGACCGGGCCGAGTTTCAGGAACCAGTCATAGGTATCGACCGTGTCATACTTGAAGTCGGCCCCGTCGCCCTTGTCAGCCTGCAGCGAATAGACCCAGTCAGTGAAATAGCTGAGCCGGAAGGCGCCGTTACGGTGGAGATCGTCATTCTGCCAATAATCAATCCATGCGGCTTGCGGGGAGACGGCCTTCAGCGCCGGGTGCGGCTTGGCCAGCGCGATTGCGGCGGCGAAACCGGGGTAGGAAATGCCCACCATGCCGACCTTACCGTTATTGTTTGGGATGTTCTTCACCAGCCAGCCGGTAGCGTCATAGGCATCGGTCGCTTCATCCACCGCCTTGGGATCTTTCGGGTGGACCGCGGTCGATAGCGTGAAGACGCCGTCCGATCCGAACCGCCCGCGCATCGATTGGAAGACGAAGATATAGCCGTCCTTCACGAGCGCCGCCCAACCGCGCGGCACTGATCGTGGGGCGGCCCCGGGGATGCCATAGGGCGTGCGCTGGAAAAGCATAGGCAGCGGCCCCTTCTGGTCGCGCGGCCGGATGATCACGGTTTCCATCTTCGCGCCGTCCCGCATCGGCACCATCAGCTTTTCGTAGGTGAAGGGCGATTCAGCGGGCGTCGTGGCGGGCGATGATGCGGCTTGAGGGCGAGCGGCAAGCGTCACCGGCATCGCGGCGGCGGCAAGCAGCAGGACAAGGTGGCGGACGCGCATCGACTATTCTCCCCAGGACGGTGCCGCGAACCTAACCCGGTGCTCGCCGATGGGAAAGCGCCGATCGCCGCGTTTAACGGCTTGCCGAAGCACCCTTCGCAACCAGTTGGCGCATCAGCGAAAAGCGGCTAACGCCTGCAGCGCATGGGCAGGAAATTTCAACGATGAGCGACGACGCCGACCGCATCGACGAACTGATGGGGACGACCGATCTGGCCAACGCTCTGGGCAGTGATCGCTTCAAGCAGTTTCTGGATCACGTGCCCGTGGCGATTGCCGTGTCGGAGCTTCATCCGTCCGAAGTCGTGACCTATGCCAATCTGGAATTCGCCCGACTGACTGGACAGAACGTGGCGGAGATCGAGGGCAAAAGCTGGCGCACGCTGCCGGGAATCGCCGCTGCGGCGGACGACGAACGCCTGCTGCGCGACGCGATCGAAAACGATGCCGACTATATCGGCGAATTCCGCATCGATCGCGAAACCGGCGTGATCCATGTCGATGTCTGGTCGAACACGATCGAGGATGACAGCGGCACGCCGATCTACCGGCTGGTCGCTTTGGGAAATGCGGCCGGCGACACTGATCCGGAACAAGCCGCCAAAGCGGCACTCCGCGCCAAGGACAATGCGCTGCGCGAGTTGCAGCACCGCGTGAAGAACAACCTGCAGATGATCACCGCGCTGATCCGGCTGGAAGCACGCAACGTGCCCGATGATGAAACCGGCGAACGGTTCGATCGGTTGGCAGGGCGGATTAACGCGCTCGCGACGCTGTATGAGGCATTATCGAACGACAATGCCGATGATACGATCGATCTGGGCGTCTATCTGTCGCAGATCGCCAGCTCGGTGATGCAGGCGCATGCCGTGGAAGGCATCCGGCTCGACATGACGATCGACACCTGGCCGGTCTCGGTCGATGTCGCGATGCCGACCGGGCTCGTCGTCAACGAGGTGCTGACCAACGCGCTAAAACACGCCTTCACCGGGCGCGATGCGGGCACGATCAAGCTTCACAGCCTGATCGACGATGAGGGGTGCCATATCACGATCGCCGATGACGGCATTGGCCTGCCCGATCAGATGGTATGGCCCGAACGCGGCAAGCTGAGCGCGATCATCGTCCAATCGCTGCGCCAGAATGCATCGGCCAGGATCAAGGTCGATTCAGCGCCAGGCCAAGGGACGAAGGTGGTGATTTCGTTCAAACGCGCGGCGGCAGCACCGACGGGAGGCGAGGCGAGCGCATAAGCGCCGAACCCTCAATCGATCCGGTGCTCACCCTTCACCCAGCGCACGGTACCCGAGCTTGACCGCATCACCACGCTCTCGGTGGTCATCTTGCCCTTCATGCGCTTCACGCCGGCGAGCAGCGATCCATCGGTAACCCCGGTCGCCGCGAAAATGCAGTCGCCCTTGGCGAGCTCTTTCAGGTCATATTGCTTGTCGAGATCCTTGATGCCCCATTTGGCGGCGCGGGCGCGCTCATCATCGTTGCGGAACACCAACCGGCCCTTGAACTGCCCGCCAACACAGCGCAGTGCGGCGGCAGCCAGCACACCTTCCGGTGCGCCGCCCTGGCCGATATAAATATCGATCTGGGTATCGGGATTGGTCGTCGCGATCACACCCGCGACATCGCCATCGGGGATCAGCATGATGCCGCAACCGATCTTGCGCAGCTCGGCGATCAGCTTTTCATGGCGGGGGCGATCAAGCACGCACGCGACGATGTCGCGCGGCTTGACGCCTTTGGCCTTGGCGATCGCCTTCACATTCTCGGTCGGTGTCTTGTCGAGATCGATGATATCCTTGGGATAGCCGGGGCCGACCGCGATCTTGTCCATATAAACATCGGGCGCGTTGAGCAGGCAGCCCTCTTCCGCAATTGCCAGCACCGCGAGCGAGTTCGGCCCGGCCTTGGCGGTGATCGTGGTGCCTTCGAGCGGATCGAGCGCGATATCGATCTTCGGCCCCTTGCCGATCGCCGAGCCGACCTTTTCACCGATATAGAGCATCGGTGCCTCGTCACGCTCGCCCTCACCTATCACGACGGTGCCGTCCATGTAGAGCTCGTTCAGCGCAGCGCGCATCGCCTCAACCGCAGCAGCATCGGCAGCCTTTTCATCCCCGCGCCCGACCAGCTTGGCAGCGGCCACGGCGGCCGCCTCGGTAACGCGCACCATTTCGAGGACGAGAACACGGTCCAGGACCTTGCTGGCTTTGGGCATTGGGCATCCTTCTTATGTTATCGCGGCGCGGATAAGCTGCCGTCTAACGCTTGTCGAGCAGGTTAGTCCCGCAGCAATTCGTTGATGCTCGTCTTGGAGCGCGTCTGCGCATCCACCTGCTTCACGATGACCGCGCAGTAGAGCGCTGGCTTGCCGTCTCCGCCGCCGATGCTGCCGGGCACCACCACTGAATAGGGCGGCACGACCCCGCGGTGGACTTCGCCGGTCGCGCGATCGATGATCTTGGTCGATGCGCCGAGATAGACGCCCATCGACAGCACCGCGCCTTCGCCCACACGCACGCCCTCTGCCACTTCGGCACGCGCGCCGATGAACGCGCCGTCGCCGATGATCACCGGATCGGCCTGAAGCGGTTCGAGCACGCCGCCAATCCCGGCCCCGCCCGACAGATGGACATTCTTGCCGATCTGCGCACAGCTGCCGACCGTAGCCCAGGTATCGACCATCGTCCCCTCCCCCACATGCGCACCGATGTTGACGAAGCTTGGCATCAGCACCGCCCCCTTGCCGATGAACGCCCCGCGCCGAACGACGCTGCCCGGCACCACGCGGAAGCCGCCAGCGCGGAAATCTTCTTCAGTCCAGCGATCGAATTTCAGCGGCACCTTGTCCCACCAGGTGCCCAGACTCGGGCCGTTGCCGGCAAAGTCCGAGTCGGCTTTAACGAGCGCATTATCGTTCAGCCGGAACGACAGCAGGACAGCTTTTTTAAGCCATTGGTTAACGCGCCAGCCGCCCGCGCCATCGGGTTCGGCCACACGCGCCTGGCCGGAATCAAGCAGGGTGAGCGCGGAATCGACGGCATCGCGCACCGCGCCCTTGGTCGCGCTGTTGATCTGATCGCGCTTTTCCCATGCGCCGTCGATCAGGCCCTGCAGTTCCTCGCTCATGCGTCCTCCATTATCTCGTGTAACCAGCCGGTGATGTCTGAAATCGTGAAATCGATAAAGTCGCGATCCTGATCGGCGTGCTGTTCGGATCCGTTATCGATCCATACCGTCGTCATGCCGATCGCCTTGGCGGGCTTCAGGTTGCGGGCCATGTCTTCAAAAAAGATGCTGGCGTGCGGATCAATGTCATACGCTGCGCAAAGCCCTGCATAAACCGATGGTTCGGGCTTGGGGACATAGGCTGTCGCGTGGATATCATGGATCGCCTCGAAGCTTTCGGACAGGCCGATCCGGTCGAGCACCTTGCGTGCATACGGGGCATCGCCGTTGGTGAAAATCAGCTTGCGCCCCGGCAGCCGGGCGATCGCGGCGACCAGCGGCGCATTATGTTCAAGCACGTCCATTTCGACATCATGGACATAGTCCAGATAATCATGGGGATCGGTGCCATGATCGTCCATCAGGCCGGCAAGCGTGGTGCCGCGCGCGTGGAAATAATCTTTCTGTTTGGCGCGCGCCGCCACCGGATCAAGCCCGAAACGATCGGCGATATAATCGGTAATTCTTTGATCGACTTGAGAAAAAAGGTTAATATTTGCCGGATACAGCGTGTTATCCAGATCGAAAATCCAGTTGCGGATATGGGCAAGACGCGCGAGCATAGGCTCGACCCTCTAAGCGCCCATTAGGGGGGGAGCAAGGCGAGGTCGCCGATCGATTGTCAAAACAGCCGGCCGATAAAGATGAGAGACCGGATCGAGTTTGAAGCAGGCCACACCAAGCAGCCAGGGCACGACAGGAAAAAGGCAGGGACCAGCAATGCGCAGAATGACGTCAAAGCACCTGCTTCAATCGGCCATGCTGGCTGCATTCGTCACTACGGGTGCTTGTTCGTCTGGTAGCGGTGGTGGTGTGATTGCGCCAACACCACCGGCACCGGCCCCCATTCCGACTCCGACCCCGACCCCCACGCCAACTCCCACCCCAACGCCGACCCCAACACCAACCCCAACTCCGACCCCAACGCCCACGCCCACGCCGACACCAACGCCGACCCCCACTCCAACACCCACACCGCCCCCAGTCAGCAGCTTCGATACCGCCGAGTACCGGGCAACGGTCGGCAATGTGTCCGCGAATTCGCTTGCCGCCTATCAGCGCGGGGCAACCGGCGCGGGGATCATCGTCGGGGTGATCGATAGCGGCATCGATCTTCAGAGCGCGGAATTCGGCACCCGGATCAGCGCGGCATCGGCCAGCACGGCGAACAACGGCACCATCGATGACGAATCGGGACACGGCACCGCAGTGGCGTTCACTATCGCAGGCCGACGCAACGATGCCGGAACGCACGGCATCGCGTTTGACTCCACCCTGCTCGTGCTGCGAACCGATACGCCGGGCAGCTGCGCGGGCACCACCCCCAGTGGCTCCGCCACCACCAGCGGGTGCACGCATAGCGACCGCAACATTGCCGCAGCGATCGATCTGGCCGTCACCAACCGGGCACGGGTGATCAACATTTCGCTCGGCGGATCGGCAGGCACCAACACCTTCCTGCAAGCCGTGGACCGGGCGACGGCGGCGGGAATCATCATTGTGATCTCGGCGGGGAATGACGGGGCGATGAATCCCGATGCGTTCGCCGCAGTCGCTACCAACGCAGCGGTTGCGCGCGGGCTGGTGATCATCGCTGGATCGGTCGGCACGTCTGATGTTATCTCCAGCTTCAGCAATCAGGCCGGCACCGGCGCGAATTTCTTCCTGACGGCCGTTGGCGAACGCGTGCGCGCGCCCAACCAGGAAAATGTGCCCTTCCTGTGGAGCGGCACCTCCTTCTCCGCCCCGCAGATCAGCGGCGCGGTCGCATTGCTGGCACAGGCTTTCCCAAATCTTAGCGGCACGCAGATTGTCGACATCCTGTACCGCAGCGCGCGCGATGCCGGGGCAACGGGGATCGATGCCGTTTATGGACGCGGTATACTCGATCTCACCAGCGCGTTCGCACCGATCGGCCAGACATCGCTGGCGGGATCGCGCGTGCCCGTCTCGCTGGTCCGCAACGGCGCTACCTCGGCACCGATGGGCGATGCCAAGCAGGGTCCGCTCGGCACGGCAATTCAGGACAGTTTCGGCCGGGCCTATTCGCTCAACCTCGCCCGGACGCTGACGGCTGCCCCGATTCAGCGGATGCTGACGGGGGCGCTGACAGGCTATCAGCGCAACTACAGCGTCAGCGCGGGATCATCAGCGATTGCCGTCACGATTGCGCCGGGGCGCGAGCGGCCCGAGGTTGAACGGCTGCTGCTGGCGCCCGGCGATGCCGATGTGGCGCGCACGCTTGCCGCGACGATTACAAGCAAGCTGGGCAGCAAGGCCCGGTTCGCGATCGGCTTTTCGCAAAGCGCGTCCGCCATGACCGCGCAACTCGCCGGACGCAGCGATCCCGCCTTCCTGATCGCGCAAGACCCCGCCCAAACGCAGGGGTTTGCCAGCACCACCGCCGCATCGGTCGCAGTACGCCGCGATCTCGGCAAGTTCGGGCTAACCGTGGCGGCGGAAAATGGCGCCGTGCTTGCACCAGGGCTCGAATTATTGGCCGGGCAACAAACCCGCATGCAGCAATCGCGCTATGATCGGATGTCGGTCGCGCTCGACCGGCGCTTTGGTGCCCTCTTCACCTCGCTCAACGCCACGCATTTGCGCGAGCGTGACACCGTGCTCGGCGCGCGCTTCGGTGACGGGCTAGGTGCTGCACAGGCGAACAGCTGGTTCATCGATGCCGCTGCGCGTGTCGATTTCGGTGCAGGCTGGTCGATCGGCGGCGCGTGGCGGCAGGGCTGGACGATGGCGCGCGCGCGGGCCGGGCTCGACGGATCAGGGCTCATCGGCACCACCGCCTTTGCCGCTGACATCGGCAAGCGCAATTTCCTGTTCGGCGGGGACAGCATGGGGCTGCGCGTGTCGCAACCGCTGCGCGTAACGCGCGGCGGCGGCATCGATCTGCGGCTGCCGGCATTTTTCGACTACGGCACCAACAGCGTCAGCAGCTTCGCCACACAGCGGCTGAACCTGGCGCCCACCGGTCGTGAGATCGATCTGGAGGCCCGCTATGGCCTGCCGTTATGGGGCGGGGCGTTCCAGACGAACCTGTATTTGCGGCGCGACCCCGGCAATGTCGCCACCTTCTCGGACGATTATGGCATGGCATTTCGCTTCTCGAAGGAATTCTGACGGGGCTGGCGTAAACGCTTCCGGTGCCCCATCTTGGCAGACATGACAGCCTATTCGCTTCTCGACCTTGTCCCCGTCGTCGAAGGTGGCAGCGTTTCACAGGCGCTCGCCAATGCCGCCGATCTGGCCGTACATGCAGAAGGGCTGGGGTTTAGCCGCTACTGGATTGCCGAACATCATGGCATGGCCGGGATTGCCGGGGCGGCCACATCAGTCGTGATCGGGCATGTCGCCGCCGCCACGCGCCGCATTCGCGTCGGCGCGGGTGGCATCATGCTGCCCAATCATGCGCCGCTGGTGATCGCCGAACAGTTCGGCACGCTCGACGCGCTGTTCCCCGGTCGGATCGACCTGGGGCTTGGCCGTGCGCCGGGATCGGACATGAAGGTCGCGCGCGCGCTGCGCCGCACGCTGGAAAGCGATCCCAATGCCTTCCCGCAGGATGTGATGGAGCTGCAAAGCTATTTCGCCGATGATGGCCAGACCGGGATCCGCGCGACTCCGGGTGCGGGTGCGCGGGTCAATATCTGGATTCTCGGATCGAGCACTTATGGCGCCCAGCTCGCCGCCGCGCTTGGCCTGCCCTATGCCTTTGCATCGCACTTCGCGCCCGATGCGCTTGATGAGGCGGCAGCGCTGTATCGCCATTATTTCCGGCCATCGGCAGTGCTTGCCAAGCCGCATTTCATGGCCGGGTTCAACGTGTTCGGCGCGGACAGCGATGACGAAGCCGAATTTCTCGCGACATCGCAGCAACAGGCGTTTGTCGCGCTGCGCACCGGCAATCCGCGCCAGCTGCCCCCGCCGATCGCTGGCTATCGGGAGAGCCTGGGGCCGCAGGGCGCGGCGATGCTCGATCAGGTGCTGCAATGCTCGGCCGTGGGTGGGCCTGCCAAAGTGGCGCGCGACATCGCCCGCTTCATCGTACGCACCGGCGCGGACGAGCTGATGCTGACGAGCTCAATCTATGATCACGCCGCCCGCAAGCGCAGCCTGACCATCGCGGCTGAAGCGATGCAGACGCTGCGCCACGCCGCCTGAAATCTAGGCCAGGTGAACTTCTGCCGCGTCGCAAAGCGGCTGCATGTCGCACTCGGTGCATTCTGCGGTCAGTCCGTGCGCGCACTTGGCGCAAGCGGCGATATGTAAAACGTTGAGTTCGTCATGTGCGATCGCCGCTTCGGTACAAACGGCCCGCGCTGTCATCACGCGCTCCTGCAATGCTCGCTGCTGATGCAGCTGCCGGTCAATGTTGGTTTCCATAAAATGTCACTCCCGTCCCGTGGTGGGGGGGTCCGACTCCACCACGTCGGTGTAGAGCAATCATATCGGTCGCGATACGCTTTAGACTGCCGCAGGCAGTCTGAGCCGCACAAGCAGCCCGCCCAGATCCTCGCTCTCCTCAAGCGAGACGGTACCTTCATAAATTTCTGCCACGTCACGCACAATGGCGAGGCCCAGGCCGGTGCCAGGCTTGCCCGTATCGAGCCGCGCGCCGCGATCGAAAATGCGGACGCGATCGGCCTCGGGAATGCCCATCCCATCATCCTCGACCAGGAATTCGACGAAACCGGCCTGCGCCTTTACGGTCACGAACACGCTGCCGCCGCCATATTTTGCAGCATTTTCGATGAGATTGCCGAGCATCTCATCAAGGTCCTGGCGCTCGACATGCACCTTCAGATCCTTTGGCCCATCAAGGTCGAAGCGGACATGGCTGTACAGCCGCCCCACGGCACGTTCGACCGATTCAAGGCTTGGCCACACATCACATCGGCTGTGCGCGTTGCCACGCCGCCCTACCGCCCGTGCCCGCGCGAGGTGATGATCGACCTGACGGCGCATCGTTGCTGCTTCGCGGATAACGGTCGGGCCGAGATCAGCAGCATTGGCGGTTGCTGCGTTCATGATCACGGTCAGCGGCGTTTTTAGCGCATGGGCCAGGTTGCCCGCGTGCCGCCGCGCCTCTTCGGCCTGGCGCTCGTTATGCGCGATCAGGCCGTTGAGCTCTTCGACCATCGGCGCAACCTCAACCGGCATTGCACGATCGATCTGGCGCGATTGGCCGCTCCGCATTCGCGCAATCTCCTCACGAACCTTGCGCAGCGGCCACAGCCCGTAAAAGGTTTGCAGCGCCGCCATCGCGATCAATCCAAGCGCGAGCATCAAAAAGCTGATCAGCAAGGTCTGCTGCAACGCCCTGATCTGCTGGTCGAGCGCAACCCGGCTGCCCGCGACCTGAAATCGCCACCGCACCGGCGAGCCCGGCAAACGGACATCGCGCTCAATGACGCGCAGCTTTTCATCAGGAAACTGCGTGCTGTCATAGATATGGATGGCCATATCCTGGTGATCTTTGCGATATTGCAACCGCCGATCCCAGAGCGAACGCGACGGAAAAGCCTCCGCCCCCTTGGCGCTTACCTGCCAATAAAGCCCCGAATAGGCCTCCAGGAAGCGCTGGTCCGCCGGTTCGCGATTGAAGATGACCTGCTGTTCGGAATCGAATTCGGCTGATGCGATCAGCGCGGTCAGCACATATTCCAGCTGATCGTCGAAACTGCGCGTTACGGCGTTGGCGAGCACCCGATTGAGCGCGAAGCCACCGCCGGTTAGCAACAGCGAAATCCACACCGCCGCAATCACGATCATCCGTCGGCTCAGCGAACCCGTTGTTCGCGTAACGAACGGCGTCGTGTCGCTAGCCGCCGGGGTCCCGGACAGGTCCATGTCAGCGCCGCCCGATCAGATCCGACGCCGATCAGGCATCGGGATCTTCCAGGCTATAGCCGAGACCGCGGATCGTGGTGATCACGTCTTGACCCAATTTCTTGCGAATGCGCGTGACGAACACTTCGATCGTGTTCGAATCGCGATCGAAATCCTGATCATAGATATGCTCGATCAGCTCGGTCCGGCTGACCACCTTGCCCTTGTGATGGATCAGATAGCTGAGCAGCTTATATTCCTGCGCGGTCATCTTCACCGGCTCACCGGCCTTAGTCACCTTGCCCGATCGGGTGTCGAGGCGGATGTCGCCTGCAATCAGCTCTGAAGAGGCATTGCCCGACGCGCGGCGAATAAGCGCGCGCAACCGGGCGATCAGTTCTTCGGACTGGAAGGGCTTTGCCACATAATCATCGGCCCCGGCATCGAGCCCGGCGACCTTGTCTGACCAACTGTCGCGCGCGGTGAGCACGAGCACCGGCATGACCTTACCTTCCTTGCGCCAGCGATCGAGCACGGTCAGCCCGTCAATCTCGGGCAAGCCAAGATCCAGCACGACCGCATCATAGTTCTCGGTCTGGCCAAGGAAGAGCCCTTCCTCGCCATCGGTGGCCAGGTCGATCGCGTAGCCAGCGCCTTCCAGCGTGTTCTTCAGCTGCTGGCCCAGGCTGGGCTCATCCTCGACGATCAACACGCGCATAATTTCTTCCCCTTGGTCAATTGCGCTGGCAATCTGGGTCAATTGCCGGTCCGGCCGATGATCTGGCCCGAACGGCCATCGACATCGACCCAGATCACATCGCCATTGCGCAGGAACTTCAAGGTGTAAATGCCGGTGCTCGAATCGAAGTCGACGCCGATATACTGCGCGCCCCGCATCGTCGGCAGCACGCGGCGCTCGATTTCAGGCAGCGGCAACAGGCGCCCCGTGCGCAGTTGCACGAGCACCTCCAGTTGTTCGCCACGCCGCTGTCCGTTCGCTTCAGCGGACGGAATCACGGCCAGCGCCAACGCCAGAACAGGAAGAAACTTCATCGTCATGGGAATTGGCATAGGGCGTGCGCGTTGAACAGCCCGTGAATGCACTCGTCAGCCAACAGCAACTTGCCGCAGCGCAACAAGACCCCTAACGGCACCCCATGGCTGCACCAATCCTTGCGTATGAAAATCTCGGGCTCGTCCAGGGCTCCGGCTGGCTGTTCCGCGACCTCGACATCCATATCGGCATGCGCGACCGGCTGGCCCTGATCGGCCGCAATGGCGCGGGCAAGACAACGCTGCTGAAGCTGATCGGCGGACGGATCGAAGCAGACGAAGGCCGGCGGACGATCGTGCCGGGCACCCGCGTGATCCTGCTCGAACAGGACCCGCAAGTCACGGGCTTTGCCACGCTCGAGGATTTCGTGATGGCGGGCGACGATGCGCCGGAAAAACATGAGGCCGAAGCGATCGCTGATCAGCTCGGCATTGATCTTACGCGAGAGGCCGCCAGCGCCTCAGGCGGGGAGCGTCGCCGCGCCGCGATCGTCCGGGCGCTCGCGCAGGACCCCGATGTGCTGCTGCTCGACGAGCCGACCAACCATCTCGACATCGCCGCGATCGAGTGGCTCGAAAACTGGCTCGCGCGGTTTCGCGGGGCGTTTGTCGTGATCAGCCATGACCGCACCTTCCTAACGCGGCTGACCAAGCAGACCTTGTGGCTCGATCGCGGATCGATCCGCCGCGCCGAAGTGGGCTTTGGCGGGTTCGAGGCGTGGACCGAGCAGGTCTATGCCGAGGAAGCGCGCAATGCCGAACGGCTCGATGCCAAGCTGAAACTCGAGGAACACTGGCTGCTGCGCGGCGTAACCGGGCGGCGGCGACGCAACCAGGGGCGGCTGGCCAAGCTGAAGGAAATGCGTGCCACCCGGGCGGCGATGCTGGGGCCGCAGGGGTCGGCGAATCTGACGATCGGCAACGACGACGTCCGCACCAAGACGGTGATCGACGCCAAGGCGGTAACGAAGAAGTTCGGCGATCGCACGATCATCGATGATCTGACGTTGCGCGTCACGCGCGGCGACCGGATCGGCATCGTCGGCAAGAATGGCGCGGGCAAGACGACGCTGCTCAAGCTGCTGACCGGCGAGATCGCCCCCGATGCGGGCCATATCCGCCTTGCCAAAACGCTCGACGGGGTGATCATCGATCAGCAGCGCAGCCTCATGTCGCCCGAAAAAACGGTGCGCGACGTGTTGTGCGATGGCGGCGAATGGATCGAGGTGCAGGGCGTCAAGAAACACATCGCCGGTTATCTGAAGGAATTCCTGTTCGATCCGAATATGACCGAGGCGCGGATCGCGACGCTGTCAGGCGGCGAACGATCCCGGCTGTTGCTCGCGCGCGAATTCGCCCGCCCCTCCAACCTGCTG
>NCEE01000016.1 GCA_002280555.1 Sphingomonas sp. 32-62-10
GAGGTGGTCGCTTGCCGAGCCAGGGATTGGGCTCGCCAGTTGTCTCCATGTCGGGCGCGGCGATGCCGGGGGGTGGTCGGTGCTCGCCGCAATGGATTTGTCATACCGGTTCATGCCCAGCGTGCTGATGGGTGTCGCGCTTGGCATGGCCAAGCCAACGCTGGGGCCGACCATGGCGTTCACTCGCGACACCCTTGGCCGAATCGGCGGGTTTGCGGCGTTCGGCGATGTTCTTGCCGATGATTATGAAATGGGGGAGGCGGTACGAGCGCTCGGGCTGCGCACGGTGCTGTCGCCTTTTTACATCACCCATGGCTGTTCGGAGCCGAGCCTGCCCGCGCTGGCACGCCACGAACTGCGCTGGACGGTGACGATCTTCCGAATCGATCCCGCCGGTTTCGCCGGTAGCTTGGTGGTCCACACGCTGCCGATGGCGCTGATCGGCGCGGCGCTGGCCGGATTTTCAACCGCCGGATTGGCGGTACTGGCGGTCGCGTTCGCTTCTCGCGCGCTCGTCCGGCTGCGGATGGACATCGCTTCGGGCAGCGTATCCGGGCCGCTGATGCTGGTGCCAATTCGAGACCTGCTGTCTTTCGTGCTGTTTTGCGCTACTTTCTTTGTTCACAAAGTCGATTGGCGAGGCTCGCAATTCCGGGTAACTCGTGATGGACGACTGCAATCGTGATAAGGGTTCCACGGCTATGATGCGCTCTTTGTTCCTCCAGGCGCCATCGTTTGACGGCTATGACGGCGGCGCCGGCGCGCGCTATCAGATGAAGCGCGAGGTGAAGTCCTTCTGGTATCCGACCTGGCTGGCCCAGCCTGCAGCGATGATCGAGGGATCGAAATTGATCGACGCGCCGGCCCGACGCCCAGCTTCAATCAAGACATCCGCACCGCCCGCCTGATCAAGGAACGCAACCCCAAGATCCTGATTGCGTTCGTCGGCGCGAAGGTGATGATCGACGATGAGGCGAGCCTGAAAGCGTGCGAAGCGATCGACCTTGTCTGCCGTGAGGAATATGATTTCACCTGCGTTGAACTGGCGGAGGGGCGGCCGCTTGCCGAAATCGACGGCATCACCTGGCGCGCACCCGACGGGACGATCGTCCGCAACAAGGACCGCGCCGCGATCGAGGATATGGATATCCTGCCGATGGTGTCGCCAATCTACAAACGCGATCTCGATACGTCCAAATATTATGGCGGGTATCAGCGCTACCCTTATGTGTCCTTTTACACCGGGCGTGGATGCAAGAGCCGCTGCACTTTCTGCCTCTGGCCGCAGACGATCAGCGGGCATCGTTACCGGCATCAGAGCGTGCCGAAGGTGATCGAAGAGGTAAAATACATCCTCCGCGAAATGCCGGAAGTGAACGAGATTTTCTTCGACGACGACACGCTGGCCGATGCCCATGATTTCGTGGTCGAATTGTCGGGTGCGCTGCGCGAGCTCGGCTTTGGCACGCCCGGTTTTCGCGTCACCTGGGGCTGCAACGCCAAGGCCAACGTGCCGCAGCCCGTGCTCAAGGCGATGAAGGAAGGCGGCTGCCGCGTTCTGCTGGTCGGCTATGAAAGCGGCAACCAGCAGATTTTGCACAACATCAAGAAGGGCCTGCGCGTTGATGTCGCGCGGCAATTCACCAAGGACGCGCACGCGCTCGGCCTGACGATTCACGGGACCTTCATTCTTGGGTTGCCCGGCGAAACGCTGGAGACGATCGAAGAGACGATCCAATACGCCAAGGAAATCGATCCGCATACAATCCAGGTGTCGCTGGCCGCACCCTATCCCGGCACGTTTCTGTACAAGCAGGCGATCGAAAATGGCTGGTTCGACAATGAAGACCATCTGCTGACGGATGGCGGCAATCAGATTGCCCAGCTCAGCTATCCGCACCTCCCTTCGACAGTGATCTTCGAAAAGGTCGAGGAGTTCTACAAACGCTTCTATTTCCGTCCGTCGAAGATCGGGTCGATCGTCTGGGAAATGCTGCGTGACTGGGACATGATGAAGCGCCGCCTGCGGGAAGGCGTCGAGTTTTTTGACTTCCTCAGCCGTCGCAAGGAAGCTGCGGGCTGATTTGCACCCGGCCCGATCTGCCCCAACCTGAACTGCAGCACGCGCAATGCTGAAATATCTTGCCCTGATCCTGACCGTGATAGGGCTGATTGCAGCGCTGTGGCTGATCGGCGCGACGGGCTGGCAGAATGTGATCACTGGCGTGTCGAGCATCGGAATGCTCGGTTTTCTGGCGCTGATGGGCTGGACCGGCATCAACCTGACGATCCTGGGCGCGGCGTGGCTGGCGGTGGCCCCGGGCATAGCGCGGAGTCAGCTCGGCACCTTCGCCTGGGCGCGCACGACGCGTGAAGCCGCGACCGATGTGCTGCCCTTCTCGCAATTTGGCGGGCTGGTGGTGGGCGCACGCACCGCGATTGCGGGCGGCATCCGCGAATCGCTGGTTTATGCCTCGCTGATCGCTGATCAGACGACCGAATTGGCTGCGCAACTGGTGTTCACGATGTTCGGCGTCGTGATGCTTGCATTGGTGTTGACGGACCAATCGGTCGCGGCGGGCGTGCTGCCTTTGGTGCTCGGCGGGCTTGCCCTAATGGCCGGAATCATGGCGCTTTTCGCCTTTGCGCAGCGCCCGGTGCTGAAGATGGCGCAGGGGCTCGCCGGACGTCTATTGCCGCAATCAGTGGCAACGATGAGCGCGCTGACGACGGAGCTCGACGCGATCTATGCCCAGCGCGGCCGGGTGATTGCGGCGTTTCTGTTGCACTTGCTCGCCTGGGTTTTCAGCGCAGCCGGTGCCTGGATGGCACTGCGCTTCATGGGAAGCGCACTGCCGCTTATCGATGTGCTGACGATTGAGGCGCTGATCTTTACACTGCGCACCGTCGCGTTTGCGATTCCCGGCGGCGTCGGCGTGCAGGAAGCGGCGTATTTGCTGATCGGTCCGCTGTTCGGCCTCACCCCCAGCGCCGCGCTCGCGCTGTCGCTCGTCAAACGCGCACGTGACATCGCCGTCGGGGTGCCGGGGGTGCTGTTGTGGCAGGCGTTCGAAGTTCGCGCGCTGCGAGCGGGTGCGGTGGCATAAGCGAAGGCCCGCCTAGGCATCCGTCACCCTGAACTTGTTTCAGGGTCCACCTTGCAACCACACACAGTCAATCATTTGGCGCGCTGGATGCTGAAACAAGTTCAGCATGACGGTAAGGTGCGGAGCAACCGGCAATACCTAACCCTGCAGCTTCTCATGATGCCGGATCACCTCATCGATGATGAAACGCAGGAATTTTTCCGAAAATTCCGGATCGAGCTGAGCATCGTTGGCAAGGGCGCGCAGGCGCGCGATCTGGGCCGTTTCACGTGCCGGATCCGCTGGGGGCAGGCCATGCGTTGCCTTGTACCGGCCAACCGCCTGCGTGACCTTGAACCGTTCGGCGAGCAGGAAGACGAGCGCGGCATCGATATTGTCGATGCTCTGGCGATAGCTGCTCAGCATTTCATCCGGCACGGTCACGCCCCTTTTTGCGGTCTGGTGCCCTTTTTGGGCGGGGAGCCCCTGCTGCGCAAGCGGCATTCCCTTGCGTTTATCGCCTCGAGCCGCCACATCGCGGAAACCATGACAGCGACCATCCACCGCATCGATCCACGGCCATCACCGTCCCTCGATCCGATGGTCGCGTTGGTCGCGAAGGACATGAACCTTGTCAACGCGGTCATCCTTGATCGCATGCAATCGCAGATCCCGCTGATTCCGGAGCTTGCCGGGCATCTGATCGCGGGCGGCGGCAAGCGGATGCGACCGATGCTTACGCTCGCGAGCGCAGCCTTGCTTGGGTATACCGGCACGCGTCATCACGGGCTGGCTGCGGCCGTCGAGTTTATTCACACCGCAACACTGCTTCATGACGATGTCGTCGACGGCAGTGATTTGCGGCGCGGGCGGCGGACCGCGAACAACATCTGGGGCAATCCGGCGACCGTGCTGGTCGGCGATTTCCTGTTCAGCCGTGCGTTTGAGCTGATGGTTGATGATGGCAGCCAGAAGGTGCTGAAAATCCTGAGCCATGCCAGTGCGGTGATCGCCGAAGGCGAAGTCAACCAGCTGACGGCGACTCGCCTGATCGAACTTGGCGAGGAACGCTATCTCGACATTATCGGCGCGAAAACGGCGGCGTTGTTTGCTGCTGCCTGCCGCGTATCGGCAGTGGTGGCCGAGCGGCCCGACTCGGAGGAAGCTGCGCTCGACGCGTATGGCCGCAATCTGGGGATCGCTTTCCAGTTGGTCGACGATGCGATTGATTACGTGTCTGACGCGGGCACGATGGGCAAGGATGCCGGCGATGATTTCCGCGAGGGAAAGGTGACGCTGCCCGTTATCCTCGCTTATGCGCGCGGCAACGCCGAAGAACGCACCTTTTGGAAGGATGCGATCGAGGGGCGGCGGACGACCGATGAAGATCTCGCCCATGCCATCGCGCTGATCCAGTCGTCACGCGGGGTGGACGATACGCTCGCCCGCGCCCGCCATTACGGCCAGCGCGCGATCGATTCGCTTGGCTGTTTCAGCAACGGCAAGGCCAAGGCAGCGATGGTCGAAGCCGTCGAGTTCGCAATCGCCCGGGCGTATTGAAGCGCGGGTTCGGCCGGGTATGAGGCCGATCGATATTGCCGTTGCGGGATGTGGCCCCTGCGGCCTTGCCTCGGCGCTGCTCCTGGCGCGGGATGGCCACCGGGTTACCATTTTTGAACGGTTTGATGCGGCGCAACCGGTCGGTTCGGGCCTGATGCTGCAACCCACCGGGCTTGCAGTGCTTGATCGGCTTGGGCTTGGCGATGCCGCGCGCGCCAAAGGGGCGGTGATCGAGCGACTGATTGGGCGGGCCGGTGCCGATGGGCCTGTCGTGCTCGATGTGCGCTATGCGGCCATGCGGCGGCCGGTTAGCGGGATCGGTATCCACCGAGCGAGCTTGTTCGGGCTTCTCCACGACGCGGTCATCGACGCGCGAATCGTAATCGAGACGGGTCGGCAGGTCGTCGGCAGCGCGTTGGTGGCGGACGGTAAACGACGACTCGACTTTGCGGATGGCACCAGCGTGGGGCCGTTCGATCTTGTGGTCGACACGCTCGGCGCACGATCGGTGCTGGCAGCACCTACGGGTCGAGACTTGCCCTATGGGGCGCTATGGGCAAGCCTCGATTGGGTCGACGGCGCGGGTTTTGACGGTGCGGCGCTGGAACAGCGCTACCGCGCGGCGCGGCAAATGACCGGGGTGATGCCGATTGGTACGGCCCCCAATCACACCATGCCGCAGGCCGCCTTTTTTTGGTCTTTACGTGCCGATGCGCTCGATGCCTGGCGCAACCGGGGGTTGGCGGCGTGGGCCGACGAGGTGCGCACGCTGTGGCCGATCTGTGACGTCCTGCTCGACCAGATCGGCGATTCTGACCAATTGACGTTTGCGCGCTACGCGCACCGAACGCTGTCGCGTCCGGCGTCCACGGGGTTGATCCATATGGGGGACGCCTGGCATTCGACGAGCCCGCAACTCGGCCAGGGGGCCAATATGGCGCTGCTCGATGCTTGGGCGCTGGCGCAGGGGCTACGTAGCAGCGGATCGGTTGGCGAGGCGCTCGCCTGGACGGTGCATTTGCGATCGGATCACATCAACCTGTATCAAAACCTCAGCTACTGGCTGACGCCCGTCTATCAATCCGATGGCAACGTCGTGCCGTTTCTGCGTGACCGGTTGGTCGCCCCGCTCTCAAAAATCCCACCAATCCCCCATGTTCTGGCGATGCTGGTGAGCGGGCTGGTCGGCGCGCCGCTAGGTCGGCTGGATCTTGCATGATCCTGCCTATCCACGCCGTTCTGCCCGATTTGCTCGCCGCGCTACGCGCTGGGCCGAATGCGGTACTGGTCGCGCCGCCGGGCGCGGGGAAGACCACGGCGGTTGCCCCTGCGTTGCTGGACGAGGATTGGTGCAGCGGCGAAATCCTGCTGCTTTCCCCGCGCCGCTTGGCCGCGCGCGCGGCGGCGGAGCGCATGGCGGGACAGGCGGGAGAGGGCGTTGGCAAGACCTTTGGGTACGCCACGCGGATGGACAGTAAGCGATCGGCTGCTACTCGCGTAACGGTGATGACCGAGGGGATTTTCGTCAGTCGCATCCAGGCCGATCCCGAACTGGCGGGGGTGTCGGCGGTGCTGTTCGACGAAGTGCATGAACGCAGCCTCGACAGCGATTTCGGGCTGGCGCTTGCGATCGATGCGCAAGGCGGCTTTCGGCCCGATCTGCGGCTGGTGGCGATGTCCGCCACGCTCGATGGCGCGCAATTCGCCTCGCTGCTTGGGGATGCTCCCGTGATCGAAAGCGAAGGGCGGAGTTATCCGCTGAAGCTGCGTCACATTGGTCGCGGGGCGGAGGCGCGGATCGAGGACAGCATGGCCAGCGCGATCCGCCAGGCGCTGCGCGACGAACAGGGCGGCGTGCTCGCCTTCCTGCCGGGCGTTGCTGAGATAGAGCGGGTGGCTGAGCGGCTCAGCGATCTGCCGCCGGGTATCGTCCTCCACCGACTCCACGGCAGTCTCGATCCCGCTGCGCAACGCGCCGCAATCGTGCCCGATCCGGATGGCGTGCGTAAGCTGGTACTCGCGACCTCAATTGCCGAGACGAGCCTCACGCTCGATGGCATCCGCGTCGTGGTCGATTCGGGGCTCGCCCGCCGCCCGCGTTATGATCGCGCGGCGGGCATGACGCGGCTGGTGACCGAGCGCGCAAGCCAGGCATCGGTCACCCAGCGCGCTGGTCGCGCGGCGCGGCAGGGGCCGGGGGTCGCCTATCGGTTGTGGGAGGAAGCGGCGACGGCGGGGCTGCCGCGCTTCGATCCGCCCGAAATTCTCGAGGCCGATCTGTCGGCGCTGACGCTCGATTGCGCGCGCTGGGGGGTGGCCGATCCGCGCACGCTCGCCTGGATCGATCCGCCGCCCGATGCTGCCGTGGCGGAGGCGCGGGCGCGGCTGACGGCGCTAGGGGCGATCGATGGCGATGGTCGAGTAACGCCGCATGGCGAGGCGATCGCGCGCCTGCCGCTATCGCCCCGGCTGGGGCATATGCTGATCGAGGCGGGTAAAATGGGCCTTGCCACGACTGCCGCCCAGATTGCCGTCCTGCTCGGTGAGCGGGGGCTGGGCGGTACGGACGTCGACATGGACAGCCGCTTGCGTCGTTGGCGTAGCGAAAAGGGCGCGTGGGCCGAGAATGCCCGTCGGTTGGCGGCACGCTGGGCGGCGATCGTGGATGGCCCCCGTACCAGTGCGGCAACGGGTATAGATGTCGCCACCTGTATCGCGCTTGCCTTTCCCGATCGGATCGGCCGCCGTCGCGATTCTTCGGGAGAGAATTGGGCGTCGGCCGGAGGGCGGGGTTTTCGACTCGACCCCACATCATCGCTTGCCAGGAACGAATGGCTCGCGGTGGCGGAAACGCAGGGGTTGGCGGCGGGCGCGCGCATATTGTCTGCCGCGGCAATCGATCTCGCGACGGTCGAAACGTTGTTCGGTGACCGAATCGAGGCACGCCGCATTGTCAGCTTCGATCCTGCCACCGGCGGCGTCCAAGCAAGCCATGAACGGCGGTTGGGCGCGATCCGGCTGGGGGGCGGTCCCGATTCGAACGCTGACCCGGCAGCGATCAGCGCCGCGTTGCTGGCGGGGTTGTGCGAGCATGGGCTGGCGCTGCTCCCATGGTCCGATAGCGCGACCGCGCTTCGCCAGCGCGCCGCCTTCGCTGCCGCCCACGGCGCGCCAGAGGTTGCGCTGGACGATGCCGCGCTGCTCGCCCGCGCTGATGAATGGCTGGTGCCGCTTCTCGAGGGCAAGCGCAGACTAGCGCAGATCGATAGCGGTGCGCTGACGGAGGCGTTGCGCGGCCTGATCGGGTGGGATGCATTACGCGCGATCGATCGGCTTGCGCCGCCGCGCTTCGATTCGCCCGCAGGCAGCAGTCATGAGATTGATTATGCCGCCGAAGCCGGGCCGACCGTCGAGCTCCGACCACAGGCGCTGTTCGGCCTTGCGCGGCATCCGATGATCGCGGATGGCCGCGTGCCGCTGGTGCTCAGCCTGACCTCACCTGCCGGTCGCCCGATCCAGACGACGCGCGATCTGCCGGGGTTTTGGGCGGGCAGCTGGACCGACGTCGCGCGGGAAATGCGCGGGCGCTATCCCCGCCATCCCTGGCCTGACGATCCAGCGAGTGCGGCGGCGACGCTGCGCACCAAAAATGCTGATGCGCGCCGCGCCCAAGCACAGTAAGGAGGCGGCATGATCACCGCCCGCATCTATCAACGTCCCAAAAACGCCATGCAATCGGGCCGCGCCCGCACGCAGATCTGGGTGCTCGAATTCGAGCCGAGCGAGGCCAAGCAACCCGATCCGCTGACCGGCTGGGCAGGTTCCGGCGATGTGCGTGATCAGCTACGGCTGACCTTCCCGACGCTGGAAGCAGCGCAGGGTTATGCGACGCGCGAGGGCATCAATTTCCACGTCGTGCCCGCGCCCGAACGAAAGCTGAAGCTGCAGGCTTACGCCGATAACTTCCGGTGAGCCCGCGTTCGGTTGTCAAAGCGTGGATTCGGGCGTTCAACGCGGCTGATATCGATGCGCTGATGGCGCTGTATCATGAGGAAGCGATCAACCATCAGGTTGTCCGCGATCCGGTGATTGGGCGTGACGCCATCCGTGCGATGTTCACCCGCGAATTTGCCAGCGCAACGATGCATTGCATCCCCGAAAATCTGTTCGAGGACGGCGAATGGGCGATCCTCGAATGGCATGACCCCACCGGCCTGCGCGGCTGCGGCTTGTTCCATGTCATCGACGGGGTGATCGAGTTCCAACGCGGTTACTGGGACCGGCTGAGTTTCGAGGCGGGCCAGCCTCAGGCTAAATCTCAGGCGAGCAAGGACTGACTCAGCAGCAGCAACAGTTTCACGTCCATCGCCACACCCTCTGCCCGTTTCGCCGCGACGAAATCGGGTAGGGCGGAAAGGGCAACCCGGTGAACGGTGATATCCTCCCCCGCATCCCCACCACCGGGCCCAACCCGGGTTAGCCCGTGGGCGCGGACCAGGGTGAAGCCTTCCGAGACCATGCCGGGGGAAGAATGGAAGAAACCGATCGGTTCGATCCTGTCGGCGCGGTACCCGGTTTCTTCTTCCAGTTCGCGGGCGGCGGCAATTTCCACTGCCTCACCGTTTGTCTCATCACCGACCAGACCGGCGGGCAGCTCCAGGCACCGCTTGCCCAGGGGAACGCGGAACTGCTCGACCAGGATGACATGGCCGTCATCAATCGCGACGATCACCGCCGCCTGAATGCCCCGCGCGCGCGACACATATTCCCAGGTGCCGTCGAGCTTGACGGTCAGGAACCGGCCTTCCCACGCGGTCGTCGCGCTCACAATTCGATCAGCCGATCGGGCAGTTCGTTCGAATCGTCATCGGCGCGGGGCAGATGCTGCGCCAGCAAATGGCCGACATGGCCGACCGCGGCGATCATCCCGGCGGCGATCTTCCCCTGCCGAACCTCCTTGATCAGCGCGGCCATCGCGTCTCCCCACTCGGCATCGGGTACCCGGGTGTGGATCGCCTCATCCCCGATGATCTCGGCCATATGCTCGCCAAGCGACAGATAGATAAGGATACCGGTGCGCCCGGCGGTGCGCGCTTCGGTGCCGACCTTGAACAGCTCGATCGCGCGGCGGCGCACTCGCCGGCGCCGCGTCGCCTTTGGCGTCAGCCGCAGCCGGAGCGGCATATAGGCAAGGCCATAGCGCACGATCAGGAACAGCGCAGTCATCGCCGCGAAGGTGATCAGCATCAGCTCGCGCATCTCGAAACTGCCCCAGCCGCCCGACAGCCGTTCGACGATGCCGAGCGGGAAGTCGGGCAGGGCGGCGAATATCAGCGGCACCAGCAACGCCGCCAGCACCGCATATTGCAGGCCGACATCGTGGTAACTGTCGGAATGATCGGCGACGATCGTTACGATTTCGCCCGATGTGCCCGCCTCGGCGGCATGAACGGCCGCGCCGATCGCGGCGCGTTCTTCTGCGGTCGGTTTACGCATCACCAACTCCCTGACGATCCGCCGCCGCCAAACGATCCACCGCCGCCGCCGCCCCAGTCGGAGCCGCCACCGCCGCCCCAGTCCGAACCGCCGCCACCGCCCCAGCCGGAGGAGCGCCCGCCGCTGTTCGACAGGCTGTTGAGCGCTGTCCACAACAGCACCTCACCCACCGCGCCGGCGACATTGTCGCTGCGGTAGCGCCGCCCGCGTGAGCGGCCGAACAGTAGCGGCAGCAACACGACGAAGAAAATCACTGTCATGATGATGATCGCGATCACCCAGTCGCCCGCCGAATTCTTCGACTTCGGCCTTTTCTTCACCAGCGCCGCTGCGCGGGCCTCACCCGCTTCGAGTGGCAATTTCATCTGCTCGGCAATCTCGGCCGCACCGGCCATGATCCCGCCCGGCAGGTCGCCCGCCTTGAATTTCGGGAGGATCGTGTTGCGGATGATCTGGCTCGACAGCGCGTCGGTCATGATCGGTTCGAGACCGTACCCAACCTCGATCCGCACCTTGCGTTCGTTCGGCGCGACGATCAGCAGGATGCCGTTATTCGCGTCCTTCTGCCCGATCTTCCACTCACGGCCCAGCCGATAGCCATAATCCTCGATCGGATAGCCCTGTAAATCGGGGATTGTCGCCACAACGAACTGGCGCGTTGATGCCTTCTCAATCTCGTCGGCCTGCGCGACCAGCGCGGCTTTCTGCGCCGGATTCAACAAGCCAGCCGCATCCACCACCTGCCCGCTGAGCGGCGGAAAGGTCTGGGCGGTCGCAGCGCTGCTCCACAGGAACAGCGCAGCGATAGCGGCAAGGATGCGGATCAGTTGAAGTTGACCTTTGGTGCGGTGTCGGCGCCGGGCGTGGTGGCGGCGAAGGGCACCATTGGCTTGGCGCCGTAAATCAATGAGGCGCCGATAGCGTCAGGGAAGGTGCGGATGCGGGTGTTATAGGCCTGCACCGCGCCGTTATAATCGCGCCGCGCGATGGTGATGCGGTTCTCGGTGCCCTCGAGCTGCGACTGCAGCGTCTTATAGCCTTCCTGCGATTGCAGCTCTGGATAAGCCTCCTGCAGCCGCTGGAGCGACAGGCCAAGCGCGGCCTGGGTGCGTTCGAACTGCTGCACCTTGCCGGGATTGGTCAGATCGGCGGCCGAGACGTTGACGGTGTTCGCGGCGGCGCGCGCCTGCGTCACTTCGACGAGGATGCTCTTTTCCTGCGCGCCGGCAGCCTTCACCGTGGAAACGAGGTTCGGCACCAGATCGGCGCGGCGCTGATACTCGTTCTGCACATCGGCCCAGCGCGCCTTGGCGGCTTCCTCGGCAGTGGGAATGCTGTTGATGCCGCAGGCGGAGAGCAACGCGGCCGCAGCCAGCGCCATCACGGTACGAAGCTTCATGTCGGTCGTCCCTCTTTTGTCCAAAACCAAAATCTGCCGGTCGAATCTGTACGTCTAAGCCTTGACCCACCTAGCCCAGGCGGGTCCACTTGCCCAACCCATTTCGGCCCGAATGGCCGTAACAGTGCTAGGCGTATAATACACATTGGAACGGAGACGGCGATGTTCAAGGAGTTTCGGGATTTCATTGCACGCGGCAACGTGCTCGATCTGGCGGTGGGCGTCATCATCGGTGCCGCGTTCGGCACCATCACCAAATCGCTGACCGATGACGTGATCCTGCCCGTCGTCAGCGCGATTTTCGGCGGTTTCGATTTCTCACGTTATTTCATTCAGTTGGGTCCAGTGCCCGCAGGCTATACCGGATCGCCAACCGATTATGCAGCGCTGAAAGCGGCGGGGGTGCCGCTGCTCGGCTATGGCGCGTTCGTGACGGTGGCGATCAATTTTCTGATCCTCGCCTTCATCATCTTTCAGATCGTGCGCGCCGCAAACCGAATCGTGCCCAAGCCCGAAGCGGCCCCCGTCGCAGAACCGGCAGATATCACGCTGCTGCGCGAAATCAGGGATGAGCTGAAAAAGAGCGGGGCGGCCTGAGGCGAACGCCGTGTCCGATTTCGAGTTCATCTTTGCGCTGTTCGGCCTGTTGCTCGGCCTGTCTCTTGCCGAAGTGTTGGCCGGGCTGGCGCGGGCGATCGAGGCGAAACTGATCCAGGGGGCAGCGGTGAAGATCGGCTGGCTCACCCCGTTGCTGGCCGCGTTCGTGCTGCTCGATCTGCTGTCATTCTGGCAGGCCGCCTGGATCAACCGCGACATCGTCGTGGTTTCCGGGCGGACGTTGATGGCGGTGATGATCTTTGCCGGCGCCTATTATCTCGCGGCATCGTTGGTGTTCCCCAAATCGATCGGCGAGCGGACGGACTTCGACGATCATTTCTTTCGGGTAAGGCGGATCGTGCTCGGCGTCATGCTGGTGCTGCTGGTTTGCCAGCTGGGCTGGTATCTCAGCGTACCGGCGCTTGCGGGTCTGCTCGCGCGCCCGTTGGCATTGGGGCTCACCATCGTTTTGGTGTTGCTGATGATCGCCGCGATGGTTGTTCGCGGCCCGCGCTGGAGCAGGGTGGCGATGCTGGCCCTCGTTGCGCGTTATGTGGTGGTGTATCTGATTTGAGCGGCTGGGGCGTTTCGACCCTCAGGCCGCCGCCAGATCCTGCGCATTGGCATCGGCCAGGCTGGTGCCGTCGAGAATCCGCGCGGTTTCATCGCGCACGCGCATCATCGCGTGGCGGATCGCGCAATCGGCTTCGCTCTTGCAGTCAGCGCATTTGCGGTACGCCGTGCGGCTGACGCAAGGGATGAGCGCCAGCGGCCCTTCGATCACGCGGATGATCTCTCCCAGCGAGATCAGGTGCGTCGGGCGCGACAGACAATAACCGCCCATTTTGCCGCGATGGCTGTGCAGCAGGCCGGCTTCGCGCAGATCGGCGAGGATCAGCTCAAGGAATTTGCGCGGCACATTCGCTTCCGCGGCGATCCGCGTCATTGGGATCGGGGCGGAACCCTTGGGAGCCTCTGCCAGGAAAAGCATCGCGCGTAGCGCGTAGCGGGAACGCTGCGTCAACATGATTGGACACTTATGGACGGACTTTGTGGCAAGTGAAAGGCGGACCTTTTCATTTTCAACGCGGTGCCTATATCGGTTGTGCCGGGTTCGCCCGGCTATGGCGATAAATTGCCGCGTAGAATAGACGCAGCGGACCCGGGGGCAGTACCCGGCGGCTCCACCAAAAGCCCCGTGAAAGCGGGGTCTCTGACGGGGCCGAACCAGGATCGACGTGTGTTGAAAGGCGCTGTTTTTGCCCGGGCTGAGTAACCCGTAAAAGGCTCAAAACCACAAGTGCTAACGATAACGAAGCACTCGCAATTGCGGCCTAACCCAAGACTTAACGGTCTAGGTTAGTACGACGAAAGCGCGGTTCGGGCCGAACCGGGCAACAGAATCGGACACCAGCGGCCCGGGGGGGCCGGGCAACAGAACCCCCCACCTTTCCGCATCAGTTGGCAGGCAGCCCATATTCCCAGCCCCAGGGCGCGCCGGTTTCGCCCAGCGCGGCGCGGACGATCGCGGGAAACTGGTTTTCGGCGCGCACATCGTTCGACAGGATCACGACGCAGCGCGAGGTATTCTTCACGCACACCCAGGTGTTGGCGGTCGAATCATTATGCCCGCCCTTGAAAAAGCCCGGCCCCTGCGGCCCGGCGAAGGTGATCACGCCTAGGCCTGCCGAGAGGCCCTTCATACGTTGATCGACCGGTAGTTCGGGCAGCAACGTCGGGAATTGCTGGCGTGTCGTGATCGGCAGTTGCGGGCGGAGTATCTCTGCCCGGCCGCGCGCGCTAACGCCCTCACCGCGCATGAAGCCCGCCACGAATTTGGCGATGTCCGCAATCGTCGTGTCCATTGATCCGGCGGCGCGCACCAGACTGCGCTCATCATGCGGCTCCACGCTGCCATCCGCGGTCCAGCCATCGGCAAGGTTGCGCGCAAAATCGGGGCGCCATTTCAGGCTGGTGTTGGTCATCCCGAACCGATCGAACACCCGGCGCTGCATTTCCGCGCCCAGATCGAGGCCCAACCCCTTTTCGATCACGAATTGGAGCAGCATCATCCCCTCGCCCGAATAGGCGTAGCGCGTGCCCGGATCGAAATGGAACCGCAGCTTGCCGTCAGGCTCGAGGAACGAGAAATTGGCAAAGCCGGTACTGTGGGTCAGCACCATCCGCGCGGTTATCCGCTGCCAGCGATCATCGCCCGCCAGATCGCCCCAATTCCCATAATCATCCAGATTGCCATAATCGGGCAGCGGTTTGGCGAGATAGGTCGCCAGTGGGCGATCAAGGTCGATCTTCCCCTCATCCACCAGCTGCATCACCGTATAGGCAAATACCGCCTTGGTGATGGATGCGCCGTACATGATCGTGTTCGGGTCGAGCGGCGCACCGCTGGCGTTGCGCGCACCATAGGTTCGCACGAAAACCGGCTTGCCGCGCTCAATCACGGTGATGGCGAGGCCACGCGCGCCAGTCTTCGTCATCGCGGTCCGGACGGCCAGATCGAGCGGCGCAAAGCGCCGGGCATCCGCTGGTGCTGCGGCCATGATCAGCATCGATGCGAAGCCAAGAAACAGCGCTGCCCGCATGATCACCACCCCTTTTTTGCTTCTTGGTTTCGTCCTGTCGCGTTCGAAGCATAGGCGGTCCGACGCATCATGCCGAATGCAATGTTAGCATTGGCCGCAAAGGGTTTGCTCAGCTAGCCGCGTTAGCAGCGATAAGGGCCGTATGTTGCAGCGACAGCGGCTGACCAAAGGGGAGTGCGATGACCGATACGGTGCTGTCCACCACGCACGAAACACGGCTACCCGATCCCGATCCCCATGCGCAGCCGACGCAATCCGTGCCGGGTGGGGCGATGCTGATTCCGACAATGGCGTCAACGCTCGCGCTCGCGGCGTGCAGTGGCGGTGGCGGCAGCGGCACCAGCCCACCACCGATCGCGATCGTTACGCCCACGCCAAGTCCAACGCCCGCATCGATCACCGCAGTACAAGCCAGCCGCTTTCTCGCCCAGGCGACGTTCGGTGCAACCCGGGCCGATATTGCGTTGGTGCAATCGATGGGTTTTTCGGGTTGGATCACCGAACAGATCAGCCGCCCACGCACCGCGCATTGGGATTGGCTGGTCGCCAATGGTTATTCCGTCACCACCAACATCAATAATCAGAATGGTTTCGACAATACGGTCTGGCGGCAGATCATCAGCGAACCCGGCCAGCTTCGTCAGCGCGTCGGCATGGCGCTGGCAGAGATACTTGTCGTCGGCATTGACGGGGTGAACCAGCAATGGCGCCAATTCTCGGTCGCCGCCTATCTGGACGTGCTGCTCGACAATGCCTTCGGCAATTACCGCACATTGCTGGAACGCATCACCACCAACGCGGCGATGGGGGCGTATCTGACCTTCATCAACAATCGCCGCGCCAATACCACCACCGGCGCGATGCCCGACGAGAACTACGCCCGCGAATTGATGCAGCTGTTCACGATAGGCCTCAACCGGCTCAATATGGATGGCACGGTGCAGATGGCCAATGGCAACCCGGTCGACAGCTACACGCAGGATGATGTGACCCAGTTGGCCAGGGTCTTCACCGGGTTGGTGCTCGATTCGACCGATAGCACGACGCCCGATCGGTTGCGACGGCCACTGGTGATCAACACCGGGCTGCACGAAACCGGGGCGTCGAGCTTTCTCGGCACCACGATTCCGGCGGGTACCGAAGGGATGGCGGCGGTTCGCCTGGCGCTCGATGCGATCTTCGCCCATCCCAATGTGCCGCCCTTTGTATCGAAACAGCTGATCCAGCGCCTGGTAACCAGCAATCCCTCGCCCGCTTATATCGGCCGGGTTGCCCAGGTGTTTGCCGACAATGGCTCGGGCATGCGCGGCGATTTAACGGCGGTCATCCGGGCGATCCTGCTGGATACCGAAGCGCGCAGCGATGCCGTGCTGACGACCGCGAGCACGGGCAAGTTGCGCGAACCCGTCATCCGCTTCACCAATTGGGCGCGGGCATTCGGCGCGACGTCGACCGGGGGCTTATGGCCGATCGGCGATACCAGCAGTTCGAGCACGCGGCTGGCGCAATCCTTCGGGCGAAGCCAATCGGTGTTCAACTTTTTCAGGCCCGGGTATACGCCACCCAATACCGCGATCGCGACCGCCGGGTTGCTCGCGCCCGAATTCCAGATCACCAACGAACTCAGCGTTGTCGCCTTCATCAATTACATGCAGCCCGCGATCCAGAACGGGGTCGGCGATGTTCGAGCCGATTATACCGCGATTAGCGCGATGGCGAATGACAGCCAGGCGCTGGTCGATGAGGTGAACCTGATCCTCGCCGCCGGGCAGTTGAGCGCGGCAACCGTGGCAGCGATCCGGGGGGCTGTGGACAGCATCGCGACCACCGCGACCAATGCGACGCTCAACCGTGTCTACACCGCGATCCTGCTGACGCTCGCATCACCTGAATATATCACGCAGAAATAAGGGGCAGGGGCCATGACCAACGATCAATCACGCCGCGCCTTTTTGAAACGCACCGCAGCGCTCGGTGCCGCTGGGGCAGCTGCCCCCTTTGTTACCAGCCTGGCCGCGATTGGAGAGGCCGCAGCGGCGACGGCGGCCGATTACAAGGCGCTGGTGTGCGTTTTCATGTTCGGCGGCAATGATTACGCCAACACGCTGCCGCCCTTTGATCAGGCGAGCTACAACCAATATGCCGCTGCGCGACAGGCGCTGGCGCACGGCCGCGATACGCTGGCCGCCACATTGCTGAACCCATCGACGGCGCTTGCCGGCGGGCGGCAATATGCGCTTGCGCCGACGATGGCCCCGCTGCTGCCGATCTTTAACGCCGGTCGGATGGCGGCAGTGCTGAATGTCGGCACGCTCGTCCAACCGACCACCAAGGCGCAATACACCGCCAATTCGGTGCGGCTGCCGCCCAAGTTGTTCAGCCATAACGATCAGCAGAGCTATTGGCAGGCAACCAGCCCGGAAGGCGCGATTTCCGGATGGGGCGGGCGGATCGGCGATCTGCTGCAAAGCGGCAACGGCACTTCTACGCTGACGTGCATCAATGCATCGGGCAATGCCGTGTTCCTTACCGGGCGGACGGCGATCCAATATTCGGTCAGCACCAACGGTCCGATCGCGCTGCTCAACAACGGATCGAGCTTGTTCGGATCAACCACCGCAGCGAGCACGCTGCGCAGCCTGATGACAGGCAGCAACACCAACCTGATGTCGAACGAACATGCCCGGGTCAGCCGCCGCGCGCTTGATACCTTTGCTCAGGTCAACAGTGCGTTGATGGGAGCGCCTGCTGCGAATTTTCCGCTTTTCCCCAGTAACAATAGCCTGGCCGACCAGCTGCGAGTGGTCGCGCGGTTAATCTCGGTGTCGCAGGAACTCGGCGCGCGGCGACAGGTGTTCTTCGTGTCGCTTGGCGGGTTCGACATGCACGATTCGCTCGGCACCGATCATCCGGGACGGATTGGGTTGGTCGCCAACGCCATCCGTGCCTTTTACGACACGACCGTTGCGCTGGGCGTTGCGGACAAGGTGACAACCTTCACCGCTTCCGATTTCGGACGCACGCTGCAATCGAACAATGACGGGTCCGATCATGGCTGGGGCAGCATGCATTTCGTCACCGGTGGCGCGGTGAACGGGCGCCGTTTCTACGGCACGCCGCCCGCCATCGGCAATAACACGCCCGATGATGTCGGGCAGGGGCGCTTGCTGCCGACCATCGCGGTCGACCAATATGCCTCGACGCTTGCCAACTGGTTCGGGGTCAGCGCCACGGATATGCCGACCGTCCTTCCCAATATCGGCAACTACAACCCGTCGACCTGGAACCAGGGCTTCGTATGAGCGCTTGTCCCTGCATCCACCTGTCAAGATCGGCTTTCGCCCGATTGCGGTTGGGGTGCGCGCTCCCTAGCTGAAGGGTGGACTGCACGCCTGTCGGCACGGCGCGCCTTGGCCGAAGGGAATGCGCGTGAGTGACGAATGGAATGACGATCGAAGCCGGGGCATCCCCAGCGGGCGGCTGTCGCGGCTCGGCGTCTTCGGCAAGATTGCGGGCGGGGTCGCTGGCGGCGTGGTCGCCGAAGGCGCGCGGCGATTAGCCGCTGGCGAACGCCCACAGATGAGCGACCTGCTGCTCACCCCGGCCAACATCACCCGCGTGACCGAACAATTATCGCATCTGCGCGGGGCGGCGATGAAGTTGGGTCAGATGATCTCGATGGACGCCGGCGACATCCTGCCACCCGAGTTAAGCGCGATCCTCGGCCGGTTGCGCGACCGAGCGCACCACATGCCGCCGCAGCAGCTGCAACAGGTGCTTGCCAAGCATTGGGGCAAGGACTGGCGACGCCGCTTCGCGCGCTTCGGTGCAACACCGATCGCCGCCGCCTCGATCGGGCAGGTCCATAAGGCCGAAACGCATGACGGGCGCTCGCTCGCCATCAAGGTGCAATATCCCGGCGTGCGCGCAAGCATCGATTCAGACGTCGACAATGTCGCCACGCTTTTGCGGATGACGGGGATGATGCCGAAGGAGATCGACATCGCACCGCTGCTCGGGGAAGCCAAACGCCAGCTGCACGAAGAGGCCGATTATACGCGCGAGGGCCAACAGATGCAGCGTTTCGCGGCGCTCCTCGCCGACGATCCGGATTTCGTCGTGCCGGTGCTCGATGCCGAATTCACCAGCGGTGAAGTGCTCGCGATGAGCTTTGTCGAAGGGACCGCGATCGAGAACCTCGGTGATGCGCCGCAGGACGAACGCAACCGGGTGATGACCGCGCTGATCCGGCTGGTGCTGCGCGAGCTTTTCGATTTCGGCCTGATGCAGACCGACCCCAATTTCGCCAATTTCCGCTATCAGCGCAGTACCGGCAAGCTGGTGCTGCTCGATTTCGGGGCGACCCGCGACGTTACGCCCGCGACGGCGGCGGGCTATCGTGGGCTGCTGACGGCCGGGTTGAACGGGGATCGCGACGCGGTTCGTGTGGCGGCGGTGGCGGCGGGTTTTCTCGGCGAACAGACCGTCGCGCGTCATCCGGCGCTGATCGATCGGATGATCGACGTCATCATCGGGGAAATGAACCGCCCCGGCGCCTTCGATTTCGGCGACCGCGCCTTCGTCAACGTCTTGCGCGATCAGGGCATTGAAATCGGCCAGGATCGCGCTGCCTGGCACATGCCGCCAATCGAAATGCTGTTCGCCCAGCGCAAGATCAGCGGCACCGCACTCCTCGCCGCGCGGCTAAAGGCAAAGGTCGATGTGCGCGGTATGGTCGATCAGTATCGCGGGTAACGTCTGCCCTCAATCGGCCAGCAGTGCCTCATCCACCGGCGTCAGGCGCGGTGTCAGCAATTGGATCAGGCCCAGCGCGACCAGATAGGTGCAGCCGGCCACCGCGAAAATCGGGGTATAATTGCCCACTGTGGCAAGCACGGCGCCTGCATATTGCGACATCGCCATCCCGCCGATCGCACCCATCGCGCCACCCATGCCAATTACTCGGCCCATCGCGCGCTTGGGGAACAGATCGGACGGCAGCGTGAACAGGTTCACTGAAAAGCCCTGATGCGCTGCCCCCGCCAGCCCGATAATGCCGACGGCGACCCACAGGCTCGACACGTTGACCGCAAAGATTACCGGCAGCGCTAGTAACGCACAAACCAACATCGTCCGCTTGCGCGCCGCATTCACTGATGCGCCGCGTTTGATCTGGGCAGACGAGGCATATCCCCCCAGAATGCTGCCTGCGTCTGACATGATATAGATGATCGCCAGCGGAATGCCGAAGGTCTTCAGGTTCAGACCGTGGTTCTTGTGCAGAAAATCGGGCAGCCAGAACAGGAACATCCAGAATACCGGATCGATCAGCAGCTTGCCGACCGCAAAAGCCCATGCTTCCCGCGTGCGGAGAATTTTGCCCCAGGGGACGGCGACCATCTTTTCCTCGGCGGGCAAGGCAGCAGTGGACCGCGCATTCTTTGGGCGACGATAGAAGATCAGCCACACAGCCAGCCAGATCAGGCTGGCAGAGCCCGTAGCGATGAAGGCACCCCGCCAGCCATAGGCCTCGACGATGATCGGCACGATCAGCGGCGTAATGATCGCGCCGACATTCACACCGGCATTGAAAAGCCCGATCGCAAAGGCGCGTTCCTGCTTGTCGAACCATTCGCTGATCGTGGCGAGGCCTGCGGGATAGCCGCCGCCTTCACCCAATCCGAGCAGCGCGCGTGCCATCATGAACTCAGTGGCCGTGCGCGCGACGCCGTGCGCCATTTGCGCGACCGACCAGATCAGGAACGCGACCGCGAGGCCGATCCGCCCACCGACCCGGTCGACGATCGCGCCAAACATCAGATAGCTGGTGGCGTAGGCCGCCTGAAACCAGAAGACCATGTTGGCATAGTCCATCTCGCCCCATTGCAACTCGGCGGACAGGCTGGGTTTCAGCACCGCCAGCATCTGGCGGTCGAAATAATTGAATACCATCGCGCTGAACAAGAGCGCGGCAACCCACCAGCGGCCCCGGCGTCTGGCAGGTGCAGTCACGGGGCTATCAGCGAAGGGTGCTGCAGCAGCAGGAAGCGAAATCACGCCGGGTCCAGATAGGCGAACTTTATACGAGTCACGACATCATCAAACGCCGATAATGATTGTTCGTAAATCTCGGCCAGGTGAACACGCAACGATTCGGCATCGTGCACATCGGGCGATGATCCGCAAAAGTCAGCCGCCGCCAGGGCTGCGGCTCTAATCACCGTGATGTCGACGATTTCGATCGGGATACGCGCCGCAGTAAATTGCGGTGCAATGCCACGCGCATCAGACCCCGGCTTGTCGATCACCCGTGCCGTCACGATCTCTCCGGGTTGATAGCCACGCCAATTGGGCCATAGCCGGTTACCGGGCCTGAACACCGTGGTCAGTGTCCGCGCGAGCAACATAGGCTCATATTGGCGACGAAATGCCATCTCGTCACGCGGCATTTCCAGCGGGGGGATCACGTGCGCCTGTCCTGAATCAGCCGCAGCGGCCCGTGTCATCCAATCGCCTTGCGCATGATATCAAGCAGTTCCAGATCGGGCTTGTCGAGCCCGGTCAGAATCTTGAACGCAGGGGCGGCCTGGAACAGGTTCATATGCTGGCCGGAATGGGTGCGGTTGCCCGCCTCCCGCGCCAGCTTCAGCGTCAAGGGCAGATCTTCGAGCAGAATGTCGGCGACGATCGCTTCCTTGGGCAGCCGCGCCAGATTGGCCATCGATTGCGCCAGATCGGCGTCGACATCGCCGGTCATTGCGGCAAAGGCGCTGAACTTCTCGTTCGGCTGCGCACCCTTGTTCGATGTGTTGACGACCAGGCCAGCGCTCGCCAGTTCATCGCCCAGCACGTCCTCGCCTACCGCACGGGCAGTCGTCAGCGGCGCGATCAGATCGGCGATCACCTGCGCCTTGGCGACGGTGCGATTGACGATCACGACTTCGCTCGGCTTTTCCTTGGCGAGTTCGTAGGAAATCGGCAGCGCCGTGCCGCCTGCGCCCAGGATGACGACTTTTTGCCCGGCGACGCAGCCGGGATATTCGTTCAGCAGGCCGGCGACGAAGCCGATACCGTCGGTGTTATGGCCCACGAACGCGCCATTCTCGCGGGCGACCACATTGACGCTGCCGATTACCTCAGCCGAAGGGGCAAGCCGGTCAAGCGAGGGCGCAATCTTGTCCTTGAAGATCAAAAAGGCATAGAGCCGCTCGATCGACGGATCGGAAAGGTCGAGCGCGTTATTGCGCGGCTGGGCGGCAATGCTGATCAGGCCCGAATCGATCATCGTCTGGATCGCCGCCAATGGCGCGGGTGCCGGTGGTGCCGCAGGCACGGCAGGCGCCGTAGCTGCCGGCGCAGGCGTTGATTGTTTACGACCGAAAAGCGTGTTGAAGATACCCATGACTCTTCCCCCAAGAGTGCGTGATGGGCGAAGGGGTACCTGTTGCAACGGGAACACGCAAGCGCTTCACATGCGTGTTTTTCAGGGTTTCACACCTTCTTAATCGCCAACGAAAAAGGGGCCCGGTTGCCCGGACCCCCTATTTCGATTCGCGAACAAAACAATTAGTCGCGATCGCCCGTCAGAAAGGCCGGCGCGAACTCAGGCGCCGGGCCGTCATCGCCGCCACCCGAACGCTCGGGGCGCGGGCCACGGTCACCACGGCCTTCGCCGCCACGTCCACCGCCGTCACGACGCGGACCACGATCGCCACGACCACCGCCATCACCGCGCGGGCCACGACCACCATCGCCATCGCGACGCGGACCACGGTCACCACGTGGACGATCGCCGCCTTCACGCGCTTCACGCGGCGGGCGGGTATCTTCCAGCTCGGCGCCGGTTTCCTGATCGACGACGCGCATCGACAGGCGGACCTTGCCGCGCGGATCGATCTCGAGAACCTTTACCTTCACGAGCTGGCCTTCGCTCAGCACGTCGCTCACCTTTTCGGTGCGTTCGTTGCGGATTTCGGAAACGTGAACCAGGCCGTCCTTGCCGCCCATGAAGTTCACGAACGCGCCGAAATCGACCAGATTGACGACCTTGCCGTCATAAACCTTGCCGACTTCCGCTTCCTCGACGATGCCCTTGATCCAGGCGATTGCCGCCGTGATCTGGGCCGGATCGGACGACGAGACCTTGATGTTGCCTTCGTCGTCGATGTCGACCTTCGCGCCGGTGGTGGTGACGATCTCACGGATCACCTTGCCGCCGGTGCCGATCACGTCACGGATCTTCGACTTGTCGATCGAGATCGTTTCGATGCGCGGTGCGTGCGCCGAGAGTTCAGCGCGGACTTCGCCCAGTGCCTTCGCCATTTCGCCCAGGATGTGTGAGCGGCCTTCCTTGGCCTGTTCCAGCGCCTTGCGCATGATCTCTTCGGTGATGCCGGCGATCTTGATGTCCATCTGCATCGTGGTGATGCCTTCGGACGTGCCCGCAACCTTGAAATCCATGTCGCCGAGATGATCTTCGTCGCCGAGGATGTCGGACAGGACGGCAAAGTCCTTGCCTTCCAGGATCAGGCCCATCGCGATGCCCGATACGGGGCGCTTCAACGGCACACCGGCGTCCATCATCGACAGCGAACCGCCGCACACCGTCGCCATTGACGACGAGCCGTTCGACTCGGTGATGTCGGAGAGAACGCGGATCGTGTACGGGAATTCCTCCATCGACGGCAGCACAGGGTGCAGCGCGCGCCAGGCGAGCTTGCCATGGCCGACTTCACGACGGCCGGGCGCACCGAAGCGGCCGACTTCACCGACCGAATAGGGCGGGAAGTTATAGTGCAGCAGGAAACGCTCGTACGACAGCCCGGTCAGCCCGTCGATCATCTGCTCGGCGTCCTTGGTGCCAAGCGTGGTCGTGCAGATCGACTGGGTTTCGCCGCGCGTGAACAGGGCGGAGCCATGCGCGCGCGGCAGGAAGTGCACCATCGCTTCGATCGGACGGATCTGGGTGGTGGTGCGACCGTCGATACGCTGGCCGTCCTTCAGGATGGCACCGCGAACGATTTCAGCCTCAAGCTTCTTCATCAGCTTGTTGGCGGCCATCTGGTCCTGCGGGCTGGCATCGGCAAACGCTGCCTTCGCCTTGGCGCGGGCTTCGTTCAGCATGTTCGAGCGCGCCGACTTGTCGGTCACCTTGTACGCGGCGGCAATGTCCTTGCCGATCAGCTTCTTCAACTTGTCCTTGGCAGCCGACAGGTCAGCCTGTTCGGCCATTTCCCACGGGTCCTTGGCAGCTTGCTCAGCCAGATCGATGATCGCATTGGCGGCTTCGCGGCACGCTGCGTGTGCGAACTGCACCGCGCCGAGCATCACGTCTTCCGACAATTCCTTGGCTTCGGATTCGACCATCATCACGGCGGCACCAGTGGCGGCGACCACGAGGTCGAGATCGCCATTCTTCACCTGATCGAGCGTCGGGTTCAGGATATATTCGCCATCGACATAACCGACGCGTGCGGCGCCGATCGGGCCCATGAAAGGCACGCCCGAAATGGTGAGTGCAGCCGATGCCGCAACCATCGCGAGGATATCGGGCTCGTTTTCGCCATCATAGCTGAGCACCTGGCAGATCACGTTGATTTCGTTGTAGAAACCTTCCGGGAACAGCGGGCGGATCGGGCGATCGATCAGGCGGCTGACGAGCGTTTCCTTCTCGGTCGCGCCGCGCTCACGCTTGAAGAAGCCACCGGGGATGCGGCCGGCAGCCGAATATTTTTCCTGATAGTGAACGGTCAGCGGGAAGAAATCCTGGCCCTCCTTCACTGATTTCGCGGCAGTCACCGCGCAGAGGACGACGGTTTCGCCGAGCGTCGCCATCACGGCGCCGTCGGCCTGGCGGGCAACACGGCCCGTTTCCAGCGTGAGGGTCTTGCCGCCCCACTGGATGCTTGCAGTTTTCGTATCGAACATCTGATTTCCTTCAACACCGGCCGCCCAATGCGGTCCGGGGCCTATCTGCGAGCTAAGCCGGCTCGCGCGGTTCTGGGCCTGTCATGGCCCGGGGACGATCGGCCGAATTGCTTCCCGTCCAGATATCCCGCCATCTGCGGGAATGTGAAAAGGGCGACCCGAAGGCCGCCCCCTTGATTACTTGCGAAGGCCAAGCTTCGCGATGAGATCGGTATAACGCTGGCCATCGGTAGTGCGGAGATAATCCAGCAGCGACCGACGCTTGTTGACCATCATCAGCAGCCCGCGGCGCGAATGATTGTCCTTCTTGTGATCCTTGAAATGCTCGGTCAGGTTGCGGATGCGCTCGGTGAGGATCGCGACCTGGACTTCGGTGGAACCGGTATCGCCTTCGGCGCGGCCATGTTCCTTGACGAGCGCGTCCTTGCGCTCTGCAGTGATCGTCATGCTTTTTCCTTCGACATCATCAGTTACAGGTTGAAACCCCGAACGACACGAACCTCGCGGTCCTCGGCCTCCACCAGCGCAACCGGCACATCGTCCAGCATCGCGAAATAGGGGCCATCGTTCACGGCAATCCCGATCAACACCCGCCCCTGTCGGAGCAGCCCTGCCTGATCGGGGGAGAGGGGTAGAGCCGGGATGTCGTCCAGCCCCGCCCTCAATGGCAGGAGTTTGTCTTCAAGTCCGCGCGCAATACCGAGTTCGGTCAATTTGTCCAGCGATATCGCGTGGGAGAGGGTGAACGGCCCAGCCTTCGTCCGGCGGAGCATCGTGACATGGCCAACGGTGCCGAGCGCCAGCGCGATGTCGCGCGCGAGGGAGCGGATGTACGTGCCTTTGGAGACGTGGGCGGTGAGGGTGATGCGATCAAGTTCCTCCCCGGCACGGAGCATCGGGTCGGATCGTCCCCCGGACGATCCTTGACCATGCGGGGCATGGTCAACCCGATGCTGGGGACCATTCGCTCCTTCGGCGAATGGTGGAGGGGGCGCTCCACCAGCGCTGCGCTCGTGGTGAACCCCCTCCACCAGCTTCGCTGGTCCCCCTCCCCGTGCCGGGGAGGATTTCAGTTCAAACACCGTCACGCGCCGCCCCGCCAGCACCACCTCTTCGCCCGCGCGCGCCAGATCATAAGCCCGCGCCCCATCTACCTTCAGCGCGGAATAGGCCGGCGGCACCTGCTCGATCGACCCGGTGAAACGCGGCAGTACTGCATCCACCTGCGCCAGCGTCGGCCGCAAATCGCTTTCGGCGATCACCTTGCCTTCAAGGTCGAGCGTATCGGTCTGCGCCCCGAACGCGATCGTGAAGTCGTACACCTTGTCGCTGTCGAGCATCCGCCCGGCGAGCTTGGTCGCCTCGCCAATCGCGATCGGTAGCACCCCCGTCGCCAGTGGATCGAGCGTGCCGCCATGGCCGACCTTGATGCCGCGCTTGCTCGCATCGAACCCCGCCGTTCGCAAAGCACGCTTCACCGCCGACACGCCCTGCGTCGAGCCAAGCCCCAAGGGCTTGTCGAGGATGATCCAGCCGTGCACCGGGTTCAGCCCGCAGCGGCGGCAAGCCGTTCCGTGAAATGCTTGCGGCAGAGCGCGACATAACGATCTTCACCGCCAATTTCGGTCTGTTGCCCTTCCGCCACCGCCTTGCCTGATTCGTCTACGCGCAGGTTCATCGTCGCTTTGCGGCCGCATTCGCACACCGATTTCAGCTCGACCAGGCTGTCCGCAATCGCCAGCAGCCGCGCCGATCCGGGGAAAAGATCGCCCCGAAAATCAGTGCGCAGGCCATAAGCGAGCACCGGGATGCGCTGTACATCGGCCAGCATGGCGAGCTGATCGACCTGAGCGGCGGTGAGAAACTGTGCCTCGTCGACTAGCACACAGGCGATCGGCCCCTCGGCGGCAAGCACGGTCGCGGCGAGCTCGGTGTCAGCATCGAAGGCGATTGCCGGCCGATCAAGCCCGATCCGCGATCCGATCCGCCCGATGCCGGAGCGCGTATCGATTCCGGCGGTGAACAGCACCGTGTTCATCCCCCGCTCGCGATAATTGAAATCGGCCTGCAGCAGATTGGTCGATTTGCCGGCGTTCATCGACGCGTAGTAGAAATAGAGCTTGGCCATCAGTCCGCGGTATCGGCCTCGTCGTCACCCGCCGCCAGGTCGCGCACTACCTTGGGATCGCGCAGCAGCTTGTCGATATGGCTGCCCTCATCGAAGCTATCGTCAGCCAGGAATTTGAGCTTGGCCGCATATTTGGTGTTCACCCGCCGCGCGACTTCGCTTTGCAGATAAGCGGTGTTGGTGCGCAATGCCTTCAGCACCACCGCCTCTTCCTTGCCGAGCAGCGGCTTCACGAACGCGGTTGCGTGGCGCAGATCGGGAGACATCCGCACTTCGGTGACGGTCACCATATGCTTCGCCAGCGTCTCATCATGCACGTCGCCACGTGCGAGAATGTCGGACAGCGCGTGACGCACCTGCTCGCCAACGCGGAGTAGGCGAACGGAACGGGTTTCGGCGGTGTCTGCTGGTTTCATTCGGGCATGATTTCATCAACGGTCACATTTAATGCTTCGGCCAGTTTTCGCCAAAGCGCGGGCTTTCCGTTTGCCTTGCCGTTTTCGAGGTCCGACAACGCGGACTTGCGGCTGCCGGTTTGCTCAGCGAGTGACTCCAGCGTCATACCGCGATGATTGCGCCACGCGCGCAACGCATTCTCACCCTGAATGATAGAATTGATCAACGAAAAAGGAACGTACTCCTCACCTTCAGCGCGCCGCTTGTCTGCAGCATCGGCAGCAGCGATATCGTCTCGGTCTTCGGCGATGGCCACCAGCCGGGCATAGTCGTCAGCCGGCAACATGGCGATCTTTTGGCCGCCGATTTCAACAATTTGTGCGGTCATGACCTCTCCTCGTAAGCTGTGCCGCGGGGCTCAATCGAATCGATAATGATCGTGTCACCCTCGATACGGAAGATTACCCGCCAATCCTGCACTCGTAGCCGATATGCAGTTCGACCTTGCAAGCGGATCACATTCGCTTGTTGCGACAGCGGCTGCTCAACAAGCAGCGCAATTTTGCGAGCAATCAATTCCCGTTTGTTCGACTTTCGCAGTGCACGGCCTGCGTCCCGCGAAATTTCCAACTTCATACCGATGCCCTATCACGACCACTCGCGGCAGGCAATGGATGTTCTGATATATAGAACGCGCTTTGTCAGAAATCTCGAACGATTATGTTCCTGACGGATTTACAGCGTCCGCTCGCGCAGTTCGACTTCGTAGGTTTCCAGGAAGTCGCCCGGCTTGATGTCGGTATGGCTGGCAAAGGTCACACCGCATTCCAGGCCCGCACGCACTTCGGGCACATCGTCCTTGAAGCGCCGCAGCGAGGCGATTTCACCGTTATAGATGATCACGTCGTTGCGGGTGATGCGTGCCTTCAATGCCTTGCGGATATAGCCATCGACCACGAGCAGGCCAGCCGCGCGACCATGCTTGCCGGCGGGGAAGACCTCGCGGATTTCGGCGCGGCCGACGACCGTTTCGAATGCCTCGGGGCCAAGCTCGCCCGCCATGCCCAGGCGAATTTCGTCGATCAGGTCATAGATGATGTCGTAATATTTGAGCGCGACCTTCTGCCGTTCGGCAATCTCGCGCGCCTTGGCATTGGCGCGCACGTTGAAGCCGATGATCGGCGCACCCGATGCACCGGCCAAGGTAACGTCGCTCTCGGTGATGCCGCCCACGCCCGAATGCAGCACGCGGGCACGAATGTCCGCAGTGCTGATCTTGTTGATCGACGCGACGATCGCCTCGACCGATCCTTGCGTATCGGCCTTCACAACAAGCGGGTACTCGATCGCCTGCTTTTCCTTCAGCGCGGAGAACATCATCTCCAGGCTGGCAGGGGCCGACGTCGTCCGCTTGCTGGTGATCACGCCCTGGCGATATTCCGCCACTTCGCGGGCACGCGCTTCATTCTCGACGACCTGCAGTGGATCGCCCGCCATCGGCACGCCCGACAGGCCGAGCACTTCAACTGGCATCGACGGGCCCGCTTCCTTGATCTGGCGACCCTTGTCGTCGATCAACGCGCGGACCTTGCCGCTTTCGGCGCCGACCACGAACACATCGCCGACTTTCAGCGTGCCCCGGCTGATCAGGATCGTCGCGACGGGGCCGCGGCCCTTGTCGAGCTTCGCCTCGATCACATTGCCCTCAGCCATGCGGTCGGGATTGGCCTTCAGCTCCATCAGTTCGGCCTGGATCTGGATCTTCTCGATCAGCTCGTCCAGCCCGGTCTTCTTGAGCGCGGACACTTCGACATCCTGCACATCGCCGGACATTTCCTCGACGATCACTTCATATTGAAGCAATGCCTCGCGGACCTTCTTGGCGTTCGCTTCGGGCTTGTCGATCTTGTTGATCGCCACGATCATCGGCACACCGGCCGCCTTGGTGTGGTTGATTGCCTCGATCGTCTGTGGCTTCAGCCCGTCATCGGCTGCCACCACAAGGACGACGATATCGGTGACGTTCGCCCCGCGCGCGCGCATTTCGGTAAAGGCTTCGTGGCCCGGCGTGTCGAGGAAGGTGATCTTCGACTTGTCCTTCATCGTCACCTGATAGGCGCCGATATGCTGGGTGATGCCGTGATCGACATGGCCCATGATCGTAACGACCGGGGGACGGGGCAGCAGGTGATCGTCGACATCGTCCTGAACGTCGATGGCGATATCGATATCGCTGTCGGACACACGAGTGATGTTGTGGCCGAATTCGGTCACCAGCAGTTCGGCGGTATCCTGATCGATCGTCGCGTTGATCGTGACGGGCATGCCCATCTTGAACAACGCCTTGACCAGATCGGCACCCTTTTCGGCCATGCGGTTCGCGAGTTCCTGCACAGTGATCGCCTCTGGCACCACCACGTCGCGGACCTGCTTGGCCTGCACTTCGCGCGGACCACCGAAATGGCGCTTTTCCTTTTCACGCGCACGCTTCAGCGCGGCGAGCGAGCGGGCACGCGCGCCGTCATTGTCGTTAAGCGCACGGTTGACCGTCAGCTTGCCCGACTGGCGACGGTCATCGACGCCCTTGCGATCACGCGCCGGGCGGGCAGGGGGTTCGGCGGGACGCTTCGAACCGGGTGCCGAGGCGGGGCCAGCGTTGCCGACAGGGGCTGACGAGGTAACGCGCTCTGGCTCTTCGGCCACGGGCTCGGGCTTGCGCACGGGCTGCGGACGCTCGGGCCGCGGCACGGGCGTGAAGCGGCGGGGTGCCGGCATGCTGCTGTCGAGCGTCAGCTCGTTCGGGTTGGCAGCGGGTTCGACGGCCTCAGGCGCGGCCGGCTCGGGGGCTGGCGCTGCCGCAACCGGTGCCGGTGCGTCGGGCGTTGCTTCGGGTTCGGGCGGGGCACGGCGCGCTTCTTCGGCACGGCGGCGTTCTTCCTCGGCCGCTTCCTGGCGTTCGCGTTCTTCACGGCGGCGCGCTTCCTCGAGCGCGTTCATCCGCGCCTCGTCGGCCTCGCGCAGCAGCTTGGCCTGGAGTTCCTGACGGGAGAGCAGGCTGTCGCCTGCCTTGCGCGCGGCACTTTGCGGTGGCGGCGCAACGGGCGCGGGGGCGGGAGTAGCCGCCTGGGGTGCTTCCACAACGGCGGGTTCGTCGACCACGACAGTTTCGGCTTCGCCCGGACGCCGCAGCACGCGACGCGACTTTACTTCGACGACCACGGTGTTCGAACGGCCATGGCTGAAGCTCTGCTTCACCTTGCCCGTTTCGACCGTGCGCTTGAGACCCAGGGGGGCGCGCATGCCCAATTTCGGTTTTTCGTTGTCGGTATCGCTCATCAGGTCGCTCAAAGTCCTCAGATAATCGTGTCGGCTGTTGCCGAGTCGTCAGTCATGGGGTTGGTCACGTCCCCGGTATTATGGTCGGTATCGTCATCGACGGACGCCGATGCGCCCTGCGACGCCGTTTCGCAAGGCGCAGACTCCGGTTCGGGTCCGATAAAGTGCTGCCAGCGATTGAGCGCTTCGCCCAGTCGCCGGGCAGCGCCGGGGTCGGTAAGGCCAATATGTACCACGTTTTCGCGGCCCAGCGCCACGGACAATATAGGACGCGCCAGCGGGATTACCAAACCCCGTGCGCCGCCGCCCTCTTCGTCGCGCCCCACGCGCCACGCCTGGTCGAGCTTTCGCGTGCCGTCTGCACCCGCATCGCTGGCGTGGAGCAGCAGGTGCAGCTTGCCGCTGCGCGCCGCCTTCTCAATCCGCTCGCCTCCGACGACGATCGTGCCTGCGCGCGATTCGAGGCCCAGCCTGTCGAGTACGGCTTTCTCCAGCGCCTCGGCGATGCCGGCGGGCAGATCGGCCGGAATCGTGAACGCGCTGGTCTTGAACGCCCGCGCGAGCGCGCCCTTCAGCTTGCCCTTGGCGATCGCGGTTTCCAGTTCGCCGCGCGTCACGCCGATCCACGCGCCGCGACCCGGTGCCTTGGCACGCACATCGGGATGAATGACGTCGTCCGGCCCGAGCACCAGCCGAACCAGGTTCGCCCGCGCGGCCCGGTCGCCGGACAGGATGCAGCGGCGGATTGGGTCAGCCGAGGTCATGCCGCGGCCCTCCCAACCCATTTGGAACCGTCATGCTGAACTTGTTTCAGCATCCAACGCGCCGCACTTCCCGTCCGAACTCGCGGAGAGATGGACCCTGAAACAAGTTCAGGGTGACGGCATGTGTGGGGAAACCCTAGCGCCTCATCGTGGGGGAACCACATGCGCGTCCTCCCCTGATGTCGAGGCAGGCGCGGGCGCCGGTCGATCGGCGATCAGGATGCCGCCCGCGCCGTAATTCTCTGTCGACACTTCCTCGATCACGATCTGCACCGCCGCCGGGTTCTTGCCCAGCCGATCGACCAGCGAGCGGGTCACGTCGGCGACGATCCCCGCTTTCTGATCGCGCGTGGCCGTGCCCGAAATGCGGATGCTGACGAATGGCATCAGGCGTCCTCGCCCTCCGCTGCGTCGGCGGGTGCCGCTTCCTCATCCTCGAACCAGTGTGCGCGGGCGGCCATGATGATCTCATTGCCCTGATCTTCGCTCAGACCATAGTCGGCGAGCACACCGCCCTTGTCCTCGGCGCGGCCTTCGGGACGCTTGGTGTCGCTGTCAGCGCGGCGACGCTGTTCCTGGCGCTTCTTCTGTACCAGTTCGTCGGTCGCCAGATCGGCGAGATCGTCGAGCGTCTTGATCCCCGCCTTGCCGAGCGTGACGAGCATTGCCTCGGTCAGATGCGGCATCGTGGCGAGCGCATCCTCAACGCCAAGTTCGCGGCGCAGCGTGCGGTTGGCTTCCTCGCGGCGCTCGAGTGCCTCGGTTGCGCGGCTCTGCAGCTCGGCGGCGAGATCCTCGTCAAACCCTTCGATCGACGCGATTTCGTCAACTTCGACATAAGCGACTTCTTCCAGCGCACCAAAGCCCTCGGCGACCAGCAGCTGGGCCAGCGTCTCGTCGACGTCGAGCTCGTTCTGGAACATTTCCGAACGCTCGACGAATTCCTTCTGGCGCTTTTCGGACGCATCGGCCTCGGTCAGAATGTCGATCGCCTTGCCGGTCAGCTGGCTGGCAAGCCGCACATTCTGGCCGCGACGGCCAATCGCGAGCGAGAGCTGATCGTCAGGAACGACCACCTCGATCCGGTCCTCTTCCTCGTCGATCACGACGCGGCTGACGCTGGCGGGCTGAAGCGCGCTGACCACGAAGGTCGCGGTGTCGGGCGCACGCGCCGACCGGATCGATCGAGCTGTCATGGGAAATAACGCCGATCTTGGCGCGCGAACCCGGATCGCGGGCAGCGGCCTTGATCTCGATGATTCCGTCGTAAATCTCGGGCACTTCCTGCGCGAACAGCTTCTTCATGAAATCGGGGTGGGCGCGGCTGAGGAAAATCTGCGGGCCGCGGTTTTCGCGGCGCACGTTCAGGATCAGGCTGCGGATGCGATCGTTCACGCGCACCACTTCGCGTGGGATTTGCGCGTCGCGGCGGATGACGCCTTCGGCGCGGCCCAGATCGACGACGACATGGCCGAACTCGACCCGCTTGACGACGCCGGTGATGATCTCGCCCACGCGGTCCTTGAACTCTTCAAACTGACGCTCGCGCTCGGCATCGCGGACCTTCTGGAAGATCACCTGCTTTGCGGCCTGGGCGGCAATGCGGCCGAATTCGATCGGGGGCAGCGGATCGACGATGTAATCGCCGACAACGGCACCGGCCTGAAGCTTCTGCGCTTCCTTCAAATTCACCTGCTTGAAATAATCGTCAACGGCCTCGACGACTTCGACGACGCGCCACAAGCGGAGATCGCCCGACTGCGGATCGAGCTTCGCGCGGATGTCGTTCTCGGCGCCATAACGGGCACGCGCGGCGCGCTGGATCGCGTCTTCCATCGCCTCGATCACGATCCCGCGATCGATCAGCTTTTCCTTGGCGACGGCATCCGCAATCGCGATCAGTTCGGCTTTGTTGGCGGAAACGGCAGAGCCGCCGGGGGCAGTGGCCATGAGTGTCAGTCCTGTTCTTGGGTATCGGTTGCGGCCAGATCGGCAGCGGGTTCAATCTCATCGTCTTCGAATTCATCGGCACCATCGGCGGAGAGCGGCGCGGTGGCGGCAAGCAGCCGGTCAGTGAACAGCAATTTAGCATCGGCGACCTGATCGAAGCCGATCGTCATCGCCTTGTGCTTCTTCACGTCGATCGTGATCCGGTCACCTTCGACGCCCGCCAGATCGCCGGTCAACTGCTTGCGGCCATCGATCGGCTCGACCAGATGGATGCGGGCTTCATGCCCCTTCCACACGTCGAAATCGGCCAGTCGCGTCAACGGGCGATCGATGCCGGGCGAGCTGACCTCAAGCCGGTACGCCTCCTTGATCGGATCGCGCCCCGCCTCCTCCAGCGCATCAAGCACATCCGAAATCCGGCGCGACAGCGCCGCGCAATCATCGATGTTCAGCTGGCGGGTGTCGGGTCGCTCGGCCATCACCTGCAGCGTCAGATCACCCGCCCCGCCGAACATCTTGACGCGCACCAGATCAAAACCCAGCGCACGCGCCTCGGGCTCGATCAGGGCTGACAATTGTTGGGCGAGATCCGCCAAAAACATTCTCCGAATAAGCAACCGCGCCGCCGGCCCCGGTGGGGTCCAGCCTCTGCAGCGTTACCGATGTAGAGAAAGCGCATGGGCGATATAGGCGGAACGCATTATGCTGGCAAGCATCCAAGCGCGGTGACATGCGTTTGCCGTTATGACCATCTGGCCGGAGACAATCATGCGTCCCTATCTCGCCTTGCCTTTCCTGCTCGTCGCCTGTGCCGGCAACGCCCAGCAGAACAGCCCGTCCACCTCCGCCAAGCCCTTCACCGAAACCGTGATTGCCGATTTCGACTCGCCCTGGGCGATGACGTTCCTGCCCGATGGCCAGATGCTGGTGACGGAAAAGGACGGCCGGTTGCTGCTGGTCTCGGCAGACGGCTCCGCGCGTGCGGTGGTGAGCGGGACACTGCCGGTCGACAGTGCCGGGCAGGGCGGGTTGATGGACGTCGTCCTCGCCCCCGGTTTTGCGACCAATCGCCAAGTCTATTTCAGCTTTTCCGAGAGCGGCCCTGGCGGTAAGGGCGTGGTGCTCGCGCGAGGCGAGCTCGAGGTCGCGCAGGTCAAGTGCGTTCGCGCACCGTGTCCGCCGATTGCGCGCCTGAACAAGGTGGAGGTGCTCCACCGCGCAAACCCCTATGTTTCGGGCAGCGGCCATTATTCGGGCCGGATCGCGTTTTCGCCTGACGGCCAATATCTGTTCTACGCCAATGGCGAGCGCCAGAAATTCGATCCCGCGCAGGATCCCAGGGCATCGCTCGGCAAGGTGCTGCGGCTGACCCTCGACGGCAAACCCGCGCCGGGTAATCCGCTCGCCGCGAAGGGGTTCGACCCCGCGATCTGGTCGTACGGCCACCGCAATATCCTGGGGCTCGCCTTCGATGCCCAGGGGCGGTTGTGGGAGCAGGAAATGGGCCCGCGCGGCGGCGATGAGCTCAACCTGATCGAGCCGAGCAAAAATTACGGCTATCCCAAAGTATCGAACGGCGATCATTATGATGGCCGCACGATCCCCGATCACGCGCCCGGCGACGGGTTTGAGGCACCCAAGGTGTTTTGGAACCCGGTCATCTCGCCCGGTGGGTTAATGATCTATTCGGGCGATCTGTTTCCCGCGTGGAAGGGCGATGCCTTTATCGGCGGCTTGTCGAGCCAGGCGCTGGTGCGCGTCGATCTCGACGGTACTAATGCGAAGAAGGGTGACCAGTTCGATATGGGCGCGCGCATCCGCGAAGTGGAACAAGGGCCCGACGGGGCGATTTATGTGTTGGAAGACGCCAATGGTTCGGATGGCCGCCTCATCAAGCTGACCCCGAAGGAGTGATCGCATGAAACGCCCCTTGCCACTTTCCATGCCTTTGCTGATCAGCGTCAGCCTCGCGGCATGCAGTGGTTCAGGTGGAAACAGTGGCGGGGGCAATACAGGCGGCGTGCCGATCGTTACGCCAAGTCCGACTCCGGTGCCGACGCCAATACCCACGCCGACCCCTACCCCTACCCCGACCGCAACCCCCACCCCGACATCGGCGGTGCAATCACAAGCCATCGCCACCTTCGCGTCGCCTTGGGCGATGACGTTCCTGCCCGACGGCCGGATGCTGGTGACCGAAACCGCCGGTGTTCTTCTCCTCGTCACCCAGGCGGGCGTGCGGACGACCGTGACGGGTGTGCCGGCGGTCGCCACGGGTGGGCAGGGCGGCTTGCTTGATGTCGCGATCGATCCGGCCTTCGCGACGAACCGCCGCGTGTACCTCAGCTATTCTGAAGCCGGCACAGGCGGCACCGGGCTGGCGGTCGCACGCGGCACGCTGGCGGTGGGCGACGCATCGCTCGAAAATGTGACCGTCATCTGGCGGCAGGCGCCCAAGATCGCCAACGATACCCGCCATTTCGGTGGGCGCATGGCCTTTTCGCCCGATGGCTTTTTGTTCATTACGGCTGGTGAACGGCATCAGGGGGCGCCTGCGCAGGATCTGGCGGGCACACTCGGCAAAACCATTCGCCTCAATCCCGATGGCTCGATCCCGGCGAGCAATCCGTTCGTCGGCACCACTGGCGCCCGAACGGAAATCTGGGCACTGGGTCAGCGCAACCAATATGGTCTGGTCTTCGCGCAGGACGGGCGGCTGTTCGAAAGTGAAATGGGCCCCGCTGGCGGTGACGAGTTCAACCTCATCACCCGCGGTGCCAATTATGGCTGGCGGATCGTTTCCGAAGGCAATGATGGCGAAGTGCTGCCGCGCCATTCGACTCGCCCTGAATTCGCGGCGCCCTTGTTCAGCTGGACACCCGTCATCGCGCCGAGCGGCATGATTCAATACACTGGCAGCCTGTTCACCGGCTGGTCGGGCGATTTCGTGCTGGGCGGGCTGGTCTCGCAAGGACTGGTGCGCGTGCGAGCTACCGGATCGACCACCATCGAAGTCGCCCGCATCAGTCTGGGTGCGCGCATTCGAGAGGTGGAACAGGGGCCAGACGGCGCGATCTGGGTGCTGGAAGACGGGGCATCCGGACGGTTGCTGCGACTGACACCGCAATAGCGGGCGCAGGCCTCTCGTAGGGTGGGTCCACAGCGAGAAGCCACAGTTCAGTATGCAAATCCGCTTTTTACGAGCGCTCGCCAGCGCGATTGCCGATGGGCGTAGAACACAAGCGCAAAGAGCCAGATGAAGGGCGTAAAAATGCCTGCGCTGACCTCTACCTCGTCAGTGTAGCGGCAGCGGTCCGGCGCGATCGGCTCGATCGTGATCCAGTGATCCCAGCGCTTAATGAGGTCGCCCGAACCGTTGTCGCGCATCTGGTATCGATTGGGCCCCGGCATTGGCTTGCTGATGTCGATCCGCTGCATGCCGAGCGGCAAAACACCGAAGCCACGAAGTAGAGCCCGGTGCACGCCTTCTGGCCAAACCAGCCCGACGGGCTCGATGTATCTGAACGTCAGGACCGGCCAAGCAACATGATCAAGCAGGCGTGGTGTTTGAACCTCCGCCCAAGCCCGCTCGGCCGACGTGTCAAGCATTGTCGATAAAGCTACCCGCATAACAGTCCTTCTCCAAGACCATCCTGATTCATGATGTATAAACAGATTATTTATTAAAATCTTTATGGTCAACAAAACAAAACATAACTCTTTACAATGTTGTTGTCACGATATCTTGTCTCCTATCGACGGGCATTGGGTTTGTTATATCATCGTTCAACTGAACGATTTGACATGTCGTGGATCGATTTAGGTAAGTCATTGACACCTGATGTAGGGAGTTACATATTAGATCTTCCCACAAACTTCCCCTTCGTCCGGCTCGTCAGGTGGAACCGCCCGCACCGATCGCAGCGATAGGCGCGCAAGGGGACGCTCGCGTCGCGCGCGACAATCAGCGCGTCCGCCTCGCTTACGAACCGGGCTTTTCGGGCGCAAACGCTCAGCTTGGTGCGCATGGAGTTTCCTTTAGGATCAGCGCTATGATCAGCATTTTCCTACACTATGCACCTTGTGATAGCGTGGATGTCGCTCTGTGAAATCGTTGGTTCCTCGATTCAACAATGCGGCCCTCGCGCGACCCTGTGCAAAGGCGCCGGTTACCCGCAACTTCCGCAACTTTACCCCGCAACTTTGCTCTGCACGCTCGACCGGTCCGCTATTCCCCGCCCAGCGCCTCGATCCGTATCGTTGCTTCTGCAACGCCGGGATTGGCGGGGCTGCCGGTCATGGCCTCGAAGACGTCGCTGAGCTTGGCATAACGCGTGCGCGCATCGCGCCACAGGTCGATCGCGCCAGCCACATCGCCCACCGCCTCCGCCTGGCACGCGGCGCAGCGGACGGCATTGGCGATGTCGAGCGGGGGTGCTTCGGGGACTCGCGCGTAGAACCACAGCGCATGCGCGCAATCGGGCTCGGCCTCCTCGGCGCGGCCCGATTCGATCAGCATGTCGGCGCGGTGGCGCAGCGCATGGGCGAGCGCGAGCGGGTTCGTGCCAGCCCGCAACAGTTCGATCGCGACGCTTTGATGATCGATCGCGGCGGCCAGATCACCCACGTCGCGTGCAGCCCGTGCCGTATGGAGCAGGGCGGCGATTTCCTTCACGGGCGCACGATGAGATAGTTCATCCGGGCCGACGCAATCGGCCGGTCGCGATCATCCTGCCAGGCATGCGCCTCGACATTGGCGACGCGGGTGCCCAATCGGGTGACGATGCCCAGCGCGCGCGTTTCCTTGTCGCGCCCGCCGCGCATATAATCGACGGTGACGTTGATCGGCTTAATCTTGCCGCCGCCATCCGCCTCCAGCGCGTGCTGAAGCGAGGCAATCGCCGCCATTTCCAGCAACCCGCCAATCGCGCCGCCGTGGAGGAATCCGGGTCGCCCGGTAACTTCGATGACGAACGGCATCATCAGCACCGGCGGACCATCTGCGCTGGGCTCAACCACCAGCCCCAGAACATCGGCATAGGGTGGCAGCTTCATGGCTTCCACTCCATGAACATGAACGTGCCGGCGACATGCGCGAGCGGATCGGCGGGGTCGCCATCATGCGCGGTACCGCGAATGAAGGATATGGTGCGCGTAATGCGGTAACATTCGCCGCGCCCGTACACGGTCCTTTCGGGCGTCGCGGGGCGCAGATAATCGATCCGCAGATCAAGCGTCGCGTGCGGGCGGAAGCTGCCCAGTTTGATCCACACCGACAGGCTGGTCGCCATGTCCATCATCGTCAGAATCGGGCCGGAGGCGAGCACGCCGCTTTCCGGATCGCCGATCAGCCGGGGGTCATAAGGCAGCTTCAGTTCGGCCCAGTCGGGCCCGTGATCATGATATTGGATGCCGAGCAGCCCGGCATGGCCGCGCTTGCCAGCGCCGACGAACAGGCGGGGATCAAAGGAGAGGGCGGGGGTCTGGGTCATGCTGAGCGGGCTCTACACCGCTGCGCGCGCCGTGCAAGTTGGGTGTACTTGCCGCACAAGCCGATTGCCGCCGCCGCTGCCGCCCGGTAGCGTTGCCCCAAAATGATAACAGGAGAGACGGGTGCATCCCAGCGTCCACGCAACAACCACGCCTGAAAAGCCCGCGCTGATCGTTGCCGAAACCGGCGAGACGATCAGCTACGCTGCGCTCGACGCCCGGTCGAACCGCGCCGCCCAGCTGTTCCGTCGCGCCGGGCTCGGCGTTGGCGATACGATTGCGCTGTTCCTCGATAACATCCCTGAATTTTACGACATCGTCTGGGGTGCCCAGCGCGCCGGGCTGTTTTACGTTTGCATCCCGAGCAAACTCACCGCCCCCGAAGTTGAATATATCGTCCGCGATTCGGGCGCGAAGCTGGTGATCGGATCGGCAGCAATGGCGGGGGTCGCCTCGGCACTGGTCGCCCCGCTCAGCGATTGCGCGCGGCTGATGATCGGCGGCACGGTTGACGGGTGGCAGGATTGGAACGCGGCAGTCGCCACCATGCCCGATACGCCGATTGCGGAAGAACGCGCGGGCGTCGACATGCTCTATTCGTCAGGCACCACGGGACGCCCCAAGGGCGTGCGGGTTGCCCTGCCGGAGGATCCCGCGATCACCGCACCCAATGTGCTGGTGATGCTCGCCCAGGCACTCTACCGGTTGGGGCCGGACAGCATCTATCTCTCCCCCGCGCCGCTCTATCACGCGGCACCCTTGCGGTGGTCGATGACGGTGATGCGGCTCGGCGGCACCGTGGTGATGATGCAGCATTTCGATCCCGAAGCCGCGCTTGCCGCGATCGATCGATACAAGGTCAATTCAAGCCAATGGGTGCCGACCCATTTCGTCCGGATGCTCAAGCTCGATGAGGCCACGCGCGCGCGCTACGATCTGTCGAGCCTCAAGGTCGCGATCCATGCCGCTGCCCCGTGTCCGATCCCGGTCAAGGAAGCGATGATCGCGTGGTGGGGGCCGGTCCTTTACGAATATTATGCGGGGTCCGAAGGGAATGGCCTGACGACGATCGATTCGACCCAGTGGCTGACGCACAAGGGATCGGTCGGGAAAGCCGCTTATGGCGAGCTCCACATCTGCGATGAGGCAGGCAATGACGTGCCACCGGGCACCGAAGGCCTTGTCTATTTCGCGGGCGGCGGGGTGTTCGAATATCACAATGATCCCGAAAAGACCGCCGAGGCACGCAATGCGCAGGGATGGACGACGCTGGGCGATATCGGGCGGGTGGATGAGGAGGGCTATCTCTACCTCACCGATCGCAAGAGCTTCATGATCATCTCGGGCGGCGTAAACATCTACCCGCAGGAAATCGAAAACCGCCTGATCACCCATCCGCGCGTCGCCGATGTCGCTGTCATCGGCGGACCATGCCCCGAAATGGGCGAACGCGTGATTGCCGTGGTGCAACCGGTCGACATGGCAGAGGCGGGGGATAGCTTCGCCGCCGAACTCACCGCCTGGTGCCGCGCCGAACTGTCGGGCGTCAAAACCCCGCGCCAGATCGATTTCGCCGCCGAACTGCCCCGCGCACCAACGGGCAAACTCTACAAGCGGCTGTTGCGCGATCGCTATTGGGGCAATAGCGATAGCCGGATTGTTTGACCACTCCCGCCAAACGTCACCCCAGCGAAAGCTGGGGTCTCGTGCCGCACGGGCGTGGACTAGCCGCTTGAGACCCCAGCTTTCGCTGGGGTGACTGCATTAGAGTGGGAACTGACATGCAAGACCGCGTTCGCATTACCGTCGCCGATCATGTCGCAGACGTAAAGCTGATCCGCAGCGACAAGATGAATGCGCTCGATCCCGCGATGTTTCAGGGCATTGCCGATGCGATCGCGCAGCTGGCCGAGAGCAAGGACGTCCGCTGCGTCGTGCTGTCGGGCGAAGGGCGGGCATTTTGCGCTGGGCTCGATATGGCGAGCATGGCGAGCGGCGGCACCGGCACCTCGCTGGCCGATCGCACGCACGGCGACGCGAACCTGCCGCAGCATGTCGCCTGGGGCTGGCGGACGCTGCCGATGCCGGTGATCGCCGCGGTCCACGGCGTGGCGTTCGGCGGCGGCTTTCAGATCATGTCGGGGGCAGACATCCGCATCGCGAGCCCGCACACCCGCTTTGCCATCCGCGAAGTCTATTGGGGCCTGGTGCCCGATATGGCGGGCATCGCGCTGTGGCGTGGCATCGCACGTGACGATGTGCTGCGCGAACTCACCTACACCGCGCGGGAGTTTGAGGGGCCCGAGGCACTGGCGCTCGGCTTCGTGACGAAACTCGCCGACGATCCCTGGGCGGAAGCGATGGTGCTCGCCAAACAGATCGCCGCGCGCAACCCGGAAGCGGTGCGCGGATCGAAAAAACTTTTCAACCTCCAGCCCGATCTCGACAGCGCCGCGATCCTGCAAGCCGAAAGCGATATCCAGCTCGGCGTCATCCGCCGCCCGAACCAGATCGAACAGGTGATGGCGAATATGGAAAAGCGCGCGGCGGTGTTCGCAGATTGAGGGGGATTTTGGCTGTTTGCGCAAATGGGAGCCTTTGAAAGATAGGCTTCTAAGTATGTCGCCGATAGCCGATTGTTGGTCGCGAGAATTGCTTGGAGCGCTGTAATTCAGCCGCTCTACGAACCGCGTCCGGATGGACCGTGGCCATGAGGCGAAGCGAGGGAGGCGAGCCATGACGGTGGCACCCGTGGTGCTGTTGCTGGGGACGGGTGCGGCGATCGGCGCCTTTATGGGATATCGCTATCTGCGCGGGCAGCGCAATTCGCAGGCACTGGCAGGGCTGCACCTGCTGCTTGGTATCGGTGGGTTGGAAGTCATGGTGATGCTGCTGCGCGGTGCGCCCAGCGGCGAGGCGGTGGCACACCGTGCAATGGGGTCAACCGTCGCTTTGGTCATCGCCGGGGCGCTGCTGACAGGGCTGTTCGTGCCGATCATCGCCAAATCGCGGCCCGGCATCGTCGGCGGCTGGCTAGCCGTGCATGCGACGGTGGCAACGATCGGCTTCAGTATGCTCCTGTTCTGGGCGCTGGGCACCTAACGGGCATAGCGGACGATCGGCCACTCCCATTAATGTTCGAAAACCTCCGCAGTCCTGCGCTTCGGGCGTCAGCCTGCCGGGACGCGGAACCCCTCCAGCGCCGCGCGATATTCATCGGGCAGCGCGGTCAGGCCGCCCTCGCTGCTCATCACCACCACCGTGTCGCAGGTGGCGATCGGCACATCGTGCTGGAACGCGGTCGACAGGATCGTCCAGCTGCGGGTGCCGATCTGGCCAATGCCACTCGCCACCACGACATCGGCGGGGAAATGCCCCTCACCGAGATAATTGATGATCACCTGCGCGACGAGCCAGCGCCGGTCGCGCCACGCATCGAGCCCCGTCGCCTGGTTGAACTTCACCCGGCCGCTTTCGAGGATCGCGGCCATCCCGACATTGTTGATATGGCCCAGCACGTCGAGGTCCTGAAACCGGGTCTGGATGATCTCGCGGTGCGGGTATGCCTCGGCTGACAGCCGCCAGGCTTCCGGGCGGGCCATCAGCTGACCGCGTTCACAGGCCGCTGGCGAACATGTCGATCTTGCCCAGCGGCACGCCCTTCATCCGCAGAATGGCGTAGGTGATCGAGGCGTGGAACGCGATGTTGGTCGCCGCGAATACGCTCACCCAATGCCCGGCGGGCAAGGTCGGCTCCATCGTTTCGCCGAGCTGCACCGTCAGCGGCACATCCTCGCGCCCCGCGAAATGCTCCGGGGTCAACGTTGCCAGAAATGCCTTGGCCTGTGTGATCGCTGCCTGAAATCCGGCGACGTCGAGATCGGCGGTAATCGCCTCCGGCACCGGCAAGCCGGCGGCACGCGCGGGCCACGCCTGCGCGAAATTGACGACCACCATCACCTGAAACCCCAGCGGATGCATATCGTCAGCCAGCCGCCAGCCGAGCATGTCCTGCTCGCTGATGCCGTTCGCTGCGGCAAAGGCCGACCCCTTGGTGAGGAGGTGAGCGGCGGTATCGAGGTTACGGCGGAACAGGTCGACAAAGGTGAAGATCGAGACGGTCATGGGGTGTTCCTGATGGTGGGAGGCGACCCGGCAGTGAATGCCGGGTCGTCGGACGGGGCCGCTGGCCCCGCCGGCCGCGCTGGCACGAGTCGGCGCGCAGCGTGCGCGCCGCCGTGCTCAGCGGGGCGCCATCCGGATCGCGCCGTCGAGCCGCACGTCCTCGCCATTGAAATACCCATTCTCGATCATCGTCAGCGCGAGGTGCGCGTATTCCGGCGCGAGGCCGAGCCGCTTGGGGAAGGGGACGCTCGCGGCGAGCGCTTCCTTCACTTGCGGCGGTGCTGCGTTCATCAGCGGCGTGTTGAAGATACCGGGCAGGATTGTGTTGATGCGGATGCCTTCACCCATCAGGTCGCGCGCGATGGGCAGGGTCATGCCGACGACCCCACCCTTGGAAGCCGAGTAAGCCGCCTGGCCGATCTGGCCGTCCTCGGCAGCGACCGATGCGGTCATCACCATCGCGCCGCGCTCACCGTCTTCACCGGGCTCAAGCGTCAGCATGCCCGCCGCCGACTTGGCGACACAGCGGAAGGTGCCGACCAGGTTGATCTGGATCAGCCAGTTGAACGCCTCAAGGCTGAAATGCTTGATGCTGCCGTCTTCCTTCGACCGGCTGGCGGTCTTCATCGCATTGCCGGTGCCGGCGCAGCAAACGAGCACGCGCTCCTGCCCATGCGCTTCGCGCGCCTTGGCGAAACCGGCATCGACCGATTCCTCGGATGTGACATTCACTTCGCAAAAGATGCCGCCGATATCGGCAGCGACAGCTTCGCCCTTAGCGGCTTGCATGTCGAAAATGGCGACCTTGACGCCCTTGGCAGCAAGCGCGCGCGCGGTGGCCTCACCAAGGCCGGATGCGCCGCCGGTGACGACAGCAGAAACGGTGGAATCGAGTTTCATCAATGCTCTCCCTGATAATCCCGCCGTCATGCTGAACTTGTTTCAGCATCCACCGCGCCGCACGAACAATTGTCCGAGGGGATGGCTGGACCCTGAAACAAGTTCAGGGTGACGACCCTTGTTTGGTTTTTCGACCTTACAGCCGCTCGATGATCGTGACGTTGGCGATGCCACCGCCTTCGCACATCGTCTGCAGGCCATAGCGCCCGCCGCGCGCATGCAGCGCGTGCACCAGCGTCGCCATCAGCTTGGTGCCCGATGCGCCGAGCGGATGGCCGAGCGCGATCGCGCCGCCATTGACGTTCAGCTTGGCGTGATCGCCCCCGGTGTGCTTCATCCAGGCGAGTGGCACCGGCGCGAAGGCTTCGTTGACTTCGTACAGGTCGATCTCGTCAATCGTCATGCCGGCACGCTTGAGGGCGCGATCCGTGGCGAACAACGGCTCTTCGAGCATGATGACGGGGTCGCCGCCGGTCACCGTCAGGTTCACGATCCGGGCGAGCGGGGTCAGGTTGTGCGCCTTCAGCGCCGCTTCGCTGACGATCATCACGGCCGAAGCGCCATCGCAGATCTGGCTGGCATTGGCAGCGGAGATGGTGCCGCCTTCCTGCAGCAGCTTGACCGAGCCGATCGATTCGAGCGTCGCGTCGTAGCGGATGCCCTCATCGGTTTTGTGCCATTCGGTGCCATCGGGCCCTTCGACTTCCATCGGCACGATCTCGGCAGCAAACGCGCCTGACTGGGTTGCGGCAATCGCACGCTGGTGGCTTTCGAGCGCAAACGCATCTAGCTGCTCGCGGTTGAAGCCATGCTTCTTGACGATCATTTCCGCGCCCATGAACTGGCTGAACATGATGCCGGGATATTTCTCCTCCAGGCGCGGCGACTTGTAGTTGCCCATGCCCTCTTTCATGTGGAGCATCATCGTGGAGCCCATCGGCACCCGGGTCATGCTTTCCACGCCGGCGGCGATCACGATGTCCTGCGTGCCGGACATCACGGCTTGGGCCGCGAACTGCATCGATTGCTGCGAGGAGCCGCACTGGCGATCGATCGAGACGGCGGGAACGCTGTCGGGGAGGTTGCGCGCGGCGAGCACCGCGTTGCGGCCGATCTGCCCGGCCTGCTGGCCGCCCTGCATCACGCAACCCATGATGACATCGTCCACCGCTGCGCCGTCAATGCCGGTGCGTTCGATGATCGCGTCGAGCACGGCAGCGGCCATGTCGACCGGGTGCGTACCCGCCAGCTTGCCGCCACGGCGGCCCCCGGCGGTGCGGATTGCGTCCACGATATAAGCTTCAGGCATCGCCATTCTCTCCATCAACTGACGTGATTTTGGGCGCGTTGTTGCGCAATCCGGCGATAGCGGCAAGGGTAGTTGGCACCTCGAATGTCGGAAATAGGGCGTTAGCGATGAATGTCACGGATGCCGTAGCGGCACGTCGATCGGTTCGCGGATTTCTGGACCGCCCGGTCGACCCAGCGCTGATCGAACGACTCGCGCGGCGTGCGGCAAGAGCCCCCTCAGGCGGCAACTTGCAGCCCTGGCACATCGATATCGTGACCGGCGAATCGATGGCGGCACTGAAGGCGATGATGGCGGAGAAACAGGCGGCTGGCCTGATGGAAGCCGCGCAGTACGACATCTATCCTCGCGAGCTGGTGGGGCCGTACAAGGACCGGCGGTTTCAGGTCGGCATGGCGCTATATGCGGCGCTGGAAATCGAGCGGAGTGATGCGGATGCGCGCAATCGCGAGTTCCGCCGCAATTTCCAGTTCTTCGGTGCGCCTGCCGCCCTTTTCTGCACGGTCGACCGCCGGATGGGGCCACCGCAGTGGAGCGATCTTGGCATGTATCTGCAAAGCTTCATGCTGCTCGCGGTCGAGGCGGGCCTGGCGACCTGTGCGCAGGAATGCTGGGCGATTTACCCGGAGACGGTCGGCGCGTTTCTGGGCACCCCGCCCGAACGCATGGTCTTTTGCGGGATGGCGATTGGGTATGAAGATGAAACCGCCCCCGCCAACCGACTGCGCACCGAGCGCGCGCCGGAAGGGGAGTGGTTGCGGGTGATGGGGTAGCGAACGCTACCCCGTAAAATTCCCGTCACCCCGGGCTTGACCCGGGGTCCCGCTACCTTCTCGCTCGGTTTGGCAAGCGTGCGCCGGTCCCAAAAGAAGCGGGACCCCCGATCAAGTCCGGGGTGACGCCGAAGGATGCGGTCGGAAGGGCAGGGTCTTACGCCGAAGCGCGCGACCCGCCACCACCGCCGCCGCCGCCGCCACGACCGCGTCCACCGCGACCACGTCCGCCGCCACCGGGGCGACCCTGATTATTGCCAGCCGGACGACCCTGACCCTGGCCACCGGCCGGACGTGCTGCTGCCGCTGCCGGATTGGCAACGGTGCGCGGAGCACCAGCCGACGCCCCAGCCCCCGCCGGACGCGCACGATGCGTCGCCCGCGGATGCGCTGGCTGGCGATTGTTGCCAATGTCACGACGCACCCGCTCGGGCGTGTCGGACACGCCGGTGGCGGCCCGCGCTGCCTTCAGGCGAGCGCCTTCGGCGACGAAATCGGCGGGCAGCTGGCGATGTTCGATCTTCTGCTTGGTCAGCTTTTCGATGTCGCGCAGATAGCTCTTCTCGTCATCCGCGCAGAAGGCGATTGCCACGCCCGATGCGCCGGCGCGCGCGGTGCGGCCGATGCGGTGGACATATTGCTCGGCCACATTGGGCAGCTCGAAGTTGATGACATGGCTGACGCCCGACACGTCGATGCCGCGTGCCGCGATGTCAGTCGCGACCATGATCTTGACCTTGCCCGACTTGAACTCGGCCAGCGCGCGTTCGCGCTGCGGCTGGCTTTTGTTGCCGTGGATCGCATTGGCGGCAATGCCGTTCGCGCCCAGCAGCTTCACCACGCGGTCAGCGCCGTGCTTGGTGCGGGTGAAGACGAGCGCGCGCTCGATCTCGGTCGTCTTGATGATAATCGTGAGTAGCGCCTGCTTCTCGGCCTGTTGGACGAAGGTGACATATTGCTCCACGCGCTCGGCCGTGCTCGACACGGGCGTCACGGAGACGGTGACCGGATCGTCGAGGAACTTGTCAGCCAGGTCGCGGATCGCCTTTGGCATCGTTGCCGAGAAGAACAGGCTCTGGCGGGTCTTGGGCAGCAATTGCACGATACGCTTCAGCGCGTGGATGAAGCCCAGGTCGAGCATCTGATCGGCCTCGTCGAGGACGAGGATTTCGATATCGCCGAGCGTCACGAAGCGCTGCTCGATCAGATCGATCAGGCGGCCCGGCGTCGCGACGAGGATGTCGACACCATTCGCCAAGGTCGTGCGATCCTTGGTGACAGAAGTGCCACCAAACACGGTCGCGATCGACAGCTTCGAGAAGCGGCCATAATCGCGCGCGCTCTGGGCAATCTGGCTGGCGAGTTCGCGGGTCGGTGCCAGCACCAGCATCCGGCAGGCGCGCGGGCGAACCCGCTCATTGGCGGCGACGAGGCGCTGGATTGACGGAAGCATGAACGCGGCGGTCTTACCGGTGCCGGTCTGCGCGATGCCGAGCAGATCGCGGCCCTGGATCAGTGGCGGGATCGCCTGACGCTGGATCGGGGTGGCTTCGGTATAGCCTTTGTCGGCAAGCGCGCGCTGCAGGGACTCGTTGAGTCCGAGATTCTGGAAGGACATGGTATTCTTTCGATAAGTGCCAGCATCCCGGGCCTTTTCTGGGCGCACGGGGAGGCGGGCGGGGACATAATGTCGCGCCCCGCGTGATGTGGGAAGCTTGGGGTTAGAACCGAGGCAGAGCCGGGGCGTTACGCCCGATCACGCTGCATAATGCCTCGCTGAAAGCATTTAATGCATGCTGCGGTGCAAAAAGTCAAGCGCTGGCGCATCCTGGCGCAAATCGAGATCGCAACTTCCGTTCGGGCTGAGCGAAGTCGAAGCCCAAGCCCAAGCCCAAGCCCAAGCCCAAGCGTTGCGCATGCCCTTCGACTTCGCTCAGGGCGAACGGGGGAGGGAGAATTGGGGTACAATCCCTCAGCGGCGATTCTAGAACGATCCGGGCAGGTCCCGCTGCATCGGGTCTGGCCGTTCGGGGGTCAGCAATCGCTGTGCGGGCACCCGCACCGATGCCGGCCCTTGCACGCCCGATGCCAGCACCGGCGCGATCGGCGTACAGCTTTGCCCGGCAAGATAATTGAGCGCCGCACGGGTCGATGCTTCCTGCGGATCGCCGAGCGGCCTTGTCAGGTCGTCAGCGGCCTGGCAGCTCGCTTCGACCGCGGCGGCGAGCCCGTTGAAGTAATTGCCCTGGCGATTGGCATTTTGCGATGCAAAGGCTACCGGGCGCAGGCGATCGTCGCATGCCGGCTGATCAAGCGCGATCTGGCCGACGGGCTTCCCAAAGGTGTTCGATCCAATCAGGCCGATATTGGCGCGCAGATACGGTATCATTGCGTTGGCAACGAGTTCGCTGGCCGATGCGGTCGACGATGTGCCAATCACCGCGATCTTCATGGGTGATACCGATTGGGCCGTGGGCGCAAAGTTTCGAACCACGTCATTCGATGATTTTTCTGGGCGAAACGTCGTCCGGTTATAAACTTCCGACGTCGTCCGGTTGCCGCCGAGTAGATCGCCAATCAGATCGGCCGTGGAAACCAGCCCACCGCCATTATAGCGGAAATCGAGGATCACATTGGTGATGCCGTTCGCGCGGAAATTCGCAAACGCGTCGCGCAGTGGCTGGTTTGCGGTCTGGATGAAGGTGCGCAGGTTGATATAGCCTACCTGCCGCCCGCCATCGGTGATGATCTGCGCGCCATAACGCGATGATATCGGCGTTAGATTGAAATCGGCCTTGGTGACGGTAACGTTGCGCGTGCCTCCAGCATTGCTGATCTGGAGTACGCGGACGGTGCCCGCCGTGTTCGGGCCAAGCGCTGTGGTGACGGCCGAACTGCCGCCGCTGGCAATCAGCGATGCGACCGTTTGAAGATTGGCCTCGGTGGTGCCGATCGCGACGATCTGTGTGCCGCGATCGATCCCGGCGGCGAGCGCGGGCGCGCCTTCGAAGGCTTCGGCGATGATCAGGCGTTGCGATGAATCAAATGCCAGGCGGACGCCAAACCCGGCGCTTGATCCTGAATTCAAAAAGGCGTTCTCGCCGGCAATCGAGGTCAGGAACGTGAAAAACCGGTCGCGGTTCTGACCGCGCGCCGTCGCGGTCAGCGCGTCGAGATAGGATTCGACGGTCGTGAACGGCGTCGGGTCCAAGTTTGCCGGCAGCGTTTCGGGGAACAGATACCATTCGCGCATCTGCGCCAGCACCCAATCCTGCCGCGCACGTAGCGAGCAGGCAGATGAGGTCGTCGGGGTGGGGGTTGGCGTTGGCGTGGGTGTTGGCGCCGGTGGGACGACCGCCGTGATGCCGCCAGACGACGAAGGGCTGCTACCACCGCTACAGGCCGAAACAAACGCCATCATGCTCAGTGCCGAAATCACGCGATGGCGAGTACCCTTCATGTCCTTTAACTCCGCAATTTCAATATTGTATATCCGGCAAACCCGGAAAATCAATCCCACGAGTTAACGCCGCTTGGTCCGGCTAGCGATAGTGAATCTGTGCGTGCGCCTCTCAGATCACACGAACGGCACGCGTATGTTACCGCTCATATGCCTTGGGGAGTGCGCCTTCTTGCGGGGTCATGTAGCGTTTGAGCAACTGGCCCTGCCGCGTGGCGAGCGGTTGCTTGACCCCGTCGATCCATACCGACAGCGCGGCGGTATCAAGCTCAAGCGGATCGCCTGACCAGATCACGACGTCGCCCGCCCGACCTGGACGCAGCGACCCGATCTGCCCGCCGAGTCCAACCGCCTCGGCAGGCACGGAGCTGATTGCGGCAAACGCGGCGTTCCAGTCGAGACCGGTCGCGCCGGGCACCTTGGTGAGCGCGACCAGATTGCCCGCATATTGTTTTTCGAGCCGGGCCTGGCGCGCCTCATCGTCGTTGATGGTGCCGATGCCGACGCGAACTCCGGCGGCCTTCATCCTGCCGACATTGGATTGCGTGGCGGCAATCGATTCGAACGAACTCGGCAAATCGTTGAGCGCGCTCGCAATGACCGGAATGCCAGCGGCTGCTAGCTGTTGTGCGACCATCCAGCCCTCCGACACGCCGACGAACACCATTTTGATCGCCGGGAAGTCACGCCGCAGCTCGATCAGCGCGAGCATATCCGACGCCCGCTCGACATGGACCAGCAGTGGAACCTTGCCGGTTGCGACGGCGCCCAATGCCTCGGCATCGGCGCGGGTCAGCAGCGCGTCCTTGCCCTGATCGGCATAGCTGCCCGGGTTGCGGGCATAAGCGCGCGCCTGGAACAGCGCGTTCTTGAACATCACGAGCGCGGCCGGGCGACTGCCGCCTGCCGCGCGCGCACCGCCCTCACCATATTCCATATACTGGAAAGCGCGCGGGGTGCTGACGGGGTCAGCGTCGCTGCCTAGATCAATGACGGCGCCCATCCCGGCGAAGATCGAGCCCCGACTCTCCGGCGCGACGATTGCGCGCGTCACCCCTTCGGCCCGGTTGAGTCCGATCGAGCTGGTCTTTGGGTTTACCGCCGGAGAAATATCGATCGCGGCATGAAACGGGCTGCCACTGGCACCTGAATCATTCGTTTGCGACACACCATCGACCTCGATGATGCCCATCCGGGTAAAACCGGCGACGATGCCTGGCGTTACCCATTTGCCGCCGGCGTCGATCACCTCGACACCGGCAGGCACGGCAACCCCTGCACCCGCGGCGACAACTTTGCCGTTACGAACAACAACGGTGCCGCCCTCGATTGGGGCAGAACCATCGCCGATGACGAGCTTCGCGTTGGTGATGGCCACCGACTGTGCGGCGGCAGGCGCCAAGGTCATCGGGGTGGCGAGGAACGCCGCGGTCAGCAGGAGCAGGCGCTTCACTTCACATCTCCCGAGCCGGGCTGACCAAGTTCGAAATCGGATACCGGGCGCAGGCGCGGATCATTGGCGTCATATAGCAACGCGCCATCGATCCAGACCTTGTCGGGCCGCGAATAGACGCTGAACGGGTTGCCGTTCCATAACACGACATCAGCCATCTTGCCGGGTTTCAGGCTACCGGTGCGATCGCCGATGCCGAGCGCCTTGGCGGGATTATAGGTCAGCCAGGTCCACGCGGTTGCATCGGAAATGTCGATCCCCGCGCGCCTGCCAGCGGCAAGCGCCTTGGCGACTTCCTGGTTGAGCCGCTGAATGCCGTTGGCGTCATCGGAATGGATCATGCCGCAAGCGCCCGCCTTTTGCAGCAGCGCAAGGTTCTCGCTGATCGCGTCATAGGATTCCATCTTGAACCCCCACCAGTCCGCCCAGACGGCCGCGCAAGTGTCATTGCTCTTCAGCAAGTCGCCGATCTTGTAGGCCTCAACCGCGTGGTGAAACGCGGTCACTTTGTATCCGAACTCCTTGGCCATATCCATGACGAGCGCCATTTCGTCGGCGCGGTAGCAATGGTTCTGAACCAGGATTTCGCCCGAAAGTACGCCGCGCAACGTATCCATGCCGATGTCGCGCGCGGGCGGTTCGCCGCCATCCTTTTCATACTTGTCCCAACGGCGCTTATATTCGGCAGCGCGCGCCCAGGTCTGGCGATCAACGGCGATATTGCCCATCCGGGTCGAGGGCTGGCGACCCTTGCCGCCATAAACGCGCTTGGGGTTTTCGCCGCACGCCATTTTCATGCCGTAAGGCGCACCGGGGAACTTCATCCCCTGCGCGGTGCGGGCATAAACGTTCTTGAGCACCACCGAGCGCCCGCCGAACAGATTGGCCGAGCCCGGCAGAATCTGCAGTGTGGTCACGCCGCCATTGGCGAGCGCGCGGCTGAAGCCCGGGTCCTGCGGCCAAACGCTATGTTCGGCCCAGACATCGGCGGTGACGGGGCTGGTCGCCTCATTGCCGTCCGAATGCGCCTCGACACCGGGCGAAGGATAATTGCCGAGATGGCTGTGAATATCGATGATGCCGGGGGTCAACGTCTTGCCGGTGCCGTCGATCACCACTGCGCCCGCGGGGGCGGCGATCGTCTGGCCGATTTCGACGATCTTACCATCGGCAAACAGCGCCGATCCGCGCTCGATTTTGCCGCCTTCGCCATCGAAAATGGTGACATTGGTGATCAGCGTCGGTTTGCCGGGATAGGCGCGATAGGTGGAGGGAAAGGGGTTATGATCGAAGCCCTTGCCCATGCCGGGGCCGGACTTTGTGGGGGCGCTCGCCGCGTTCTTCGGCTTGGCATCGCCCGTCGTGGCACAGGCGGAAAGCAGCGCGGTTGCCCCCAATGCTGCAAGGAGGCCCCTCATCATCCCAGTCGTCATGCTAACCCCTTTTGGCCCGTTGTTCAGGCCTTAAGGGGCCAACATTCCGGCAATATGTACTCGTGTCAATCGCGGGCAGTTCCAATCAATCAGCCGATCAAAGCGACCGCCCGATCAGTTCCTTCATGATTTCGTTGGTGCCACCGTAAATCCGGCTGACGCGTGCGCCGCGCCACATCCGGGCGATCGGATATTCGTTCATGTAGCCCGCACCGCCGTGCAGCTGCAGGCACTTGTCCATCACTTCCCATTGCAGATCGGTATGCCAGAGCTTGGCAGCCGCACCCTCGGTCGGGGTTAGTTCCTTTGCCAGGTGGCGCTTGATCGCCCAGTCGAGATGCGCCCAGCCGACCTGCAGCTTGGCCTTCAGGTCCGCCAGCACGAAGCGCGTGTTCTGGAAATCGAACACGGTGCCCATGAACGCCTTGCGATCCTTGGTGAAGGCAACGGTATCGTCGAACGCGCGCTGGGCGGATGCCTGCACGCCGATCGCGATCGACAGCCGCTCCTGCGGCAACTGGCTCATCAGATAGATGAAGCCCTTGCCCTCTTCGCCCAAGCAATTGGTCATCGGCACGCGGACATCTTCGAAGAACAGCTCTGACGTGTCGGCGGCGTCCTGCCCAATCTTGTCGAGGTTGCGGCCGCGCTTGAATCCTTCCCGGTCGGCTTCGACCAGAATGATCGACATGCCCTTATAGGCAGGCTTGGCATCGGGATCGGTCTTGGCGACCACCAGGATCAGATCGGCATTCTGGCCATTGGTGATATAGGTTTTGGAGCCATTGATGACGTAGTGATTGCCATCCTTCTTCGCACTGGTGCGGATCGATTGCAGGTCGGAGCCGGTGCCCGGCTCGGTCATCGCGATCGCGGTGATCGTTTCACCCGAAACGAGGCGGGGCAGCCACTGCTTCTTCTGTTCTTCGGAGCCGTACTGGACGATGTAATCGCACACGATGTCCGACTGGAGCGAGAAGCCGAGCGGCACGCCGATGTACGACACTTCCTCGTCAACAATCGCGTTATAGCCGAAATCGAGGCCCAGGCCGCCATATTCCTCTGGCACGGTCGGGCACAGCATGCCGATCGCACCGCCCTTTTTCCAGATTTCCTTGTCGACAATGCCGGCGGCTTCCCAGTCATTCACATGCGGCACCGCCTCCTTCTGCAAAAAGCTGCGAACGGTCTGGCGGAAAGCCTCATGATCCTCACCATAAGCGAAGCGGCCGGGAAGCGTATCGAGCATGTCAGTCCTCTCTTGAAACCTTTTGCCCAAACTGCGGTGGCGCGGCGACGCGGTCAATAGGGCTGTTGGGGCAATCCGTGCTGGCTCGACAGGGCGAGTGAGCGGAGTAAGGTTGGCCAAACCATAAACGCAGGAGAGTCTATGAAACTGGCCAGCCTCAAATCCGGGCGCGACGGCGCGCTAATCGTCGTGTCGCCCGATCTGGCCTGGTATGCCGACGCCGGCCATATCGTACCGACGCTCCAGGCCGCGCTCGATGACTGGGATCATGTGGCCCCTGCGCTCCGCAACCTGTCGACCGATCTGGAACATGAGGTGATCCCGATGCGGCGGTTCCACGAACATGGTGCGGCGGCACCGCTGCCGCGCGCGTACCAATGGGCTGATGGCTCGGCCTATGTGAACCATGTCGCACTTGTGCGGCAGGCACGGGGTGCAGAGATGCCCGACAGCTTCTGGCACGATCCGCTGATGTATCAGGGTGGATCGGACGGTTTCCTCGGTCCGCGCGATTCGATTCTGTTGAAGGACGATGCCTGGGGTTGTGATCTCGAGGGCGAGGTCGTTGTCGTGACGGGCGATGTGCCGATGGGCGCGAGCCGTGAAGAGGCTCTGGCGAGCATCAGGCTGGTGGGGCTGACCAACGATGTGTCGCTGCGCAACTTGATCCCAGGTGAACTCGCAAAGGGCTTCGGCTTTTTCCAGTCCAAACCGGCCAGCGCCTTTTCGCCGGTGTTCGTGACTCCCGATTCTCTCGGCGACTGGTGGCAGGACGGCAAGTTGCACCGCAAACTGATGATCGACCTGAACGGCAAGCCGCTCGGCCGGGTCGAGGCAGGCGAAGACATGACCTTCGATTTCGGCACGCTGATCGCGCACGCCGCCAAAACGCGCGCGCTGGGGGCAGGGACCATCATCGGGTCCGGCACCGTATCCAATCGCGGTGCCGATGGCGGCCCTGGCAAGCCGATTGCCGATGGCGGGGTGGGTTATGCGTGCCTAGCCGAAGTCCGCACCGTTGAGACGATCCTGGGCGGCGCCGCCGTGACGCCGTTTCTAAAGGCGGGTGATACGGTGCGGATCTGGGCCGAAGATGATCGGCATCATCCGATTTTCGGGGTGATCGAGCAGACGGTGGTGGCGGGGTAGGAGCAGCATCTTGCTGTTTGCCATCCTGAGCCGTTCGGGCTGAGCGAAGTCGAAGCCCCTGCGCAGCGCTTGCCCCCTTCGACTGCCTGCCAAGGCAGGCGCTCAGGACAGGCTTCGACTTCGCTCAGGGCGAACCGGAGGGGGCAGGGTAAACCCGTTCGGCGCTTAGCGCCCGGCGCGGGGGTTCTTCCAGAATGCCCGCGCGACCAGCGCCGCGGCGACATAGACCGCGTACAGTGCCAGCGAGGGCAGAAGCATCAGTGCCGATGCCGAAAGCACCAGAATGCCGATCGCGGCATCGATCGTGGGTAGGCGAACGGGGCGGGCCTTGGCGCGGGTGATTGACTGCATGTGCATCACGTAGCTCCCTTCTGAGAGGCATAATGCATGATGCAGGTTAACGATCCCTGACGGTGCGTATCGGCGATTCACGCTTGCCACCCACGCCACCGATGATAAATTGACATGAATAATGCCAATTCAGGGAATCGTCCGATGATCGAAGCAAAACGTACACCCGACGAACGCTTTAAGGACGTGCCTGATTTTGATTTTCCGGTGCGCTATGTCGATGATCTGCCGGGCTATGAGGGGCTGCGCGGTGCCTATATCGATGCCGGTCCGGCCGATGCCGATCGTGTGTTCCTGTGTCAGCACGGCGAACCAAGCTGGAGCTTCCTCTATCGCCGGATGATCCCGGTGTTCCTTGAAACCGGCGCGCGCGTGATCTGTCCCGATTTCCTTGGCTTTGGCCGGTCGGACAAGCCAGTGCGGCAGGAGGATTACAGCTTCGATTTCCACCGCAACTGGCTGCTTGCCGATGATGATCTCGGCGGCCGTCAGGTGGGCCGTCAGCATGTACTGCAAGGTGCCGCGCGTCTTTTCATCGGTAATTGCCCCCGCGGTGACACCGGCATCGGCACCGGGGCGTCGCCGGGTCCTGGCTTCATGATGTGGAAGGCCTATGCCGCATCGACGCCCGATTTGCCGATCGGCGCGCTGATCGCGCGCGGCACGCCGCATCTGACGCCCGCAGAGATCGCCGCCTATGAGGCGCCCTATCCCGATGCCAGCTACAAGGCGGGGGCACAAATTTTCCCGGCGCTCGTGCCGATCGTGCCTGACATGCCGGGCGCGGCGATCGGTCGTGAAGCCGTGAAATTCTGGTCCGAACGTTGGAGCGGGCCGAGCTTCATGGCGGTGGGGGCAGCCGATCCGGTTTTAGGGCCGACGCAAATGGAGGCGCTGCGCAAACAGATCAGGGGCTGTCCCGAACCAATGATCATCCCCGATGGCGGCCATTTCGTCCAGGAATGGGGTGAACCGATCGCGCGTGCGGCGATTGCTGCCTTTGGTGGGCGCTGACCCTCTCGCCATCGGCGTTGAAATTTTATAACAAGGTGCCAATGAGCGATTCCCGGGTAGGCCGGGGCTCGCATTTGGAGAGACCATGGCTGGCGATTTGCCGCGTGCCAATTTGCAACCGCTGACGCTGCACGTGCCCGAGCCGAGGTTTCGGCCGGGCGATGCGGTGGATTTCGTTGATATCGATGTGCCCCCGGCGGGCAGCGCCCCGCGCCCCGATACGGCCGATCGTCCCGATAGCTTTGCGCCGCTCGCCTATACGCTGATCCGCGTGCTGGATGATGACGGTCAGGCGGTCGGCCCGTGGAATCCGCGCCTGTCGCCCGATGCGCTGCGCAAGATGCTGCGCAGCATGGCGCTGGTCCGCGCGTTCGACGAGCGCATGTTCCGCGCCCAACGCCAGGGCAAGACGAGCTTCTACATGAAATGCACAGGCGAGGAGGCGATCGCCGTCGCCGCCGCACACGCGCTCGATTACGAGGATATGTGCTTTCCCTCCTACCGCCAGCAGGGGCTGCTCATCGCGCGCGGCTGGTCGCTGGTCGACATGATGAACCAGATTTATTCGAACAAGGGTGATCGGCTGCAGGGCAAGCAGCTGCCGATCATGTATTCGGTGAAGGAAGCCGGCTTCTTCTCCATTTCGGGCAATCTTACCACGCAATATCCGCAAGCCGTCGGCTGGGCGATGGCGAGTGCGGCCAAGGGCGATACCCGGATCGCCGCCACCTGGTGCGGCGAAGGATCGACCGCGGAGGGCGATTTCCACTCCGCCTGTACCTTTGCCAGCGTGTACCGCGCGCCGGTGATCTTCAACGTCGTCAACAATCAATGGGCGATCAGCAGCTTTTCAGGGTTCGCCGGGGCGGAATCGACCACTTTTGCGGCGCGCGCGATCGGCTATGGCATCGCCGGCCTGCGGGTCGACGGCAATGATGCGCTCGCGGTTTATGCCGCCACCGCCTGGGCAGCGGAGCGTGCACGAACCAACCAGGGGCCGACGCTGATCGAGCATTTCACCTACCGCGCCGAAGGCCATTCGACATCGGATGATCCGGGGCAATATCGATCGGCGGGGGAACCCAATGCCTGGCCGCTTGGCGATCCGATCAAGCGGCTGCGCGATCACCTGATCGCGATCGGTGAATGGGATGAGGAGCGCCATGCGGCGCAAGACCTCGAACTCGCCGAAATGGTGAAGGCAGCGCAAAAAGAAGCCGAAAAGAACGGCATCCTCGGCCACGGTCTCCACCAGCCGCTCGACAGCCTGTTCGACGGCGTGTTCGAAGAAATGCCCTGGCACCTGCGCGAACAACAGGCGCAGATGATCGCCGAGGAAACCGCGAGTGGCCGACCATGGGCTCTGAAGTGATGTCCCTGATTTTTGCATTCTTCACCCCGGCCTTGAGCCGGGGTCCCGCTTCCTTTCGCCCGCTGAAGAATAGCGGGACCCCGGCTCAAGGCCGAGGTGACGGGAGGGTGGTATGACTAACCGGCGTGATGGGGATCCAACAGTGGCGGATACCTTGAATACCACCCGCATGAACATGATCCAGGCGATCAATTCCGCCATGGACGTCATGATGGACCGCGACCCCGACATTGTCGTGATGGGCGAGGATGTCGGCTATTTCGGCGGCGTATTCCGCGCGACGGCGGGCCTGCAGGCAAAATATGGCAAGCAGCGTGTGTTCGACACCCCGATCACCGAATGCGGCATCATCGGCGTCGCGGTAGGGATGGGGGCTTACGGCCTGCGTCCGGTGCCCGAAATCCAGTTCGCCGATTATATTTATCCCGCGCTCGATCAGTTGGTCAGCGAGGCGGCGCGGCTGCGCTATCGCTCCAATGGCGAGTTTACCGCGCCGATCACGGTGCGGTCGCCCTTTGGCGGTGGCATTTTCGGCGGGCAGACCCATTCGCAATCGCCCGAGGGCATCTTCACCCATGTATCGGGCGTGAAGACGGTGATCCCGTCGACCCCCTATGACGCCAAGGGACTGTTGATCGCGGCGATCGAGGATAATGATCCGACGATCTTCTTCGAACCCAAGCGCATCTATAACGGCCCGTTCGACGGCCATTGGGACAAGCCGACACAAAACTGGTCGCAGCACCCGGCAGGCGAGGTGCCGACGGGTTATTACAAGATCGACCTGGGCAAAGCGAAGATCGTGCGCGCGGGGGAGGCGCTGACCGTGCTCGCCTACGGCACAATGGTGCATGTCGCGCTCGCGGTGATGACCGAGGCGGGGGTCGATGCCGAAGTGATCGATCTGCGCACCTTGGTGCCGCTCGATATCGAGACGATTGCAGCATCGGTGCAGAAAACCGGGCGCTGCATGATCGTCCATGAAGCGACTCGGACCAGCGGCTTCGGCGCGGAACTGTCCGCGCAGGTGCAGGAACGCTGTTTCTATCACCTCGAAGCGCCGATCGAGCGCGTCACCGGTTTCGACACGCCCTATCCGCACAGCCTGGAATGGGCCTATTTCCCGGGGCCGGTCCGGATTGGCGAGGCCCTCAAGAAAATCATGAAGGACGCATAATGGCGCGGTTCACGTTCAAGCTTCCCGATATCGGCGAAGGCATTTCGGAAGCTGAAATCGTCGCCTGGCACGTCGCGGTCGGCGACCGGATCGAGGAAGATCAGCAGATCGCCGACATGATGACCGACAAGGCCACCGTCGAGATGGAATCGCCGGTGTCGGGCGTGGTGGTGGAGCTGGCGGGCGAAGTCGGCGATCAGGTGTCGATCGGCGCGGCGTTGGTGGTGATCGAAACGGACGGCGATTTTTCGGCAGAGGAAGCGCCAGCGCTCCGCGATGACGCGCCTGCCGAGCTGAAGGCGGCCCCGCCGAGCGCCGAACAGGTTGAAGTGGCGGCGCAATATGGCGCTGAAAATCCGGGCGTTGGTGAAGTGGCTGTCGGGACACCCAGCAGCGATAGTGCTCCTGCGCAGGCGGGAGCCCAGAACCAAGAGCGCAGCGCCAGCGATCCTGGGCTCCTGCCTGCGCAGGAGCACAAATCGGTTAGTTCAGCGCCCGTCCTCGCCTCCCCCGCGGTCCGCGCCCGCGCGGCCGATCTCGGCATCGATCTCGCCGATGTGAAAACCGATGCCGACCGCGTTCGCCATGCCGATCTCGACGCGTATCTGCGCTATCAGTCAGGCCAGGGCTATCACGCGCCCCAAGCCAGCCGTGCGCGCGCGGATGAGCCGATCAAGGTCATCGGCATGCGCCGCAAGATCGCCGAGAATATGCAGGCGGCCAAGCGCAACATCCCGCATTTCACTTATGTCGACGAGATCGACGTGACTGCGCTAGAGGCGATGCGCGCCGACCTGAACGACAATCGCGGGAGCCGACCGAAGCTGACGATGCTGCCGCTGCTGATCGTCGCGATCTGCAAGGCGATCCCCGATTTCCCGATGATTAACGCGCGCTACGATGACGAAGCCGGCGTGGTGACGCGCCACGGCGCGGTCCATCTCGGCATGGCGACGCAGACGCCTGCAGGGCTGATGGTGCCGGTGATCCGCGATGCGCAGGACCGAAACGTCTGGCAGCTGGCAAGCGAGATCGGTCGGCTGGCAGAGGCCGCGCGCAATGGCAAGGCGAAGGTCGACGAGCTTTCGGGCTCCACGCTGACGATCACCTCGCTCGGCCCGCTGGGCGGCATTGCGACGACGCCAGTCATCAACCGCCCTGAGGTCGCGATCATCGGCCCGAACAAGATAGTCGAGCGGCCGGTTTTTGTCGGCGACGAGATCGTCCGCGCCAAGCTGATGAACCTGTCGATCAGCTGCGATCACCGCGTGGTCGATGGCTGGGACGCGGCGAGCTTTGTCCAGTTGCTCAAGAAATATCTCGAGACGCCGGTGTTGCTGTTCGCCGATTGAGGGCTGGCTTCCCCCTCCGTTCGGGCTGAGCGAAGTCGAAGCCTACTCGCTTCGCGTGCCCTTCGACTTCGCTCAGGGCGAACGGGGGTTGGATTAGCCCAACGTGCAAATTACTAGCCCGTCCGATAGCGTTGCTTGCTTGCCGCTCGCCCGCGCGGCGGGCATGGCGGCGCGATGACGACCGCCGATCAAACCAAGCTGCGCACCGGGCTGATCCTGGGGGTCGGCGCGTATCTCTCCTGGGGCTTGCTGCCACTTTATCTGCGGCTGCTGGGAAATGTTCCCTCATTGCAGTTGTTGTCGCACCGGGTGGTGTGGTCGGTGCTGTTCCTGTTGTTTCTGGTGGTGATCACCAAACAGGCCAGGCCCATCCTCGCGGCGGCCCGCGGCCGCACCTTGCTGCTGCTGATGGCGAGCGCGCTGATGATCGCGATCAACTGGCTCGTCTATATCTGGTCGGTCCAGAACGCCCATGTGATCGAGGCAAGCCTTGGTTATTTCATCAATCCGCTCGTCAATGTCGCGTTCGGCACCTTGCTGCTCGGCGAAAAGCTGCGTCACTGGCAGGGTATCGCGATCGGCATTGCGGCCACCGGCGTGGTCGCGCTGGCGATTATCGAGGGCGGGGCGATCTGGATTTCGCTCACTCTTGCCGCCTCGTTCAGCATTTACGGGCTGATCCGTAAGGTCGCGGCGATCGATGCGCTTGGCGGGTTGACGGTGGAGACGGTGCTGCTTGCGCCGTTCCTGCTCGGCTATCTGCTGATCGAGGGGAGCGCAGGGCGTGGCAGTTTCGGCGAGGGCGGTGAGACCGACTGGCTGTTGATCCTATCGGGCATCATCACCGCGCTGCCGCTTTTGATGTTTGCGGCCTCGGCGCGGCGGCTGCGCTATACCACCATCGGGCTGCTCCAGTTCATGTCGCCGTCGATCCAGTTCGGCCTTGCAGTGCTGGTGTTCGGCGAGCCGCTGCGCGCCGATCAGGCCGCCACCTTCGTGCTCATCTGGGCAGGCTGCGCGCTTTATGCATGGGATAGTGTGCGGGCATCGCGGGCGGATGCGGCAATGCCGACTGCCGTGGTGCCGCTGACGACCAAAGCGGTGACTGAATAGCGATTGCGCTGTCCGACAGAGGTTTTTCAACCGGGCCCGGCATCACCCGGCGGGCCGCCCCACCAGATCAAATTTGATCCGCACCCACGCCCCGATCAGCAGCTTGCCGCCTTTGCGCGGCGGGCGGACGCGGAATTGCCAGGCGGCTTCGCGCACGCCGCGCGCAAGGCCAGTCCCGGCCGGGGATTCGCCGAGCAGCTGGCAATCCTCGACACGGTACTTCGGCGCAGTCTTGCACGCGATCAGCGCGGAGCCGCCGCGCAGGCCTTTCGGGATGTAAAAGGCCATCTCGGCTTCAGTCGGCTCGCGGTACCATTCGGCGTAGTAAAGCGGCTCGCCGTTCGGGCCCCTGCCGGCCACCTCCGTGTCATTCGCATCGCTGCCTTCGGGCGCGGCTTCGGCCATTTCGGCGCGCTGCGACTTGATCTTGCCGATATCGGCGGCGGCATATTCCTGTTTGGTCAGCACCAGCAGCCCGGGGATCGGGCCGAGCGGCGTGGGTGGCGGCACCGGCGCGGTCGGTGGCGGGGGCGTCTTGGGCGTCACCTTTGCGGCGCGCTTGGGCGCGGGGCGTTCCTTGGTCTCGGCCTTGTCGGCGGTCTGGGTGATGGTGAAGGTCTTCGGGCGGCCATCGCCGCGCGAATCGCCGAATTTGGGTGGGCCAAGCGTCAGCAGCACCAGGATCAGCAGCACCTCGATCGCGATTGCAAGTACGAAGCCCAACGCGCGCCGCCGCAATAAAATGCGGTCTGCGAAGGAGCGATCATCGTCGCTGCTGTCATCGGCATAAATGGCAGGCATCAGCGACTCGCGTGGGGGAAGTGGTGCGCCCAAGGCGCGCCAAGTGATTAGTGGATCGACTGGCTAATCTAAACCGTTTGTGCTGAGCGAAGTCGAAGCACCTTGCGACCGGCCAAACCTATTCGATGGTCTGTTGTGGCCGGTGTTCGGGACCGGCTTCGACTTCGCTCAGCCCGAACGGACCTTTGAAAAACAATGCTATTCCTCTTTGGTCTGTACCCCAAACTCAAACAATCTCGAACAGCCCGGCCGCGCCCATGCCGCCGGCGGTGCACATCGAGACGACCACCCAGCGCACGCCGCGCTTGCGCCCTTCGATCAGCGCATGGCCGACCAGCCGACTGCCCGTCATCCCGAACGGATGGCCAACCGCAATCGCACCACCATTCACGTTATATTTCTCCGGATCGATGCCCAGAGTGTCGCGGCAGTACAAGCACTGGCTGGCGAACGCCTCGTTCAACTCCCACAGCCCGATATCACCCACCGAGAGCCCGGCGCGGTCGAGCAGTTTCGGAATGGCGAACACCGGGCCGATGCCCATTTCATCGGGCGCACAGCCTGCCGCCTGAAACCCGCGATAAATGCCCAGGATCTCCTTGCCCTCGGCCTCCGCCGTCGCGCGGTCCATCAGGATCTGGGCCGATGCCCCGTCCGATAACTGGCTGGCGTTGCCGGCGGTGATGTTGCTGCCCGGTCCGGTGAACTGCCCGCCCGGCCAGACGGTCTTCAAACCCTGCAGCGCCTCAAGCGTGGTGCCGGGGCGGATGCCCTCGTCCTGGGTGATCGTCACCGTCTCGGTGCCGGTCTTGTTGCCTTCCTTGTCGAACAGCGCGCGTTCGACCGTCATCGGCACGATTTCCTCGGCGAAGGCGCCAGTCTCCAGCCCGCGCGCCGCGCGTTGCTGGCTGCGCGCGCCATATTCGTCCTGCGCGGCGCGGGTGATGCCATAGCGTTCGGCAACGATCTCGGCGGTTTCGATCATCGGGATGTACGCGGCGGGCTCATGCGCGATCACTGACTGGTTGATGTAGCGCGGGGCATCCTTGGTCACCGTGAAGCTGATCGATTCCATGCCGCCAGCCAGCGCGACATCGGCCTCGTCGCAGATGATCGTCCGCGCGGCGAGCGCGACCGCCGTCAGCCCCGATCCACATTTGCGATCGAGCGTAAAGGCGGGCACCGATTGCGGCAATTGCCCCGCAAAGATCGCCATTCGCCCCGCATTGCCGCCCTGGCTGCCCCATTGGCTGCCCACGCCCCAGAATACCTCGTCAATGCGGGCGGGATCGATACCGGCGCGGTCGACCGCGGCGTTCATTACATGGCCCGCCAGCGCGGGGGCTTCGGTCGCGTTGAATGCGCCGCGATAGGCCTTGCCGATGGCAGTACGGGCGGTGGCGATAATGGCGGCTTCACGCATGGCGGTATCCTCTCGCAGATCGACTTTTCTGCTGCGCGAGATGGCGGATGTTGGCCAGCTTGTCGATCACGATCGAACAGATACCCCTTTCAGGCGGTGCGCGTCAGTTGGGGGGGAAGCGCACCGCCCGGCGACCCCGGAGGCCATGAAAGGGTGGGTCGCACAGGGTATTCGTTCGGCGACGGCGTAGGGTTACATCGAGCGTATGGTTTTTTGGGGGTGGCATCGCAGCCAGCGATATGGTGTGGATAGCCAAAGCTGCATTCGTCCAGCTTGTATCGTCATTGCGAGCGCAGCGAAGCAATCCAGGGCAGCGCGCGCGACGATGGTTTGCTTCGCTGCGCTCGCAATGACGGGGTTCAACCAATCGGCAATCGGGTCTAGCGCTCGTGGTCTGATGTAACTTTCTGCGTAGGCGATGCGTATGGCATTATCGGGAGTGCAGGGAAGGGCGAGCGAAGACCAGCTCAAGGGGCTGATGGTCCGGGGTCTCGATGGTGAGGCTGCGGCCCAGAACGCCCTGCTGACCGCGCTTGTCCCGTTGCTGCGATCCTTTTTCGGGCGCCGGTTGCGCGGGGCCGGCGATGATGTCGAGGATCTGGTGCAGGAAACGTTGATTGCCATCCATACGCGGCGCGCAAGCTATGATCGGGACCGCCCGTTTACGGCCTGGGCCTATGCGGTCGCACGCTACAAGATGATCGATCACTTCCGCCGCACCCGCAACAACGTGCCTTTCGAAGACCTTGAGGACATCTTGGTGGCTGAAGGTTTTCAGGACGCGGCATCGGCGCAAATGGATGTCGATAAGCTGCTGGAGGGAATTTCTTCCAAACAGGCGCGGGCAATCCGCCAGACCAAGATCGACGGGCTCAGCATCGCCGAGGCCGCCGAAAGCGCCGGCATCAGCGAAGCCGATGTCAAAGTTTCCGTGCACCGTGGGCTGAAAGCGCTCGCCGCGCGATTGAAGGGCAAGTGATGCGTACCGAAGACCTGATCCAGTCGCTCAGCGCCGACACCCGCGCCATCCCGCGCCATGCCGATCGGCGGCGCGTGCTGATGGGGCTGCTGGTCGGCAGCCTGGCAACGCTGGCGGTCGTGGTGTTCGGGATGGGGCTGCGGCAGGATTTGCCGGGCGCGATGATGACGATGCCCTTCATGATGAAATGGGCCTATTCGATTTCGCTCGGCGTGCTGGCGTTGATCGCCACGCTGCATGTCGCGCGGCCAGACGCACCGCCACTGCGCACCGCGTGGATCGTGGTGCTGCCGGTTGCCCTGCTGCTGCTCGCCGCGATTGCCGAGCTGGCGACCACCCGGGACGATTTCTGGATGGCGTTATGGATGGGCAGCAGCTGGCGCGAATGCTCGATGCGGGTCGCCTTGCTGTCGCTGCCCATCTTCGCCGGCCTGATCTGGGCATTCCGCCAGCTCGCCCCAACCCGGCTGCGGACCGCAGGCGCGGCGGCGGGGCTCGCCGCGGGGGGTTGTGCGGCAACCTTGTACGGCCTCCACTGTCCTGAAGTGTCCGCCACCTTCGTCGTGACATGGTACACGCTTGGGATGGTGCTGTCGGCTGCCGTCGGCGCGCTGCTGGGGCCGAGATTGCTGCGCTGGTAGGGGCAGCTTGACCCTCATCCCGCCCACCATTCGTCACCCCGGGCTTGACCCGGGGTCCCGCTGCCTTGTCCCACGCTGAAGAAGCGGGACCCCGGCTCAAGGCCGGGGTGACGGCGATGGGGTGATGGCTCAACAGCAATGTCAATCGCCTTGTAACCAACTCCCTCACCCCCGCGAATAGCATTGCATGGAAGCGGCCAACGGGATCGCTTCGACGCTATCTCAGGAGCCTATCATGCGTGCCATTCTTGCTGCTTCGACCGCTTTGCTGCTCGCCGCTTGTTCGGGGGCCACGGCATCCTCGCCCGCACCCGCCGGTGAAGGCGCCAATGCGCCTGCGCCGACCCGCGTTGCGGTGGCCGGTGATGCGGCCCACCCCGTTGTGGTCGAACTTTATCAGAGCCAGGGCTGTTCGAGCTGCCCGCCCGCGATCAAGGTCGTTAATCGCCTTGCCGATCGCGCCGATGTGATCCCGCTCACCTTTGCGGTGACGTACTGGGATCAGCTCGGCTGGAAGGACAGTTTCGCAACCCCGGCCTTCACCGCGCGCCAATGGGATTATGCGCACACCGCGGGCCGCAGCCAGGTCGCGACGCCGCAGGTGATCGTCAATGGCCGTGACGCCGTGCTCGGCAGCCGCGAAGGCGAGCTGAACCAGGCGATTGCCCGCAACGTCAACAAGGCCGGGCCGCCAGAAATCGCGGTTGCGGGTAACCAGGTTACGGTTGGCGCCGGTAAGGGCAGTGCCACCGTCTGGGTCGTTCGGTATGATCCGCGCACGATCAATGTGTCGATCAACGCGGGCGAAAATGGCGGCCGCACGATCCCGCATCGCAACGTTGTCCGCGATCTGACCAGCCTTGGCCAGTGGCAGGGCAAATCGGCCAGCTTCACGCTGCCATCCGCACCGGCGGGCCTCGCCACCGCGGTGCTGGTGCAGCAAGGCAAGGGCGGGCCGATCGTGGCTGCGCGCAAGATTTAAGGCTGGCTGCGCTTTATCTTCACCAGCGCTGCATCCAGCGCCGACAGAAACCGGGAGCGGTCCGTCTTGCCGAACGGCGCGGGGCCGCCGATCACGTCGCCGCCAGCGCGCAGATCGGCCATAATCGCGCGGGTCGCGATGGCGCTGCCGATCGAACTGGTGGTGAAGGGTTTGCCAGTCGGCGCGATTACCACCGCGCCCGCCTTCAGGCAGCGATCCGCGAGCAGGATATCGGCGGTGATCACGATCTTGGCGGCATCGGCGCGTTCGGCGATCCAGTCGTCGGCGGCGTCGAACCCTTCGCTTACGACGACGCGCTCGACCATCGGACTGATCGGCACGCGAAACGGGCTGTTACTGACAATGGCGACGGGCACGGCGTGGCGCTCGGCGACGCGGTAGATTTCGTCCTTCACCGGGCAGGCATCGGCATCGACCAGAATGCGGATCATGGGAGGCACAGCCAAATCCATCTTACGTCGTCACCCCGGACTCGATCCGGGGTCCCGCTAACGCTGTGGCAAGGAGAAGCGGGACCCCGGGTCAAGCCCGGGGTGACGAGAATGTGTCGACGGCGACACGGCCAGCGCAACGCTTGCGTTCCAGTCCTTACTTCGGCCGATACGGCGGCTTCGGTCGTCCACCAGCCCCACCCGGACCACCAGAGCGCGGTGGACCACCCGGGCGTGCACCTGGCGGACCACCGGGACGACCACCCGTTGGCTTGGCGCCAAAGCGCTTCACTGGCGGGCCGCCACGCTTGTGACGATCATTGCCGCCCTCGGCGGCAGGACCCGTGGCGGATGCCTCGATCTCGACGCCACCGTCATCGTCGCTGCCGCCCGCAGTGCGCTTCAGCGAATCCTTGAACTTGGCGGCGGCGGCGCGCGGGATTTGGAAGAAAGTTTCGTTCGCGCCGATTCGGATCGCGCCGATCTCATTCTTGGTGATGTGCCCGCGGCGGCAGATCAGCGGCAGGATCCAGCGCGGATCGGCATTCTGGCGGCGGCCGATGCCCATCTTGAACCAGACGGTGTCCTCAAAACCGGCGCGGTGGCCGTCAGCGCTACCATGCGGCTGCTTGTCGCGGTCGATCAGCTCCTCAGGCGCGGGCATCTTGGCGCGGAAGGCGCGGACGAGCGCGGCGGCGATTTCCTCGGGGCTCTTTTCAGCGAGCAGGCGCTGGGCGAGCTCGCGATCGTCCTCGTCGATCTCCACCGGTTCGAGCAATTGCGTGATCAGCCGCTCGCGGTCGTTCTTGCGAATATCCTCGCTCGACGGTGGGTTGATCCAGTCGGCGTTGATCTTGGCGTTACGCAGCATCGATTCGACCATCCGGCGGCGCGGATAGGGGACGACCAGAATCGCGGTGCCCTTCTTGCCGGCGCGACCGGTACGGCCCGACCGGTGCTGAAGCGCCTCGGCGTCGCGCGGCAGCTCAACGTGAATCACCAGCGACAGCGTCGGCAGATCGATCCCGCGTGCGGCGACGTCGGTGGCAACACAAACCCGTGCGCGCTGGTCGCGCAGCGCCTGCAACGCGGCGTTGCGTTCATTCTGGCTATGCTCGCCCGACAAGGCGACCGCGCCGAAGCCACGCTCAGTCAGTCCGGCGTGAAGGTGGCGGACATTGTCGCGCGTGGCGCAGAACAGCATCGCGGTTTCGGCTTCATGAAAGCGCAGCAGGTTGACGACGACATTTTCGATATCGGCGGGCGCGACGGTGACGGCCTGATAGCTGATATCGCCGTGGCCACGGTCTTCGCCTACCGTCGAGATACGCAAAGCATCGCGCTGATAGCGTTTGGCGAGCGCGATGATTGGCTTGGGCATCGTCGCCGAAAACAGCATCGTGCGGCGCTCATTGGGGGTCGCATCGAGGATCTGCTCGAGATCTTCGCGGAAGCCCATGTCGAGCATCTCGTCAGCTTCATCCAGCACCGCAACCTTCAGCGCGCGCAGATCGAGCGAGCCGCGTTCGAGGTGATCGCGAAGACGGCCCGGCGTGCCGACGACGATATGCGCGCCCTGGCTCAGGCTGCGGCGTTCCTTCGCGGCATCCATCCCGCCGACGCATGTGGCGATCCGTGCTCCGAGCTTGCCGTAAAGCCACATGAGCTCGCGGCTCACCTGCAGCGCGAGTTCGCGCGTCGGTGCGATCACCAGCGCGAGCGGTTCGCGGATAAAGGGCAGCGCGCCATTTTCGTCGAGCACCTCGCCCGCCATCGCAATGCCGAAGGCGACGGTCTTGCCGGAGCCGGTCTGCGCCGAGACGATCAGGTCGCGTCCCGCGGCTTCGGGTTCGATCACCGCCGCCTGAACGGGGGTGGGGGCTTCGTAACCACGGGCGGTGAGCGCTTCGACAAGAAGCGGGGGCAGGGTGTTGAAAGGCATGAACGTCCAATTGGGTTGCGCCACGAAAGGCGGCTGGGCGGGTCTCGGCGAGAGCGCCGGACGAGCGACGTGGCGATGCGCCATATCGACGCCCACGTCAAGCGAAGGCTGTCCAATTGAAACGCGCCTGATACTAGCGGTAAGGTGGAATTGTGCCATCGTGACGCGCCGGGGAGCCTGTTGCTTGATTTATATCGTGCTGAATCTCGTGCCCATTCTGGCGGCAACGGTACTGGGTCTGATGCTCGGCTATGGGCATCACCGGTTCGCCGGGGGTAGCGAAAGAACGCCCTCGCCGGGGCTGATCGTCACCGCCGCACTGGGCGAATTCTGGCTGGCGTCGATCCTGGCCGGCGCGCTGATCCTTGCCCCGCCAAAGGCCGATCCTTGGATCATGGCAGTGGGCAGCGCGGTGGTGATCTGGGCGGGGTTCGTGCTTCCGTTGCTCGCGATCACGCTGGGTTATCGCGGCGTGCCGGTGCGGCTGATCGCGCGCGATTGCGGCCATTGGCTGATCCTGATGGTCGCGCAGGCGGTACTGATGAAGAGCATGGGATTGGTGCCGCCACCGACCTGACCGGGGTGCCAGATTACAAGGACGGCCAAAGCCCGTATCGCCGCTAGCCGGCATCGCGGGCAGGGGGACGCTCGTCGGTGCTGCGAGACGATCGGTGAGGTGCCGGTCGGTCGATGCGGCCGTCGTTTCCCCTGTTTTCTTCCCCTTTTTCAAGGAAATCATCATGGCCGATCAAACCCACGATATCGTCGATACCGCTGTTGCCGCCGGTTCGTTCACCACGCTCGTCGCTGCCGTAACTGCCGCTGGCCTGGTCGAGACGCTGAAGGGCGAAGGCCCGTTCACCGTATTCGCACCGTCCGACGATGCCTTTGCCAAGCTCCCCGCCGGCACCGTCGAAAACCTCGTCAAGCCCGAGAATAAGGATCAGCTGACCGCGATCCTGCTGCTCCATGTCGTTCCCGGCAAGGTGATGGCAGCCGATGTGGCAGGCCAGAAGCTGACGCCGGCATCGGCAGGCGGCACCGAATTGCATGTCGATGGCACGCACGGCGTTGTCGTGAACGGCGCGACCGTGGTGTCGGCCGATATCGTCTGCACCAATGGCGTCATCCACGTCATCGACACGGTAATTCTGCCAGCGGCATAAAAATGATGGGGGCCGGGGATGATTTTTCCCGGCCCCATTTTTTTTACGTTGCGTTCCGGGCGGATGTCATGACCTGATAGTCAACGTGCACCGCTGTTTTCGGATCGTAGATTATGCGCCATCCCACCCCCGATCCCATCCGACCCGGACAGGAAAGCGTGTGGGATTATCCGCGCCCTGCCATTGCCCAATTGACCGACGCGCATTTGCGCATCGAGTTCGAAGGGCGGGTGCTCGCCGAAACGCGAAACGGCGTCCGTACGCTCGAGACGAGCCACCCACCGAGCTATTACTTCCCGCCCGACGATGTCGATCAGGCGATGCTCGCGCTTTCCGGCGGTTCGGCGAGCATGTGCGAATGGAAGGGGCAGGCACGCTATTTCGACGTGATCGGCCCCACCCGGCGACTGTCACGGGTCGGCTGGGCCTATCCTGCGCCAACCCGGGCTTTCGAGATGTTGCGCGATCACATCGCCTTTTACGCCGCTCCGATGGACGCCTGCTTCGTTGATGGCGAGCGTGTGACGGCGCAGCCCGGTGGCTTTTATGGCGGCTGGATTACCAGCGCCGTCGCCGGGCCGTTCAAGGGCCCTCCGGGCACGCAGTTCTGGTGAGTGTGCCGCTGCTGAGCGTCACCGCGCTCGCCAAATCGGTCCCCGGCGGGCGCAGGCTGTTCAGCGGGCTCGACCTGACCGTGGATGCAGGCGGGCTGATCGCGATTGTCGGCGAAAGCGGGGTCGGCAAATCGACTTTGCTCAACATGCTCGCCGGGCTGGACCGCGCGGATAGCGGCACGATCGCGATCGAGGGCACGGCGCTTGACGGGCTTGACGAGGCGGCGCTGACGGCGGTGCGGCGTACCCGGATCGGCTTTGTGTTCCAGGCCTTTCACGTCCTGCCCTATCTGACGCTACGCCAGAATGTCGCGCTACCGCTCGCCCTGGTTTCGAGCGACCGGGCGCAAGTGGCCGCCAAGGCCCAGGCGATGCTTGAGCGGGTAGGACTTGGGACGCGCGGCGATGGGTATGCGCGTGACTTGTCGGGCGGCGAGTTGCAACGCGTGGCGATCGCCCGTGCGCTTGTCCACCGCCCGGCGATTATCCTCGCTGATGAGCCGACCGGCAATCTTGACCCGGAGACGGCGGCGCGCGTGCTGGCGCTGTTTGCCGACGCGGTGCGTGAGGGCGGCGTCGCGGCCATCATCGTCACCCATTCGGCCGCCGCCGCCGCGATTGCCGACCGGACGCTGACGCTCACTCCGAACGGATTGGTTGAGCACAGGCGTGGCTGACGCGACCATCGCCCAGGCGAGGCTCGCACTGCGCTGGCTGATCATCGGCGAGTGGCGCGCGCATCCGGTGCGACTGGCATTGACGGCAGTGGCGATCGCGATCGGCGTGGCGCTTGGCTTTGCCGTCCATCTCGTCAACGGATCAGCGCTGGGCGCGTTCGACGAAGCGCTGAAGACCGTGAACGGCACCGCGGATCTGCGCGTCCGCGCGACCAGTCCGCTGGGGTTTGACGAGGCGCTCTATCCCCGCGTGGCAACCGCGACGGGGGTTGCCGATGCCAGCCCGGTGCTGGTCCTTCCGGCCCGCGTCGGCAAGGTGAGGCTGCGGCTGATCGGGCTCGATGTGATCCGGGCGGCGCAGGTCACTCCTTCGCTGATCGGCTTTCCGGCGCGAGGGTTGGACAGTGCCGCAGACACCGCCTTTGCCGATGATGCATTGTTCCTGTCGGCAACCGCGATGCGGACGCTGAAGGTAAAGGCAGGCGATAAAGTGAACCTCGTTGCGGGTGGTGAGGTGGTAACTTTCCGGGTCGCTGGCGGCTTGCCGGGGATTGCCGAGGGGCAGGTGATCGGCGTGATCGATATTGCCGCGGCGCAGTGGCGCTTCGGGCGACTCGGTAAGCTCGACCGGATCGACATCAAGCTTGCGAAGGGCGCCAGCGACGCCGGTCTGCGGGCGATCCTGCCTGCCAATGCCGTAATTGACACTGACAGCAGCGCGGGCACGCGAAGCGACGCCTTGTCGCGCGCCTACCGGGTCAATCTGGAGATGCTCGCGCTGGTCGCGTTGCTGACCGGCGGGTTTCTGGTGTTTTCGGCGCAATCGCTGTCGGTGGCGCGGCGGCTGCGCGCGTTCGCTCTGGTGCGGACCTTGGGCTTGCCGCGATCCGGGATTGTCGCGACGGTGGCGCTGGAGGGGCTGGCGATCGGCCTGATCGGGGCGCTGCTCGGGCTGTTGCTGGGCTATGCGCTCGCCTGGGGCGCGGTGGCGAGCCTGGGGGGTGATCTGGGCGCTGGCTATTTCAGCGGGGGCAATGTCCGGCTCGGATTTTCGCCGGGCGGCGCGACCGGCTTTTTCGGGCTGGGCGTGCTGACGGCAGTGCTCGGTAGCGTCGTGCCAGCGCGGCTGGCAGCGCGGGCGGCCCCGGCGGTTGCGCTGCGCAATGCAGGCGATGTCGTCGATCCGCGCGCGCCAGTGAACTGGGCGCTAGCCGCGGGGCTGATCGCGGCGGGCGGGGCGATGGCGGCGCTGCCCGCGATCGGCGGCCTGCCGCTGTTCGGCTTTGGCAGCATGGCGCTGATCCTGGCGGGCGGGATTGCCGGGATGCCGTGGCTGGCGCGCGCGCTGCTCGCCCCGCTGGCGCGGCAGCCGGGGCGCTGGGTGCCGATGGACCTTGCCATCCGCCATCTCCACGGCGCGCCGGGGCAGGCGGCGACGGCCTTGTGCGGGATTGTCGCGAGCACGGCGCTGATGATAGCGATGGCGGTGATGGTGACCAGCTTTCGCGGTGCGGTCGATGCCTGGCTCGGCGAGGTGCTCTCGGCCGATCTGTATCTGCGAGTCGACGGCGCGGGTGGTTTCGGTCGGGCGGCGCAGGGGCGGCTGGCGGCAACGCCGGGGGTGGCGCGCATCGCCTTCAGCCGCCAGATTCCGCTCACGCTGGCGCCCGATCGCCCGCCGGTTTGGCTGATCGCGCGGCCGGTGCTGGCCGATGATCCCACATTGGTGCTGATCGAAAAGGCGGGGCGTCTGCCCAATCGGGCGATACCGGTATGGATCTCGGAACCTGCCGCACGGCTCTATGGCTGGCGCGTGGGGCAAACCATATCGCTGCCGATTGGCGGGCGGTTCGTGGTGGCCGGCATGTGGCGCGATTATGCGCGCCAGCAGGGGGCGGTCGTGATTCGCGATCATGATTATGATCGGCTGACGGGGGACACGAGCCGCGGCGAAGCAGCAATCACGCTGGCGCCGGGTGCCAATGGCGAGCGCGTTGGCAAAGCGTTGATCGCGCGCGCGCCGGATGCTTTACGGGGCGCGGTGGAAGTGGCCGCGCCCGGCACGCTCCGTCGCTTCGCGCTCACACTCTTCGATCGCAGTTTTGCAGTCACCTATTTGCTTGAAGCGGTTGCCATTCTTGTCGGACTGGCCGGGGTGGCCGCCACAATGTCAGCGCAGACGATCGCGCGTGCCCGTGAATTCGGGATGCTGCGGCATATTGGCGTTTCGCGATGGCAGATCGTGGCGATGCTGGCGAGTGAGGGCGCATTGCTCGGGCTGGTCGGCGCGGCGGCGGGGATCGCGCTCGGCGGGGTGCTGGCCCAAGTGCTGGTGCATGTGATCAATCCGCAATCATTCAACTGGACGATGGACACATTGGTGCCCTGGCCGACAATCGTCGCGATCGCTGTCGCGCTGGTGGTGGCAGCGGCGGGCACCGGCGTGCTGGCCGGGCGGCAGGCGCTGGGCAGCGATGCGGTGCGCATGGTTCGGGAGGATTGGTGATGCGGCGCGCGCTGCTGGCAATTTTGGCGCTGATGCTGGCGGCGGCGAGCGACTATCCTGTGGTCCGCCCCGGCGTACCGTTGCGCTTCCCCGCCGATCACGGTGCGCACCCGGCGTTTCGCACCGAATGGTGGTATGTCACGGGGCGCATCAAGGGCGAAGATGGCCGCGATCTCGGCTTTCAGATTACCTTTTTCCGAACCACCCCCAAGATCGACAGCGCCAACCCCAGCCGCTTTGCCCCGCGCCAGATCCTGTTTGCGCATGCCGCGCTGTCTGATCCCAAGGTCGGTCGCCTGCTCCACGGCGAACGCGCGGCCCGCAGCGGCTTTGGGCTGGCGCAGGCGCGAATTGGCGACACCGATGTCGCGATCCGCGACTGGCGGATGCGGCGGCTGCCCGATGGTCGGTTCGCGACAACAGTGGCAACGCGCGATTTTGCGCTGACGCTGACGCTGCGGCCAACCCAGCCGCCGCTGCCCCAGGGCGAGGGCGGCTATAGCCGCAAGGGGCCGCGCCCCGAACAGGCGAGCCATTATTATTCGCTGCCGCATCTTGTCGTTACAGGGCAGCTGACGCGCGGCGGCAAGGCGCAGGCGGTAACGGGGCAGGCGTGGCTCGATCGCGAATGGTCGTCCGATTATCTGGGCGGGCAGGCGGTGGGCTGGGACTGGACGGGGCTGAATCTTGATGATGGCGGCGCGCTGATGGCGTTCCGGATCAGGGGCGCGGACGGCAAGGCGATCTGGGCGGGCGGATCGCTCCGCCGCGCCGATGGTCGGATCACGCGCTTTGCCCCTGGCGATGTGCGGTTCGATAGTTTTCGGCGCTGGCGATCGCCGCGCACCGGGGCGCTTTATCCGGTGGGGCAGTCGGTAACGATCCGGTTGCCCGAAGGGGTGCGGCGCTGGCGTCTCGATCCGCTGTTCGACGATCAGGAGCTCGATGGGCGGCGCGGCGGCCAGCCGGTTTACTGGGAAGGTGCTGTGAAAACGCAGGGCGGCACCGGCTATCTCGAACTCACGGGCTATGCCGATCGGCTGCGGATGTAGTCACCGCGCGTTTGGTCAGGAAGAAGCCGGGGCTATCGGCTGGCGGGCAAACATGCTCTTCTAAGTGCCGGGCAGCGGGGGCACGGCATATCAAATGACAACCGAAACACGACCATTCGGTTTCTGGACGGCAACCGCGCTTGTGGTGGGCGGGATGATTGGCGCTGGGATTTTCGTCCAGCCAGCGCAGCTTGCGCCATTCGGCTGGACGGGGGCGGCGGCTTGGCTCGTCGCCATTCCGGGCGCTTTGCTGCTTGCCTATGTGCTGTCGTGTCTGACCGCTGCTCGCCCCGATGCGACGGGCACGGTTGCCATCGTGGCGGAGGGATTGGGGACGTTGCCGGGGTTGCTGGTCGGCTGGAGCTATTGGGTCGGCATCTGTTCGGCCAACGCCATCATCGCGCTGACGGCGGTGCGATACGGCGCGCAGTTTTTCCCCGCGCTCACCGCCACGCCGCTCGCCACCGCGATTGCCGCAACGGCGTTGATCTGGGCGCTGACCGCGCTCAATTTTGGCGGGGCAAAGGGGGCCGGCCGGTTTCAGGTCCTGACGACGGTGCTGAAGCTGCTGCCGCTGGTGGCGGTTGCCGCCATCCTCGCGGGCCTGTCCGTGGTCGATCCGGCGCGGTTCTCGGTTAACCCGCATACGCCGTTCGATGCGCGCCAGTTCACGATGGTGCTGACGCTCGCCTTTTTCCCGCTGGTGGGGTTCGAGTGCGCGTCACTGGCGGCAGAGCGCGTCCGCGATCCGGCGCGCAACGTGCTGCGCGCGACTTTGGTCGGCACGTTGCTGACGGGAATTCTCTACATCATCCTGTGCAATGGCATCGTGTTTGCGCTGCCCGAAGCGATGGTTGCTGCGTCCGATGCGCCGATTGCGATGTTTGTCGAAAATTTCTGGGGGCGTGGTGCCGGGTTGCTGATTGCGGCCTTTGCGTCGATTTCTGCCATCGGGTGTCTGAATGGCTGGGTGCTGATGCAGGGCGAACTCCCGCTGGGGATGGCGCGCGCCGGCATTTTGCCCGCCATCTTGGGGCGGACAACCAACCGCGATGTGCCGATCTTCGCGATGCTGCTTTCCAGCGGCGTCGCCAGCCTGTTGGTGCTGTCGGGGGCGATACCCGGCCTTACCGATGTGCTCACCTTCATGCTGCAACTGACGACGGCGGCGACGGTGTGGTTTTACTTCGGCGCCTGTGCCGCGGCGTTCGCGTTCGGCATCGTGCGCCCGCTTGCGGTTGTCGGCATGGCATTTTCGGCTTGGGTGTTGTGGGGATCGGGCATGGAGGCGCTGCTGCTCAGCATCGCGCTGATGCTGACCGCGCTACCGCTCTACTGGATCGCGCTACGCCGCCGCCCGCTTGCGGAACAGCCGACCTAACAGGCTCCGGTCCTTCAAAATCTCATGCGCGGCATTGTGCCCCGGTGCGCCGGTGACGCCGCCACCGGGATGGGTGCCCGATCCGCACATATAGAGCCTGGCAACGGGTGAGCGATAATCGCCATGTCCCAGCACTGGCCGCGCTGCCCAGAGCTGGTCGAGGCTCATCCGGCCGTGGAAAATATCTCCGCCGATCAGCCCGAACTTGCGCTCCAGATCGAGTGGGGAGTGGATTTGCCGCGCGATGATGCTCGCCTTGAAATTCGGCGCGTGTTGCGTGACGCAATCGATGATGTGGTCGGCAGCGGTTTCACGCGCGTCATCCCAGCTGCGACCGTCCGGCAGTTCAGGCGCAAATTGCTGGCAGAACAGGCTGGCGACGTGCAGCCCCGGCGGGGCGAGCGAATCATCGACGGTCGAGGGTAATTTCATCTCGACGATCGGCGCCTTGGACCAGCCGAACGCGCGGGCATCGTCATAGGCCTGGTCCATATAATCCATGCCCGGCGCGATGATGATCCCGGCGGTGTGGTGCTCTGCCTTTTCTTTGCCCGGCAGCACGGTGAAATCGGGCAGCTCGCTCAGCGCGACGTTCATCCGGAACGTGCCTGACCCCGTCTTGAAGTTATCGATCCGCCGCTTGAAATCGGGCTTCAGATCGGCAGGCGCGATCAGCTGGCGATAGAGCAGCGCCGGGCCGACATTGGCCGCAACCACATCAGCGGCGATCTCCTGGCCCGACTCCAGCAAAACCCCGATCGCCTTGCCACCGTTCACCAGCACCTGCGCCACCGGCGCTTCCAGGCTGATCTCCACCCCATGCTCCACGCACGCCTCGGCCATGGCCTTGGTGATCGATCCCATCCCGCCGACACTATGGCCCCATGCGCCCTTCTTGCCGTTCACTTCGCCGAACACGTGGTGGAGCAGCACATAGGCCGATCCCGGCGTGCTCACCCCTGCGTAATTCCCGACCACCGCGTCGAAGGCAAAGGCGGTCTTGACATGATCGTCCTCATACCAGCCGTCGAGGAAATCGCGCGCGCTCTTGGTGAACATGTCGAGCACATCGGCCTGCGCATCGACGCTCATGCCCGCCAGCTTGCGCCCCTGCGATGCGGCGCTCAGTAAAGCCGGAATGCCGCCACCGGCATTGGGCGGGGTCTTGAGCGACAAATCGCGCAGCACTTCCGCCACGCGCTCGAGCGCAGCCTCATAAGCCGGAAAGGTATCGGCATCCTTTTGCGAGAAGCGCGCAAATTCGGCCTGGGTCCGTGCAGTGCCGCCGCCTAGTTTCAGATAGGTATCGGGAAAGGGGAAGAAATTGCTGATCGTGCGCTCGATGATGCGAAAGCCGCGATCGTGCAGCTTCATATCGGCAATCACCTGCGGGCGGAGCAGCGACACGGTGTAGCTTGCGGTCGAATTGCGGAACCCGGGGTGAAACTCCTCCGTCACGCACGCCCCGCCGATGATGTCGCGGCGTTCGAGCACGCGGACCTTCAACCCGGCCCGCGCAAGGTAAAAGGCGCAGACAAGGCCGTTATGCCCACCGCCGATGATGATCGCGTCGTATCGCTTTGTCATGGGGAAGTGGTGCCGTGGCGGGCGGCGATTGTCGAGGGGGGAGGGGCGCGCGATGCTTCCTTACCCAAATGGGAAAGATGCGCTACGACGCCGCTGATCTGCCGGGTGACGCGGCCTACCCCGCATAGACAAAGCGAGAAATCGATGTTCGATGAAGTTGGTTTTCCACGCGGCCCTGACTTGGGCCACGCCGTCCGAGTCCTTGACACCTTCGTCTACTGTAGCCGTGCCGCCGAGGGCGTGGACGACGCCGAGGTTGATCGCATCATCGAATGGTCGCAACGCCGCAATGTCGAACGCGATATTACCGGCGTGCTCGTGTTCGGCAGCGGCGTGTTTTTCCAATGGGTCGAGGGGCCGCCCACCGAAGTGGAGAATTTGATCGCGATCCTTTACGGCGATCCGCGCCATTATGACATCGTCCCGCTGGACCGGAGTGTTGACGAGCGCGAGCGTCTCTATCCGAATTGGGAGATGGAGCGGGTTGGCGCCGATGACATTCGCGCAGTGCTGAACGATGCACTCGAGAGTGCTGAAGACGAAAACAACATTGCGGCCCTCAGGCGTATCCTGAAGCACCTTGATTCGGGGCCGCTGGAGACGCTTGGGCGACGTTAACGCGGTCAGCGACAGGCGGTTCGAGCCGATCCGCTATTGGGAGGTTCCTGCTGCCTCGGTTTCCGGGGTGACGAGGGGGCAGGTGTGGGCCACCTGTCGCAACTTTCCTACATCGCTGGCAAGTGATACGATCACCGCTGATCTTTGAAACCGTCGAAAATCAGTGATTTGCACCGCTACATTTGCGGTCCACGAAAAAGTGACGGCAACCCGCAACTTCCGCAACCTTACCCTGCAAAGGTGGTGTGTGGCAGGGGCTTTGCCTCTCTTCACCGACGTCACCCCGGACTTGATCCGGGGTCCCGCTTCTACTTCTGGCGGCGGCGAAGGTAGCGGGACCCCGGGTCAAGCCCGGGGTGACGGGGAGGGGTTTGGGCTACCCCCGCGCCACCCGCGCCTGCTTCCCCCAACCCGCAGCTGGCGCATGATGCAATCGCGCCTCGGGTATCGCCGCGCGGATCTTTGCGGCGAAGCTCCGCAGGCACACCTCGCTCCGCCCGATCGGCCCCACCGTAAAACTCTCGGACGCCATCCCTGCCTGCACGCGGGTGATGAGCCAGGTATCCTCGGCATTCACATGGCGGTTGATGCGATCATTGGCGTAGCGGGCGAGCTTCATCTCGCGGCGGTTATCGGGCAGCGCGAAGGCCATCATCCGCAATACCGATTGCGTCGGGCTGATCGGCAGCCACTGCATGAAATCGACCTGATCGGGATACAGATCAAAGGCGATGTTCGGCCAGAGCTTGTAATAGAGCCACAGCCGCTGATTGGCTTCCGGCAGGTGCTCGGCGCGGGGCACGTATGTCTGGTAAAAACGCTCCCACCAATCGGCGGAGGGGCGGTCGACCAGATAGCCCGACATTTTGTCAACGAAAGGCTGCGCTTCGATCGCATAGCTTTTGCCGAACAGCCGGGAGAGGCCGGGATGGGCGACCGGGATGTGGAGATTGTCCGAATAATTGTCGCCGATATTCTTCCAGTTGACCGCGCGATCGCGGGTGTAAGCGGGGGTAATCGTCCGCAGGTCTTCGAACCGATACGGCTCGATCTCCTGCGCATAGGGGGCCATCATCTCGGCCACCGACGGCCCGCCATCGTCCTTCAAGCGAACGAACACAAAGCCGCGCCAGATCTCCAGACCGACCGCAAACAGCCCCTGACCGCGCTTGTCGAGTGTCGGGTAATCGGCGCTCACCGGCACCCCGGTCAGGCTGCCGTCGAGTTCATAGCTCCAGGCATGATAGGGGCAGATGATCTTCTTGGCGCACCCTCCGCTGCCCTCCAGCAGGCGCATTGCGCGGTGGCGGCAGACATTGGTGAAGCCGCGCACCTCGCGGTCCTCGCCGCGCACGACGATGACGCTTTCGCCCGCATAATCGAGCGAGCGCCAGTCGCCGGGGCCGCTCAGGTCGCTTTCGTGGCACACGATCTGCCATGACGGGCGGAGGACGCGCGCGATCTCGGCGGCGTAAAAGTCGGGGTCGGTATAGGTCCAGCCGGGCAGGCCCCAATCGGCGTCTGGGTCGGCAGCTAAGGTTTGGTCCTGCATCAGGGGCGCTCCGCAAGGCCACATGAACGGCCGTTACGTCCTTAGCGCGGGGAGGTCTTGCTTGTCAGTACCGGTTTGGCGAGCGGGCAGGGCATGAGCCCCGCCCGCTGCCTGAACGATCAGAACTTGGCCGAAACCTGGAAGCCATAGAAGCGCGGCTCGGCCGGGATGAAGGTGGGGACGCCGAATGCGCCACCCGTGTTGCCCGCGTCGAGCAAATAGCGCTCATCGCTGGCGTTGCGGACGAACCCGGCGACTTCGAACCGATCATTGTCGAAGCTGACGCCCGCCCGGGCATTGTACAGCGTGACACCGGGCTGCGAGATCAGCGGGTTGTTGGGCAGCTCGAAGAAGATCTGGCTGCGATAGGTCATGGTCGGCGTCGCGAACAGGCGGACGCCGCCACCGATCGGGGTATCGATCGTAAACCCGGCCGATGCCTGAACTTCAGGCTGCAGACGGAAGCGGGCACCCGCAAAGGCTGGCGAGAAGGCGCTGTCCCGGCTGATGCCGCCATTGATGTAACCGATATTGCCGAAGATGTTCAGCCAGCGCGCCGCGCGCCAGTTGGCCTCGGCCTCCACACCGACATTGTTGGCGTTACCAGCGCTCTGTGTCAGCGTGGTGCCATTGGGCTGGATCACGCTGACCTGGAAGTCGCTGTAATTCTGGTAATAGACGCCGATCGAGCCCGAGACCGGACCGACCTTGCCCTTGATGCCCGCTTCATAGTTCCAGACGACTTCTTCGGCGACTGGTGTGAACGCGGCGACCGGACCGGTTGGTGTAGCGCGTGCCCCCAGCTGGACCACCGGTGAGCGGCGGCCCTTCGATACCGTCGCGAAGACGTTGATATCGTCCGTCACGCGGTACAGCGCATTGAAGCGTGGCAGTACCGCCGAGAAGCTGTCCTGAACCAGAAACGTCTGACCGGCGGTATCGACCTGGCCGGGGATCAACGATGCCGCGAGCGGATTGAGCCGAGGACGCGGCACGGTGGCGAAAAAGCCCGATTCGCGCTGCTCGATCAGTCCGCGCACACCAACGGTCAGCTCGAACCGTGGCGAGACCAGCCAGGTCACGTCACCGAACACCGAATAGGTATCGTTCTTGCCGATGTTACCGAACACCGACTGGTACAGCGTCAGCGGGCCAGCCTCTGCAGGCACGGTGCCGTTGGGCAGCACGCAGCCGGGGCGCGTCGCAGCTACGGCACAGGTGAAGAAGGTTGCCTCGTTGCTCGAAAAGGGCACGATCTGCTGGCTGTCTTCCTGGAAGAAATTCCAGCCGAACGATGCACGGAAGTTATCGTCCTTATAGGCGAAGCGGCCTTCATGGTTGACCTGATAGCCAAACGCATTTTCAGCGAACTCAAGGAAGAAAGCGCGCGAGCCGTCAGCGTCGAAGATTTCGAGGCTGTTGAACTGGCGGAAGCCATTCACCGTGGTGAAGTTCCAGCCGGGGGCGAAATCATAGGAAAGCGTGATGTTCGCGTCCCAAACATCGCGGCTCAGCCCGAGCTGGGCGTCGCCGAGCACGGCGGCCGAGACCGGCGAGCCCGACAGATTGGCAGGGCCGAAGACGTTGGCAGGGCCCGCTTCGGTCGGGAAAGTGCCCGAAATGAACGGCGTGCCGCCATTGCGCTGGCGATCATAGGTCGCGATCACATCGACCGTCAGGGCGTCGACCGGGGTGTAGCGGAGCGATGCGCGAAGGCCGAGCTGGTCCTGCGAGTAGAGCTCCCGCGTCTGGCTGGTCGCCAGATTGTTGATATAGCCGTCGCGGTTTTTGTATTCGCCCGCCAGGCGGACGGCGACAGTGTCGTTGCCGGCATTGACGAAGCCCGAGGCCAGATAGGCATCGAAATTGCCATAGCCGCCTGTGATCTGACCCGAAAAACCGGGCTTTGGTCGTGCTGAGACGATGCTGATCGCACCAACGGCAGAGGCGGTGCCGAACAACGTCGCCTGCGGACCCTTGATCACTTCGATCCGGTCGACGTCATAGATCGCCTGATACGAACCGCGCGAACGCGAGATATCCACGCCGTTGTAATAAAGTGTGACGCGGGGACCCTGCTGAGCCGAGCCGCTGTCTGAGGTGATGCCGCGGATGACGATGCCGGGGTTATTCGCGCTCTGCTCCTGGATATTCAGGCCGGGGACGAAGTTCGACAATTCGTCGAGATCGGACACGCCCAGTTCGCGCAACCGCGCACCGGTGTTGACCGAAATCGTGATCGGCACATCGACATTGCGCTGCTCGATCTTCTGCGCAGTGACCAGAATGTCGGTGTCGTTGATCTGGTCGCTCGCCTGATCATCGGTTTGGGCGAGTGCCTGGGGCTCGGCCGACTGGGCATGGGCAGCGCTGGCAGCAAAGGAGCCCGACAGCAGCAGGGCAGCGGAAAGCGAACGATAACGAGTCATGATAAACCCCCGTGGTGGAGCGCCGCCTGTGGGGGAAACTTGTGTATGCTGCACTGCAATATCGAGACAGTTCGGCGACAGTTGCGCGTCGTTTCAAAGCGGTAGCCGGTTGTGCTTTTTGGGCATCGGTCGTCTGCTCGCACCGGTCAACGTCCGGAAGGGTTGCCTATCGCCTGCCGCTGACATAACATTAGGGCGCATCAGGTTCCCCGAGAGGGGAATAATAGGGAACGCGGAACCAGGGAGTAACCCTGCAAGCCGCGGCTGTCCCCGCAACTGTGACCGGTGAGTGGTCGCCCCGATATGCCACTGGATGCATCTGTATCCGGGAAGGTGGGGCGGACATGATGACCCGGGAGCCAGGAGACCTGCCTGACGCGGTCGGTCCTTTGCGCGGACGGGGTGTTCAGCGTGATCGAGGGTAATCCTCGCGTGACGACATCGATCGGGGTGGCGCGCGCGGGTGACAACCAGCGTCGATGCTGTCGTGCCATTGGTGCGTGCGACCCCTTGTTGTTGAAAAGGGGATAATCATGCGCACCAATTTTCTGAAGATCACCGCCTTGTCATTCGTCGTGCTGGCTGGCTTTCCGGGCCAGTCGCGCGCCGAAACGCCCGTAGATGATGCGACCAGCGAACCCGTTATCATCGTCACCGCCAACCGATCACCCCAACCGATCGACCGGATCGGTCAGTCCGTCACCGTCATCGATTCGGCAGAGCTTGAGCGCCGCCAGAACAATAATGTCGCCGATGTGCTGCGCACCGTGCCCGGTGTCACTATTGCCCGCAATGGCGGCATTGGCAGTGTTGCATCGGTGTTCATCCGTGGTGCCGAAAGCGAGCAGACCGTTGCGCTGATCGACGGGGTAAAGCTCAACGATCCGTCCTCGCCGGGCGGAGGATTCTTTTTCGGTAATCTGCTGATCGGCAATATCGAGCGGATCGAGGTGCTGCGCGGCCCATCATCGGTATTGTGGGGCAGCCAGGCGATCGGCGGCGTCGTCAATATGATCACGCGGCGGCCAACCGAGCAGCTGACGATCAATCTGCGCGGCGAATATGGCTATCGCAACACCGGCCAGCTTGTCGGCAATATTGCGGGCAAAGCAGGCCCCCTATCGGTTAGCGCTGGAGCAGGGTGGCTTCGGTCGGACAGTATATCGTCGTTCAGCGAGGCGCGCGGCGCGACCGAGAAGGATGGCTATGACAATGTCGGCGCTAACGCCAATCTCAACCTGACGTTGACCGACTGGTTGTCGGTCGATGCGCGCGGCTGGTACTCGAACGGCCTGGTCAATATCGATGGCTTTCCACCGCCCAGTTTTTCGCTCGGCGATGTGAACGAAGAATCCCGCACGCGTGAAATCGTGGCCTATACCGGGCTGAATGCGGCACTTTTTGACGGGCGTTTTCGCAATCGGTTGGGCTATGCCTATACCGATACGCGCCGCCGCAGCGTCAATCTGGATGGCGTGCCCACCGAAAGCTTTGCCGCTACTGGCCGCAACGAGCGGATCGAGTATCAGGGTGTGATCGATGTTTCGGACGGTTGGCAAGCAACCGCGGGGCTGGAGCGCGAGACTTCTCGCTCGGCCACCAGCAACGGCGGTGGCCCCTTCGCCCGGTCACGCGCGCGAATCGACAGCATCTACGGGCAGATACTGGTGACGCCGATGACTGGCCTGTCGCTAACCGGCGGTGTTCGGCATGACGATCACAACCGCTTCGGCGGCGCGACCACTTTTGGCGCGAGCGGCGTGTGGACGCCTGGCACTAGCGGCACCACCATCCGTGCGAGCTATTCTGAGGGATTCAAGGCACCCTCGCTGTTTCAGTTGCAGAGTAATTTCGGCAATCAACTGCTCCAGCCCGAACGATCGCATGGCTGGGATACAGGGATCACCCAACGGCTAATTGGTGACACGCTTACGGCGAGTGCGACCTATTTTCGGCGCGATTCGAGCGATCTCATCGCCTTTATCTCCTGCCCGCTGCCGCGCACGGGGATTTGCGTAAACCGGCCCTTTGGCACTTTTGACAATGTCGCCAGGGCACGCGCCGAGGGTGTCGAGATTAGCCTTGCGCTCCAGCCGGTGCAGGCGCTGCAGGTGCAGGCGAACTACACCTATACCGATGCCACCAATCAAAGCCCGGGCAATGCCAATTTCGGCAGGCAATTGGCCCGTCGGCCGCAGCATAGTTTCAGCGGGCTGGTGGATTTTCGCTGGTCATTCGGGCTGGAGACGGGGGCGACGCTGACCCATGTCGGATCGAGCTTCGAAAATGCCAGCAACAGCCGCAAGCTGCAGGGCTATGTGCTGGCCGATCTGCGCGCCTCCTATCCGGTGACCGCCAAGATCGATCTCTATGGCCGGATCGAGAACCTGTTCGATGAAGGCTATGAAACGGCGTTTGGTTTCGGCTCTCCGGGGCGGGCCGGTTTTGTTGGCGTCAGGCTGCGATACTGATGCGCGTCGTGGCGATCCGGGCGGCGCTATGCGTCCTACTGGCTGCTACTGCCAGCGCCGGTGGCGCGCAGCGTCTGCCCCGGATCGTCTCGATCAACCCATGTGTCGATACAGTGCTGGTGCGGGTCGCCGATCCGCGCCAGATCGCCGCGATCAGCCATTACTCGCAAGACCCGCGTGCAACATCGATCCCGCTGGCGACGGCGATGCGGTTCAAGGCAATTTCGGGCACTGCTGAGGAAGTGGTGGCGTTGTCACCTGATCTGGTGATCGCGGGCGGCCATGTCGATCCGGCCACCATTGGCGCGCTAAAGCGGCTGCGGATCAAGCTCGTCCAGCTTCCCGTGCCGACCACGATTGCGGAGAATAATGCGCAGATCCGCACGATTGCCCAAGCTGCCGGGCAGGGCGCACGGGGCGAGCGGCTGGTCGCCAAGATCGATGCAGCGGTACGCGCCGCTGCCCCTTCGGCAGACGCCGCTTTCACGCCTGCGCTAATCTGGCAGGGGGGCGGGCTGGTGCCGGGCAGCGGGACACTGTCGGATGATATGTTGCGGGCGGCTGGTTTTCGTAATCTCAGCGCCAGTTACGGGCTGAAGCAATGGGACATCCTGCCGCTCGAATATCTGGTCGCGCGACCCCCGCGCGTGCTGCTGTCGGTGGGGGCGGTCAATCCGAATGATCGGCTATTAGGGCATCCGGTGCTGCAACGGTTGAAGGGCCGCATGGCGATCCGCGCCTATCCCGATCGGTTGATGCAGTGCGGCGGGCCGATCGTCATCGATGCGGTGCGACGCCTTGCCGCAATCAGGCGTTCGTTGTGAGCCGCATCGCCCGGTTCAACCTCCTTCTTGCGACTGGGATCGCGGTGGCCATGATCGCCTCGCTGGCGGTCGGCAAAATCTGGGTGCCATGGGGCATCTGGGCCAGTGATGATCCACGCTGGCTGATCGTCACCGAATTGCGCATGCCGCGCATTCTGCTCGCGGCGATTGTGGGTGCCGGGCTTGGCCTGTCGGGGGCGGCAATGCAGGGTTATTTGCGCAATCCACTCGCCGATCCGGGGCTGTTCGGGGTGTCTGCTGGTGCTGCGCTTGGCGCGGTGATTTCGCTCTATTTCGGCTATGCGGCCTCGGCCTGGTTGTTGCCGATCTTCGCGCTGACGGGGGCTGCGGGGGCGATGGCGCTGCTGGCCTTGCTCGTCGGGCGATCGGCGAGCTTGATCGTCTTCACGCTCGCCGGCGTCATTCTGTCGAGCGTCGCCGGATCGATGACTGCGCTGGCGATCAGCCTTGCACCGACCCCCTTTGCGACCTCGCAGATCGTCACCTGGCTGATGGGCGCACTGACGGATCGCAGCTGGGGCGATGTGTGGATTGCGCTGCCGATCATCGCGATTGGCGCGGGAATGCTGGCGATGACGGCGCGGTCGCTTGATGCGTTGACGCTGGGCGAGGATGCCGCGCGGTCGATGGGGGTGGATCCGCTGCGGTTGCAGCTGCTGGTGGTGCTTGGCGTGGGTCTGTGCGTTGGTGCGGCGGTAGCGACGGCGGGGGTGATCGGCTTTGTCGGGCTGATGGTGCCGCATCTGGTGCGGCCCTTTGCGGGGCATCGGCCATCGGCGGTGCTGCTGCCGTCAGCGCTTGGCGGCGCATTGCTGCTGGTGCTCGCGGACGGTCTGGTGCGCGCGATGCCAACGGTCAGCGAGTTGCGGCTGGGGATTGCGATGTCGATGCTCGGCGGGCCGTTTTTTCTGGTGCTGTTGATGAAGATGCGTCGGGGGCTGGCATGACTGCGCTGGTTGCCCAATCGATTTCGGTCACGCTGGGCGGGGCGGCGATCCTGTCATCGGTCAGCGCTTCGTTTGTGCCCGGCAAAGTAACTGCCGTGTTGGGGCCCAATGGCGCAGGCAAATCGACCTTACTCGCCTGCCTCGCCGGGTTGCGCACCGCCGATACGGGGGACGTGCTGATCGGTGGCGTGTCGCGGACGGTGCTTGACCGGCGGGAGCTGGCACGCCGGATCGGTTTCTTGCCGCAAACCGCCGATGTGCATTGGGATGTCGACGTGCAGACGCTTGTCGGGTTGGGGCGATTTCCGCATCGCGGTCGATGGGGTGAGAGCGAGGTTGATCGCGTTGCGGTGGCTCAGGCCATGGCGACAACCGATGTCACGCAATTCGCGGCGCGGCGGGTGCAGACATTATCGGGCGGCGAGCGCGCGCGCGTGCTGCTGGCGCGGGTGCTGGCCGGAATGCCGCAATGGCTGCTGGCGGATGAGCCGCTCGCCAATCTCGATCCGGCGCACCAGCTCGACGGGCTTGATTGCCTGCGCAGCGCCGCGGCGGCTGGCGCCGGCGTCGTGGTGGTGCTCCACGATCTCAACCACGCCGCCCGGGTTGCTGACGACGTGCTTCTGCTCCGCGATGGCAAGGTCGTGGCGTACGGTGCGCCCGATACCGTGCTGACCGAAGCGCTGATCGCGCAAACCTATGGCGTCGACACCTATCTTGGCACCACGCCTGCGGGCCAGCCCTTCATCATTCCGATCGCGCGGCAGACAGCATAAGCACTACGCCGTGGCGGAGATTGGCGTTTCGCGCAAAAAAGCTACCTGCTCTCGAAAAGCTTCCCAGGATTGAAAAGTCCCTTCGGATCAAGCGCCAGCTTGATCGTGCGCATCACATCAACGGTGGTGTCGCCGAGTTCGTCGATCAGCTTGGTGCGTTTGCCCATGCCGATCCCATGTTCGCCCGTGCAGGTGCCGTCCATCGCCAGGGCCCGGTCGACCAAGCGGTCGTTCAGTGCGCGCGCGCGGGCAATATCGGCGGGATCGGCCGGATCGACACACAGGAAGACGTGGAAGTTACCGTCGCCGACATGGCCAACAATCGGTGCGGTAACGCCTGCTCCGGCCAGATCGTCATGCGTGGCCGTAATGCATTCCGATAGCCGGGAAATGGGGACGCAAACATCAGTGACGATCAATTGCGCGCCGGGCTGCAACGCCTGGGCGGCATGATAGGCATTGTGGCGCGCATGCCATAAGGCGCGGCGTTCTTCCTGCTGGGTGGCCCAGTTAAATGCGCCCCCGCCATGCCCGCTGGCGAGTGCGCCAACCAGTTCAGCCTGCTCGCGCACCCCGGCTTCACTGCCGTGAAATTCGAACAACAGCGTCGCCTTTTCCTCAAGGCTAGTCTTGCTGTAGCGATTGCAGGCGCGGACCTGCACCGCATCCATCAATTCCACCCGCGCGACGGGAACCCCCAATTGCAGTAGATCAATCACGCAATCGGTGGCCCCCGCAAGCGTGTCGAAGGCGCACACCGCCGCCGCGATGGCCTCGGCGATGCCATGCAGACGCAGGCCGATTTCGGTGATGATGCCAAGCGTTCCTTCGGACCCGACAAACAGCCGGGTTAGATCATAGCCCGCCGAGGACTTGCGCGCACGCCGCGCGGTTCGGATCACGTCGCCATTGGGCAACACGACCGTCAGCCACAGAACATTGTCGCGCATCGTGCCATAGCGCACCGCCGTCGTTCCCGATGCTCGCGTCGCCGCCATCCCGCCGATGGTTGCATTGGCACCCGGGTCGATCGGAAAAGTCAGGCCCTGATCGCGCAAATGGGCATTGAGTTGTTCGCGGGTGACGCCGGCCTGCACCGCACAATCAAGGTCGGCGGGATTGACGTGCAGGATTTGATTCATGCCGGTCATGTCAATCGACACGCCGCCGTGAAGGGCGGCGACACCGCCCTCCAACGACGTCCCCGCGCCGAAAGCGATGATCGGCACATCGTGCTCCGCGCATGCCCGCACCGCCGCCTGCACCTCGTCCGTCGAATGGACAAAGGCAACAAGATCGGGTGGCATGGTCGGGTGAAAGGCTTCGCCAACACCGTGAAGCGATCGCTGTGCCATGTTGTCCGTCAGGCGGTCGCCAAGGATCGGTGCTAGCGCCTCGCGGACCGCCAAGAGCGCCGTGGCGGGTGGAGCGGTTAGGGCATCCATGTCGGCCATCGCCGCAAGCTAGCGCCTTCGTTTATGTGTTTCAATGAAGAACTGACTGCCAGAAAAGTTCAAAAACATATTCTTGCCCAAATGAGGTGCGAACCAGTCAACCGAAGGCTGGCGCGCTGGTCCGCCCTAGATCCCGAAAGGGCTTTGCCGATGAAACATCTTGCCATTATCTCAACCGCGACTCCACCCTCGGCAGCGTGCTGCCCAACCGTGACGGGGCCATCGCCGTGCCGACAGGTGCGGGGTTGAGCATCGCCCGCAACCGTTAGAACATGGATAGTGATGAACGCAGGCGCCAACAGGTCGACGATGATGATGCCCGGTTCGGACAGTGCAGTGGATCGATCGGATTCACACCGTGTGGTGGTGATCGGCGAATGCATGATTGAGTTGAGCAGCCTTGAATCCTCCGTCGATTGCTGGCGGATGCGGTTTGCTGGCGATACCCTGAACACCGCGACCTATATGGCGCGGCTGGGTGGAAACATCGCCTATCTGACGGCCATCGGTGCCGATCGGTTCAGCGCCGCCATGCTGCAGCAATGGCAAGCCGATGGCATCGATACGTCGCTGGTGCAAACCCGGCCTGATCGCCTTCCCGGATTATACGCGATCGAAACCGACGCGACGGGCGAACGGCATTTCCATTACTGGCGCGAAAACTCGGCTGCCCGCACGCTTTTCGATCATGATGAGGGTGGCAATGATCGTCTTCAAAGCGCGCTATCCGCGGCGGCATCGGCCGATCTGCTGTATTTGTCCGGGATTACACTGTCGTTGTTCAACTCAGCAGGGCAGCGGCGCTTGATCGATCTGTGCTCCGGCGTGCGGGCGCAGGGGGGGCTGGTGGCATTCGATCCCAATTATCGCGCCCGGGGATGGCACTCCCCCGATGAGGCGCGCGCGGTGATTGGTGCCGTAGCGCCGTATGTGTCGATCGCCCTGCCAACCTTCGACGATGAAGCGAGCTTGTACGGCGACATTTCGCCCGCTGCGACGCATGCGCGCTGGGTCGCGGCTGGCGCAGGCGAGGTAGTCGTCAAAATGGGGCCTGACGGCGCGTTGGTCGATAGCGGTGATATCATCGCGGGGCCGCGGGTTTTGCATCCGCTGGACACGACGGGCGCAGGCGATGCCTTTAATGCGGCCTATTTATCCGCGCGCGTTCACGGACATGATCGTACCGAGGCGGCAACGGCCGGGAATGCGCTTGCGGCCACCGTCATCCAGCACCCTGGCGCCATTATTGACTGGGCCTTCATGAATAGTGCCGGTGCCAAAGCACTTTGACGATTACCGTAATTGAAATCGGTTTAATGCATCGACTTTCAGAAACAGCGGAAAACTGGTGCACCCGACACGATTCGAACGTGTGGCCTCTGCCTTCGGAGGGCAGCGCTCTATCCAGCTGAGCTACGGGTGCATGTGGCCACTCGCCTAGCAAAGCCAGCGTCGGCGCGCCAGATTTTTTCGGCACCGCTCCGGCATCGCGCCAAACGGCATCATGGTGGCGTCAAAATCACCTCTTGGAACTGGCCAATCGGGCAGCGTGCACCGCTGCCAATGGGGTTTAGGTACAAGACAGTGATGATGTCGCTGGCACAGAGCCGGTCGAGCGCGGTCGAATAGCCGAAACGTTCCTGAAAGCCGAGGCCGGGGCATCCGCCCTTGATCGTCGCGCGATAGACCTTGCCGCCCATCATCTTGAAATCAATCACTGAATCATTGCGTACATGGGTATCGCGGATGCGCCGGTGGGGAATGCAGCTTTCCGGTTTGCCGACCGGTGTGGCGGTGGGCACGGCGTTGCGATCGCGCGCACCACTGCTGGGGGTACCCAACAACAGACCGGTGGCAAGAATCAATGCGGTGGCGGGAACAACGGCTATGGCGCGAAACATTGCTACTCCTCCGGCGCGACCAATAGTGCCGACGCCTTTTGCCGCGGCGGGGGCGTCTTGGCCTTGAACGCGCATAAATCGCTGACGCCGCACCGCCAGCATTCCGGGGTGCGCGCCTTGCAGACATATCTGCCATGCAGGATTAACCAGTGATGAGCGTGAAGCCGAAATGGTGAAGGCGTTGCCTTGTCGAGATTTTTTTCCACCGCCAGCGGCGTTTTGCCCTTTGCCAGGCCTGTGCGGTTGCCGACCCGGAAAATGTGCGTGTCCACGGCAAAGGTTTCAGCACCGAACGCCACGTTCATCACGACATTGGCGGTCTTGCGGCCAACCCCCGCCAGCTTTTCCAGCGCATCGCGATCGGCCGGCACCACGCCGTTATGGTCGGCGATCAGCGCCTCGCTTAGCGCGATGACGTTTTTGGCTTTGGCGTTGAACAGCCCGATCGTCTTGATATGCTGCTTCAGCCCATCTTCACCCAGCGCGACCATCTGTTCAGGGGTGTAAACGTCGCGGAACAGGGCGCGCGTCGCCTTGTTCACGCCGATATCAGTGGCCTGCGCCGACAGGACGACGGCGACGAGAAGCTGGTAGACATTGCCGGATTCCAGCTCTGTCTCAGGGTGAGGATTGTCCGCCGCCAGCCGGGAATAGAATTCGATAACGTCGGTCTTTTTCAAACGCCGAGCACCTGCGCCATTGAATAGCTGCCTGCTGGCTTCCCCGCGAGCCAAAGCGCGGCGGTGATGGCGCCGTGCGCGAAGATCGCACGATCCTCGGCGCGGTGGCCAAGCTCGATTCGTTCACCATGGCCGGCGAATATCACCTGATGGTCGCCCGCCACGGTACCACCGCGCAGCGAGGACAGGCCAATCGTCCCTTCCGCGCGATCCCCGCTCAGGCCCGCTCGGCTCATCACGCTGACATCGCCCAGCGCCACGCCGCGCCCTGCCGCCGCCGCTTCGCCCAACATTAGCGCGGTGCCCGATGGGGCATCCACCTTGGCGCGGTGGTGCATTTCGACGATCTCGATATCCCAGCTTGCATCAAGCCTTTCGGCTGCCTCTCGCACCAGCCGCGCGAGCAGAGTCACGCCCAGCGACGTATTACCCGTCTGTAGCACGGCAATTTCCTGCGATGCATCGGCAATCAGCGCCCGGTGCGCCTGGGTGATGCCGGTGGTGCCGATCAGGATCGGTGTTCCGGCGGCGCGCGCTGCTGCCAGATTGGCGGGCAGGGCACCCGGCACGGTGAAGTCGACCAGCACATCGGCGAGTTTCGCCAAAGGCGCTGGGTCGCCACCGGCATCGATTCCACCCGCCAATGATGCACCATATTCGGGCAGGATCAGCGTAATTGCCTGTCCCATCCGCCCCGCGCTGCCGTAGATGCCGATTGCCGTCACATGCCGCTCCGATCCTCAATCGCCGCCGCTACGGCACCGGTGCGTCGCCGCGCCAACACCAAGTGGATTCGATCACCGCGCCCCCGCAGCGCAGATGGCAGAAAGCGGCGGGCGAAAACAGGCCCATATGGCTGTGCGATGCCAAAAAAATGGGTTGATCTCGCCGTCAAGCCAATGGTGGTCTTTGCCCCCTCGCGATAGGAGGTCGGCGCATGGACAGGCAATCAACAATCGTGATCCTGACGGGTGCAGGAATTTCCGCCGAAAGCGGGCTCGCCACCTTCCGTGGACCCGGTGGGCTGTGGGAGGGCCACCGCGTGGAGGATGTCTGCACTCCTGAAGCGCTCGCCGGCGATCCAGTCTTGGTGCACCGGTTCTATGATGATCGGCGCGCGGCGCTGACCCGTGTGGAGCCCAATGCCGCGCATCATGCCTTGGCCCGGCTCGACGCTGAATGGCCGGGCGATTTGTTGATCGTTACCCAGAATGTCGATGATCTGCATGAACGGGCGGGGGCGCAGCGCTTGCTGCACATGCACGGCGAGTTGTTGTCGGCGCTGTGCGCGGCCTGTGGTGACCGGCGCGCGTGGGTGGAAAGCTTGCCGCCGGGTAGCCATTGTCCGGCGTGTGGAACCGGGGCGCTGCGACCCGATATCGTGTTCTTCGGGGAGATGCCCTACGCGATGGACCGGATCGAGGCGGCCCTGTCGCGCGCCGATCTGTTCGTGTCGGTTGGCACATCGGGCGCGGTGTATCCGGCGGCAGGCTTTGTCCAGACCGCGCGGCATTACGGTGCACAGACGCTGGAACTGAACCTTGAACCGTCGGCAGGCAGCATCTTCTTCCACGAAACCCGGCTTGGCGCAGCGAGCGTGCTAGTGCCCGCATGGGTCGATGAACTGCTCGCTCAGTCGACCACCTGATCCGATTTGCGACGGGATTTCGGCGCCAGCCCGTCCGCCGCATTCGCCACCCCCGTTCGCGCACGGCGATCGACCCGCAATTCGAACACATCGGGACGTGAATAATGGCCATCGGTATCGAGCGACGTCAGCCCGCGCCCGATGGCCGACAGATCGAGATCGGCGATCAGCAGATCGGGACCGGCTTCGGTGCCGACGATCACCTTGCCATCCGGACCGATGATCGCGCTGCCGCCGTGCTGTAACTGACCCTCGGGCATGCCCATGATCAGCTTCTGCGCATCGACATCGCCACCGACGCGCGCCAATCCCTCGATCAGATCGGCGCGATCCTGGATGGTGCCGGCCGCAAGCACGAAGCAGCGTCCCTCAAACGCATAATGTTGTGATGCGATCAAATGGACGTCGCGCACCGTAGGCCAGGCGGCGACATGCACGGCCTCGCCCGCATGATGCATCGCCGCGCGCGCCAGCGGCATCCAGTGTTCCCAGCAGATCAGCTGGCCGACATTGCCCCATTCGGCCTCGTGCACGTCGAGCGTCGAACCATCGCCGCGACCCCAGATCATGCGCTCACTGTGGGTGGGCACCAGTTTGCGGTGCAGCAGATGCGGCAGGTTGGGGCGGAAGATATACTGGGTGTTGGTCAGGCTCGATCGCACCCGCTCATGCCCGCCGACACACACGATGATTCCGGCGGCATCGGCAATCGCCTGCAGCGGCGCGAGCCGGGGGTCATTCTTGCGCAGGGCCTGATCAAGCAGGATCGAATGCAGCGCCTGCGTGCCGCGTTGGTCCCAGATCGCGGCATTGGGTGCTTCATCGAGCCAGAGCGGATAGCCGCCCAGAAACGTCTCGCCGAACGCCGCCACCTCGGCGCCGATATCGGCAGCGTCGGCGACAAACTCGATCAGTCGTTCGATGCCATAGCTGATATCCAGCGGTACGGGTGCTGCCTGCAGGATTGCGGCCTTCACGGTCTTGCTCATTCTACCCAATCCAGCCCCATGTCGCGGTACACACTTCGATCATCATCCCAGTTCTCTTTCACCTTTACATGAAGATAGAGGTGCACTGGACGCCCCATCAGGGTCGATAGCTCAGCCCGTGCACGCGCGCCGATTTCCTTGATGCGGCTGCCGCCCTTCCCCAGCACGATCGCGCGTTGCGTGGTGCGCGCGACCAGGATCTGCTGGTGGATCTCGACCGAGCCGTCCTCGCGTTCCTTATACTGTTCAGTCTCCACCGCGCTGGCATAAGGGAGTTCGGCATGGAGCTGCAGGTAAAGCTGTTCGCGCGTCACTTCGGCGGCAAGCATCCGTTCGGTCGCGTCGGACACCTGATCTTCGGGAAAATGCCAGGGTCCGACCGGCATCGCCTTGGCAAATGCCGCCTTCAGTTCGGGCAGACCGTCACCGGTCGACGCGCTGACGAAGAAGATTTCCTCGAATGGCACGGCATCGTTCAGACGCTTGGCATGGCCGAGCAGACGTTCTTTTTCCGCGATATCGACCTTGTTCAGGATCAGATATTTGGGCTCGCGGCGGTGCTTCAGCCCCTCGGCAATCGCCATCACCTTAGGGCCGATGCCGCCCTTGCCGTCGACGACCAGCGCGATCACATCCGCGCCTTCCGCGCCCGACCAGGCCGCCGCGACCATCGCGCGATCGAGGCGGCGTTTGGGTTCGAAGATGCCGGGCGTATCGACCAGCAGGATCTGGGTATTGCCCTCAATCGCGACGCCCATCAGCCGGGTGCGGGTCGTTTGCGCCTTGGGGCTGACGATCGCCACCTTCTGCCCGACCAGTGCATTGACGAGCGTCGACTTGCCCGCATTGGGCGCACCGACCACCGCGATCAGGCCGCAGGATTGTTCTTGTTCACTCATCAACTTCTTTCGTCACCCCGGATTTATTCCGGGGTCCACTGTGGGTCTGGTTCGACTTTTGTTGCTCTTGCGCCAGCGTGGGTGCCGGAACAAGTCCGGCATGACGATTACCCCTCAAGCTGCGCCAGCAGCGCCGCCGCCGCTGCAGTCTCGGCCTCTTGCTTTGACGTACCTGTTGCGCTCGCCTCGGCCAGTTTGCCGATCGTCACGCGTACCGTGAAGACGGGCGCGTGCTGCGGGCCGGAACGGTCGATGATCGCATAGTCGGGCGGGCGGCGGTTGTGCGCGGCGGCCCATTCCTGCAGCGCTGATTTGGGGTGCTGCGGTGCGCGCGCCTGGGAGGTAACGATATCCCCCCATAATCGGCGGATTGCGGCACGCACGGCGGGCAGGCCGTGATCGAGGTAGAGCGCGCCGATCAGCGCCTCCATCACATCGCCCAGCACATTGTCACTATCGGTAGCGCCGTCATCGCGCGCCTGTTTGCCCAGCTTCAGCCGCGCGGGAACGCCGTGGGCGCGGGCGACACCGGCGCAGACCGGCCCGGTCACCAGCGCATTCAGCCGCTTGGATAGCTGCCCCTCCGGCTCGCCCTCGAACAGCTCGAACAGCCATTCGGCGATGACAAGGCCGAGCACCCTGTCGCCGAGAAATTCCAGCCGTTCGTAATTGGCGGCAGCCTGGCTGCCATGCGTCAGCGCGCGGTGATAGAGTGCCGCATCGCGTGGTTCGATCCCCAGCAGCGACGTCAGCCAGTCGCCGATATCGCTATCGGTCAAAAACCGCTCCCGATCCGATCCCAGCGCGCGGCGGTGAACCATGTCCAGGGCAGGAACCAGCTGGCATTGCCATCCGTCGAGAAGAACATCAGCACCGCCTTACCCTCCAGATTGCGGGTCGGGACAAAGCCGATGCCCTGGCCCTGAACCGGGGGAAAGCGGCTATCCGCGCTGTCATCGCGGTTGTCGCCCATCATGAAAACATGGTCGGCGGGCACGGTGTACAGCCCGGTATTGTCGGCCGCGGTTTCGCCGCGATCGAGCACATTGTAGCTGCGACCGCCGGGCAGCGTTTCGCGATATTGCGGATAGCGGCAAATCGGTTTGCCCTTGTCGCTATCCTGAAACTCGACCGAGCAGGTATAATTCGGCGTGATCGGAATGGTGAAATCGGCGATCCGCTGTTTGGGCACAGCCACGCCGTTTAGGATCAGCTGGCCTTGCCGCATCTGGATCGTATCGCCGGGCAGGCCGATGACGCGCTTGATGTAATCGTCGCTATTGCCCGGTGGTGCTTTGAAGACCGCGACGTCGCCGCGTTCGGGCAAGGTCGCAAAGATGTGCCCGGGGATCAGCGGCAGGCTGAACGGCAGGCTATAGCGCGAATAGCCGTAATTCCATTTCGAAACGAACAAATAGTCGCCAATCTTCAGCCGTGGCAGCATCGATTCGGACGGGATATTGAACGGCGAGAAGAAGAAGCTGCGAAAAATGCTGACGATCAGCACCAATTTGACCAGAAAGCTGATCATTTCGCGCGTCTCTGTGCGCAGCGGTGCCGTGATCGGCTTGATGCTTGCTGTATCGGCCATGTGCTGGCTTTGCTTGGGGCCGCGTGCGCCGTCAAGCCGGGTGTTTCGAGTGGCAGGAGCAGGAATGGGACGCTAGAGCCGGTGGGGTTCACCCGAAGCGTGCTGGCCGCCAGCGCTGACTTGGAGAAAAGCCGATGTCCTCCCCCGATTGGCGCGCGATTGAGGCGTTGCAGGCGCCCCGCCTGGAACAGTTGTTCGCCGATGATCCTGCGCGCGTTGCAAAGTTCAGCGTCGACATCGCCGGGCTGCATTTCGATTGGTCGAAAACGCATTTGACCGGGGATGCCATTGCGGCTTTCGAGTCGCTTGCGAAGGCGCAGGATCTTTCGGGTAAGCGCGAAGCTTTGTTCCGGGGCGAGCCGATCAACGCTACCGAGGGACGCGCCGCCGAACACACCGCCGAACGCGGCGAGGGATCGGAGGATAGTGTCGCGCGTGCCGGCATGCTCCACGCCCGGATGCGGGCGCTGATCGATGCAATCGAGGCCGAGGCGCTCGGGCCGATCGCGCATATCCTGCACATCGGCATCGGCGGATCGGCACTGGGCCCTGATTTGTTGATCGACGCGCTGGGCCGTGATGAGGACCGGTATGAAGTCGCGATTGTTTCCAACGTTGATGGCTGCGCACTGGAAGAGGCGTTCGCGCGGTTTGATCCGACTGCGACCTTGCTCGTCATCGCCTCCAAGACGTTTACCACCACCGAGACCCTGCTCAACGCAACCAGCGCACTTGAATGGATGCGCGAAGGCGGCGTCGATGATGCTTATGGCCGCGTCGTCGCGCTGACGGCAGATCCTGACAAGGCGGTCGAGTGGGGCGTCGACGAAACGCGCATCTTGCCTTTCGCGGAGTCGGTCGGGGGGCGATACTCGCTCTGGTCGTCGATCGGCTTTCCGGCCGCACTCGCGCTTGGCTGGGAAGCATTTGAAGAACTGCTCGAAGGGGCAGGCGAGATGGACCGCCATTTCCGCCTTGCTTCTGCGCATGAGAACGCGCCGGTGCTCGCCGCCTTCGCTGACCTGTTCTACACGCAAGTAAAGGGCGCGCAGACGCGGGCGACCTTTGCCTATGACGAACGGCTGCGGCTGTTGCCCAGCTATCTCCAGCAGCTCGAAATGGAATCGAACGGCAAGAGCGTGGGGGCTGATGGCACACCGGTCGGCCGCGCAACGGCGCCGGTGACCTGGGGCGGGGTAGGGACCGATGCGCAGCACGCCGTGTTCCAGCTGCTCCACCAGGGGACCCATCTGATCCCGGTTGAATTCGTCGCGGTGGTGGAGCCCGGCGATGCGCTGGCCGATGATCATCACGAACAATTGCTGCTCAACTGCTTTGCGCAAGGCGCCGCTTTGATGAAGGGTCGCGCCAATGATGCCGATCCCGCGCGCGCCTATGCTGGTGACAGGCCTAGCGCGACCATCCTGATTGAGGTGCTCGATCCGCGCGCATTAGGTGCGCTTATCGCCTTTTATGAGCATCGCACCTTCGTGAATGCCGTGTTGCTGGGTATCAACCCGTTCGACCAGTTCGGGGTGGAGCTTGGCAAGGAAATGGCCAAGGCGGCGGGGCAAGGCGGGCTGGACTTTGATCCATCGACCACCGATCTGATTAAGCGGGCTTTGGGATAACCCACTTTCATTTACCGTCATCCCCGCGAAGGCGGGGATCCAGCTTCTTGGCGACGTTACAAAAGGCAGCTGGACCCCCGCCGTCGCGGGGGTGACGAACAAAAGGAACAAGCATGAGCACTTTCGACTACGACCTCTTCGTCATTGGCGCAGGCTCAGGCGGTGTTCGCGCTGGCCGCGTTTCGGCTGCCCATGGCGCGAAGGTGGCGATTGCCGAGGAATATCGGGTTGGTGGCACCTGCGTCATCCGCGGCTGCGTGCCCAAGAAGTTGCTCGTGTACGGCGCGCATTTTGCCGAGGATCTCGCCGATGCTCGCCGCTTCGGCTGGGACGTGCCCGAATGTGCGTTCGATTGGCCGCGCCTCCGCGATAACGTGCTGGCCGAGGTTGATCGCCTGAACGCCGCCTACACGACGACGCTCGACAGCCATAAGGTTGAGGTGATCCTCGAACGCGCTGAGGTGGCAGGCCCGCATGAGGTGCGCTTGGCGAGCGGTAGGACGGTAACGGCGGGGCGCATCCTGATCGCCACCGGCGCGACTCCGCAATTGCTCCATTTCCCCGGCAGCGAGCACGGCATTACCTCAAACGAGGTGTTCCATCTGCCTACGCTCCCCAAACGGGTGCTGATCGCCGGCGCGGGCTATATCGCCAATGAGTTTGCCGGCATCTTCCACGAATTCGGCAGCGTGGTGACGGTCGTGAACCGCAGCGACGCGATCCTTCGCGGTTATGACGAACAGATCCGCGATCGCCTGTTGCAAATCTCGATGGGGAAGGGGATCCAGTTCCGCTTCAATACCGTCTTCAAATCGATCGAGAAGCAAGCCGATGGCAGCCTGCTGGTCGCGTTCACCACGGGCGACCCGATGACCGTCGATTGCGTGATGTTCGCGACCGGTCGCGTGCCGTGTACCAACGGGCTTGGGCTCGAGGAAGCGGGCGTTGTGCTCGAAAACGGTGCCGTGAAGGTCGACGACGACAACCAGTCAAGTGTCCCGAGCATCTATGCCGTGGGTGACGTGACCAACCGCGTACAGCTGACCCCCGTGGCGATCCGCGAAGGACAGGCATTTGCCGACACGATCTTCGGCGGCAAGCTGACCCGCGTCGATTATGGCTGCATTCCCAGCGCCGTTTTTAGTCACCCACCGATCGGCGCGGTCGGGCTAACCGAGAGCCAGGCCAAGCAGAAATACGGCGCAGTGCGGGTCTATACGTCCGATTTCCGGCCGATGAAGAATGTGCTGGCGGGGCGCAACGAACGCGCGCTGTACAAGATGGTGTGCGACGCCGCCTCGAACCGCGTGGTCGGGCTACACATGATCGGCCCTGAATCGGGCGAGATTATCCAGGCAGCGGCAGTGGCGGTGAAGGCCGGGCTGACCAAGGACGCTTTTGACGACACGATTGCGCTACACCCCACCATGGCCGAAGAGCTGGTGCTGATGAAATAAGCGCCGCTCAGGCGGGCGACGACTTCTTCCACGCCTTGACCACATAGCCTTTTGGAGCCGGTTTGAGGGGGGCGGTGCAGGCGGCAACCAAGGTGCGGCCGTCGCCCGTTGTTAGGCGCACCCCAGCACCGCTCACGCATTTTCCTTGGACAGCCGCATAAGTCTCTGCGGAAAGCGCAACCGGATTGGCGCCTTCGATGGCCTTGATGACGGGGTCGTCAGCCAATACGCTGCACCCCGCCGGGCTCTGCAATTTAAGCACACCGTCGTTCAGATAGAATCCGTAGCTGGCGCCTTTGGGCAGTGCTTTGCAGTTCTGCTCCAGCAGGTGGAACAGCAGCGCCGGTCGTCGCGTATCGGGGGTCGCTATTGTGCTGACATCCGCCCCGAAAGCCTCAAGGGCGGTGACCAGCGTTTCCCATCGATCGCCGCCGCCCTGATCGACGATGAGGGCCACGGGGGCGAACGTGGCTGGATCGTCAATGCCCGCGGCGGCGTAAAAGTCCTTTAGGCTATAGGTCGTCTCACGCTGTTTAGCAGCGGCGCGGATCACCTTGCCCCAGATGTCGAGGATGTTCTGCCGATCGCCGCTGGCTTGCCTGATCCGCAGGTCGATTGCCCATTGCAGGATCATGCCACAGGGATACCGGACCCGGTTCGACAGGAAGGAGAGCGCGGCTAGCGGCTTGTTCCCTTCCGATTCCAATCCAGATTTGCAGTTCGTCAGGGCGTCTGCGAGCCTTTGGCTGACATCGGCATCGCTCAGCGTGCCTGATGTGTGTCCGGCCATCAACGCCGCATAATCCGCGCCGCCTTCATGCAGCCAGCTCGGCGTGCCCTTGGCGACGCGAGCAACACCGCCATTCCAGAAGTGAAATGCTTCATGCAACACAAAGCCCTGGATGCGATTAATCTCCGATGTCGGCAGTCCGGACGCTGCGCCATGGAACCGGAGTGCGGTTACCGATCCCGGTGTGACATCGCCGACAAAACCCGTTCCGTCCTCGATATTCTTGACGATGAGTACGGGGGTGCGGGGCAGCTTCATCCCCATGGCCTTGGTAAAGTACCGGACTGCGGTGGCGAGTTCGGCTTGAGATCGATCAACCAGCCAGCGCGGCGTTCCGGGATCGGCGACCACGACCAGATCGGGCAATTTGCTAACCAGGGCCGCCGGACCGACATACACATAGCCGCCAGCAATCGAGCCGGATGCAGGCGCGCGGACTTGCCCGGATTGCATCCTGATCGTGAACTGCGTGCGCCACGCCGTCTCGTTGCCCTTTAGCGCGGGCATGAAGATCAATCCGCCATCGCCGATGGAATAAAATGACGGATATTTTGCATCATATTCACGCGTCGCCGGGCGCACGCGAAGTTCGAAGTGGCGAAAAGGGGTGGTGCCGGTGACGCGCTCGCCCAGGAACGTCAGGCCCGGGGTAAGCATGTCGAAAACGCCATCGCGCACCACATCGCCAGGTTCGAAGTCGAACTGAAGAACCGGTCGATCGAGCGTAACGACCGCATGGGCTGCGTCGCGCGCGATGCGCACATCGACCCGCACTTTGCCGATTGGCGTCGCAGCGGCCGGGGTCGCGCCTAGCGGCCATGTGCCAAACATCAGCACGAAAAGACCCGCGATCAATAGTCTTGACGGCATCAAGCATCTCTTCATTAACATCAACTGCTCACCGATATCGCGATTGCCAGCATCTGTCTTGCTCGCCTGCGGCGGCGAGCATTGAGGGGAATCGGCAGGAGCGATCGCCATTTGCTGGAAAGCCGGTACTAGTTTGTGCGCGGCAATCGTGTGGGGTCAGGCGGGGGGCTTGGGCGCGTCGCTTTTACCAGTCGCGATCGCGGTCAGATATTGCTCGCTGAAATCGGTGGCGATCTCGATCCATAACGGGCTGTGGTCAGACATCTGAAACGTCCGCCACTTTTTGTACATCGCCTCCGGCGTGGTGGCCTTGCTCGTCGATTCCTTCTCGGGATCCTTTTTGGGGAGCTGATCGGCATAAAGCGGCAGATCGGCATCGGTGAACACATCCTCGAAAATGCGGACAATGCCGCCGCCGAGCACCTTGAAGCGATCGTCCTTCACGCGCACCGCGATCTGATCGTAGAAATGGTCGCCCAACTGGCGGACCTTCTTGCCGTCAATCGGATCGGGCACAACGAAGCCGTTCGATTTCAGCGCCTGCATCGTCTTGTGTTCGGGGCTGACGACGTTGAAATCACCGAGGATGATGTAATTCTCCACCGCACCCAGACTGTCGCGTTCTTGCTTGCTTGCTTCGTCCTGACGTTTGGCGAAGAACTTCACCAGTGCCTTGATCTCCTCGATCCGCTGGTCGAGCGCATCGCCTGATGCTGCGCCGTAATAGAGGTGCGCGGTGCACAGGCTGAAATGGAACCAGCCCGATTGGAACGCCACCAGAAACGGGCTGCGCGCGAATTGCAGCTGCTTCTCCACGGTTTGCTCAGGCGGCCCCTCGGGCTGGTCCTTCGGTGTCTTCACCTTTTTGCGGGCAACGATCTGCTGGCCGTCGGGCAGGACGATTTCGCCCGCGATCTTGCGGAACCAGACTTTTTCGGTGTTGTAGACAAACGCCATGCGTTCATTGTTGCCGCCCGACCCGTCGGTCGTGTCCGTGGCAATGTAATCCCATTCGCGACCCAGTATCGACATCACGCGCTGCAGTGCCCGCAGATCGCGGTTGACCTCCTGCACTGCTACCAGATCGAATGCTGAGATCATCTCGGCGATATAGTAGAAGCTTTCCGGTCGACGCGGACCGAAACCGAACTTGTTCGAATCGAAATCGCGGATGTTCCAGGTCGCGAGCAATAGCGATCCATCGCTCTTGCGCTTGCGGAGTGGTTCAAGCCGAGCGCGTATTTTCAGCAAGCGTTCGGCGCAGTGTTTACCACCCGCGGGGTCGTTCGCGAAGTCACGTTTGATCCGCGCATACATGTTGGCCATTGGATGACCTCCGCCTGCTAAGTTCTTTCGAACGTATCTCTTTTTAGTGACAGTTCAGTGATAGTCTATTGTCTGATGATATCGCCACCCCGAACTTGTTCCAGGGTCCGCGATGAGGCTACAGGCGGAAAATATTGTTGCGAGGTGGACCCCGGAACTAGTCCGGGGTGACGGATGTTGGAGATCGAGGTTTCCCGCCACCCACGGTCTAGTTCAGCGCAACCCCTGAAATCGTGATCCGGTGCATCAGTCGACGGTGCCCGTGATAATCGTTCATTGCCAGATGCCAAGTCGATCGGTTGTCCCACACCGCGACCGATCCCGGTTGCCATTGAAGGCGGCATTGAAACTCCTCGCGCATTGCTACGCTGTAGAGATATTGCAGCAGCGGCTGACTTTCCTCGCGCGTCCAGCCTTCGAAATGGAGCGTGAAGGCTGGATTGACGTAGAGGATTTTCCGCCCGCTCACCGGGTGGGTGATAACCGCGGGGTGGACGGCGTTGGCGCGGATATCATGACCCTTCAGATCAGCCGCTTGATCGGTCTTCGAATACACGCCGTCGGGGCCATAGATATGGTCGGCGCTGTGCACGGCGCGAAGTGTAGCAAGCGTTGCCTTCAGCCCATCTGACAGCGAGTCATATGCCGCGCCGAGGTTTGAGAATAACGTGTCACCGCCAACCGGCGGCAATTCCCGCGCGACGAGGATCGATCCCATCGCCGGTACCGCATCATAGCTGTGATCAGTGTGCCAGCCGCCGCCAATATTGACGAACTGGGTCTCGGCTTTGCGCACCTCGGCGATTTCGGGATAGCCGCCATTCGCCGGGAAGTAATTGTTGACGTCGATATCGCCCCAGCGCCGTGCAAAGGCGATGTGATCTTCGGGGCTTAACTGCTGATCGCGGAGCAGAACGACCCCGGTATCGGCGAGCGCCTGCCGGATCGCGGCGAGGCCGTCGTCATCGATTGACCGGACATCGATGCCGGTAACTTCTGCCCCGCAATGCGCGGCCAGCGGCCTGATCTGCATTTCGCCCATGCTGCCTCTCCTCTTCTTATGGAGCACAGCATGGGCGATTGCAGTCGGTTTTACCAGATGTGGACGCGCTTCTCAGGCGCCAGATACAGCTTGTCGCCTGGCTTGATGTTGAACGCGGTATACCAGGCGTCGACATTGCGGACGATGCCGTTGACGCGGAAATAAGGCGGGCTGTGCGGATCGGTACGCAGCCGGGCAAGCGCTGCATCATCGCGCAGTTTCGACTGCCATGCCTGGGCATAGGCCATGAAGAAGCGCTGATCGCCGGTCAGCCCGTCGATCACCGGCGCCTTGCCATATTTGGCCTGGTAGCGCTGGTAGGCACCATAGGCCGCCTCTACGCCGCCAAGATCGCCGATGTTCTCGCCCAGCGTCAGCTTGCCGTTCACCTTGGTGCCGGGCAGACCTTCATACTCGTCGAACTGCGCGACGAGCACCGCGGTGCGATCCGCAAACGCCTTCTTCGCCTCTGGCGTCCACCAATTTTCGAACTTGCCGGTGGGGCCGAACTGGCTGCCCTGATCGTCGAAACCATGGCCCATTTCATGGCCGATGATCGCGCCGATCGCGCCGTAGTTCACCGCCGGATCAGCATTGGGATCGAAATAGGGCGGCTGAAGGATGGCGGCAGGGAAGGTGATCTGGTTCGCGAGCGGATTGTAATAGGCGTTCACGGTCTGCGGGGTCATCGCCCACAGGCTGCGATCGACCGGCTTCTTGAAGCGTTCGAGCTGGAGCTGCTGCGCGAATTCGCCCGATCGCATGGCGTTACCGACCATATCGCCACGGATCACCTGGAAGCTCGAATAGTCGATATACTTCTCCGGGTGGCCGATGCGGGGCTCGAATGCGGCCAGCTTGGCGAGCGCTGCCTTACGGGTCGGCTCGTCCATCCAGGGTGCCTTGCTGATCCGCTCCTGATAAGAACCACGCAGATTCTCTATCAGCTCGGTCATCTTCGCCTTGGCGGTCTGCGGGAAGTACCGGTCGACATAGAGCTGGCCAACGGCTTCACCCAACGCACCATTGGTCAGCTGCACACCGCGCTTCCAGCGATCGCGCTGGGTCTGCACGCCCGACAGCGTCTTTGAATAGAAATCGAACCGGGCGTCATCGAAAACCTTGGACAGGAAGCCGGCGTTGCTGCTGACGAAGTGGAAAGCCATATAGTCTTTCCAGGTCTGCAGCGGGGTTGCGACCAGAATCTTGCCCATACCCGCAATCGCGGTGTTGTTTGCGAACAGTATCTTGGGCGCGCTATCCAGGCCTGATACCTTCAACAGCAAGGCCCAATCCCATTCCGGGGCCTTCTTCTCAAGGCCGGCCAGATCCTGAGGATCGTTGAGCGCCATGATGTTGCGGCTCTGCTCGGGGGTCCAATGTTCCTTGGCGAGCGCGGTTTCCAGCGCCATGATCGCATCGGCCTTGGCGCTGGCATCCGGGATACCGGCCAGTTCCTGCATTTTCTGAATGTAAGCGCGGTAGGCCTTGCGATACGCGACATACTTGTCGCCTTCGAGCAGGTAATAATCGCGCGGCATGCCCAGCCCGGCCTGACCGGTGGCGGCGGTGTAGCGCGTCGGATCGGCGAGATCGGGGATAATGCCGATGCCGACCGGCGACTGATAGCCGACGGTGGCGAACATCGTCTGCAGATCGGTCAGGTCCTTGATCGCCGCAATCTTAGCGAGGTAGGGCTTCAGCGGCTCGCCGCCCTTGGCCTCGATCGCCGCCTCGTCCATCCAGGTGCCGTAAAAATCGCCGACCTGCTTGCCGGTCGGGCCGTATTTGCCGGGGTTCTTCGCCATATCGTCCAGGATCAGCCGGACATTGATTTCGGCCTCATCCGACAGGATGTTGCCATAGCCCACGGCACCCTTGTCGGCAGGAATCTGCGTGCGCTTCGCCCAGCCGCCATTGGCGAAGGTCCAGAAATCGTCGCCGGGCTTTACGGCTGCGTCCTTGGCCGACAGGTCGACGCCGAAGCTGCCATAGCGGGGGGTAGCCGCATCCTTGGAAAGGGCAGGAACGGTAAGGGCAAGAACGGCCGTGGCCGCAGCAAGGCGAGCGAAACGATTGAAGCGCATGGAAAACCCTCCTAGGTACTGTATTGCCAAGCTATAGCGGTGAAGCGGCGCCAGCGCAAACGAAAAATGTAAGCCGTCCCTTACATGGATGTGCATTGTGGAAAGACCGTAACCATCTGCCGTTTGCCCTGAGCTTGTCGAAGGGCTGCCTTTCTTGTCGACGGTCGAAAGCAAGGCAGGGCTTCGACAAGCTCAGCCCAAACGGAGGTGAATAGCACAGGAAGGCAACAGCGCCTTACCCGATCCGATTCGCCACCAGATCATCGACCACGCTCGGATCAGCCAGCGTACTGGTATCGCCGAGTGACGACACGTCTCCCTCGGCGATCTTGCGCAGAATTCGCCGCATGATCTTGCCACTCCGCGTCTTCGGTAGACCGGGCGCGAATTGCAGCGCATCGGGCGTTGCGATCGGGCCGATTTCGGTCCGCACCCATGCCCGCAAGGTCTGGCGCAACTCTTCGCTGCCGGTCTCGCCCGCGTTCAGCGTGACATAGGCGTAGATGCCCTGGCCCTTGATGTCGTGCGGCATCCCGACCACCGCTGCCTCGGCAACTTGCGGGTGCAGGACAAGCGCCGATTCGACCTCTGCCGTGCCCATGCGGTGGCCGCTGACGTTGATCACGTCATCGACGCGGCCGGTGATCCAGTAATCACCGTCAGCATCGCGGCGGCACCCGTCTCCGGTAAAATACTTGCCGGGATAGGTGGTGAAATAGGTTTGGAAGAACCGGCCGTGATCGCCCCACACGGTGCGCATCTGCCCGGGCCAGCTGCGGGCGATGACCAGATTGCCCTCAGTCGCGCCGTCCTGCACCTTCCCCTCGGCATCGACGATCTGGGGCACGACGCCGGGCATTGGCCGGGTTGCGCTGCCGGGTTTCAGCGTGGTCGCGCCCGGCATCGGCGCAATCATCGCGCCGCCGGTTTCGGTCTGCCACCAGGTATCGATGATGGGACAGCGGCTCTCGCCCACCACTTCGTGATACCAGCGCCATGCCTCGGGATTGATCGGCTCACCCACCGTGCCGAGCAGTTTGAGCGATGTGCGCGAGGTTGCCTTTACCGGCGCATCGCCCTCCTTCATCAGCGCGCGCAAGGCTGTCGGGGCGGTGAAGATCGTGCTCACCTGATGCCGATCAACCACCTGCCAGATGCGGCTGGCATCGGGCCAGTTGGGCAGGCCTTCGTACATGAGCGTCGTCGCTCCGTTTGCGAGCGGGCCATAGAGGATATAGCTGTGCCCGGTCACCCAACCGATATCGGCGGCGCACCACCACACATCACCGGGGCGATAATCGAAGCACCATTCATGCGTCAGGCTCGCCCAGAGCAGATAGCCGCCGCTGGTGTGGAGCACGCCCTTGGGCTTCCCCGTCGATCCGCTGGTGTAGAGAATGAACAGCGGGTCTTCCGCGCCCATCGGTTCGGGCGGGCAGTCGGTGGAAACCTGCGCGGCGGCATCGTGATACCACACGTCGCGGCCTTCATGCATCGTCACATCGCCGCCGGTCGCGTGGACCACGATCACCTTTTTCAGCGCAGGGGCATGACGTGCCGCCGCATCGACTGCCGCCTTCAGGGGGATTGTCTTACCGCCGCGACGCCCCTCATCGGCGGTGACGACGATCGATGAATCGCAATCGGTGATCCGCCCCGCCAGCGCCTCTGCCGAAAAGCCGCCGAACACCACCGAATGGATCGCACCGATCCGCGCGCAGGCGAGGATTGCAAACGCCGCTTCGGGGATCATCGGCATGTAGATCGTCACCCGGTCGCCGCGCTTGGCCCCTTGCGCCTTCAACACATTCGCGAACCGACACAGCTCGGCATGAAGCTGGCGATAGGTGAAGCGGCGCGGCTCTTCCTCCGGCGCATCGGGCTCCCAGATCAGCGCGGTCTGATCGCCACGCTTCGCCAGATGCCGGTCGATGCAATTCGCGGCGACGTTGAGCTTGCCATCGGCGAACCACTGGATGTGAAAATCGCGCTCATCGAATGACCAGTCGCCAGCGATTTCAGGGCGTTTGATCCAGTCGAGCCGCCGCGCCTGTTCCAGCCAAAAGCTCCCCGAATCGGCGATCGCGCGCCCATAAAGCCGGTCATACCCCGCCGCATCGATTCGCGCCTGCTTCGCCCACGCATCGGGCACGGGATAGAGCTTGTCGGTCATCCTGATCTCCTGGTCGGCCAGTGTGGCGCAAGCTTGCCGATCGGCCAAGTCAAACCGCTTGGCAGCAGTTTAGTTTCGATATAAAACTGATTTCGAATGATGGGGAGCATATCGATGAGCGGACAGGCACTGGTGACCGGTGGCAGCGGTTATATTGGCGGCTTCATCATCCGGAAGCTGATCGAACAGGGCTGGACGATCAACACGACGATCCGGTCGCTGGCGCGCGAGGCAGAGGTGCGAGCAGCGCTCGCGGTGCCCGCCGACAAGCTGCGCTTCTTTGCGGCTGATCTGCTGAACGATGCGGGTTGGGCCGATGCCGTGGCGGGGTGCAGCCATGTGGTGCACGTTGCGTCGCCATTGCCGAGTGGTGCTGTCCGCCACGAGGACGATCTGATCGTGCCCGCCCGTGAAGGGGCATTGCGGGCGCTGCGCTTCGCGAAGGCAGCGGGGGTGAAGCGGGTGGTGATGACATCGTCGGTCGCGGCGATTGCCTATGGGCATGGCAAGAAGATCGGTACCTATACCGAGGCGGACTGGACCAATGTTAACGGTCCGCAGGTTCATGCCTATGCCAAGTCAAAGACCCTGGCCGAGCGCGCCGCGCGCGACTGGATGGCGGCTGAAGGTGCGGGCATGGAATATGTCTCGGTCAACCCCGCCGCGGTCTTGGGGCCGGTGCTCAGCGCTGATTTCTCAAGCTCGGTGCAGATCATCACGCGGTTGCTCTCGGGCTCCTTGCCGGGCTTGCCGAATTTCGGCTTCGGCGTGGTCGATGTCCGCGATGTCGCCGATCTCCATGTCCGCGCGCTGACCGCCGATGGCATCGATGGCGAGCGTTTCATCGCCTCCGGCCCGTTCATGATGATGAAGGAAGTCGCGGCGGTGTTGCGTGATCGGATGGGCGGCGAAGCGCGGAAGGTGCCGACGCGCGGGCTGCCCGATTTCGTGCTGCAATTCTCCAGCCTGTTCGATCCGACGATCCGGATGGTGACGGGGGAGCTGGGCAAACAACGCATCACCCCGTCCGATCACGCCCGCGACGTCCTCGGCTGGGTCCCGCGCCCGGCTGCCGACACGATCGTCGATACCGCCCGCAGTCTGATCGACAAGGGCGTGATCAAGGTGTGACGCGTTCATGACGGTTGCGTTTCGCGCGATTCCTTGGAAAGGGGGCTGACCGTCTTCGGGGAGCCCTATGGAAACGATCGTCGACCGTCTTGAAGCGAAACGCGCTGCGGCGCGATTGGGCGGGGGCGAGAAGCGGATTGCTGCGCAGCATGCCAAGGGCAAGCTGACCGCGCGCGAACGGCTCAACGTGCTGCTTGATCAGGGATCGTTCGAGGAACTCGACATGTATGTCGAGCATAACTGCGTCGATTTCGGCATGGCGGACCAGATCATTCCCGGCGACGGCGTCGTCACCGGTTCCGGCACGATCAACGGTCGGCTGGTGTTCGTGTTCAGCCAGGATTTCACCGTGTTCGGTGGGTCGCTGTCCGAACGGCACGCGCAGAAAATCTGCAAGATCATGGATATGGCGATGAAGGTCGGTGCGCCCGTGATTGGCATCAACGATTCGGGCGGCGCGCGCATTCAGGAGGGCGTTGCCTCGCTCGGTGGCTATGCCGAAGTGTTTCAGCGCAACGTGCTGGCATCGGGCGTCGTGCCGCAGCTCAGCCTGATCATGGGGCCATGCGCGGGGGGCGCCGTCTACAGCCCTGCGATGACCGACTTCATCTTCATGGTGAAGGATAGCTCTTACATGTTCGTCACCGGCCCCGATGTGGTGAAGACCGTCACTAACGAAGTGGTCTCGCAGGAGGAACTCGGGGGTGCCGTGACGCATACCACGAAGTCGGGGGTCGCCGATGTTGCGTTCGATGATGATATCGAAGCGCTGCTCGCGGCCCGCGACTTCGTGGACTTCTTGCCCGCATCGAACCGCGATGCAGCGCCCGAACGCCCAACGGCCGACCCGTGGGACCGGCTCGAGGAAAGTCTCGATCTGCTGATCCCGGCCAACGCCAACCAACCCTA
>NCEE01000017.1 GCA_002280555.1 Sphingomonas sp. 32-62-10
GCACCCGTGCGCCACTAGACCCGAAGGTCTCGTTCGACTTGCATGTGTTAGGCATGCCGCCAGCGTTCGTTCTGAGCCAGGATCAAACTCTCAAGTTTGATGTTCCTGAACGACCGGATGGAATGATCCGGACGAACAAGCTCATTTCAAGGAGCCATTCCTGCACAATTACATTCACTAGTGGATATGTAAATTGAGACATATGAGCCGACCACCGGAGCAAGCCCCGCTGGACGTCCATATAGGAACGGCTTAATTTAACCGAGTATCGACGCCTTAAAACCGTCGAACCCGGAGCCGCCGCCCACATGTCCCTTCATCTAAACCGACAATGTCAAAGAGCGCAAAAGACCGACGCTTTCCCGTTCCTCTTTTTATCGAGGGCTGGGCTAGCGCCGAGGATTTGGTGACTGCAGAGGCGAACCGTGTGGTTCATCGCTGCGGTGGAGTGGCTTATATGGGTGGCTCCAACAGCCGTCAACGGCTTTTTGCAATTTTCTTACAAACCGCCCTGTACCCCGCAGGAATCCTAGGGTTTACGGCTCTGTAATCACCTTGGCGCATAGCATTTGGCCATGGAATCACCCGCCACCCCTTTGATTCGCGAGTCGGAATCACTGGCCGATCAGGTCCGCAGCGCCGTTATCTGGCGCTCAGGCAGCCAGATTGTCGCGCAGATGGTGCAATGGGGCGCCACCTTCATGGTGATTCGCATCCTGGCGCCTGCGGACTATGGCCTGTTCGCGATGACTCAGGTGGTCGTGCTGCTGCTCAACATGCTCAACGGCTATGGGCTGGCAAGCGGGTTGATTCGCCAGCCCAACGTGACCGAACGCGAAATACGTCAGCTGTTCGGCATGATTCTGCTCGTCAATCTGGGCCTTGCGGTGATCCAGCTGATCCTGGCCCCCATTGCCGCTGCTTATTACCGGCAGCCGATCATCGGCCAGATGTTGCAGGTGCAGGCCGTGATTTATGCAACCACGCCATTCATGGCGCTGGCCTATGCACTGCTCTCGAGATCAATGGACTTTCGTCGCCAGGCCCGGGTCAACATCTTATCGTCAATCGCCAGTGCTGCGGCGGCGCTTGGCGGTGCCATGGCCGGGTTCGGGGTGTGGACGCTGGTGATTGCGCCGATCGTGATGTTCGCCGTCCGCGCGGTCGGCCTGACGGTTGCGGCGCGATCACTGATGTGGCCGATCTTCGATTTTCGCGGCGCGGGGCATCTGGCGCGGTACGGCAGCGTGATGGCGGTCGGCCAGCTGCTATGGTTCGTCGAGAGCCAGATGGACGTCTTCATCGCCGGGCGCGTGCTGGATCCGCACATGCTCGGCATTTACACGACCAGCCTGTTCCTCACCCAGATCTTCGTATCGAAGGTGGTGCCGCCACTGAACGAGGTCGCCTTTTCGGCCTATGCGCGGATGCAGCATGACAGCACCGCTATCGCCAGTGCCTTTGCGCGCAGCATCCGCGTGATCATGACCGCCGCTTTGCCCTTCTATATTGGGCTTGCCGTCACCGCCGAACCTATTGTGCTGACCATGCTGGGCGACAAATGGACCGAGGCGATCCCAATCGTCAGGATTTTGGCCTGTGCGATGCCGTTGCTGACGCTTCAAGTACTGCTGGCCCCCGCCTGCGATGCGACAGGTCATCCGGGCATCAGCGTGCGCAATGGCGCAACCGGCGCGGTGCTGCTGTCAATCGCCTATCTGATCGGCATCCGCTGGGGGGTGATGGGACTCGCCTGGTCATGGCTTGCCGCCTATCCGGTCTATCTGACGATCAGCCTGACACGGACGCTGCCAGTGATCGGGGTGACCGCCGACGCGTTGGGTCGATCGATCCAGCCGCCGCTGATTGCGGCAATCGCCATGGGGATCGGGGTGATGATGATCGATTCGGCACTACCCGTGCTCGCCCCTCTCTTGCGGCTCGCCATTTTGGTGAGCGCGGGCGGCGCAATTTATACGGGCTGGCTCGGCATATTCTCCCGTCCGGTTATCACCGAAATCATCACGATCGTCCGTCGGCGACCACAGCCGGTCGCCGCCTAAACATCGTCACGCCGTCTGGATGTAATCGCGCATCGCCGCCGCATCGGCCTCGATCCGGTCGATCCGATATTTGACAAGATCGCCGATCGAAACGACGCCGATGATCCGTCCGCTTTCGATCACCGGCAGATGGCGGATGCGCCGCCGCGTCATCAGCGATAGCGCGCCAATCACCGAATCACTTGGGCTGACGGTAATGGCGGGGGCGGTCATCACGTCGCCCACTTTGCGAGTCAGTGCATCGACACCGTGACTCTTCAGCGCATGAATGACATCGCGTTCGGAAAAAATGCCGGCCACATCGGGTCCGTCCATCACCGGCAACGCGCCGATTCGTTTTTCAGCCAGCAAGGCGGCGGCTTCCATCACGGTCTGGTGCGCGGTAACCGACAGAACATCACGTCCCTTGGTGCCCAGGATCGATGCAATCGTCATGCGATTCTCTCCTCCATCCGGCCCGTCGATGCGGGTACGGTATTATGTGCCCTTGAGGATTCCACTTTTTGCCGCCAATTGAAAGCAATGCCTGCAAATCCCCCCGGACTCGACGATCCCGATTATGCCGCCTTTGCCTGGGGACGGTACCGGATGATCATGCGTTGGATGACATTGGCGATGATCGTGATCGTCACGGGTGCCATCCTGTTGCTCGACTTTGTTTACGGGCCGCTATCCTGGATCACGATCGCCGCCGCCGTTGGTGGTTTTGGCGGCACGATTATGTTGACGGCAGCGCTGATGGGGCTGGTGTTCCTTAGTTCAGGCAGCGGCCATGACGAGCAGGTACGCCATATCGACTAGCAGTGACGATCAGCGATCGTAAGAACCGGACTTGATCGCATAGCTGACCGTCGCACTGGCGTTGGCGTCGACCGTGATCGGCAATCGCCAGCCTCCGGGTCCACGCTCGACGCCGGGCGGGCGATCAACGAGCTGGCCGGGCACCACGATTTCAGCGCGGACCGCCACCGGCCGCGCATTGGTGATGATGGCGCGCCATTCGCTCTGTTTCTTGCTCACCCGCGTGCGAGCCAGCGTCCATTGCACATCGGGGCTGGTGCCGGTGACGATCTCGATCTCCTCACCCACCGCGCGATCCTTCATCGGCTGCTCGCCGATCAGCAGATCCTCGCCGTCGCGCGGCGCGAACAGCGCGAGACCGCCTGCGGGCAGCGGTACGCCGAGGCCGTCGGTCGTTACATTTCGAGTGCGCAACAGCAGCGGCATCGGGCGCGGCGCCATCCCGCCGCTGTTCGCATTGGCCGAATAGACCCGCGCAAAACTGGCGGCGGGCTGGTCGATCATCGCCACCTGCTTCTGGCTTTGTGCGGCCAAGGTGACGCGGATGGGTACCCGGTAGAGTTTCAGATCGCCCAAGTCTTCCTGCGCGGCGATCACCGGCGGTGGCGGCGGGGGTGGTGGCGGCGGCGGGGCCATCATCGCCATCGGGGCATAGACGCGCCGGGTTCGCGAGCCTGTGACGACGATCGATTCGTTATAATCTTCGGCATCGGCAAAGCTGCCGTCGAGCGCCCAGGGCAGCCGACGAAATACCTGACGCGGATGCGTGCTGGTGATGTCCGCGGGCCAGCAGCGCAGCCGCAACGCCGGATCGGGACGGCGGAGCGGCGGGGCATTGGCCACTTTGTTCGGCCGCCCCGCAACCACCTGAAGCCGGGCATCGGCAAAGCTCTGCGACCCGCCATTGGCCACGGTCAACCAGGCGAACAAGCCCAGTTTTTCGCTATCGGCCGCCGTTCGCGCGACATAATTGGCACCCCAATCAAACCCCTGCGCCATATAGGTGAGCTGGACCGTCACGGTGAGCGCGCGCGTGCTGCTCGCCAACACCGACAGGGTCGGGCGCGGGGTGAGCCCCGCCGGTACGCCGTCATAGCGCATCCGTTCGGGGAGCCCGCTGCAGCGAAGTGCTTCCACCCCATCCACCGTCGTCAGCACGACCCCGCCATTGGGGCCCGACTGGATGATCGCATCCTGCTCGACGACCTTGCCGGTCTTGCGGTGGGTGCGAACGAGGTGAACCTGTCGTTTGAGATAGGCATCGACCAGACCGGCGGGGGACAGTAACCGGGCATCGCGATTTTTTTCGCGCACGCCGTTCGGCAATCCAGTGACGATCGCGGTTTCAGGCAACAGCCCTTCAGCAACGCCTTCGAAGCGAATGACGCTGTCGCCCGCCGGGATCGTCACCGTTCGTGTTTCGCTGATCAGCGCATAGCCGCCCGGCCAACGCCGGTTCATCGGCCCCTGCCCGCGATTGGGATCACGGTAGACCGTCACCGACACATCGCGCGCATCCTCCGCCTGGACGGGCACGGGGACAGGTGCAGGACCTGCAGCCAGCATCACCGGCAGCAGGAGCGACAACAGCGTCAGGGGCAGGTGCCTGCCGGGCATCGTCAGTACCGCGTGTCGAAGGTCGCCGTCACGTCGATGGTGCCATTGGCGGGCACTGGCACTTTCCACTCGATCCGGTCCGCCGATACGCGGTCGCCGGTGATGCTTTGCGCCGCGATCCGCACATCCCCATACAGCCCGGACTGGGCAAGATCGACCACCACCGGCGCGGGCCGGGCGTTGGTCACCGTATAGCGCATCTTGGTCTGCCAGCGCCGGTTGGAGAGCTTGGTGCGTTCCTCGACGATCGTCTTCACCTTTACGTCGAACGCCTCGCCGATCCGCAGCGCCATCGCCGATCCCATCGGGGTATGATCGATCCGGGTTTCGCCGATGAACTGGGGCTCGCCGCGGGCATCGCGCAAATAGACGCGGATCGTGCCGGCCGGGAGCTGATCGCCCAGCCCGCCATCGCGCGAGGTGGAGAATTTGATCGCGGTCGTCGCGCTTTGCGGCACGTCGCTCGCACCCAGCCAGCCATTGACGAATTCATAGGCCTTGCGGGCTGGCGCCCCCTTCACATCAAGGAAACTGACCTGTTTTTGCTGGGCGTTGGCGATCGTCGTCCGCTGGGCGAGCGGATAGAGATAAAAATCGCCGAGCCGTTCGCGCATGCCGCTTTCGGTGCCCGCCGCCTCAAGCGAATCGCTGAGCGCGGCGAACCGGTTCTGCCCGCCCCCCACCGCGCCCGCGACCAGCAGGGTCTTGGCATTGGCAAAGCTCGTGCCGGTATTGTTGGTGAGCGTTACCCAGCCCTGCATATCGATGGCGTTCTTCACCTCATCGAACAACGCGACATAATCGCTGGTCCAGCCGAGCCCTGGCGTCAGATAGCTGAGCCGGGCCGATACCGGGCCTTCGCGCGTGGCATCCACCGTCACGCTCAAGGTCGGGCGGGCGCGCAGATTTTCGGGCACACGGTCAAACACCACTCGCACCGGTAGGCCATCATCGCGCAGCACCTCGATCCGCTGACCGATCTGGAGAACGATGCCGCCATTGGCCGCCAGCACGCGCGCCTGTTCGCGCGTTTCGGCACCCGTGGCGGGGTTGGTGCGCACGATCGTGACGATCTTGCCGACCGCTTTTTCCATCAACTTGTCGGGCGACAGCAGATCATAATCGAAATTCTGTTCGACCACGCCGAGCCCGGCGCCTGCTAGCGTCACCGTTTCCGGCCTTATCTGGGCGGACACATCGGGAAATTCCTGGCGCGATCGCCCGGATGGCACGGTGATCTGGCGCACATCCTGCACCAGCGCGAGATTGTTGTTATAGATCGTAACCGCCACCTCGCCCTGGGCGGAGCGATCGACATTATCCTGGGCCAGGGCGGCTGTCGCGATCAGCATCGGCGCCGTGACGCACCCCATCGCCCGGATCGTCGCGGTTAGCGTGCGCATGACAGCCTCTCCCGATTGCTTTGGGCCATGCTAGAGTCGGCTGTCGGGCGGTCAACCGCTCAAACGCTTCGGCCCATAAAAATGCGGCGGACCGTTGGGCCCGCCGCTAAATTACTGACAAATTTTGCCAAAGATTACTCGGCCGGGCTGGCCTCGGTCACGGCTGCCTTGCGGCGACGGCGCGGTTTTTCCTCTGTCGGCTCAGCATCATCGGGAACAATTGCCGACAGGCTCAGCGAGGGCGGCAGGCGATCCGCGTCAATGGCGATATCGTCGTCTGCATGCTGGGGCGTCTCGGCGACCGGCAAGGCGCGACGCGGACGTCCACGCCGGGGACGATCGGCTTCGTCATCATTGCGAGGTGCGGGTGCGGCCTCAACATTCTGTTCAGGCTGATAGCCCTGATCGACCTGCGGGCGCCGCACCGGGCGATCGGCACCGTCACGCGGCGCGACATCACGCTGGCCGTTACCGCGGCTGCCATTGGCATCGCGATTGCTGCCATCGCGGTTGCCGCCATCGCGCTGCTGATCACGATTCTGGTCACGCCCATTGGCGCGATTACCATCACGATTGCCGCTCTCACGCTGGCCTTCTCGTTGGCCGTCACGCTGCCCGTCACGCTGGGAGTCGCGATTGCCGGCATCGCGGCCATTCTGACGATCGCTGCGCTCGACGCGATCATTCCCCCGGTCGCCCTGATAGGGATCGACCCGGTCATCGGCCATGCCTTCGACATTGCCGTCGAAATCCTCGTCATCGCCATCTTCGAACTGGTCGTTCGGGCCACGGCGCGGCTGATTTTCCTCAAAGCGCGAGCGCGTTTCGGCAAGTACGCGGAAATAATGATCGGCAAATTGCAGATAATATTCAGTGTTGACGCGGTCGCCCTGCATCTGGGCGTCACGCGCCAGCGTCTTGTATTTCTCGAGCAGCTGGGCCGCATTGCCGCGTGCCCGATTATCGATGCGATTGCCGTTTTCGGGACCACGCCCGGGATTGCCACCACCTTGCGAGCGCTGCCCGCCACGACCGCGACGGCGGCCGGCTTGACGATTGTTGATCAAGTCCTGTTGTCCTCGTGCCTTAAATTCAAAACCGGCGTCGCTCCGTAGATGCGGATGCATGCCCTTCTGCGCGCCGACCCCGACCACCGGGATCGACAGCGTCTGCCACGGCCACCGGACGACAGCGGCTTCATGACGAAGGATCTGGGCAACTGCCCATTTTCAACCACCAATGTCGAAAATGCGTGCCCCTGCTCATTTAATAGCCGCGCTCGCCCTTTTCTCCAAGCGGAATTATGTGACAATTCGTGTTTGCGTCATCGAGCGATAATGGCGCGCGGGCGGCCCGCCAGATCAAAGCGCAACGATGCCGTCATGCCCTGCTGGTCGACCAAGAGGGAGACGGCTTCTGCCTGGGTATGGCCGATCTCCAGCACGGCAATGCCACCCGGCGTTAGCAGGTGCGGCAGTTGGGGAATAATGATGCGGTAATCGTCAAGCCCGTCCGCCCCTGCAAACAGCGCTTCGGGCGGTTCAAAGGCGGCGACATCGGTGGGAAGCGCCTCGGCAGTGCCGATATAAGGCGGGTTGGCGAGGACCAAATCGAAACGCTGGTCAATACCATTGGCCCAATCGCCGAGCGCAAAGCAGGCGCGATCGGCAAGCGACAGGCGGTCAGCATTGGCCTTCGCCATCGCCAGCGCCGGGTCAGACCGGTCAATGCCGACCCCGGTCGCCTGTGGCCATTGCGCCAAGGCGGCGAGCAACAATGTCCCCGGCCCGGTACCGAGATCGAGGATCGTCGCCGGGCCAGCCGCCGCAAAATGGTCGATCGCCGCCTCGATCAGCGTTTCGCTGTCGGCGCGCGGGATGAGCGCCCCGGGGCCGACGGCGATATCGATCGTCCAGAAAGCGCGGGTGCCGGTGATGTAGGCGATCGGTTCATGCGCGAGGCGACGGGCGAGCAGGGCTTCGAAGGCGTCGGACCCTGGCGCATCGAGATGACGCAGCAGCAGGTCCTCGCGGGTGATGCCGAGCGCATGCGCCATCAGGAGTTCAGCGTCGAGGCGGGGGGTGTCGCTTGTTTGGGCAAGCGCAAGAGCCGCCTCAGCCAACACCTTCCGACAGGTAAGCCCTTGCACAATCATTCGTCACCCCAGACTTGTTCCGGGGTCCACCGCGCCTCGGCCACCGCAACGCGATTTGATGGGTGGGCCCCGGAACAAGTCCGGGGTGACGGTTGAGCGGATCGGCATGCGCCGCGGCAAGGCCGCGTCGTCGGACGGGGCAAATCGCCCCGCCGGCCGCGCTTGGACGAGTCTTGCCGACGCAGGCGGCAAGCCGCCCTACGCGGCATCCAGCGTCGCCAGCCGCTCCGCCTCATCCTCGGCGATCAGCGCGCCGAGCAGTTCGTCCATATCGCCCTGCAGGATTTCAGGCAGGCGGTGCAGCGTCAGGTTGATGCGGTGATCGGTCACCCGCCCTTGCGGGTAATTATAGGTGCGGATCCGTTCCGACCGGTCCCCGGAGCCGACCATCGATTTCCGCGCACCTGCCCGCTCGGCATGCAACCGTTCACGCTCGGCCTCATAGAGCCGTGTGCGCAGCACCTTCATTGCCTTGGCCTTGTTCTTGTGCTGCGATTTTTCATCCTGCTGGATCACCGTCAGCCCGGTCGGGATATGGACGATCCGCACCGCGCTGTCGGTGGTGTTGACCGATTGGCCGCCGGGGCCGGACGAGCGATAGATATCGATCCGCAAATCCTTGTCGTCGATCTTCACATCGACTTCCTCGGCCTCGGGCAGCACCGCGACGGTCGCGGCGGAGGTGTGGATCCGCCCGCCCGCCTCGGTTGCGGGGACGCGTTGGACGCGGTGGACACCGCTTTCGAACTTCAGCCGCGCGAACACGCCCTGCCCGTTCACGCTGGCGATCACTTCCTTATAGCCACCAAATTCACCGGGGCTCGCCGAAATCAGCTCGACCCGCCAGCCCTGATTATCGGCATAACGCTGGTACATGCGGAACAGATCGCCCGCGAACAAAGCCGCCTCGTCACCGCCGGTGCCGCCGCGAATTTCAAGCATCGCCGCGCGCTCGTCCGCGGCATCACGCGGTAGCAGCGCCAGCGCCAGCGCGCGCTCAGCTTCCGGCAGGCGCAGCTTGATATCGGCGATTTCCTCGCGCGCCATGTCGCGGATTTCGGCATCGCTGTCGGGCGAATCAACCAGCCCGTCGAGCACGCCCAGCTCCGCCCGCAACCGCCGGACCTCGCAGGCGGCCTTCACCACAGGCTCGAGCTCGGCATATTCCTTCGACACCGCGACGAAGCGGTCCGACGGCAAATCGCCCGTCGCCATCAGCGCCTGTAGCTCATCCCGGCGCGCGGCAATCTGCGCGATGCGTTCGGGGGAGATGCTCACCGGCTCCTCCCGCCTTGATCCGTCACCCCCGCGAAGGCGGGGGTCCCGCTGCCTTCGAGCTCCACCCGCGATGCAGCATAAGCTGGATTCCCGCCTTCGCGGGAATGACGGAAAAAGAGTTTGGTCAAAGGTCCCAACCCCAAACCGTCACCCCGGGCTTGACCCGGGGTCCCGCTGCCTTGTCCCGCGCCGAAGAAGCGGGACCCCGGCTCAAGGCCGGGGTGACGAAAGAATGGTAGCTCGTTCGTCGCCATCAACGCCTGAAGCTCATCCCGGCGCGCGGCAATCTGCGCGATGCGTTCGGAGGAGATGGTGGTCATGGTCGCGGTTCGGCAATAATCGCGTCGGAACTTAGGCCAGACTGAACAGCGAATCCCGAGTCCGCGAGCAAGTTCCAGACTTTCTCCAACAGATTTCCATGAGACTCGGTGATATTTAAGGGCTTCAAAGATATATGTATTCTCGTCCCATTCTCGACGTTGACGAATAACATCGCGGCAACCCCTCGCTGAGCCGCCCTTTGAATTCTGCGATCTCTTTTGCCGGACAGATCAATATCGGCCGCAAACTGGGCACGCCTCAACAGAAACAATAGTTTATATGCGGCGTCGGCAGAATCCCCGGAGTCGTTTTGCGGAAGAAGCACAAAACGAGGCGCCTCATCACGGGACTCATCCAACAACATCGCTAGCCGCTCGATCCCCGCCGCCCAGCCAACACCAGGGGTCGGCTTACCCCCCAAACTCTCGATCAGCCCGTCATAGCGTCCGCCTGCCAGCACTGTCCCTTGCGCGCCGAGCCGGTCGGTGACGAATTCGAACGCGGTGTGGCGGTAATAATCCAGCCCGCGCACCAGCGTATCATTGCGCGTCCAGGCAACCCCTACTGCATCAAGCCCCTTGGTCACGCTCTCGAAAAACGCCCCCGCTTCGCTTGTCAGATAGCCGTCAATCCCCGGCGCGGCATCGGCGATTGGCCGGTCGCGTGGGTCTTTCGAGTCCAGAATCCGCATCGGGTTCTTGGCCAGTCGCGCGATACTGTCCTCGCTCAATTCCCCGCGGTGCGCCTCGAAATGCGCGACCAGCGCCCCGCGCCACGCGTCGCGCGTTTCGGCATCGCCCAGCGTGTTAAGCTGCAAGGTCACGCCATCCGATATGCCCAGCTCGCGGATCAACTGATCGGCCATCACCAGCAGTTCGACATCGGCGGCAGGTTCGCTCGCGCCGATCACTTCGGCATCAATCTGGTGGAACTGGCGATAGCGCCCCTTTTGCGGGCGTTCATAGCGGAAGACGGGCCCGTGGGTGACGATCTTCAGCGGCGCATATTGCTGCCACCCCTCGGTCAGGAAAGCGCGCGCAATGCCGGCGGTGAATTCCGGCCGCAGCGTGATCGAATCACCGCCGCGATCCTCGAAGGTGTACATTTCTTTCGAGACGACATCGGTGGTTTCGCCGAGCGAGCGCGCAAATACGGCGGTCGATTCGAACACCGGCAGCTCGACGCGCTGGAAGCAGTAAAGTTTGCAGACGCGTTCGAACGCGTCGACGACCCGCGCGAAACGGCGCTGGTCCTCTCCGAATATATCCTGCGTCCCGCGAATGCGGTTGGGCGTTTCGATGCGAGCCATTCTCGCGCGTTGTCTAAGCGAGGATTTTCGCGAATGCCAGTCCTTCCCATCGCGGATGTTCCCATATCGGTAATCGCGATTGACTCGACCGCGCCGCCCGCGCAACATTCGAACAACTGGGGACGATACGATCCCTGGCATGCGTCGCAGGAACCACACCGCTGGCCCCCGTCAGCGGCGGAGTGTTTAGTAATGCCAGCGTCCTCGCTCCTCCCTGAGCCACGCCGATGACCGGCCTGCTCGCCTCCTGGCTGCCGGGATTGGTCGCGCTCTTGGTCGCCGGATTGCTGGCGGGGTTTGCCGCCGGGATATTCGGCATCGGCGGGGGCTTTGTTGTCGTGCCCGCACTGATCGCGCTGCTACCGGTGTTGGGTGGCGATCCGGCCGAGTACGCCCATGTCGCGATCGGCACGTCGCTGGCGACGATCGTATTCACCTCGCTGCGATCGGTGCAGGCACATGCCCGGCACGGCGCGGTTGATTTCGACATATTGAAAAGCTGGGCGCCGTGGATCGTCCTGGGGGTCGGCGCGGGCATCTTGCTCGCGCGGCTGATCGACGGGCGCGGCCTGACCTTGATCTTTGCCGTGGGTGTTTTTGCGATGTCGACCCACTTCATAGCACCCTGGCTCGGCAACCGCCCGATGAGTGACCGCATGCCAACGGGGGTGATGCGCGCCTCAATTGCCGGCGGGCTCGGCACCTTTTCATCGCTGCTTGGCATTGGCGGCGGGACGATCGCGGTGGTGGTGATGACCTTGTGTGGACGGTCGATCCACCGGGCGATCGCGACCGCAGCGGGGCTTGGCTTCGTGATCGCCGTGCCCGGAACCATCGGCTTTGCGATCATCGGCATGGGCGTTCCCGATCTGCCGATGGGATCGCTCGGTTACGTCAACGTGCCCGGTGCCGCGATCATCGCCTGCACATCAATGCTTACAGCACCACTGGGGGCCGCCGCCGCGCATAGCCTGCCCGCTGCACCGCTCAAGCGCGTGTTTGGCCTGTATTTGTTGTTCGTATCCGTCATCATGTTCCGCAACGCCTGGTTCTAACCAACACCAAAGGAGACGCCCGATGGAAATTTCCCGCCGTAACCTGATGCTGGGGGCAACCGCCGTCCCCCTCGCCACCGCTCTTGCCGCGCCAGCTTTCGCCCGCCCGACATCGCCGGCGCCGGCGATGATCGGCGGAATGTTCGGCCCAAAGGACGGCATCGCGCGGCTGGGGCTCAACGAAAACCCCTATGGCCCCAGCGCCAAGGCCCAGCTCGCCGCCGAAGCCGCGACCGCCAAGGGTGCTTATTATGCCGACACCGCAACCGGCGTGCTGACCAAGATGATCGCCGAGAAATATGGCGTGCTGCCCGAACAGGTGGTGATCGGCACGGGATCGGGTGAAGTACTCAACGCCATCGCGCTCGCGTGGAAGCCCAAGGGCGCTTATCTTGGCGCCGAGCTGTTCTGGGATACCACCGCCAAATGGGGTGTGAAGCTAGGCGCGACGCTTAAGACCGTGCCGATGACCGCGGGGATGGAAGTCGATCTGCCGGGCATCGCCGCGGCCGTGGATGACAGCATCGGCCTCGTCCATATCGTCAACCCCAACAATCCTACCGGGCTGTTGATCGACGGCAATGCACTGCGCGGCTTCATCAAGACCGTCGCGCCCAAAAAGACCGTGCTGATCGACGAAGCGTATAACGAGCTGGTGGTCGATCCCGATTACAGCTCGATGATCGATATGGTCCGCGCCGGACATGACGTTATCATCACGCGGACCTTCTCGAAGATTTTCGGCATGGCCGGGATGCGGATCGGCTATGCGATTTCGAGCCCCGCCAATGCCGCGCTGATCCGCCGCTATATGATGACATCGCTCAACGCCGCCGGACTTGCTGCCGCGATCGCCTCTTTCGAGGAAGAGAGCTTCAAGAGCTTTTCCAAGGGCAAGATTACCGAAGCGCGCGAGATGATCGCGGCGTCCGCCAAATCGGCGGGACTCGAGCTGCTGACGCCATCGGCGAACTTCGTCTTCGTGAAGGTCGCCGATGCCAATGCGGTGCAAAAGGCGATGGCAGCGAAGGGCGTGATGATCCGCGGCGCTTACGGCAAATGGACGCAGTGGTCACGCGTGTCGACCGGCCGGATCGAGGATGTCGCACGCTATTGCAAGGCGCTGCCCGAGGCGGTTGGCGCCTGAGTTGCGGTTGATCATGGGGGGTGGACGATAAGGAGCGGCGCTGCTTTAACCACGCCGTCACATTACATCCTGTCGAAAGCCCCCCGTCCGATGATCCGTCTGCTTTCCGTAACGGCGATGCTGCCCGCCATGTTGTGCGTCGCCACCCCCGCGCTTGCCGAGAATTCGAAGCCCCAGCCGGTGCCGCATGTCGATCGCATTCCGGCGGCGCAGGACATTCCCTATCCCGGCACGATCACGCTGAATATAGACGCAACCGATACGCGCCAGGGCATTTTCCGCGTGAAGGAAGTCATGCCGGTGGCCAAACCCGGGCCGATGGTACTGCTGTTCCCGAAATGGCTGCCGGGCAATCACTGGGCTTCAGGGCAGATCGAAAAGCTTGGCGGGTTGAAGATCAGCGCCGGAGGCAAGCCCATCGCTTGGACGCGCGATCCGGTCGACGTGTTCGCCTTTCACATCACCGTTCCAGAAGGCGCGAGTGCGATCGATATCGATCTGCAGTTCCTGTCGGCAACCGCGACCAATCAGGGTCGCGTCGCGATGACGCAGAACCTGCTAAGCCTGCAATGGAATTCGATGAGCCTGTATCCCGCCGGCTATTTCACCCGGCAGATTCCGGTGCAGGCGGTGGTGACCTATCCCGAAGGCTGGACGGCCGCGTCTGCGCTGACGGCGACAGTGAACGGTCCTGTCTATACCTATGAAAAGACCAACTACGAAGTGCTGGTCGATTCCCCGGTGGTGGCCGGGCGCTATTATAAAGCGTTTGCGCTCTCACCGCGCGTCACGATCGACGCTTTTGCCGATACACCGGCGCAGCTGGTTGCAAAGGACGCGCAGATCGATGCGCACAAGAGGCTGGTCGAACAAGCGGTGAAATTGTTCGGTGCGCAGCATTACGACAATTATCATTTCCTGTTCACCATCTCCGACGAACTTGGCGGCATCGGGCTCGAACATCACCGATCGTCCGAAGATGGCGTGAAGCCCGGCTATTTCACCGAATGGGAAACCAGCATGCCTTCGCGCAATTTGCTGCCGCACGAATATGTGCACAGCTGGGATGGCAAATTCCGCCGTGGGGCCGACCTGTGGACCCCCGATTTCCGCACGCCGATGCGCGACAGTCTTTTGTGGGTCTATGAGGGCCAGACGCAGTTCTGGGGCTATGTGCTCCAGGCGCGATCAGGCATCGTCAGCAAGGCCGATACGCTAGATGCCTATGCGATGATCATGGCCAATCTCGATACGTCGAAAGCGCGCCAGTGGCGGCCGCTGGTCGATACCACCAACGACCCCATCATCGCCGCGCGCAAGCCCAAGGCGTGGACGAGCTGGCAGCGATCGGAGGATTATTACAACGAAGGCCTGCTGATCTGGATGGAAGTCGATTCGATCCTGCGCAAACAGACCAAGGGCAAGAAATCGATGGACGATTTCGCCCGTGCGTTTTTCGGTATCAATGACGGTGACTGGGGCCAGGTGACCTATACGCTCGACGATGTCGTCACCACGCTGAACGGGATCACGCCTTATGACTGGCAGGCATTCCTGACGACGCGGATTACCGAAACCGGCGCGCCTGCCCCGATTTCGGGCTTTGCCGCCAATGGCTATACCCTGGTCTACACCGAAACGCCGACCGCCTATTTCAAGGCGAACGAGAAAGGACGCACAATCACTGACCTCAGCTATTCATTGGGGATGGTAATCGGCAAGGGTGCGGAAATCAGCGCGATCACCTGGGATGGCCCAGCCTATCAGGCAGGGCTGACGGTCGGGCGGACGATCACCGCCGTCAACGGCTTTGCCTATACCGCGGAAAAACTAAAGGAAGCCATCACCGCCGCAAAGGCAACCAGTGCCCCCATCGAACTGCTCGTCAAGAATGGCGAACGGATCGAGCGCTTTGCAATCGACTATCACGGCGGACTACGCTACCCGCGCCTCGAAAAAATCGGCACCGGAGAGGGTGGCCTCGATCGGCTTTTGGCAGCGAAATAGGAAGATCACGATTCTATGCGTATCGACATGGTTCCGGTGGGTGATGACGTTCCCAACAGCCTGAACGTCATCATCGAAGTGCCGGTCGGCGGCGAGCCGGTGAAATATGAGTTCGACAAGAAATCCGGCGCGTTGTTCGTCGATCGAATCTTGCACACACCAATGCGGTACCCGGCCAATTACGGCTTCATCCCGCATACATTATCGCCCGATGGCGATCCGCTCGACGCGCTGGTGGTTGCCCGCTCGCCCTTCATTCCCGGGTGCATCGTGCGCGTACGCCCGATCGCGGTGCTGTTCCTTGAAGACGAAGCCGGTGGCGATGAAAAGCTGCTGACCGTGCCGGTCGACGCAACCTTCCCTTATTATTCAAACGTCGACGAACATCATGATCTGCCTGAGATTGTGATGCAACAGATCGAGCATTTCTTCACCCATTACAAAGATCTGGAGCCCAAGAAATGGGTGCGCGTCGGCAAATGGGGCGGCGCCGACGAAGCCCGCCGGATCGTGATCGAAGCGGTCGAGCGCGCTGAGGCGAAGAAGACGGCTTAGGTCTTTTTGCGGGGTTTGCGGGCGGGTGCCCGCTGCCCCGCCGCCACCGCGATCATCGCCCAGTCGCGCATTGCATCGGCATCGTCATACACATCGTCGGGCGCGCGGCGGTAATTCATCGATCCTTCGCGACCCTCCCCCATCTGAAAAGTAAAGCGGGGGCAACCGGCTTCGTCCCACTGCGCATCGCTGGTTGCATCGGCCTTGAACCACAACATATCGTCAGCGACGATCGCAAAGATCGTGCCATCGAGATAAAGCGTCGCCCCGCCCATCATCGCGCGCCGGGTAACGGTGCCCATTGGGGCGAGCGCCTCCTCCACCCAGGCGATCAGGCCGGCATCGACCGCCATCAGGCCTCCGCCGCCAACCGGACCAGCGCGTCGCCTGAAACCCGGCAGGTGCGCCATTCCTCCATCAGTTCAGCCCCCATCGCGCGGTAGAAATCGATCGCGGGGGTGTTCCAGGTCAACACCTGCCATTCGAACCGTGCACAGCCACGTTCGACCGCAACGCCGGCTAGTCGCTGGAGCAGCGCTTTGCCGATCCCCAGCCCGCGCGCCTCCGGCGTAACGTACAAATCCTCCAGATACAGCCCGCGCCAGCCGGTCCAGGTCGAGAAGTTATGGAAAAACAACGCGAGGCCAACGGGGGCGCCATCGACTTCGGCGATCAGCGCCTCGGCGGCCGGCGTGGCGGCGAACATCGCGTCGTGGAGCAACGCCTCGGTCGCGACGACCTTGTCGAGCGCGCGTTCATAAATTGCCAGCTCGCGCACGAGATGCAGAATCACGGGCACATCGGCTGCGGTGGCAAAGCGGATCACATGCGTCATGCGGCAGCCTCGGTCTGTGGGGCGGGTGCCGCCTTGCCGCGCACCGCCAGCACGCACCCGCTAATAATCAACACCGTGCCGATCACGGTATAGATGGACACGCGTTCATCAAACACCAGATAGCCGAGGATCGCGGCCCAGACGAATGCGGTATATTCGACCGGCGCCAGCACCTGCGCCTCGGCCCGGCCATAGGCCCAGGCGAGTGCCATTGCCGAGATCGACCCCAAGACCGCCGACGCGCCGATCGCGGGCAGTTGCGCGGCAGAGGGTAGCCCCGCGAACCACGGCGCACCGATCAGCAACAGCCCGCCGAGCACGATGCTGGTGAAGAGCGCCACCTCCAAAGGATCGGCGAGCTGGGCTTGCTGGCGAAGCAGGATCAGACTGTAGGCATAGAAGATCGACGCCGCAAAGATCGCGATCGAGCCGAGCACATGCGCGGTTGATGCCTGCGCCTGCACCTCGCCCGCCGCAATCGCCAGTACGCCGAGACTGGCCACCACCGATCCCAGAATCGCCGCGCGCCGGATCTTCTCCCCCAGCAACGCGGCCGCGAAATACAGCGCGATCAGCGGGGCGAGGAAGGTAAGCGCCACCCCTTGCGCCATCGGCACGCGCACCAGCCCCCAAAAGAACAGCAACACTGAAAAACCCGCCGTCGCGCCGCGCATCAGATGTAGCTTCAATGCCGCCGGTTCGGGCCAGGGCCGCCGTCGCGCGACAAATACAATGCCGAGCAGCATCACCCCTACCACCGAGCGCCACAAAACCGCGCTGTACGCACCGCTTTCTATGCTCAGCCCCTTCATCAGCGCATCCATCACCGAATAGGTCGCGATGCCGCCTGAGGCGACCGCAAACGCTAGCGCGGCAGAAGTTGGGCGCGCGCTCAACGGATCAGGCGAATGTCGACGCCGATATCGGCCTTCGCCATCTGTTGATCGGCGGTCAGGATCGGCAACGCGCTGATGTGCCCCTGCGCAAGGCACGCTCGATCGCCCAGCGACAGGCCGAGGTGCATCGTCAGTGGGCGCAAGCGTGCCGCTTCCATCGCCTGCGCCTCATGAAATGCCATGACGGTGATGCCATAGGACAGCAGAATGGCTTTGGTCCCCTCGATATTGCCACCGGCCTCAGCCGCTTTGGTCAATACCTCGCACAGATTGACGATCGACACTTCCGCCCCTCGGACAACGGGTTCGACCGCCGTCGCGCCCGGTTCATCAAGCAGCAACGCCAGCAGCGCTGAACTATCGAGCACGACCATCAGCCCGTTGCAGCGTCGTTACGGCGATCCGCGATGAAATCGTCAACCGTGAATGGCGTCTTGAGCATGGCACGAAACGCCCGCTGCCCCTCTGCGATAACCTGTGCATGGGTTTTGATCGACAGGCTGCCCGCCGCATCGCGCGCGATGACCACGGTATCGCCATCGGCAATACCCAGTTCGCGACGCAGCTCGGCGGGGATGACGATCTTGCCACCCGCAATAACCTTTGCCTGATAGGTCATGAGATCACCTTTCGTACCCATGACCTATCATGGTAACCGATGCCCTGGCTAGGTCGCGTTGGTCACACGCAGTCCAAAAAGGTTTAATGCGCCAGCTTCAACCCTACGATGCACGCGACCAGCCCAAACAGCAGGAGGATTCGGACGACGCTGATCGTCTCTTCGCCGGTTACAACGCCCACCAGCACGGTACCCACTGCACCGATACCAACCCACACCGCATAGGATGTGCCCAGCGGAATCGTCTTCGCTGCCTCTTCCAGCAGCGTAAAACTGAGAAAGGCACAGACGAAGAACCCGGCGTTCCAGCCAAGATTCTTGAAGCCATCGGTATAGCGAAGGCAGGTGGTAAAGCCGACCTCAAACAGACCGGCGAGTACGAGCAACAGCCAGGCCAAGGCCCTATTCCGCCGCCTCGACGAGTTTCGACTGATCCGCTGCGTCGATCTCCGCTGCCTTGGCCTCGACGAGCTTGACGATGTGCTCGATCATGTCCTCGCTCTGCACGGTGTGATCGGTCACGCCCGACAGATAGACCATGTGCTTGCCATTGCCGCCGCCGGTCAGCCCGATATCGGTTTCGCGCGCTTCGCCGGGGCCGTTGACGACGCAACCGAGCACCGACAGGCTCATCGGCGTGCGGATGTGCTGAAGCCGCTCCTCGAGTGCCTGCACGGTGCGGATCACATCGAAACCCTGTCGCGCGCAACTGGGGCAGCTGACCACGCGCACGCCACGATTGCGGATGCCGAGCGCCTTCAGGATCTCGAAGCCGACGCGGACTTCATCCTCGGGTTCCGCCGAGAGAGAGACGCGAATCGTGTCGCCGATGCCATACCAGAGCAGCGTGCCGAGCCCGATCGCCGACTTTACCGTACCACCAACAAAGCCGCCTGCCTCGGTGATGCCGAGATGCAGCGGGCAATCCACGGCTTCGGCAAGTTGTTGATAGGCGGCGACCGCCAGGAAGAAATCGGACGCCTTCACCGCGACCTTGAATTCATGAAAATCATGGTCCTGCAGCAGCTTGATATGATCGAGTGCGCTTTCGACCAGCGCATCGGGGCAAGGCTCGCCATATTTTTCGAGCAGGTCCTTTTCGAGGCTGCCGCCGTTCACACCGATCCGGATCGCGCAGCCATTCGCCTTGGCGGCATTAACGACTTCCTTCACCCGTGCGGCCGAGCCGATATTGCCGGGGTTGATACGAAGGCAGGCAGCACCCGCATCAGCGGCTTCCAGCGCACGCTTATAGTGAAAATGGATGTCGGCCACGATCGGCACCCGGCTGGCGCGGACGATCTGTTTCAGCGCGGCGGTGCTTGCCTCGTCCGGACAGGACACGCGGATGATATCCACACCGGCATCCTCGCAGCGGCGGATCTGATCGATCGTTGCCTTCGCATCATCGGTCGGTGTGTTCGTCATCGTCTGCACCGTCACCGGCGCATCGCCGCCGACGGGCACGTTGCCGACCATGATCTGGCGGCTCTTGCGACGGGTAATATCGCGCCAAGGGCGAAGCGACATGGCAAAGTTCCTCAAACGGTTCGCTGACGATATAGCGTTGCCATCCCCGCGCGTCGATACGATAGCGAGGCCGAACACGAACCGGCGTCGGCAAAACGGCACAACCGGCAGGAGAACAGGGTGGGCCGACATTACGGGATGGATTGGCTGCGGATCGGCGCGTTCGGCCTGCTGATCTTCTACCATATCGGTCTGGTGTTCGTGCACTGGGGTTATCACGCCAAAACCGCGCACCCGATGGAATGGGTCGCGGTGCCGCTCCAAGCCGTGAATGCGTGGCGATTACCGCTGCTCTTCGTGGTATCGGGTTATGCGAGCCGAGCGATCTTCGCCGGCGATCCGCGGCCCGGCGGTTTTGCCTGGGGGCGCACCAAAAGGCTGATTGTGCCGTTGCTGTTCGGCGTGATCATGATCGTCCCCCCGCAACCCTGGATCGAGCTGACCACCCAGCATGATTATGCAAAGGGCTTCCTGCATTTCTGGGCGTTCGATTATTTCCGTTTCGGCACGTTGGACGGCATCGTTCTGCCGACGTGGCAGCATCTGTGGTTCGTCGGCTATCTGTGGTTTTACACGATCCTGCTGACGCTGGGGATCGCGCTGACACCCAGGGTCGCGCGCAGGTGGATCGGCGAAATCGCCGGGCGCGTTTTGGCGGGGCCGCTGATCCTGATCGTGCCAATGGCGCTGCTGATCGCCAACTGGAGCTACGCCTTTCCCGGCGCGCGCGAAACGCACGCCTTTTTCGACGACTGGCAGGTCCACCGCGTCTATTTCCCCATGCTGCTATTCGGTTTTCTGCTCCGCGACAGCGAACGGGTGTGGCGCGCGATCCGGACGTGGTGGTGGGTTGGTGGGGTGATGGCGGTGGCCGGCTATGCCTTCATCGCGGGCGTCGAGCTCGATATTCTCGACAAGCTCTATTCGCGCCGCACTACCTGGTATCTCTTCGGCGTGGCACGCGCCATCCAGTGCTGGGGGGCGATCGTCGCGCTGATCGCGATTGCCGATCGCTGGTGGAATCATGACCACCGGCTGCGCCCGATGCTCAACGAAGCGGTGTTCCCGTTCTATATGATCCACCAGACGATCATCGTTGTCGTGGCGGGCGCCTTGCTTGCCTATGGTCTGGGGGCAGCAACCGAATTCGTGATTATCCTGGCGGCGACCGTGATGGGATGCTGGGCATTTTACCGGATCGGGCGCGAGATTGGCTGGCTTCGGCCGTTGATCGGCCTTCGCAAGCGCCGACCGGCTCCGGTTGACGGTTCAGCCCGATGAGCACCGATGCGGATCGCTGGACGCTGATGATCCATGGCGGCGCGGGCATTTTGCGGCCTGACACGCTTTCGCCCGAGCAATCCGCCGGGGCGCGGGCCGGGCTTGGGGCGGCGCTGGATGCGGGGGCCGCGATCCTGCGCGCCGGTGGCGATGCGATCGATGCCGTCGAAGCGGCGGTGCGCGTGCTGGAGGATGACCCCCATTTCAATGCGGGGCGCGGGGCGGTGCTGGGGTTTGACGGGCAGATCTCGCTCGATGCGGCGATCATGGACGGGCGCGATCGGCGCGCCGGATCGGTGGCGGGCGTTTCCACTGTGCGCAACCCCGTCTCCCTCGCCCATGCGGTGATGACTGCCACCCCGCATGTGATGCTGAGCGGGGCGGGCGCGGAAGAATTTGCCCATGAACAGGGCGTCGAGCCCGCCGATAACGACTGGCTCGTCCTCCCCGAACGCCGCGCGCAACTGGCCGAACTGCGCGCCAAACCCGCGGGCTGGTTCGATGCCGAGATGAAATACGGCACCGTCGGCGCAGTCGCCTGCGATGCGCACGGCCATGTCGCCGCTGCGACCTCGACCGGCGGGGTGACCGGCAAACGCTGGGGCCGGGTGGGCGATACCCCGCTGATCGGGGCTGGGACCTATGCCGATGATCGCGCCTGTGCCGTATCCGCCACCGGGGCGGGCGAATTTTTCATCCGCGAATCGGCAGGGCACGAGATCGCCGCGCGGATGCGAATGCTCGGCGAGGATGCGGCGACCGCCGCCGATGCGGTGATCGCGGGCGTGGTCGCGCTGGGCGGCACCGGCGGGGTGATTGTGGCGACGCCTGCGGGTGACGCGGTGTGGCGCTTTTCGACGCCGGGCATGTATCGGGCCTGCACCGATGCGACGGGCAACCGGACGATCGCAATCTTTGGCGACGAGAATTAACTTCCAGCCGTCCCATTCGCTGGTTAGGGGCCACGCATGATCCGCCCGCTCATCCTTTTCGTCGCGGCGCTCTCGCTGCTGATCCACGGCCCCGCCCAGGCTTATGGCCGCTATGCGCACGGGGCGATTGCGCGCATCGCGCTGGCCAACGCCAAACCGGCGACCCGCGCCGCCGTCAGTGCGATGCTCGCCCGCACCGGACTGCTCGAAACGCCGACTTGCCCTGCCAAAACGCCCGAGGATGCGAGCGTCTGGCCCGATTGCATCCGCGCGATGGGCGACCGGTTCAACTATACCGGGCCGTGGCATTACCAGAATGTCGACATCTGCAAGCCCTTCGACCTGACCAGCGCCTGCGCCAACGGCAATTGCGTCTCCGCCCAGATCGACCGGCAGGTAAAGCTGATCCAAGATCGATCGATCCCGCTGCGCGAGAAGATCGCCGCGACGGTGTTCCTGATTCACTTTGTCGGTGATCTGCACATGCCGCTGCACGCTGGCGACCGCAGCGACCGCGGCGGCAATGACGTGCGGGTCGCTTATGGCTTGTACGCGCCGGAGCGGCTCAACCTGCACGGCGTTTGGGACGGCGCGATCGCTGAGCGCGCGCTCACCACGCCCCCCTCGCTCGAACGCCGATATGACGATGCCGAGCGCGCCGCCATCACCGCCGGGACAGTGGCCGACTGGAGCCGCGAAGCCTGGACCGTCAGCCGCGACACCGCCTATGCACTCGCGCAAGGCGGCGATCCGTGCGGACCGAAGCCAACCGGGCGGGTGACGCTGACCAACGAGTCGCTTGCCAAGGCGGTCGAACCGCAACGCCTACAAATCGAACGCGCATCGCTGCGGCTGGCGCGGTTGCTCGATGAAGCCTTCGATCCGGCACGGGCGTTCACCCCGAAACCGCGGGACTGAGGCTTACCCCGCCGAGGTGAAGTTGCGGAAGTTGCGGGTCTCCATCACTTTTTCGCAGGCCGGTTTTCGGGTTGGCAAACCGGCATGTTATCGACGCGTTCAAAGAGCGGTCGGAAGCGTAGCATATTGAAGTAATGTAGGAAAATTGCGGCTTGGCTGTGGCCATATCGCGCTTGATCTTCCCTCGTTCCAACCATCACCCCGCCGCCCTCGCCAGCCGCACGTCGCGCGGGCTTTTCCCGGTCCAGCGTTTGAAGGCGCGGGAGAAGGCGGCGGGTTCGGAGAAACCGACCAGATAGGCAGTTTCGTTGACCGAGACCCTGCCGCCCGAGAGGTATCGCAGCGCCATCCGGTGGCGCAGCGCGTCGAGCAGCTGTTCATAGCTGGCATCTTCGGATTTCAGCTTGCGGAACAAGGTCTGGCGGCTGAAGCCGAGCGCCCGGGCGACGCCGTCGGCGCTTGCCTCACCCGTATGCAGCAGCGGTAGCAGAACCGCCTCAACCCGGCCGCTGACGGTCTTCTGGTCTTCAAGCGCCTGCAACAAGCCATCCGCCCGCTGGGTGAGGACATCGAAAACATAGCGGGGCTGTAGCGCGACTGGCCAGGTGGCAATTTGCGGATCGAGCCGCATGGCGTTCCAAGGGCTGGAGAAGGTCACCGGGCATTGGAAAATGCGATCATATTCGGCCCGGTAGGCGGGTGCTGGGTGGGTGACCTGAACCTCCAGCACATGCGGCTTGGGCAGGAAGCGGCGCGGGCCGCACACCAACCGAGCGAAGGCGCCTTCGGTGAGTTCCGGAAACACATCCGGATTGGTGCGAGTGTCGACCATCCACAATTGCCCTTCGCGCATGGTCATCTCAAAGCGCGGCCCTTCACTGAGGCCTTCGGTCTCCAGCGTCAGCCGCCCGAGCCGCTGCATCTGGGCAAAGGCATCGGCCATCGTGGCCGAGGCGTTCATGATCAGCCCGACGATCGACAGTTCAGCCAGATCGACAGCCTCACCGAAATGCAGCGCCAGCGCCGGATCATCACACAGCTCCTGCGCCGAGCGCATCAGGGCGATATAGGTATCGAACGGCAGGCGGTGGTCGGCATCCTCGATGTCGGTGGGCAGCACGCCAGCGCTGGCCATCAGTTCCGCGCGATCCGCGCCTCGCTCGACAGCGAATGCGATCAGGCCAGCGGCCACCCCGGCCGAAACGGTCAGATTGGACATCGAACGGGCCCCAAATGTTACAAATGATCATGCGCGCGATACGCACGGCCATGGCACCTGACCCGCGTATCGACAAATAGGGTTTCATGACATTCCGAATTGCCATTTCATCCGTTCTATTCGCCGTCGCCGTTGCTTTGCTGCCGACAATGGCGCTGGCGGACAACTTGGAGGCCAGGCCGGGGGATCCCGCCTGGATGCATCTGGGTGCCAGTGCCTTGCTATGGGCGCACATCGCCGGCGGGGCGATCGGGATGATCACCGGCGTCGTCGCGCTGGCCGCGCGCAAGGGCCAGCGGGTCCACCGCGCTGCCGGGTCGGTCTTCTTCTTCGCGATGTTCATGGCCTATGCCATCGGCGCGGGCGTGGCGCCGTTCCTTGAAACCGGACAGCGGCCCAATTTCGTCGCCGGAATCATGGCGCTATACCTGCTGGTCAGCGGCACGGTGGCGGCGCGACGGCGCGATGCGAAGGCCGGCGCTTGGGAGATTATCGGCCTGTTCGTCGCCCTGTCGATCACCACGGCGGGCGTGATCTTCATGCGGATGGGTGCCGCCAGTCCCAGCGGGACGGTCGACGGTTCGCCGCCACAGGCCTTCTTCCTCTTCACGATCGCCGGCGCTTTCGCCGCCGCGGGCGAACTGAACTTCGTCGTGCGCCGCCAATTGTCCAACGTCGCGCGGATCGCAAGGCACCTTTGGCGCATGTGCTTCTCGCTGTTCATCGCCTCGGGGTCATTCTTCCTTGGGCAGCAGCAGGTGTTTCCCAAGACCCTGCAAGACTCAGTACTGCTGTTGGTGCTCGCGCTGGCGCCATTGCCGGTGATGCTGTTCTGGCTGGGCAAGATCCGTTTCGACGCGTGGCGGCGGCGACCGAAAGTGGCGGAACCTTCGATGACGTGGGGCAATTGAGGTAACCGCCCAACTGCCTGGTGCGGGGCCGCGTTTGGCGCGCGCCGACGATTGGCCCGAAGCTGTTCGTTGAGCGGCGGCTTATGGAACGAGCCGACATTCCGATCGCAGCTTCCCCTTCCCTCCCTCAGTGCTTCTCCACGCCCCAGCGCCAGCGCCAGCCGCCGTCGGTTTTGCGGTACACCAGAACGACCAGCGGGGCCGCCAGCGCAATGCTGACGATGGCGCGGGTGAGATTATCCGGAAGGTACGGCGAGATCAGCTTGATCGCTACGGCATAGCCGAGCACGATCGCCCAGCCCTGCCACGTGACCGGGGTTGCCCCATAGCCGAACAGATGCGGTGCGAACCAATAGCCGGGGCGGATAGTCCAGTTTTTGCGGATATCGTCGATCGTCATGGCATTTCCTCCTGCCGGGGCGGGCGGCCGCGTTTGGCGGTTTCGCTGAAGCCGCGGGATTAGGGCGGACTCGCTACACCCGAGGCGAAGTTTTGGGCGTCAGATGGGAAGCGGCCGACATCAGCTGGCGATCCTTTTTTCAAAGGTGATTCTGGCCCGCTTATGCGCGTCCTCAACCAGCGCATGACAACTTTCCCAGGTCGCGACGGCAGGATTGAGAATCGCGATCCAGCCCATCCAGCCATAAACAGGATGGGGGGTGAGGGTATCGAGTTCGGTAAAGTCCCAGGGTCCTTCGATCACGTTTCCCTTTGGCGGTCGCGCCGGCCTTTCGCCAAACAGATCGGCAAAGGTCTGCGGGCAAACACCGAGATTAAGGCGCCACACCCCCGCTCGGTCGAGCCACGAGCCTCTATCTCCCGCTCCATCACGATCCTTTACCGTTGCAAGATATGTCCCGCGCGCAAACCGGTTGCCGGGATTATAGAAGAAAGAGGTCTCGCCCCAAGCCTCGACGATATTGACGCCGTCGAGCTGTGCGAGGTGCTCAATGGCCATCCGCATCTCGAATTCAGCCATCGTCCTGCGCCACTTTCGACATCTGGGCCGCAACTCGATTGAGATAGTCGCGAAGAGTCTTCCCCGACTCCACGCTGAACACCGCGTCGGTCGCTTCGCAGCGATCGAGCCTGTCGACGCGGAAAACGCGAAAATCGCCGCGTAGCTCGCACCACGCGGAAAAGGTCCAGACTTGCCCCCAGTATTCTGTCTGCAAGGGGCGCACGGTCCGCTCCGACACGTCGCCGCTCAGCGACAGATAGGCGATGTGCAACTTATGCCCCGCCCTGATCGCTCGGCGAATAATTGGCAGGAATGTAAAGCCCCTTCGCTTGAATGCGGGTTGGTACACGCCAAACCCCCAATCGGACGGCGCGCGGCGGCGCAGCGCCGCATGCCGCTCGATCTTGGCCAATAACGAGATCGCTGCTGTGGTCAGTTCCTCATCGGCTGTTTTGCGAACGATCTCCATTCCCAGCGTCAGGGCTTCAAGCTCCGCACCGGTCAACGCCATGGGCGGCAGGAAAACGGGTTCGCGCAGGATATAGCCAAGCCCGCGCTCACCCTCTATCGATACGCCCGATGCGATAAGGGATGCGATGTCGCGATATATGGTGCGCGCCGACACACTGAGCGCTTCGGCCAGGTCATCGGCCTTATGCAGACGTCCATCACGCACAATCTCGACGATTTCGGCAAGACGTTCGGCACGACGCATCGCGCTCGCTAGGCTGTCACTTCGAGCACGGCATGACGCATTGTCACGGATGATCCGTCGATCGCGCTGATGAATGGCCGGGCCTCCTCAGCCCTTCCTATGCTCGCAGCAGCCGCCTTGGCGTCGTCCATTGACGCCCACTCAATATGCTCGATCCATTCGCCATCCTCGGTGCAGGATAGGCTGCGGGCGATGAACCCGGGCCGCCCGGTGACCCACGCATTGAAGTCCGCCGCCGCATTCGTAAAAGCGGCGGTATCTGTGCCCTGTATGAGCCGGAAAAGAACGCATTCGATGACGTGCTTGCTCATGCTTGTCTCCCTTTAGCATCGCCACGTCTTAAGCAAAGGCTCCTGACAATTGATGTCAGGAGAAATGCGCGCCTTCGATGCACGGCCAGAACCTGGGTTGGCTGCGCTCGCAAGCGATCTCCCCAGCGCCAAGGAGGGCATGAGCCGAAAGCTGCCGGTCGGCCATCATTACAGTCAGCCGTTCCATCGCGACTTCGCCGTTCCAAACTCAGCGCTTCTCCACACCCCAGCGCCAGCGCCAGCCACCGTCGGTCTTGCGGTACACCAGAACGACTAGCGGTGCCGCCAGCGCGATAGCGACAATTGCCCGCGAGAGGTCATCCGGCAGATAGGGCGCGATCAATTTGATCGCCACGGCATAGCCGAGCACGATCGCCCAGCCCTGCCACGTGACCGGGGTGGCCCCATAGCCGAACAGATGCGGTGCGAACCAATAGCCCGGGCGGACGGTCCAGCTTTTGCGGATATCGTCGATCGTCATGGCATTTCCTCCTGCCGGGGCGGGCGGCCGCGTTTGGCGGTTTCGCTTACCGCCACCTTCACCCCGCGCCGTGTGAGCGCTTCCCGCAGCAGATATTCGACCTGAGCGTTGACGCTGCGCAAGTCGCCCGCCGCACTCCGTTCGATCGCGGCATAGAGCGCCGGATCGAGACGAAGCGGAAAGGCTTTCTTGGGCAGCGCCATCGCCGTTCAGCGGATCAGTAGATCGAGCCGGCATTGACGATGGGCTGGGTCTCCCGCTCACCGCACAACACGACCATCAGGTTGGAGACCATCGCCGCGCGACGCTCGTCATCCAGCTCGACGACATTCTTGGCCGACAGCATGTCGAGCGCCATTTCGACCATCCCGACAGCGCCCTCGACCAGCGTCTTGCGCGCCGCGACGACGGCCTCGGCCTGCTGGCGACGCAGCATCGCACCGGCGATTTCCTGCGCATAGGCAAGGTGCGTAAAGCCGCATTCGTCGACGGTGATCCCCGCCACTGACAGCCGCTCCTTCAGCTCACTGCGCAGTTCGGCCCCGACCTGATCATGGTTGCCGCGCAGCGTGATTTCCTGATGCGCGAAATCGTCGTACGGATAGCGCGAGCCGATGGTACGCACCGCCGCCTCGATCTGGGCGAGCACGAACGCCTTGTAATCATCGACGTCGAACAGCGCCTGCGCGGTATCCGTGACGCGCCACACTACTTGCGCGGCCATCTCGATCGGGTTGCCGCGCAGATCGTTGACCTTGATCTTCTCCGAAATCAGGTTGTTCGCGCGCAGGGAGACTTTGTTCTTGCCCATCCACGGCCAGGTCCAGCGCAGGCCGTTGATCCGATCACTGCCCTTATACGCGCCGAACAGGGTGATCGCTGCGGCCTGGTTCGGCTGGAGCATGTAAAAGCCCGACGCCACGAACAGGAGCACGATACCCCCTGCGATAACAATGCCCAACCCCAGGAGTTTCAGGGTTGGGAGCATCACGCCACCGGCGATCGTCACAATGATCGAAACCAGCAACACGACCAGCATCACATACCCGTTCGACGCCGTCGCCGGATAATCCTTGCTCCGTGCCATCACCGACGTGTCGCCCATCGACTCAACCATTCTTACCTCCCGTTAATGTGATATCATATTTATATCGCATAGAAGGGGTCGGCAAGCGAAATCGTTGCGCATACGAAAAGGGGCGACGATGCCCGTGCACCGCCGCCCCTTTTAGGACTGTGTTAACCTAACCTCCCCGTTCGCCCTGAGCGAAGTCGAAGCCTGTCCTGAGCGATTGCCGCAGGCAGGCAGTCGAAGGGGGCACGCACAGCGCTTGGGCTTTGACTTCGCTCAGCCCGAACGGCGTAGTATGATTCAAAATCAGTCCAAGCCGCTCCAGAAACGTTCGCTCACTTCAGCACAATCGTCACCGCGCGGCGGTTCTGTGCCCAGCTGCCTTCGTCCGAGCCCAGCGCGATCGGGCGTTCCTTGCCATAGCTGATCGTGGTGATCCGCGTCGGGCTGATGCCTCGGGCGGCAAGATAGTTCTTGGTCGCATTGGCACGGCGGTCACCGAGCGCGAGGTTATATTCGCGCGTGCCGCGTTCGTCACAATGCCCCTCGATCGTCACAGGAACGTCGGGATATTTGGCGAGCCAAGCGGCCTGGCTGTCCAGCGTCGCGCGTGCCTGCGAATCGATGTCATATTCATCGAGCGCGAAACGGATCGTGTCGCTGGCAATCGAGCGCAGGAAATCGGCTGCCGTGCCCGGGATGATTCCATCACCGGTATTGTCCTGATAGCCCGGTGCCGTCGACCCAACCGGGCCGGGGGGCAGCGCTTCCTTGCGCTTGGTGGTGCAGCCCGCGGTGGTAATCAGCGCGGCAGCGATGATGATCGTCGTCGTCAGTCTGGCCATTTTCGTCCTCCTTCGACTTGGTCGTTCGTTTCCGCCCTTACAAATTCAGCGGTAGTTTGGCGTCATGGTTGCGTGCGTGTCAAACATTAGAATTGTTACGGGCGTAGGGGCCCCCAACCGGGATCCGAGCCGTAAAGCGGCGTTGGCAGCTTGCGTTCGTTCACGCCGGTCAGGTCCACCGACCACAGATCGGCAGTGCCCGCGCGGCCTTGACCCGACCGGAAGAACATCAGCACCCGGCCATTGGGCGACCAGCTGGGCGATTCGTCCTGCCAGTCATCGGTCAGCAATTTCTCGCCACCGCCCGAGGGGCTCATGATGCCGACCCTGAAGTTGCCCGTTACGCGCGTGAACGCGATCAGGTCGCCGCGCGGGCTCCATACCGGGGTGGCATAGCGCCCGCCGCCAAAGCTGATCCGACGCTGGTCCGATCCGTCAGCGTTCATCACATACAGCTGCTGCCCGCCCGAACGATCGCTTTCGAACACGATCCGGCTGCCATCGGGCGAATAGCTGCCGCCGGTATCGATGCCGGGCGCGTTGGTGAGCCGCTGCGGCTGGCCGCCCGATGCCGATACGCGGTAGACATCAGTGTTGCCGCCGACCGCCATCGAGAACAGGATATAGCGGCCATCAGGCGAGAAACGCGGCGCAAAGCTGAGGTTGCCGGGCGGCACGACCTGACGCTGACGACCGCTGCCGATATCATAAACATAGATCGCCGGGCGATCGCCGACATAGCTCATATAGACGATCGACTGCTGGTTCGGCGCGAAGCGCGGGGTGAGCACGATCGACTGGCCGTTGGTGAGGAAACGGTGGTTCGCGCCGTCCTGATCCATGATCGCCAGCCGTTTGATCTTGCGGTTTTTAGGGCCGGTTTCAGAGATATAGACGACACGGCTGTCGAAATAGGGGCCCTCGCCGGTCAGCCGCGTATAGACCATGTCGGCGCATTTATGGGCTGCGCGCCGCCAGTCTGCGGGCGGGACGACAAAGCCCTGCCGCGCCAGTTCGATCCGCGAGAAAACGTCGTACAGATAGCAGCCGACCGTCAGCGTCCCGTCACCATTGGCGCGGATAAAGCCCTGGACGAGCGCCTGTGCGCCGGTGCCGCCCCAGTAATCGAACTGGGGTGCGGTCACTTCGGGATAATCGACCGGGCGGAGCGCATTGGCACCCAGCGGGCTGAACAGGCCCGAGTTCTTGAGATCGGCAGTAATGACATCGGCAAGCTGTCGGCCAAGCGCATCGGTCGATCCCGCGGCGGTCGAGGTGACGGTGAAGGCGGGCATCACCGGAATGGCGATTGGCAGCGGGGCGGAGATACCGCCCGTCACCGAAACCTCAAGCGGCGGCGGCCCAGCGGGAGTCTGATCCTGCGCCTGGCCAGTAGGCGGCGGTGCAGCCTCCTGCGCGGCGGCGGGCACGACGGCACAAAGCAGCAATGCCGCCAGCGACCAGAGCTTCGAAACGCGGTACATCATGCCAGACCCATCCTCAGCGCAGTTGCCATTTGTAGTTGATATTGTTCCAGCCGCCATTCGGCGTTTGGTAATATTCGGGCGGCAGGCGCAGCGGCGAGCACCCCTTGAAAGCAGCGATTCCCAGATCGATAACGCGCCGGGAGTAACGCCCCGCTTCGCCATCTGTCCCAATTTGACGCACCATCGTCGGCGTTGCGGCCAAAGTACCATCGGGGTTGAGCCGCAAATTGAGCACCGTGATGATCTCGTTTGCGCCCGGCCCGGGATTTACCTGACGATCGGCGCAGGGCTGGATCTGTCGCGAGATTGCGTCCTGAATGCTCGCCAGCGCCTTCGCATCGATGACCGCAGCGCGCGGCGTAGTCGATCGGCTGGTGCTGGGCTTGTCCGTGAGCCCTTTCAGGAAATCATCGCCGAGCCGCGATCCGCGCGGGCGTGGCTTGTCCGATGCTGGATCGGTGCCGGTCGAAGCCTTGCGCGTGGGCTTGGCCGGGGTCGCCGGGGTCGCTTCGCGCTTGGGCGGTGATTTGGCGGCTTTCTGCGGCGATTCGGGCGTCGGCTTTTTCGGCTGCGGCTTTGCCTTTTCGGCGGGCTTGGGCGGCGGCACCGGATCGGGCTGTGGCGCAGGTGGCACCGGGGCGGGTGCCGCTTCCTGTGGCTGCGGCGGAGCAGCATCCTCAGGCGGGCCCGCATCGGGCGCCCGCGATTCGGCGGGCGGTACGCGCGATTGTGGCGCGGTCGCGACGAGACCCACCTCATCGACCAGCGACACTTCAATCGGCGTTTCCAGCGACTTCATCGGTTTTTGATTGAACAGGAAACTCGCGGACAGCAGCGCGAAGACCGCGACATGCACGACCACGGCAATCGCCAACCCGGCGGCATCGGATCGGTCCATCGCCACGGGTTCACCCGCCGACACAAGAAGGACAAGCGGCGATCAACGCGCGTCCTTCCCGACCGTTACCAGCGCGACCCGGTTCAACCCGGCGCGGTTCAACTCACCCATCACCCGCATCACCCGGCCATATTCGAGCCCGCGATCAGCGCGCAGATACACTTCAGGCGGCTTGCCATCGGCGGTCTTCGCGGCGATCTGCCCCAGCACATCGGGCAACACCGCCTCGCTCACTTCATCATCATTCACGAACAGGTGGCCCTGATCGTCGAGCGCGATCTGGATGGGTTTCTGATCCTGATCGAGCGGCTTGGCGCGGCTGTCAGGCAGGTTCACGGGGACGCCTGCCGTCAGCAAGGGCGCGGTGACCATGAAGATGATGAGCAGCACCAGCATCACATCGACCATCGGCGTGACGTTGATATCGGCCATTGGCGCACGGCGGCCCCGGGCGCGGTGTGAGGGCAGGTTGATTGCCATTATTGTTTCGCCTTCATCGCCGGACCTTCGAGCTGGCGGCTGAGGGTGGCGTGGAAGGCATCGGCGAACCGATTGAGCCGCGCCTCTATGCGGTTGATGGCATGGCTGTAGCGATTATAGCCGATCACCGCCGGGATCGCCGCGAACAGGCCGATCGCGGTCGCGAACAGCGCCTCGGCAATCCCCGGTGCGACCACCGCGAGCGACGTGCTCTGCGCGGCCGCGATGCTCGAAAAGCTGCGCATGATGCCCCAGACGGTGCCGAACAAACCGACAAAAGGCGCAACCGAGCCGACCGTCGCGAGAATGTTCAGCCGATCCGACAGCTTGTCGATCTCCGCCGCCACCGATGATCCCATCGCCGTGGCGAGCCGCTCGCGCGTGCCTTCCTTGTCGATCGTGGTGCCCGCCGTCGATCGGCGCCATTCGGTGACGCCTGCGGTAAAGACGCGCGCAACGGGCAGATCGCTCTCCCCCTCGCTGCGGTGAAAGGCATCGATATCGCTCGCGTTCCAGAAATCACGTTCGAAACGCTCACCGCGTCGCCGCGCGTTGCCGACCTTGATCGCCAGCGCAACAATGACACCCCAGGTCCAGATACTTGCCAGCAGCAAGCCGACCATCACCACTTTCACGACGATATCGGCCTGCAGAAACAACGCCACGGGCGACAGCGTCGACGGATCGGTATTCAGGACGAAGTTCATTGCGCTCTCATTCCCCCATCGCATCGGTTTGCGGTTCGCTCAGCTCAACGTCTGTCCACACCAACCGTTCAAATGCCGTTACCCAATGCTTCGGCTGCCGTCGTGCCCGACCACCGGGTGAGACGAACACCGCCGTCACATCGGCGTCTGCCAGTATCAACCCGCTACGTATGACTCGTTGATGAATGCGGCACGAAGCGGGCCGAATGGTGATCAATCGGCTCGCCACGACGAGCGCATCATCGAGCCGAGCAGGTGCGCGGTAGCGAATGGCAAGGTCGCTGACGGCATAGGCGCCCTCGCCCGCTTCATGCGCCGCGCGCTGATCAATCCCCGCCAGCCGCAACATGTCAGACCGGCCCCGTTCCATCCAGCGCAGATAATTGGCGTGATAAACCACCCCAGACAAATCGGTGTCCTCAAAATAGACGCGCACCCCCAGCCGGTGCTCTCGCCCTTCAAAGCGGCCCTGGACGGGCAGGTCATGCGCATCATTTTCCACGCCTTTGCCCTAGCCGACCACCTCGATCAGCGGAACCCCGGCCAGCGACAGCTGTGCCAGATCGATCCTGCTGGACGGCGACGGGCCGCACGATAGGATGGCGGAGATGACCATCCCTGCCCTCAGCATTCGCGGCCTTGCCAAGGCTTTCGACAAGCCCGTCATTACCGGGCTCGACCTTGATGTGCCCGCCGGCCAGCTTTATGCGCTGCTCGGCCCCAATGGCGCGGGCAAGACGACGACCTTGCGGATGGTGACCGGGCTGACCAAACCCGATGCCGGAACGATCGAGATTTACGGCATCGATACCCAGCATCAACCGAATGCCGCCAAGGCGATCACCGCCTGGCTGCCCGACGAACCGATGCTTTACGACAAGCTGACCCCCGCAGAATATCTCGCCTTTGTCGCCGGGCTGTGGCGAATCAAGCCGCGCGCGGCCGCGCCTGCTGCCGAGGAACTGCTCCACTGGCTTGAGCTGTGGGACGTGCGCGATACGCGGTGCGAGGGGTTTTCGCGCGGCATGAAGCAAAAGGTCGCGCTGGCGGGCGCGCTGATCCACAAGCCCCGGCTGCTGATCCTGGATGAGCCGCTGACCGGGCTGGACGCGCAAATGGCGCGCAGCGTGAAGGATGCACTCCGCGCGCAAGTCGATGGCGGCGCAACGGTAATCGTGACCACGCATATCCTCGAAGTCGCCGAACGGCTCGCCGACCGGATCGGCATCATCGCGCGCGGCAAGATGCTGGTCGAAGGCACGATGGCCGAACTGCGCGACAAGGTCGGATCGGACGATTCGACGCTTGAGGATGCGTTTATTCGCCTGACATCGGCACCCGAATGACCTGGCTGATGCGCGGCCTGCCCGCGGGATCGCTGGGCTGGCTGGTGCTGCATGAACTGCGGCTCAACCTGCGCGGGGTAGCGCGAAGATCGCGGACGACCTGGATCGGCCTCGTCCTGCTGATCGGCTATATCGCGATTGGCCTATCGATCGCGTACGGCGTGCGCGACGTGCCGTTTTCGCTTGGCCCGGCGCTGCGCAACGGCATGCTGGCAGGGAGCCTGCTCGTCTTGTCGTTCATGGTGACGCAAAGCGTGCTCGCGAGCCACCGGACATTGTACGATTCAGGCGATCTCGATCTGTTGCTGTCTGCACCGGTGGGTGAACGCCGGGTGCTGCGTGCCAAGCTGATCGGTATCGCCGGATCGATCGTGCTGAGCTACGCCGTGCTGACTCTGCCGATCGTCGTGCCGATCGCACTACTTGGCCATCCGCAGCTGTTCGGGATCGTCGCGCTGCTGGCCGCGCTCGCGCTGGTGGCGGCCTGTTTTGGCTTGTCGGTCACGCTGCTGCTCGCCTGGATCGCCGGCCCCCGCGCCGCGCGCACCGTGGGGCAGATTGCCGCTGCTTTGCTGGGCGGCAGTTTCTTCATCGCCTCGCAGCTGATGTCACGCGAGCGGCCGGGGCGCGGCCGGGGCATCATCATCGATTATGTCCAGAACAGCACATGGGGGCAGGGGCCGCTGGGATCGCTGCCGGGGCGTGCCGGCTTTGGCGATCCGCTCGCCATCGCGATCATCTTTGGTGGCGCAGTGATTCTGTTCGCCATCGCCAGCCGGGTGTTTCAGTCGCGCTTTCTGGCGAGTTATCAGGCGGCGGGGATGCGGCTGGCGCGCACCAAAACATCGCGGCGTAGCATCGCGCGGCATTTCCGATCGGGGCTGTTCGCCACCATCTTTGCCAAGGAATATCGCCTGCTGTTGCGGGATCCCGCGCTCGCCTTTCAAATCGTCTTGCGGCTCGTCTATCTCGCGCCAATCATGTTCATCGGCTTTGGCGGGCGCGGTGGGTCTGCGGTGCCGATGGCGGCGACGCTGGCCTTTGCGAGCGTCATCGTGATCGGCCAGCTGGCCGGCAGCTTTGCCTGGCTGACCATATCAGCCGAGGATACGCCCGATCTGTTGACCGTCGCGCCCGTCGACAAGGCTAAGGCAAACCGTGCCAAGCTGTTCGCTGCGCTCGCGATGGCCGCGCCGATCGGCATCATCCTGCCAATCGCAGTAGGGCTGCAAACCGTCCCGGGCGGCATTTGGACGCTGGTGATGACGGCGGTGGGCGGCACGCTCGCCGGGGTAACCGAGCTCACCCTCGGCAAGCCGATGCCGCGCAAATCGTTCAACCAGCGCAAGGGCGGCGGGGTGATCGCCGGGCTGCTGAGCTTCATCATCACCGCGATCTGCGGCGCGGTTGCGGGGTTGGGCGTTTACCTATTGGGGTAGCCACGCCGCCTAATCCTGCTCAAACAGCCCGTCCTGACTGCCCGCTGGCGGATTGAGCCCGAGATGTTTCCATCCGCGCGCGTTCAGGCACCGCCCCCGCGCGGTGCGCGCGACCAGCCCGAGCTGGATCAGATAGGGCTCGATCACTTCCTCGATCGTGTCGCGCGGTTCGCTGAGACCCGCCGCCAGCGTTTCCACCCCCACCGGCCCACCGCGATAAATATCGGCGATCATCGTCAGGTAACGCCGGTCCATTGCGTCGAGCCCGAGCGTATCAACCTCCAGCCGGTTGAGCGCAGCATCCGCAGCCGTCGCATCGACGATGGCGTGCCCGGCGGCATGCGCAAAATCCCGCACCCGGCGGAGCAACCGTCCGGCGATGCGCGGGGTACCGCGTGCGCGCCGCGCGATTTCGGTGGCGCCGTCGGGGGCAAGCGCCAACCCAAGCAGCCCGGCAGCGCGCGCCACCACTTTTTCGAGCTCGGCAACGGTGTAGAAATTGAGCCGTACCGGAATGCCGAAGCGATCCCGTAACGGCGTGGTGAGCAGCCCCTGCCGCGTGGTCGCGCCGACCAGCGTGAACTTCGGCAAATCGATCCGCACGCTGCGCGCCGATGGCCCCTCCCCGATCATCAGATCAAGCGCGCGATCCTCCATTGCCGGATAGAGGATTTCCTCGACCGCGGGCGCGAGCCGATGGATCTCATCGATGAACAGCACATCGCCATCCTCGAGGTTGGTCAGAAGCGCCGCGAGATCACCCGATTTGGCGATGACCGGGCCGGAAGTGGCGCGAAATCCGACACCAAGCTCACGTGCGATGATCTGCGCGAGCGTCGTCTTGCCGAGCCCCGGCGGGCCGAAAAACAGCACATGATCAAGCGCATCGCCACGCGCCTTGGCCGCGTTGATGAAGACCCGCAAATTCTCCCGCGCCGCCTGCTGCCCGACAAATTCGTCGAGCGATTTCGGGCGCAGAGCGGCGTCGACATCCTCGGGCGTACGCGCGGGGGTAAGGAGGCGATCGTCGGTCATTTCGGCGCGTTCAAGGCAATGCGGTTGCCCTCACTATCCTCGATCTCTGCAACAAATCCAAAAGCGCCGACCTCCTTCTTGTCGTAAAGGATTTTGGCCCCGTGCGCTTTTGCCCGCGCAATCACCGCGTCGATATCGGCGACCCCGAAATAGACGATCGGGCCGGTTTTGCCCGGCACATAGACATCGCCCTTCACCAGCGCGCCCGATGCCCCCGTCGCGCCTTCAGCCGCCGGGAACAACGCCATATCATAGCCATCGATCGTCTGCCGTTCGAGCGCGAAGCCGAACACCGCCGTGTAGAACGCAACCGCGCGATCGAGATCAGTGACGGGGATTTCGACATAGGCAATCGGGTTCGACGGCTTTGCCACACTTTTCTCCTGCATCCTGTCCTGGGCACCCAGCGCCCCCGGGGCTGCCACCATGATGCCGGCCAAAATGATGATGGAAACGGCGCGCATCACTTCGCCGCCTTTCTGAGCGCCAGCCGCACCAATGCATCGAGCGTCGCGCCCACACCCAGGTCTTCCTCTGCCGCTGCCACTGCGTTTGCCGCTTCGGCGGGGCGGAAGCCGAGGTTGAGGAGGGCGGAGACGGCGTCTGCGCCTGATCCGGTTGGCGCAGCGACCACGCTTGCCCCGCCGATTGCGATCCCGCCGATCTTATCCTTCAACTCACGCACGATCCGTTCAGCGAGCTTGGGGCCGACGCCGTTGGCGCGGGCGACCATGGCCTTATCCTGCGCCGCGATGGCGCGGCTGAGGTCGCCGGGTTCGAGCGCCGACAGGATCGCGAGCGCCACCCGCGCGCCCACGCCCTGCACGCCGGTGAGCAGCCGGAACCAGTCACGCTCAGCCGCGCTGGCAAAGCCGACGAGGCGGATGAAATCCTCCGCTACCAGCATTTCGGTGTGGAGCATCACTCCCTCCCCGACCGGGCCGATCGCGGCGAGCGTGCGCGTTGATGCGCCGACCAGATAGCCCACGCCGCCGACATCGATCACCGCATGATCAACGCCGGTCGACTCCAGCCGTCCTTTGAGATGCGCGATCATCGGGCCGTGCCGATCTGCCGGTTAACGACATGCAAAGTTGCGGAAGTTGCGGGTCTCGAACGATTATGCTGCGGTTCACCCGACACGCCGGTTTGGACGCCGATGGCCGGGCATTGAGTAAAGTGCAGCATACCAAGGTACGTAACAGGAACGTCGCGCTGTAGGAAAGCGAAACATGAAGCGTCGACCATAGTTGGTTAACGCCTTGGCGATAACGATCATCCGGTCAACCATGTGCAATCCAAGGGTAAACCGTGACGGCCATTGAGCGCTGGAAATCCGAACAGGCCGAACTGCTTGCCGCATCGCTGGCACTGCGCGATCTGGTGGCCAATGCCGCGCTGCCTCAGCCCGACCGGTTGGTGCCCACCCGGTGGCGGGTCGCCCGTGCGCTGCTGCGCTATCTGCCGTCGACCGACCGGATCATTTACGCCCGATTGCGCCTGCATGCCGATCCGGCAGCGCGCGCCACGGCCAACCGTTTTGCGGCGGAAGCGGAGGCGATTTACCAGGCGTTCGAAAAGCATCTCAGCCGCTGGACGCCCGAGGCCGCGGCGGCCGATTGGGCAGCGTACCGCACACATGTACGGATGCAGGCGATGATGGTCGAAGACCGGTTGCGCCGCGAAAATGCCGAATTGCTGCCCTTGCTCGCCTCTGCCCCTGAGCTGGAACCGGTCCGCGCGCCGGGTGATCGCAACTGGGCCGGTGATGGCTGGCGGTTTCGCGACCTGCTCGGGGTGGACCAGACCGCCACCGAACGCGCCTAACGCGGTGCCAGCACCCGCGCGCTGGCCAGATGATGCGCGTGGCAGATGGCAACCGCCAGCGCATCGGCGGCATCGGCGCCGTCGATCTTCACCCCCGGCAGCAGCCGCGCGACCATCGCATGGACCTGGGCCTTTTCGGCAGCGCCGGTGCCGACCACGGCCTTTTTGACGAGCCGGGCGGCATATTCACCAACATCGATCCCGCTGCGCGCCACCGCACAGATGACGACGCCGCGCGCCTGCCCCAGCTTCAGTGTCGATTGCGGATTGGCGTTGACGAACACTTCCTCGACCGCCGCGCTATCGGGCGCATGATCGACCACGAGCGCGCTGAGCATGGCATCGAGATGCGCAAGGCGGCGCGGGAGCGGGGCGGCGCTGTCGGTTTTCAGCCGACCATTGGCGAGATGCGAAAGCCGGTTGCCCTCCGCCCGGATCAACCCCCAACCGGTGGTGCCGAGGCCGGGATCGAGACCGAGGATGATCACCAGAATTCCTCCCCGGCACGGGGAGGGCGTTCGAGCTTTGGCTTGCCCCCGGCAGGCCAAGATCGTGTCTGGGAGACACGATCTCGCTCGAACGCATCCGCTTCTTCAGCGGATGGTGGAGGGGGCGTTCCCCAAGCACAGCGTCCGGGGCGCTCCCCCTCCACCATTTGCCAAAAGGGGCAAATGGTCCCCCTCCCCGTTCCGGGGAGGATTTTCATCAACCCAGCTTCTCCATCACCGCATCGGAAACTTCGTAATTGCCCCATACAGTCTGGACGTCATCGTCATCGTCGAGCGTGTCGATCAGCTTGAAAAGCAGCCCGGCATCGTCTTCGCCCACTTCGACCATCGTCTGCGGGCGCCAGGCGAGTTTGGCGCCTTCGGGCTCACCGAGCACCGGGGTGAGCGCCTTCACGACCTCATGCAGATCGCCCTGCGCGGTCCAGATTTCGTGGCCGTCCTCGCTCGACGTGACATCTTCTGCGCCAGCCTCAAGCGCGGCTTCGAACACCTTGTCGCCGTCCCCCACACTGGCGGGATAATTGATCAGCCCCATCCGGTCGAACGCATGGCTCACCGAGCCGCTTGCTCCGAGATTGCCGCCATTCTTTGACACCGCCGTGCGGACGTTGGTGGCGGTGCGGTTGCGATTGTCGGTCAGCGCTTCGATGATCAACGAAACGCCGCCGGGGCCGAACCCCTCATAGCGGATTTCCTCATAGGTTTCGGCATCGCCCCGGCTCGCCTTGTCGATCGAGCGCTGGATATTGTCCTTGGGCAGCGACGCCGCCTTCGCCGCGTTCACCGCTGCGCGCAGTCGCGGATTCATGTCCGGATCGGGCAGGCCCATCTTGGCCGCCACGGTGATTTCGCGGCTCAGCTTGGAAAACAGCGACGAACGCTTCTTATCCTGCGCACCCTTGCGGTGCATGATGTTCTTGAACTTGGAATGGCCTGCCATGTTAACCTCTGCGAGGATGTTGTGGGGCTTTACGCACCGGACAGCCAATCGATCAAGCCTTGCTCCGACGCCAGCCCCCAGCCACATTGGCTAGATGAGTGATCAAACAAGTGCCCCGGTGCCAACGAACACTTTCTTGCGGCAACTGGTCGGGGACGTCATCTTGAACAGCGAGCGCCTAGCGACGGAAGACACACAATCAAACCGGCGAGACCATATACGAGCGACGTTCGCGGCGATCGAAGGCGCAACCTGGACGATGCGAGAGCATGTCCGCCAAACTGCAGCGGTGACCGGCGACCTGTCGGCAACTGCAGACTTGGCGTTGCGGGAACTCACTTTTCACGTCGATGAAAAGGGGCGCGTTATCGAACAGGTGCGGTTCCTCACACTACCAACAGTAATCCGGCTTACGATCAACCAGGCGCAATTGCTTGATGCCACGTATGAACCCGCGCTCAACGATGCTGGATGGGAGCGCTTCCGCCAAGCGATTAGAATCCGTCACCGAATCACTCATCCAAAGGCCGAAGCCGACCTTTTTATCGGCGACGCCGACCTTGCGGCAGTCAACTCCGCTCTGCCCTGGTTATTGGCTTTGGTCCAAGAAACGATGTTACGAACGACCGTGGCGGCGAAACACTTCAATAACATGATGGCCGGATTACTACAGGCATTGCGACAGGGCGAGCCGACAGCGTTAGCTCTATATCATCGGGAACTGGGTAGGAGAGACGAAACTCCATAACAGCGGCCGACCAACCCGTTACACCATACCAAGTGCTTGAAGATAAGTTTCCAGTATCATTTCTTCTTCCTGATACTCGTCCTTTTTTTTCCGACGGATAGCTATAATTTTTCTGATTGCTTTGGTATCAAAACCCCGACTTTTGGCCTCTGACATCACATCCTTGATGTCATCGGCCAATCCCCGCTTTTCTTCTTCCAGGCGTTCGGCGCGCTCGATAAGCAATCTCAGTTCGTCGGCGGCGATAATGTCGCTCATGGGGAAATGGCTCCGGTTACGATTATGTGAAATGAGGTGAGCGCGGTCGTCTAGGCGATCGGGACCGCGCGCTCAACCGGTGTTATCAGTTCGCGGGAAAGGCGCGGTGCTGGCCGCCCTGCTTCACCGTTTTGCCGCCGTGCATCACGAAATCGACCGTTTCCAGCCGGGTGACATCGGCGAGCGGATCGCCCGCCACCGCGATGATGTCTGCTGCCTTGCCGGGTTCGATCGAGCCGAGCTGATCCTTGCGGCCAAGCGCATCGGCAGCATCGATCGTCGCGGCGCGAATCGCGGCTGCAGGCGTCATGCCCGCCCCCACCATCAGCGCGAATTCGCGGGCGTTCTCGCCGTGCTTCGACACACCCGTATCGGTGCCGAACGCGACCTTCACACCAGCCGCAAAGGCCTTGGCATGGCTTACCTTGGCCGCCGCCGCTGCAGCTTCGGCCTTGGGGATCGTCGCGGCGGGCAGCGCGCCTGCGCGGCCCTGCGCCAGCGCGGCGACCGGCGCGAGCATCGTCGGCACCAGCCAGGTACCGCGCGCCTTGAACAGCTTGATCGTCGCATCGTCGAGGAAGGTGCCGTGATCGATCGTGTCGACCCCGGCCTCGATCGCCGCCGCCGTGCCCTCAGCGGCATGGCTGTGCGCGGCAACCTTGCGGCCAAAGCTGTGCGCGGTATCGATGATCGCTTTCATCTCTTCGGGTGTCATTTGCCGCCCGAGACCGCCAGCGACGTTGGAGAGCACCCCACCGGTCGCGGCAAATTTGATCACCTGCGCACCAAGCCCGATCTGCGCGCGGACGGCGCGTCGGCAATCATCGGGGCCGTCACAAACGTTGATCTGGTGCGCGTGGACCGCATCGGCGAATTCCTCTGCTAGGCCATTGCCGCCATCACCGTGGCCGCCCGTCACCGACACCATCGAGCCTGCATTGATGATCGTCGGCCCCTCGATCTCCCCCGCCGCAATGCCGTCGCGCAGCGCACGGATGCCGCGCGGATCACCGCCCAGATCGCGCACTGTGGTGAACCCGGCGAGCAGATCGGCGCGGGCATTTTTCTGCGCTTCGACCATGTCGTCAAACCGGTCGCGGGTCAGCTCGCCAAGTCGCGCCTTCAGCGGATCACCGGCGATGCCCCAGAGGTGGACGTGCATATCGATCAGCCCGGGCAGGACGAACCGGTCCTTCAGGTCGATCAGCGTGGCGCCGGCTTCGGGGGTGGCAAAACCGTCGCGGACCTCAACCACCTTGCCGTCGCGGATGATGACGGTCGCGGCATCGCGCGGGGGCTGGCCGGGCCGGTCGAGCAGCTTGCCGGCATGGATATAGGTGATTTTAGGGGCGGGGGCGGGGGCGGGCGCGGGCGCGGGTGTGGATTGGGCAGCGAGCGGCGTGGCGATGGCAAACACACAAGTCGCCGCAATACGTTTGATCATCATGATAACCCCTCCCGTCATGCCGGACCTGTTCCGGCATCTACCTTGGTATATGCGCTTGCCGTTCTTTTGCGGTACGGTGAACCCCGGGACAAGGCTCTGCTGAGCCTGTCGAAGTATCCGGGGTGGCGATAAGGTTCTAGGTAGCGTTCTTGGCGACGCTTTCCTGCATACGCGCTAGCTGCTCAGGGCTGGCTTCCGCCTGATGCGCGGCCTTCCAGTCGGCATAGGGCATGCCGTAGACCAGCTCGCGGCCCGCCGCCTTGTCGAGCGCGCCCTCGGTCGCCTCCGCGATCCAGTCGCCGAGGCAATTGCGGCAGAACCCGGCCAGCCCCATCAGATCGACATTCTGCGCATCGGTGCGGTGGCGCAGGTGCATCACCAGCCGGCGAAAGGCTGCGGCCGCTACGGCATCGTCCAGGTCCTCGATCGTCTGCATACGAATACTCCTCGGTTGATCCGGTGCAGATAGGGGTTAGAGGCCAAGGCGCAACGCCGGAGGAGCGCAACGATGAGCAAGGCAACGAGCCCAAGACTGCGCAAGGTCCGCGTGCTGGCCACGCTGGGACCGGCCAGCAGCACCCCCGAGATGATCGAAAAGCTGTTCCTGGCGGGCGCGGACGCGTTCCGAATCAATATGAGCCATGGCGATCAGGACTCGAAAATCCCGTTGATCGAAGCGATCCGCAAAATGGAAAAGCGCACCGGGCGGCCATCCACCATCCTCGCCGATCTGCAGGGACCGAAACTGCGGGTAGGCAAGTTTGCGGCGGGCAAGGTGGTGCTGACCACGGGCGCGACCTTTCGGCTGGATCGCGATGAGACGCCGGGGGATGAAACCCGGGTCGAGCTGCCCCACCGCGAAATCTTCCTCGCGATCGAGGAAGGCGCGCGGTTGCTGCTCGATGACGGCAAGATCGTGCTGCGCGTCACCGATCACGGTGATGACTGGATCGAGACCAAGGTCGTGGTCGGCGGGGCGCTATCGAATAGCAAGGGGCTGAACGTGCCCGATGTCGTGGTGCCGATGGCAGCGCTGACCGACAAGGATCGCCGCGACCTGACCTTCGCGCTCGACCAAAAGGTCGACTGGATCGCGCTGTCGTTCGTCCAGCGGCCCGAGGATCTGGCCGAGGCGCGGTTGCTGATCCAGGGGCGCGCCGCGTTGCTCGCCAAGATCGAAAAGCCGTCGGCGATCGACCGGCTGGAGGAGATCGTCGAACAGTGCGACGGCGTGATGGTCGCGCGCGGCGACCTGGGGGTCGAGCTCCCCCCCGAATCGGTGCCGCCACTGCAGAAGCGCATTGTCGAGGTATCGCGGCGGCTGGGGCGGCCGGTGGTGGTGGCAACGCAGATGCTCGAATCGATGATCACCTCCCCCTCCCCCACCCGCGCCGAAGTCTCCGACGTGGCGACCGCCGTTTACGACGGGGCCGATGCGATCATGCTGTCGGCCGAAAGCGCGGCGGGCGCTTGGCCGGTCGAATCGGTCGCGATGATGAACTCGATCGCCGAAGCCGTGGAGCGTGACCCGATGCATGGGGACCGCGTCCACTTCACGATCACGCGCCCCGATCCGACCACGGCGGATGCACTCGCCGAAGCCGCGACGACGATCGCCCAGACGGCGGGGGCGTGCGCGATCATCTGCTTCACGACCTCGGGATCGACCGCGCGCCGGATCGCCCGCGAGCGCCCCTCGGTGCCAATCCTGGTACTCACCCCCAATCAGGCGACCGCGCGGCGGATGGGCCTGTTATGGGGCACCCACGCCGTCCACACGCGAGACGTGAGCTCGTTCGAAGACATGGTCGCCAAGGCCAAACGTATGGCGCTGCGCCACCACATCGCCAAGGCGGGCGACCGCGTGATCGTGATGGCCGGCGTCCCCTTCGGCACGCCGGGATCGACCAATGTGCTGCACGTGGTGCGGATTATTGGGGACGAGCTGAAAAACTATAAGGGGTAGGTGCAGTGGAAATTGGCCGGTGTTTCGGCTTCCAGTGCAGTTGCGGACGTTTGACCTAACGACAGCTATGCGCCCCAATTATCGCCATTCAACGCGCTGATAGGCGTTCCTAGAACCCGCCGCTCCTTCAGGCTCGCGGTCGGCACCCCCGATGATCCCCAGTTAGGGATATAACGTCCTTTTCCGACGCGATCGCTGAATGGAGGCATTAGGCAGAAGCGGACGATCGGTTTCTGATCAATTCTTAAAAAAGCCCGTTATACCGCCCAAAACCATCATGAGGAGCAGGCAATGTCATCGCAGACCAAACGGTCTTACAAGGGTGCAGGACAAAGCCTGCTGATTGTCGCACTCGCGACCGCGCTGGGACTTGGCTTTGCCACACTTGCTGGGGCGAACAGCATCAATATAGGCGCATATTCGGCCGTTTTCGTTTGCGCAATGCTCGCGTTCGCGGTGAACTGGTTGGCTTTCGTCCCGTCTGCTTGGGCACAGAAAGACACCTATTATGACACTGTCGGCGCCCTGACATATCTGTCCGTGATTGGGGTAGCCGCGTCCAATGCCTGGCCCCTTGATACCAGAGCAATGGTTGTCGCAACGATGGTCGGCATATGGACAGTCCGGCTCGGAAGCTTTCTTTTCAGCCGCATTCATGCGTCGGGCGGTGCAGATCAGCGATTTGAAAAGATCAAGGTCAATCCGCCACGGTTTCTGGTCGCGTGGACGCTGCAAGCCGTATGGGTGATCTTCACAGCATCGGCAGCGCTGGTGATCATCACGTCGCGGCAAACCGCGCCTTTGGATGGCCTCTTCTGGGCAGGCGCGGCGCTCTGGGTGATCGGCTTTGCTTTCGAAGTGGTTGCAGACAGCCAAAAGCGGCAGTTCAAGAAAGACCCTGCGAATAAGGATAAGTTCATCGACACCGGGCTTTGGGCATGGTCGCAACACCCGAACTATTTTGGCGAGATTACGCTGTGGTTCGGCATTCTGGTGATGGCGATCCCGCTACTCTCGGGTTGGTCATGGTTGGCGGTCATATCGCCGATATTCGTCTACCTGCTGTTGACCCGTGTGAGCGGCATCAATCTGCTGGATGGCATTGCGAAAGAACGCTGGGGCGATGACCCCAGCTATCAAGCTTATCGAAGAAATACGCCTGTGCTGTTTCCGCGTCCGCCGAAAGGCTGAATGCGGACTGTCAGCTAACCACCTTTGGCGGACATTCGCGTTTACGGCATTCTCTCCCGGAAATACCGAGTGAAAACCCCAAATCAACTAACGCCGCCCGGCACCCCACCTCGCCCGTAAACAACCGCGCCTCGATGCCGACCGCCGCCGCACCTGCCACATTCGCCGGATTATCGTCAAAAAACACCGCCTCCTCCGCTCGCAACCCGAACCGCCCCAGCGCCAGTTCATAGATCGCGCGATCGGGCTTCATCAGGCCTTCGTCGCCCGACACCACCACGTCGCGGAACCTATCAAAGAACGCTGCATGGGCGGCGCGAAAGGGGCGCCAGAATTCGCCCGAGAAGTTGGTGATCGCGAACAGGGGCACGCCGGCATTGTGCAACTCGGCGACCAGCACTTCCATGCCGGGCACCACGCCCCTGATCGTTTCGTTGAAGCCGGGGCCGAGCGCGGCGATTAGCGCTGCATGTTCGGGGTGCTGCGCAATCAGTTCGGCGGATGTTTCCGCAAACGGCCGCCCGGCATCATGCTGAAGGTGCCATTCCATCGTCATCACATCGCGCAAAAACGCGTCGAGCGCCCGATCGTCGTCGATCAGGCGCTCATACAGGAACCGGAGGTTCCAATCGAACAGGACGTTGCCGACATCGAAGATGACAGCGGTAGGCTGGGTCATTGCGGGGGCTGAGCCTGACACGGAAGTAAATTCCGTGTCGTCGACCGGCGCTGGTGCGCCATAGGCCGGGCTTCGGCCAATCGCGGATTAGCGTTGCTAATCCGCTGCCTCAGCCCTGGCGTGCCTTGAACCGGCGGTTGGTCTTGTTGATCACATAGGTGCGACCACGGCGACGGATCACGCGGTTATCGCGGTGACGGCCCTTGAGCGACTTCAGGCTATTGCGGATCTTCATGATCGATTCGCTTCTCGTAAATCAGGTGAGCTGGAAAGCAGCGGCGCCTATAGGGCGGTCGCGTTCAAGTCAAGCAATCCGGTCTCGTTGCCGCCCCAATTGCACCCCATATGCGGTGTGGGGCGTTGACGTGTGAACCAAACGGGGATGCTGGAGCCTGATATGCGACACCTGATTCATGCGGCAATCATCGCCACCGCCCTTACCGCCCCGCTGGCGCCCGCCACCGCGACCCCCGTGCGGGTGACGCGGTTTCACCTCGGCACGCCGATTACGCCAGCCCCGGCATCGATCCAGGTTGGCACGGGCAGCGACCCACAAAGCCTGGAGCAGCAGCAATTTGCGGGTGCCGTTGCCGCCGAGTTGGCACGACTGGGCTTTACCCCCGAAGCAGCCAATGCCCCGGCGCCGTTGCTGGTGACGGTCACCTTCACGCGCCGCGAAGACAGCCAGACCGCGGCGCGGCCACCGATCTCGATCGGGCTGGGCGGCGGCTCCTTCGGGGGCGGCGTCGGCGGCGGCGTGGGATTGGGCTTTGGCGTGGGCAAGCGGCCGACGCGCACCATTTACACCACCGAATTGTTCGTCCAGCTGCGCCAGCGCAGTGACGGTGCGGCGATCTGGGAAGGCCGCGCGGTGATGGTGGCGAATGCCAAGGCCAAGGATGCGCAGCCAGGCGTGATGAGCGAGAAATTGGCGCGCGCGCTGTTCCGGGGGTTCCCCGGCGAATCCGGGCGCACTATCACTGTGCGATGACCATCACCATCAGCGCCGCCTTTGATGGCGGCAACATCCACGTCCTGCAGCAGGATGCCGACACCGCCGATCTGGAAATCGTGAAGGATCGCGACTCGGATTTCTACCAATGGTTCTATTTCCGCGTGGCGGGCGCGAAGGGCCGCGCGCTGACTTTGCGGATTAAGAATGCAGGCGGCTCTGCCTATCCGTTTGGGTGGCCGGGATACCGCGCCCGAGTAAGCGATGATCGTGAAAGCTGGCGTTATGCCGATGCCACCGATTATGCCGATGGCGTGCTGACGATCACCCACCAGGCGGTAGGTGACTTGATCTGGTTCGCTTATTTCGCGCCCTATACGATCGAGCGGCATAATGCGCTGATCGCCCGCTATGCCGGCATGGACGGGGTGGCGCACCGCGAGCTTGGCCAGTCGATCGACGGCCAGCCGATCGATTGCCTGACGATCGGGCATGGCCCCAAGCCGGTCTGGCTCTATGCGCGCCAGCATCCCGGGGAAACGATGGCCGAATATTGGATGGAAGGCGCGCTGGAACGGCTGACCGATCCCGCCGATCCCGTCACCGCGGCTTTGCTCGCCAAGGCGACGTTTCATCTGGTGCCCAATGCCAACCCGGACGGTTCCTCTCGCGGGCATTTGCGCACCAATGCAGTGGGGGTGAATCTGAACCGCGAATGGGCAACGCCAAGCCCCGAAAAGAGTCCAGAGGTGCTGGCAATCCGGAATGCGATGGATGCGACCGGTGTGGTGTTCGCGATGGACGTCCACGGCGACGAGGCGATCCCCGCCAATTTCATTGCGGGTTTTGAGGGCATTCCCAACTGGACCGACGCGCAGGGCGACAAATTCTACGCCTTCCGCGATGCGCTGGCTGCGCATACCCCCGATTTTCAGACCAAGCTCGGCTATCACAAGGCCGCGCCGGGCAAGGCGAACCTGACGATGTCGACTAACCAGCTCGCCAATCGCTTCGGCGCAGTGGCGATGACGCTGGAAATGCCGTTCAAGGATCATGACGAGAATCCCGATCCGATTGCAGGCTGGTCTCCCGATCGGTGCCGGAAGCTGGCGCATAGCTGCCTTGAAGTGCTGGCTGCCAAGATCGACGGGTATTAACGAAGGCAAGCTACCCGTTCGTCCCGAGCATCGTCGAGGGACGTGCCGCGCGCGCTGCGCAGGGTGTCTCGACTTCGCTCGACACGAACGGTAGGGCGCGCAAAAATCGGAGCCCATATCTAATGCCCACCCTCGTCCTGATCCGCCACGGCCAATCGGCCTGGAACCTCGAAAACCGCTTCACCGGCTGGTGGGATGTCGACGTGACCGCCAAGGGTGTCGAGGAAGCCCGCGCGGCGGGGCGGCTGATGGCCGAGAAGGGCCTGGATTTCGACCAGTGCTTCACGTCGCTGCAAACCCGCGCGATCAAGACGCTGAACCTCGCGCTGGAGGAAATGGGGCGGCTGTGGTTGCCGGTCGAGAAGGACTGGCGGCTGAACGAACGCCATTATGGCGGGCTGACCGGGCTCGACAAGGCCGAGACCGCGGCGAAGCATGGCGACGCCCAGGTGAAGATCTGGCGTCGCAGCTTCGACATTCCCCCGCCGCCGCTGGAGCCGGGCAGCCCCTATGATTTATCGGGTGATCGCCGCTATGCCGGGATCACCGTGCCCGCGACTGAGAGCCTGAAGGACACGATCGCGCGCGTGCTGCCCTATTGGGAGGAACACATCGCGCCCGCTTTGAAAGACGGCCAGCGCGTGCTGATCTCCGCCCACGGCAATTCGCTCCGCGCGCTGGTGAAGCACCTGTCGGGCATTCCCGACGACGAGATCACCCATCTGGAGATCCCGACCGGCCAGCCGATCGTGTACCAGCTGGACGACGCACTGGGCGCGATCGAGCGCTATTACCTCAGCGAGCGCTGACCCCCTTCCCCTCGCGCGCGCCAATCGCTAACCCTCGCTGATGGAACCCCCAAAGACCCCGATTGTCGGCATTATCATGGGCAGCACGTCCGATTGGGAGACGATGCGCCACGCCGCGGAGATTCTCGACGTGATGGGCGTGGCGCATGAAGCCAAGGTGGTTTCCGCACACCGCACGCCGCAGCGGCTGGTCGACTATGCCACCAGCGCCGCCGATCGCGGATTGAAGGTGATCATCGCGGGTGCGGGCGGCGCTGCACACTTGCCCGGCATGGCCGCATCGATGACGCATCTGCCCGTGCTCGGCGTGCCGGTGCAGTCCAAGGCGCTCGACGGGATGGATAGCCTGCTCTCGATCGTGCAGATGCCCGCTGGCATCCCGGTGGGCACGCTCGCGATCGGCAAGGCGGGCGCGAAGAATGCCGGACTGCTGGCGATCGCGATCCTGGCGCTGGCCGATCCGGTGCTGTCGGGCCAGCTAAAGGCCTGGCGCGCGGCACAGACCGACAGCGTGGCGATAGATCCGGCGTGATGACCCCCTCCAAAGCCGTTCGTTTCGAGCGTAGTCGAGAAACCGGCCACGAGCGGTGCGCAGGGTGTCTCGACTTCGCTCGACACGAGCGGGATGGGGAATAAGTCGATGACCCTACTCCCCCCCGGATCGACGATCGGCATCCTTGGCGGGGGCCAGCTGGGGCGCATGCTCGCAGTGGCCGCAGCCCAGCTCGGCTATAACACCCGCGTGCTCGCCCCTGATGAAGAGGCCGTTGCCGCGCAGACCGCGTCGAGCTTTACCCGCGCCGATTATCAGAGCCGGATCGTGCTCGACGATTTCGCCGCCGCTGCCGATGTCGTCACCTATGAGTTCGAGAATATCGCGCTCGATCCGATCACTTATCTCGCCACCCAATTGCCGGTGCATCCCGGCGCCTTGTCGCTGGCGACCGCACAGGACCGCGCGGCGGAGAAAAGCTTTGTCGGCGATCTGGGCGGGCGGACCGCGCCGTGGCGGCTCGTCACCTCGATCGAGGCGCTGCACGCGGCCGTGGCGGAGATCGGCCTGCCCGCGATCCTGAAAACGCTGCGGATGGGCTATGACGGCAAGGGCCAGGTGCGGATAACGACGCCCGATGATGTCGATAGCGCTTGGGATTCGATCGGCGGTCGCCCGGCAATCCTCGAAGGGTTCGTGCAGTTCAGCCATGAATTCTCGATCATCCTCGCGCGCGGGCAGGATGGATCGATGGTCAGCTATCCGCCACCGTGGAACGAACATGTCGACGGCATCCTGGCGCGCTCCTCGCTGCCCGCCCCCGTCGAGATCGCTCGGCAATGGGGCGAAGCGGCCGCGCTGACCGGAAGGATCGCCGAACAGCTGGGCCATGTTGGCGTGCTGGCGTGCGAGTTTTTCGTCGGCGCGGACGGCCCGGTGTTCAACGAAATGGCGCCGCGGGTGCACAATAGCGGCCACTGGACGATCGAAGGCGCGGTGACGAGCCAGTTCGAAAACCACATCCGCGCGATCTGCGGCCTGCCGCTTGGCGATACCGGGCTGACTGCGGAGTCGGTCGAGATGCTCAACCTGATCGGTGAAGATGCCGACGACGCAATGAAATATCTGAGCGAGCACGACGCGCATCTGCACCTTTACGGCAAGAGCGTCCGCCCCGGCCGCAAGATGGGGCATGTGACCCGGCTGGTGCGGTGATCATCTACTCAGTCTAACCCGTTTGTCCTGAGTAGCCACTGAGCTCTTGTCGAAGTGGCGTATCGAAGGACAGCGTTTGGTGCACGGACCCTTCGATACGCGTCTTCGACTTCGGCCCTTTGGGCCGAAGTTTATCCTGAGCGCCTGCCTTTGGCAGGCAGTCGAAGGGATCAGCCGCTACTCAGGGCGAACGGGGTAAAGAATGGGTCTCCGAAACGACAACGGCCCGCCTTTCCCAACGGAAAGGCAGGCCGCCATCAATAATCGCTACTGCAAAAAATCAGCCACGCGTGCCCGTCATCGGGAAGCTGCCAAAGGCGCCGGCGCCGACGGTGCCGGTGATCGTGTCGCCATCGATCGTGGCTTCGCAGGTCAGCGTCATCGGCATCGGGACCGTCATCTGCATCGTCCACTTGATGGTGTTGCCATCAACGGTGCCGTCGGTGATGTCGACCGAGCCCATCTGGCCCGAGCTGGTGCCCGTCCAGGTGTTGCCGTTGCTGTTGACGGTGACGACGGCGGCATTGTCGCCGAGCGGGGACTTCACAACAGTGTTCCAGGTACCATCGATATTGGCCATGATCGCTTCTCCTGCGTGATCGGTTATTATTTCGCGCTCGCGACGGACGCGGCGGGGATCACCTCAACCGGCAAGCCAAGGCTGTCAAGCTGCGGGCGCACCACCTTGGCATCGCCCACCACCACCCAGACGAACTTGTTCGGGTCGATTGCCTTGCGTGCCGCAGCGTCAAGCGCCAGCGGGGTCATCGCGCGATATTTTTGCGTGATGGTCGCGTAGTAATCGTCAGGGCGCTTATACTGGTCGTTGAGCAGCATCGCACTGAGCACCGCACCCGCGGTTTCAAAGTTCCCGGCCAGTTCGCGAGTCGCACCGTTGATGGTCCGTTCGAACTCGGTCTGGGTGATGCCTTTTGGTCCCAGAAACTCCTTCAGATCGACCATAAGCGAGGCGATCGACTCACCCGTCTTGTCGGCCTGAACCGGCGCGCGGATGCCGTAGATCACGGCGTTTTCGTTGCGCGCAAAACCGCCCCCTGCGCCATAGGACCAATGCTTCGTCTCGCGCAGATCCATGTTGATGCGCGACAGGAAATCGCCGCCCAGCACATCATTTGCCAATTCGGCATCGAGCAGATCATCACTGCCCTTCAGCGGCGTGAGCTGCCCGCCCGCAATCAGCGATTGCGGCGAATCGGGCCGATCGACGAGCACGATGCGGGGGCTTGCCTGTACCGCGCCGACGCTGAAATCCTTCACGCCAGCCGTGCCGGTGCCGGTCCAGTCGCCGAAGCGCGCGTCGAGCATGGTCTTGACCTGCGCGAGCGGCAAATCGCTGACAACGAAGATCTTCGCCTTTTCGGGGCGCAACCAGGCCTGCTGAAACGCAACCAGATCATCCCGCGTCAGCTTCGCAACCGCCGCCGGATCGCCGCCGCCTGCCGCCGTTTTGGCATAAGGCGATGCCGGACCATAGACGAGCTTGGGCAGTACACGCCCGGCAAGGCCCTGCGGGTTGGTCAGCTCTTGCTGGATGCCGGCGAGCTGCGTGTTGCGCAGCCGCGCAACCTCATCGTCGCGGAACGCAGGATTGCGGACGACATCGGCAAACAGATCGAGCCCGCCAGCCACATTGGCGCTGGGGACAGACACGCTGAGAAAGGTGCGGTCGGCACTGGTGCCGTCACCGAAGCTGACACCCAGCCGCTCGCGTTCTTCGGCAATCGCGATCGAATCGCGCGATTTTGTGCCTTCGTCGAGCAGTGACAGGGTGAGCTGCTGCACACCCAATTTGTCGGCCGGATCAGCGGTCGCCCCGGCGTCAAAGCTGATCTGCGCCCGTGTGATCGGCACGGCATCGCGCTGGGCATAAATCAGCTCGATGCCATTGCTCAACCGTGCGCGCTGGACCTTCGGGAACACCAGATTGGCGACGGGTCCCACGGTTGGCTGGGCACCGCGTGTGCCCATCGGCGCCTGTGGCGGCGCGGCAGGGGCGGGCTTGGGCGCTGCGGCAACATCGCCGGTTGCTTCGCGCGGGCCGTTTTCAACCGATACCGCATAAACAGGGCGCGACAGCCATTTCTGCGCGGTCGCCTGAACGCTCGCCGGCGTCTGCGCGGCCAGATCTGCAAGCTGCTTCTTGAAGAACACCGGATCGTTCGAGAACAACTCACCCGACGCCAACGCCACCGCTTTGCCGCCAAAGCCACCGACTGATTCAAGGCCCGCGATGCGGCGGGTGACACTGGACGTGACCGTTCGCTGGAGCTCGTCCGCCGTCGGACCAGTCTTCAGGAAATCGGCGATCACTTCATCGAGCCGCTTGTTCGCCAGCGCGACATCGACGCCGGGACGGACAACCATCACCACCTGGAACACGCCGGCCTGCGACTGGGCACCGAAGCCTGCGCTGGCCTGAACCGCCAGTTTTTCCTTTCGCACCAGCACATTGGCAAGCCGCGAGCTCGACAGGCCGCCAAGGACCGAAGCCGCTGCCGTCAAGCCGGCTGCATCGGGATCGTTCAGGCCCGGCACCGCCCAGAGCCGTGTGACGAGCGTCGCAGCAACGCGATCCTTGATCACATCGGCCTTGGGCGCATCCAGCGTTGGAATCGTCACCGTCGGCAACGCGGTTTGCGGCCCGCGCGCAATGCCGCCGAAATACTTGGTCACCAGCGCCTTGGCGGTCTTCACGTCGACGTCACCCGCCAGCACCAGCACGGCATTGTTCGGCCCATAATGATTGCGGAACCAACCCTTCACATCATCAAGGCTGGCAGCATCAAGATCGGCCAGCGAGCCAATGACGGTGTGGCCATAGGGATGGCCTTCGGGATAGAGCCCGCCGAAAATCTTGTACTGGAGCAAGCCATAGGGTTGGTTATCGCCCTGGCGCTTTTCGTTCTGAACCACGCCGCGCTGCTCATCGAGCACGCCTTGCGTGACCGCGCCGAGCAGATAGCCCATGCGGTCGCTTTCCAGAAACAACGTCTTTTCGAGCGCGGGCGTGGGCACGGTTTCGAAATAATTGGTGCGATCGAAGTTGGTCGTGCCGTTGAGATCAGTCGCGCCGACCTGCTTCAGCGGTTCAAAAAAATCGCCAGGGGCATTTTCAGACCCGTTGAACATCAGATGTTCGAACAGATGCGCAAAACCGGTGCGGCCCTTGGGCTCGAACTTCGACCCGATATTGTACCAGACGGACACCGCGACCACGGGCGCCTTGCGATCGGTATGGACCAGCACGCGCAAGCCATTCGGCAGAGTGAAGCGCTGATAAGGAATGTCGACCTTCTTGATCAGCGAGGCAACCGGTGCCGGGGCAGTCGTGGTGGCCGGAGCCTTGGCGCCCGCTGCCATCGGCGTGATGAGCGCAAACAATGCGACGCTGGAAAGCGCGAAGGACTTCGACGTCATGGGATTATCCTCGATGTGATGAGAAACTTGTCGATCTATATCATGGGATTATTGGCTGACAATCAGGGACGATAAGCCCGCTCCTGATGCTTAGCCAGTTCGGTTGGATCAAACCAGACCGGCTTGGTTTTGTGGGCCACGAACAGCGGCATCTGATCGGTATAATGCTTCGATTCAGGCCGGGTAGAGGCCGAACCGAACGGCTGGATTGAGGTCGAGCTGACCTTGCCCGCCTTGTCCCAGGCGATGAACATGATGAAACTGTCGCCATGCTTGACGACAAGCCGCCCGTCTGGTGCCTCGTCCCATGTGGAGGTGGCGCGCAGCACATCGGGGCCGCCGTCCATCGGCAGATCGACCTTCCCCTGCCGCAGCCGCAGCACGGTACCGAGCGGCGGATCGAGCTTGCCGAAATGCTTGATCAAATAATCGGCGGCGAGTTTCAGCTCGTCGCGCGCAATGGGCCAGGGTTTGCGGGGGTAATGGATTCGGTTGCCGCTGCGCAGCAACAGCACCGCCAGCGCATCGGCGCGGCCCTTTCCGTCATAGTTCCAGTCCCATTGTCGCATGAGATCGCGCGCCCGGGTGATCACCTTGTCGCCCTTGGGATCAACCGCCGCAATCTCGTTGAACCAGCGCGCGGCCCAACCGACCCGGCTGATCGCGGTATCATATTTGATGCGCTCCAGATCTGCCGCGCTGATCGACGCATCGGCGCCCATCAGCTCGATCGACCTTGTGCCGCGATTGGTGGTGTCGGTCTCGATTCCCAGCAGTGGGGAGAAATCGGCGGTGTCCAGCTCCGAGCCGATGCCCGCCGCCTGGAACGGCGTGTTGTTGGCATTGATGAGGAAGCCCGACGCCGGATTGATGTTGCGCGGGATATTCGCCCAGGGGACGGTGCCGCTGTCGAGATTGCGTGACGTGTCGCCCGGCAGAACATGCGTGTAATCGAAACCGGGCTTCCGCTTAAGGAAGGCGGCGTTGTAGAAATAGGCGATGTTGCCAGCCGCATCGGCATAGAGAAAATTAGTCGCCGGGACCGCCTGTTTCGACAGTGCTGCCTGCCATTCGGCAAAGTCGCGCGCCTTGTTGAGGCGATAATATTCCTCGACCATGCCGAGCTGTTCGGGCGCGGCGTAGTGAATGGCAAAGGCGCCCTCGTCATTCTTGATCACCGGGCCATGAACCGAACGATAGGCCATGCGCGGCACGGGGAGTACGAACGGCCCCCACAGCTTCACGTGCAGCCACACCCGCTGCTGTTCGAGCGGCAGCCATTTGCCATCGAAGCGATATTGCGTGCCGTCATCGTTCAGGACGAGCTTGTAGATATCGATCATATCCGGCCGATTGACCGTGTTGGTCCAGCCCAGTGTCTTGTTGTGCCCCAGCAACGGATAGGGCGCACCGGGGAAGGTAGCGCCAGCAAAATCCCACCCGGCCTTTGAGTGCACGACGAGCTCATACCAAGCGACCCCGCCGCGATAGGGCTGGTGGGCATTGGAGACGAGCCGGGTGAAGCCGTCCGCCGACCGCTTGGGCGCGACGATGAAGGCGTTCGATCCGTTCATATTGCCTTCGCTGGTATCGCGCGGCGCATTTTCGCCTGTGGCGGTGACCGGCGCGATGCTGGGGGAGTCAGGTTTCGGCCCGGCGGTTTCCACCGGCAGCGGCTTGTTCCCCGCCAGCGCGCCAAGCACGGCATCGAGCCCGAAGAAGAACGGTGATCGCAGCACGAACCCGGTCGCGATATCCTGGCCATTGACCGGGAACAGGTTGCGGAGCCGGACTTCGCCCGGGTGCTTTTCAGCAAAATGATTGAGCCCCGCGGCGTAAGCATCGAGCAGCGCACGCACATCGGCAGGCTGCTTCATATAATCGCGCGTTACGGTTTCGCGCGCCCGCACCAGCCGCAACGCGTAATCGACGCCTGCGCCTGCCTGCCCGTTCAGCGCGCCAAAGCGGCCGCGCGTCATGGCGATCACGTCCTGCAGCGTCGAGAAATCATCCTCGGCATGGGCATAGGCGATGCCATAACCGACATCGGCATCGGTGGTGCCAAAGATGTGCGGGACGCCGAATGTGTCGCGAACAATGCGAACGTCATAGGTTCTTGCGGGAGGTGGCGGGGCAGCGGTCGCCGACAACGGCTCCCAGATCGCCAGCCCGATCGCCACCACAATGACGAACACGAGCACGCCTGCGCCCAGGCGCCCTAACAACTTCCGCATCCACCACCCCAGTCTCTATTTGCAACTAGCTTAGCGGCGATGGTGGCGCGATGCGAGGGTATTTCGGGAAGCCTCCTGCGTGGCCTTGTGTTGCAGATTGGCAACACTACATCATGCCCATACCGCGTGCGGGCAAGAGACAGGGACTGGGCATGAACCTCGAAAAATTCACTGATCGCGCCAAGGGCTTTCTGCAATCGGCGCAGACCGTCGCCATCCGGATGAGCCATCAGCGGATCGGCCCGGAACATCTGCTGAAGGCGCTGCTCGAGGATGAGCAGGGGCTTGCCTCTGGCCTGATCACGGCGGCGGGCGGCACCCCCGCGGTCGCCCTGCGCGAGATCGATGCGGCCCTCGCAAAGGTACCCGCTGTGTCGGGTTCCGGCGCGCAGCAAACGCCGGGACTTGATAACGACGCGGTGCGGATCCTCGATCAGGCCGAGCAGGTCGCGCAAAAGGCGGGCGACAGCTACGTCACCGTAGAACGGCTGCTGGTGGCCCTCGCGCTGTCGCTCAACACGGTGGCGGGCAAGGCGATCAAGGAATCAGGCGCGACACCGGAAGGGATCAACGCCGCGATCAACGATCTGCGCAAGGGCCGCACCGCCGACACGGCAGGCGCCGAGGGCAGCTTCGACGCGCTGAAGAAATTCGCGCGCGACCTGACGCAGGCAGCGCGTGACGGCAAGCTCGATCCCGTGATCGGACGGGACGAGGAAATCCGCCGCACGATCCAGATCCTCGCGCGCCGCACCAAGAACAACCCGGTGCTGATCGGCGAGCCCGGCGTCGGCAAGACCGCGATCGCCGAGGGGCTGGCGATCCGTATCGCCAATGGCGACGTGCCCGATACGCTGAAGGGGCGGCGACTGATGTCGCTCGATCTCGGCAGTCTGGTGGCGGGCGCCAAATATCGCGGCGAATTCGAGGAGCGGCTGAAGGGCGTGCTCGACGAAGTGCGCGGGGCCGAGGGCGATATCGTGCTGTTCATCGACGAGATGCACCAACTGATCGGCGCGGGCAAAAGCGAGGGCGCGATGGACGCCTCCAACCTGCTCAAGCCCGCTTTGGCGCGCGGCGAGCTCCACTGCGTCGGCGCGACCACGCTCGACGAATATCGCAAGCATGTCGAAAAGGATGCGGCGTTGCAGCGCCGCTTCCAGCCGGTGTTCGTCGGCGAGCCGACCGTGCCCGACACGATCAGCATCCTGCGCGGGCTGAAGGAGAAATATGAACTCCACCACGGCGTGCGGATCACCGATGCAGCGATCGTCGCGGCGGCGACGCTGTCGCACCGCTACATCACCGATCGTTTCCTGCCCGACAAGGCGATCGACCTGATGGACGAAGCCGCCAGCCGTCTGCGGATGGAGGTGGATTCCAAGCCCGAGGAGCTGGACGCGCTGGACCGGCAGATCCTGCAGTTCCAGATCGAGGCGGAGGCGTTGAAGAAAGAGGACGACGCGGCCTCGAAGGACCGGCTGGAGAAGCTGGAGCGCGAGCTTGCCGACCTGCAGCAGAAATCGGCGGAAGTGACGGCGAAATGGCAGAACGAGCGCGCTTCGCTGGAGGCGGCGCGCGGCTTGAAGGAACAGCTTGACCACGCAAGGGCCGAGTTGGAGGGTGCCAAGCGCGAGGGCAACTTCGCCAAGGCCGGGGAGCTGCAATACGGCCGCATCCCGCAACTGGAAAAGGACCTGGCCGAGGCGGAAGCCAAGGAAGGCCAGGCCTTGGTCGCCGAAGCGGTGCGGCCCGAGCAGATTGCCGAGGTGGTGGAACGCTGGACCGGCATTCCGACCACCAAGATGCTGGAAGGCGAGAAGGAAAAGCTCCTCAAGATGGAGGACGAGCTGGGCAAGCGCGTCGTCGGGCAGCGGGCGGCGGTCGAGGCCGTCAGCCGTGCCGTGCGGCGGTCGCGGGCCGGGTTGTCGGACGAGAACCGGCCTTTGGGGTCGTTCCTGTTCCTTGGCCCGACCGGCGTCGGCAAGACCGAGCTGACCAAGGCGCTGGCGGCTTACCTGTTCGACGATGACAGCGCGATGGTCCGCATCGACATGTCCGAGTTCATGGAGAAGCATTCGGTCAGCCGCCTGATCGGCGCGCCCCCCGGCTATGTCGGCTATGACGAGGGCGGGGTGCTGACCGAGGCGGTGCGGCGGCGGCCCTATCAGGTGGTCCTGTTCGACGAAGTGGAGAAGGCGCACCCGGATGTGTTCAACGTGCTGCTGCAGGTCTTGGACGATGGCCGGCTGACGGACGGGCAGGGCCGGACGGTGGACTTCAAGCAGACGCTGATCATCCTGACCTCGAACCTCGGGGCACGGGCGCTGTCGGAATTGCCGGAGGGGATGGACGCGGCCCATGCCAAGGCCGAGGTGATGGAAGCTGTGCGCCAGCATTTCCGGCCGGAATTCCTGAACCGGCTGGACGAGCAGATCATCTTCGACCGGCTGAACCGGGGCGACATGGCGGGGATCGTCGAGATCCAGCTGCACCGGCTGGAGGAACGGCTGGCGGCGCGCAAGATCTCGCTGGATCTGGACGCGACGGCCAGGGCCTGGCTGGCGGACGAGGGCTACGATCCGGTGTTCGGCGCGCGGCCGCTGAAACGGGTGATCCAGCGGCAGTTGCAGGACCCCCTGTCCGAAATGCTGCTGGCGGGCGACATCCTGGACGGCAGCGTGTTGCGCGTCACGGCCGGGCCGGAGGGGCTGATCATCGGCGACCGCGTGGTGCAAAGCCGCCGCGACAGGCCGCAGTCGGCTGTGGTGCATTGATGCGGAAAGGGGGCCTTCGGGCCCCCTTTTGCCAGGCTTTTCGCTGTGGACCGACTTTGATCCTCACTTCGGCAGCAAGACCTTGTCGATCACATGGATCACCCCGTTCGAGGCGATGATGTCTGCCGTGGTCACCTTCGACTTGTTCACCTTCACACCGTTCCGCCCGTCGATGTGGACGGTCTGGCCCTGCACGGTCGCGACGTTCAGCCGCTTGCCGGCCAGCTGCTCCGAGGTCACCGCGCCCGGAACGACGTGGTAGGTCAGGATCTTGATCAACTGGTCCTTGTTTTCCGGCTTCAACAGATTCTCCAGCGTGCCCGCAGGCAGCGCCGCGAAGGCGGCGTTGGTGGGAGCGAACACGGTGAAGGGTCCGTCGCCTTTCAAGGTATCGACCAGTCCCGCCGCGCTGACAGCGGTGACCAGCGTCGAGAAGTCTGCATTCGACGAGGCGATGTCGACAATATCGGGTTCTTTCGGCGTGGCAACACAGGCGGACAGCAGTGCTGCCGCAGAGATAACTCCGGCAAAGCGGAATAGCGAACGGCGGTTCATGTGATGCTCCCTTGTCGGTTGAAAGATGGGCTTTGCCCGGAAAGGATGGGGGGCGCATCCGCCCCCCCGCGCGTGCCGCCTTACATCGGCGGCATCAGGACGCTGTCGATCACATGGATCACGCCGTTCGACGCCGCAATGTCCGCCCCGGAGATGACCACGCCGTTCACTTTCGGCCCGCCGTCCAGCGTGATGGTGATTTCCGCGCCATTCACGGTGGCGGCCTTCATGCCTTCGGTCAGGTCGGTCGACATGACCTTGCCCGGCACGACGTGGTAGGTCAGGATCGCGGTCAGCTTGTCCTTGTTTTCGGGCTTCAGAAGATCCTCGACGGTCCCCGCCGGCAGGGCCGCGGAGGCAGCGTCGGTCGGGGCGAACACGGTGAAGGGGCCCGGCCCTTTCAGCGTCTCGACCAGGCCAGCCTGCGTCAGCGCGGCGGCCAGCGTGTTGAACGTGCCCGCGGCGACTGCGGTGTCGACGATGTCCTTCTCTTGCGCGGCGGCAGGCATCGCAAAGGCGGTGGCGGCGGTCAGAGCCAGGAAAGTTCTGCGGATCATAGGTGTCACTCCCGTTTGATCGGTCATGCCGTCATTGGCAGAGGTTGATAGGGCCGGGACGGGACAACGGATCAGTCCGACAATCCCGTGAGCGGCGCTTGACCTGGCCGCCGGGTGCCCTAAGCCGGGCCTCGCCAGAGTTTCCAGTCAAGTGTCCGCGACCATTGTTCAACAATCGTGAACAGCCGATCTGATCGTTTCTGCCTGACACGCTTTGTTTCACGCGTCTTGCGCAGTCGTGACGTGGTTTGTTTTGCCTTTCATCCGCGAAGGCGCATCTTTGGCCAAACCGCAAGAGGAGCCCGCCATGCGCCGACTGACCTGGTCTGATGTCACCCCAAAGCCGATCTGGTTGAACCGTCGCCAGCTGATGACCGGGGCCGCGACGTTGCTGGCCACGCCGGCCCTGGCCAGACTTGACCCTGAGCCGACGCCGAGCCGGTATTCCACCACGGAAGCGCCGAACGCGCTGGAGGACATTACGGCCTACAACAACTTTTACGAGTTCGGCACCGGCAAGGGCGACCCGGCCGAATATGCTGGCGCGATGAAGACCGATCCGTGGTCGATTGTCATCGACGGGCTGGTCGACCGCCCGGGCACCTATGACCTTGCCGATGTGATGAAGGGCCAGCCGCTGGAGGAACGCATCTACCGGCTGCGCTGCGTCGAGGCCTGGTCGATGGTCGTGCCCTGGATCGGGTTCGAGCTTGCGGGTCTTCTGAACCGGGTCGGTGTCCAGTCCGGCGCGAAGTTCGTCGCCTTCGAAACCCTGGCGCGGCCCGAGGAAATGCCGGGCCAGGCCTCGCCCTTCATCGAGTGGCCCTATCGTGAGGGTCTGCGGCTGGACGAGGCGATGCATCCGCTGACCATCCTTGCCACCGGTCTGTATGGCGAGGCGATGCCGAACCAGAACGGCGCGCCGATCCGGCTGGTGGTGCCGTGGAAATACGGGTTCAAGTCGATCAAGTCGATCGTCCGGATCAGCCTGGTCGACAAGATGCCGCCGACGACCTGGAACATGCTGCAACCGTCGGAATATGGCTTCTATTCAAATGTGAATCCCAAGGTTGACCATCCGCGCTGGAGCCAGGCATCGGAACGCCGGATCGGTGCGGGCCTCTTCGGCGGGCGGCAGGACACGCTGATGTTCAACGGATACGAGGCCGAGGTGGCGGGCCTGTATGTCGGTCAGGATCTGACGGTCGACTTCTGATGGACCGGATCAACGCCCTTTCCCGCCGGGTGCCGACCTGGGTGGTCTACGGTCTGGGCCTGGTGCCGCTTGGCGTTCTGGTCTGGGGGGCGATTTTCGGCGGCCTGGGTCCCGACCCGGTCAAGGCGATCGAGCGGTCACTCGGCCTGCGCGGCCTGCAATTTCTGCTGGCTTCGCTGGCGATCACGCCCTTGCGCTGGGTGGGGCTGAACCTGATCCGCTTTCGCCGCGCGCTTGGGCTGCTGGCCTTCCTCTATATCGCGCTGCATTTGACGGCCTGGGTCTGGCTGGACATGGGGCTGCGCTGGGAAGAGATGCTGGCTGACCTGACAAGACGGCCCTTCGTGATCATCGGGATGATCGGGTTTCTGCTGCTGCTGCCGCTGGCCGCAACGTCCTGGAACGGCGCGATCCGGCGGATGGGGGCCGCAGCCTGGGGGCGGCTGCACCGGTTGGCCTATCTCGCGATTCTGGCGGGCGTGCTGCACTATGTGATCTTGTCGAGGGTCTGGACCGCGCAGTTGCTGATCTATGCTGCCGTGGCAGTGGGGCTGCTGGCGCTGCGCCTGCTGCGAAGGTCACGTCCCGCACGCCGCGCGATGGCCTGACCCCGGAAAATCATGCGGCCGGGGCAAGAAAATTGCCACGGCACCGCGTCGATTGTGGCGTTTCTTTCGTCAACTACCAGATTTTGCGTTGTTTTTGGCCAGTCACAAATTTTTTGCCGGATCGGCGTTTTTTGCTCTTGCGGGCACCGCGCGGCGTCCGTAAATACCCCTTCACCGAAGCGGAAACGTGAAGGTGACGGATCGCGGCGTGGGCAAGACAACGCCGAGGTTTGGAAAATCTGAAGGCAAGGCGCGAAGGGATACGCCAGAAAATTGGCGGATCGCACGTTTTTTGTCTGACGATGGCTCTTTGACATTGATGGAATTGAAGGGATATGTGGGCGGTTTGGGCGCATCGGCGTCTTATCGCAGCATATCGGCCTACTAGGGTGGCGGGGTGACCTGGTTCCCGATGATGTAGGTGT
>NCEE01000037.1 GCA_002280555.1 Sphingomonas sp. 32-62-10
TGCCGTGCACGGGCTTCAGCACGGTGATGCCGGGCCAATCGGCCAGTACCGGCACCGGCCCGGGCCCGCGGATCAGAAACGCAGCGGCGACGTTGAAAAGTGCGCCTGCCACCGCCACGGCCAACACCAGGATCGAGGCGATCGTCAGCACCATTTTAGTCCGTCTTCCCTCCGCAACACGGCTTTCCATCCCGCCCCCGCGGCGTCTAGGGAGAAATTGAGGCCAAGGGGAGCGTTAATGGATTTCACAGGCGTTCCGGTGCTGGTGACGGGGGCGAGCGGCTTTGTCGGCTCGGCGGTCGCGCGCGCGCTGGCGGCACGCGGGGCCGACCTCCGCCTGCTGGTCCGCCGCGACAGTGACCGCACCAACACTAACGATCTCCGCGCCGATCTGATCGAAGGCGATATTCGCGACGAGGCATCGGTGCTGCGGGCTGCAACCGGGGCGCGCTATCTGTTTCATGTTGCCGCAGACTATCGGCTCTGGGCGCCCGACCCAGAGGATATCGTCCGCAACAATCGCGCAGGCACGCTCGCGGTGATGAACGCCGCGCGCGCTGCCGAGATCGAGCGGATCGTCTACACGTCCAGCGTCGCCACCCTGTTGCCCGATGACCACGGCGCAGCAGATGAAACCCGCCCCGCCACCCCGGAGCAGGCGGTCGGCGCATATAAACGTAGCAAGGTCGTCGCCGAACGGCTGGTCGAGGCGATGGTGGCGGACGGCTTGCCCGCCGTCATCGTCAACCCCTCTACCCCGATCGGCCCGCGCGACGTGAAACCCACCCCGACCGGGCGAATCGTGGTGGAGGCGGCCAATGGCAAAATGCCCGCCTTTGTCGAAAGCGGGCTGAACCTGGTCCATGTCGACGACGTGGCGGCAGGGCATTTGCTCGCGCTGGAGAAAGGGCGGATCGGCGAACGCTATGTGCTCGGCGGGCAGGACGTAACGCTGCGCGCGATGCTGGCCGAAATCGCCGGGATCATGGGCCGCAAAGCCCCCACGATCAGCATCCCGCGCACGCTGCTGTTCCCGATGGCACATGCGAATGAGGCGATCGCACGACTGACCGGCGGCGATCCGTTCCTGACGGTCGATTCGCTGAAAATGGCCGCGCACAACATGTATTATTCGTCCGCCAAGGCAGAGGCCGAACTTGGCTATCGCGCGCGGCCCTTTCCGGAAGCCTTGGCCGATGCGATTGCGTGGTTCCGCGCGGCGGGGAAGATCACGTGATTGCCCTCACCACAGGGGGCATCGCGCTAGCGGTGTGGCTGGTGCTGGTGTTCGCACGCGACGGCTTCTGGCTGACAGCCGAGCGTGACTCGCGCGGCCTGCCACCCGAACCTGCGCACTGGCCAGCGGTGACGGCGGTGGTACCCGCACGGGACGAGGCGGATGTGATCGCGCGTTCGATCGGCAGCCTGATCGCACAGGAATATCCGGGCGATTTCCGCGTAATCCTCGTCGACGATAACTCCAGCGACGGCACGGCGGATGTTGCGCGGGGATTGGCCGATGTCAGCCACCGTCTTACCATCCTTACCGGCCAACCCCTCGCCCCCGGCTGGACCGGCAAGCTCTGGGCCGTCAGTCAGGGCATCGCCGAAGCGGGCGACACTCCCGATTATCTCTGGCTGACCGACGCCGATATCGCGCATGCGCCCGATACGCTCCGCACGCTCGTGACCCGCGCGGTGGGCGAGCAGCGCGTGCTCGTCTCGCTGATGGCGCGGCTGCGGTGCGAGAGTCTGGCCGAACGCACGCTGATCCCAGCATTCGTGTGGTTTTTCCAGATGCTCTATCCGTTCGGCGCGGTGAACAAGCCGACCGGCATCGGCGCGGCGGCGGGCGGGTGCATGCTCTCCAATCGCGAAGCACTGGAGCGCGCAGGCGGCATCGCCGCCGTGCGCGGCGCGCTGATCGACGATTGCGCCTTCGGGGCGCTGATGAAGCGGCAGGGGCCGGTTTGGCTCGGTCTGACCGATCGATCGGTAAGCATCCGAATCTACGACACATGGGCGTCGGTCGCGGCAATGATATCGCGTTCCGCCTATGCGCAGCTCAATTATTCGCTGGTGCTGCTGGCGGGTACCTTGTTCGGACTGGGACTGATTTACCTCGGCCCGGTCTTGCTCACCCTGTTCGGGCAGGGCTATGCCCAAGCCTTGGGATTTGGGGCTTGGGCATTGATGGCAATCGCGTTTCAACCGATGCTTCGCTTCTATCGCCGATCGCCCTTATGGGGCGTGGCCCTGCCCGGCATTGCCTTGTTTTACGCGGGCTGCACCTTCCTGTCGGCCTGGGCGCATTGGCGCGGGCGTGGCGGCATGTGGAAGGGCCGCGCACAGGCGGCGATCGGCGCATGACCGCGTCAGCTGCCACTCTAGCTTCGGGCAAGGGCCACAAGGACGAGAATTTTCCGGTCGCCAGCTTCATGCTGAAACGTGAGCACCGCGCCCCAGTGATGGCCTTTTATCGTTTCGCGCGTGCGGCCGATGACGTGGCGGATAACGAATCGGCCCCGGCCAGCGAGCGGCTCGCGTTGCTCGGCGCAATGCGATCGACACTGGCGGGCACGAGCGACATCAATACCGAAGCGCTGGCGCTGCGCGGGGTGCTGGCGGAATACAAATTGTCGCCGCAGCACGGCCTCGACCTGCTGACTGCGTTCGAGCAGGATTGCACCGTCAACCGTATGGCGACATGGGACCAACTGATCGATTATTGTCGCGTGTCGGCCATGCCCGTCGGGCGGTATGTGCTCTGGGCAGCATCGGACGCGCTGTGTGCCGCGCTCCAGGTGATCAACCATCTGCAGGATTGCGGGAAAGATTACCGCGCGATCGACCGCGTCTATATCCCGCTCGACATGCTGGCGGCGGCGGGGGCATCGGTCGAGGAACTGGGGGCGGAACGCGCCTCGCCTGCGCTCCGATCGGTCATCGTCGAGATGGCGCAGCGCACGCTGGTGCTGCTCAAGCAATCGTCGGTGTTCTCTTCGCAGATCAGGGACAAGAGGCTGGCGGTGGAAGTCGCGATCATCCAGCGACTGGCAGAAAGCCTCACGCGGCGGCTGATCACGCATGATCCGCTGAGTGAGCGGGTGCACCACGGCAAGGCGGAAATGGCGGGACTTGCCGCCTGGGCTGCGATTAAAAGGCTGGTGGTATGAACCCCGACAATACCCCCGCCGCGCTGCAAGCCCAGGTTTCCGGCAGCAGTTTTTACGCTGGCATGCGCGTGCTGCCCAAGGCTGAGCGCGAGGCGATGTATGCCGTGTACGGGTTCTGCCGGATCGTCGACGACATCGCCGATGACGAGGAAGGCGCGCGGGCGGACCGTGCCGCGGCGCTCGACCAGTGGCGCGCCGATATCGAATCGCTTTATGCGGGCGGCGATCCGGGCCAGGCGGCGCTGGTCGCCGAAGCCGTGCGGCGGTTTAAGCTCGACAAGGCGGATTTCCTGGCGGTGATCGACGGGATGGCGACCGATACCGCCGATTTCGTCCGCTATCCCAGCTTCGAAGAGCTCGATCTCTATTGCGACCGGGTGGCATCGGCGGTCGGGCGGCTGTCGGTGAAGATTTTCGGGATGGACGATGCCGAAGGGGTGAAGCTGGCGCATCATCTGGGACGCGCGCTGCAGTTCACCAACATTTTGCGCGATATCGATGAGGATGCCGCGATCGGCCGGGTCTATCTGGCGCGCGAACATCTGGCGGCCGCAGGTGTCGACATGAGCAGCCCGGAGGCGGTGGCGCGCGACCCCAATATCGACCCAGCCTGCCGCGAGCTCGCCGCGCTGGCCGAGGAACATTATGTCGCGGCCGAAGCGATCCTGAAGCGCAAGCCCAAGGGCCATCTGATCGCGCCAAAGCTAATGGCGGCGGTGTATCACAAGATCCTCGGGCGGATGCAGGCGGTCGGCTGGACCCCGCCGCGCGAGCGGATCAAGGTGAACAAGGTCGCGCTGCTCTTCACGGTCGGGAAATTGTGGCTGTTCCGTTGAAGGCGCACATTATTGGCGCAGGGATGGCCGGGCTTTCCGCTGCCGTCGAACTCACGCGCGCGGGCTTTGCGGTCGACGTTGCCGACAGCGCCGCGCAAGCCGGCGGGCGGTGCCGCAGCTATCATGACCCACAGCTTGGCCGGGTGATCGACAACGGCAATCACCTGGTGCTGGCCGGCAATGATGCGGTGATGGCGTATCTGGGCACCATCGGCGCGCGCGACCGGTTGAGCGGGCCGCCACACGCCGATTTCGAATTCGTCGATATAGGCGGGCTCTACCGCCCCCCTCGTCATTCCCGCGAAAGCGGGAACCTATCGCGCTCCAAAGATGAAGACGCTGAGGGTGAGCGAGGGGTTCCCGCTTTCGCGGGAATGACGGGAGGGGGGAGCGAGGCCCTTCCCTTCTCCCGCTGGACCTTCCGCCCCAATGACGGCGTGGTGCCGTGGTGGCTGTTCTCGAAACAGCGCCGCGTGCCTGGCGCAGGCCCGCTTGCCCATCTCGCGTTGGGCAAGCTACTGGTGGGTGGCAAGGCTGATACCGTGGCTGATCGGATCGCAACGGGTGGCGTATTGTGGGATCGGTTGCTGGAACCGGTGCTGTTGTCAGCGCTGAACACCGATCCGCGCGAGGGATCGGCATCGTTGGCGGCGGCGGTGGTGCGTGGATCGCTGGCGCGCGGAGGGCTGGCCACCCGCCCCCGCATCGCCGAGCCGACACTGGCAGCGGCGTTCGTTGATCCAGCGCTCGACTGGCTGCGGTCACGGGGCAGCGATGTGACGACCGGCAAGCGGCTGCGGGCGCTGGTGTTCGACGGTGATCGCGTCACCGCGCTCGATTTCGGCGACGGGCCGCAACCGGTGACCGGGCCAGTCGTGCTCGCGGTGCCTCCCTGGGTGGCCGAGGCGCTGGTGCCTGACCTGACCGTGCCCAATGATTTCCGCGCAATCGTCAACGCGCATTTCGCGTTCGCACCGCCGCCGGGCACGCCCGCGATGATCGGGGTGATCGGCGGGACGACCGAATGGGTTTTCGCGTTCGAGGACCGATTGTCTATTACCGTGAGCGGGGCAGACCGGCTGGTCGACACCGACCGGGCCGAACTTGCAGCGCTGTTCTGGACGGAGATTTGCGCGGTCCACGACATCGACGCGCCGCTGCCCGCGTGGCAAATCGTGAAGGAAAAGCGCGCGACCTTCGCCGCGACGCCCGAACAGGATGCGCGGCGGCCAGGGGCGGCAACGCGGTGGCGCAACCTGTTCCTGGCAGGGGACTGGACGCAGACCGGGCTGCCCGCGACGATTGAAGGCGCGATCCGGTCAGGCGTGACGGCGGCGAGGTTGGCGGGACGATGATTGTCCCACGGCCCGTTCGTGCTGAGCGAAGTCGAAGCACCCCGCGCTACCCTTGGCCTTCGACTGCGCTCAGGCCGAACGGGGGTGGTTCAAATTCTACACGATATCCTCTAGCCACTACATCATGACCGCTACCGCAACGATCACCGATCCACTCGCCGCCATCGATGCGTGCGCCAACCGCGCCGCCGATGCCTTGTCGCGCGCGCAAAAGGACGATGGCCACTGGGTGTTCGAACTGGAAGCGGACGCGACGATCCCCGCCGAATTCGTGCTGCTGAAACATTATCTGGGTGAGCAGCGCGATGCGACCCTCGAGGCCAAGATCGGCAACTATCTGCGCCGTATCCAGTCCGCCGAACATCATGGCTGGCCGCTGTTCCACGGCGGCGCGTTCGACACCTCTGCCAGCGTAAAGGCCTATTTCGCGCTCAAGATGATCGGCGACGATGTGGACGCGCCGCACATGGTCCGTGCGCGCGAGGCGATCCATGCGGCGGGCGGGGCGGCGGCGGTGAATGTGTTCACGCGAATTCAGCTCGCACTGTTCGGCGCTGGATCGTGGAGCGTCGTGCCAACAATGCCCGTTGAGCTGATCCTGCTGCCGCGCTGGTTCCCGGTGCATCTGTCGAAAATGTCGTACTGGGCGCGCACCGTCATCGTGCCGCTGCTGGTGCTCGCCGCAAAGCAGCCAGTGGCCAAGAACCCGTCAGGCGTGCTGGTCGACGAACTCTACACGCTGAAAGCAGCGCCACTGAAAAGCCAGGCGGCGGGTGCCAAAAGATCGTGGCAGGTCTTTTTCGGCGGACTCGACGTGGTGCTGAAGCGCGTCGAACCGCTCTGGCCCAGGGGTTTGCGCGCCAAGGCGATGAAGGCCTGTGTCGATTTCGTCACCGAACGGCTGAACGGTGAGGACGGGCTGGGCGCGATCTATCCGGCGATGGCCAATTCGGTGATGATGTTCGATTGCCTGGGCTATCCTGAAGACCATCCGCACCGGGCAATTGCGCGCAAATCGGTCGAAAACCTGCTCGTGATCAAGGACGACGAGGCCTATTGCCAGCCCTGCGTATCCCCCGTCTGGGATACCGCACTCGCCGCGCATGCGATGCTGGAGGCGGGTGGCGAAGAGAATGAACGCCGCGCAAGGGCCGCGCTCGAATGGCTGAAGCCACTCCAGGTGTTGGACGTGAAAGGCGACTGGGCCGAAGTGAAGCCCGATGTGCGGCCCGGCGGCTGGGCGTTCCAGTATAACAACGCGCATTATCCCGATCTCGACGATACGGCGGTGGTGGTGATGGCGATGGACCGGGCACGCGACAAACTGGCGCTGGCCGGCGGTTACGACGAGGCGATCGCGCGCGGCAATGAATGGACCGTCGGGCTGCAATCGAAGAATGGCGGCTTTGGCGCGTTCGATGCCGACAACACTTATGATTACCTCAACAACATCCCCTTTGCCGATCACGGCGCGCTGCTCGATCCGCCGACCAGCGACGTGACGGCGCGCTGCGTGTCGATGATGGCGCAATTGGGCGAGACCGACAGCCCCGGGATGAAGGCCGCGCTTGCCTATCTGGCCGAGGAGCAGATGCCCGACGGATCCTGGTTCGGGCGCTGGGGGGTAAATTACATCTATGGCACCTGGTCGGTGCTGTGCGCGCTCAACGCGGCAGGCATTTCGCCCGAAGCGCCGACGATGGAACGGGCGGTCGACTGGCTGGTGTCGATCCAGAATGCGGACGGTGGCTGGGGCGAGGATTGCGATAGCTATGCGCTCGATTACACAGGCTACACCCCGGCGCCTTCGACCGCATCGCAGACGGCCTGGGCACTGCTTGCCTTGATGGCGGCGGGAGCGGTGGAGCATCCGGCGGTCGCGCGCGGCGTCGAGTGGCTGGTCGCCAATCAGGACGCAGACGGACTGTGGGGGCAGGAAATGTATACCGGCGGCGGTTTCCCGCGGGTGTTCTACCTGCGCTATCACGGCTATCCGAAATATTTCCCGCTCTGGGCGGTCGCGCGGTACCGGAATTTGAAACGGTCGAACGACAAGTCCGTGGCGTTCGGGATGTGAGCGGGGCGGTCTTCCGTGCTTCCCCTGCCCTACCGGCACCCGTCACCCTGAACTTGTTTCAGGGTCCAGCGTGCTCCAAGCTGTTCAGCCGTTGAGGCGCGGTGGATGCTGAAACAAGTTCAGCATGACGGATAGGATTGGGGGGAGGTTGTGATCCTGATTGCCTGCGGGCTGATCCGAGAAGCAAACATCCTGCGCGGACTGGGCGTGATCGCGATCCCCGGCGGGGGCGATGCCAAGCGCCTGGAGGCGATCCTCGATGCGCAGGCGTCGACGGCGACGATGATCGTATCGGCGGGCATCGCCGGCGCGCTCGATCCGGGGTTGAAGGCGGGGGATGTCGTGATCGATCTTTCCCCGCATTCCCGCGAAGGCAGGAATCCAGAATCACAGGCTGGGTCTCCTGCGACTCTGGGCCCCCACGTTCGCGGGGGAATTTGGGATGGAAGCTTGAAAGCCGTCCTCCCCCACGCCAATTTCGGCTCCATAATCGGCCAAGATCGCATCGCCGCTACCGCCGCCGAAAAGGTGGCACTCCATGCCGCCACCGGCGCGCTCGCAGTCGACATGGAATCCCACATCGCCGCCCGCGTTGCGGCTCGGCACGGCCTACCCTTCCTGGCGATCCGCACCATTTCTGATAGCGCGCAAGACACGCTACCGCCCGCCGCACTGGTTGGCATGAGCCCCGACGGATCGATGGCGCTCGGCAAGGTACTCACGTCGCTCGCGCGTCGGCCGGGTCAGCTGCCCGCGCTGATCAAAACCGGGCAAAATGCCGAGGCAGCGTTTCGCGCGCTACGCCAGGTATCGCAAGCAATCGCGACGTTGGAGCGCCTTTAAGCCGCCCGCTGTACCCGCTTATAGCCTTCCGGATCAGCGTTCTTGATCCGCTCCAGCTCGCGTTCGACATGCGTCGAGTGGACGTCCTCGGAAGGGCGCGCGTTCGACAGGTCGATATCGGGCGCCATCGGGCCTTCGGTGCGCACGCCCTTGCGGCTTACGCTAAACATCTTGAGCGGGTTGCGGATCGCGTCGGTCGCCGCTGTGCCCTCGAAGCCGCAGTGCACCATGCAGTTCGAGCATTTCTCGTACTTGCCGACGCCGTAATCGTCCCAGTTGGTGCCTTCCATCAGCTCAGCGAACGTGTCGACATAGCCTTCGCCGACCAGATAACAGGGCTTCTGCCAGCCGAACACGGTGCGCAGCGGCATCGACCAGGGGGTGCATTCATAGGTCTGGTTGCCGGCCAGGAAATCGAGGAACAGCGGAGAGTTGGTGAAGCTCCACTTGCGGCCGCCATCGCCGCGGCGAAACACGTCGCGGAAAAAATTCTTGGTGCGTTCGCGCGTCAGGAAATGCTCCTGATCGGCGGCGCGTTCATAGGAATAGCCGGGCGAGATCGTGATCTCGACGCCGCGCTTTTCCATTTCGTCGAAAAAGCTCGCAAGCCGCTCCGGGTCAGCGCCGTCGAACACGGTGCAGTTCACCTGGACACGGAAGCCCTTGGCCTTGGCCATCTCGATCGCTTCGATGGCGACTTCATAGGTGCCGTCCTGATCGACCGCGTGATCGTGCATCCCCTTGTCGCCATCGAGATGGATCGACCAGGTGAAGAAGGTCGACGGCTTGTAATCGTCGATCTTCTTTTTCAGCAGCAGTGCATTGGTGCAGAGGATCACGAACTTCTTCTTCGCGATATAGCCCTCGACGATCTTCGGCATGTCGCGGTGGAGCAACGGCTCGCCGCCGGCGATCGACACGGCGGGGGCGCCGCATTCGTCGATCGCGTCCATGCACTGCTGCACGCTCAGCCGCTGGTTCAGGATCGCATCGGGATAATCGATCTTCCCGCAGCCCGGGCACGCCAAGTTGCAGCGCAGCAGCGGCTCGAGCATCAGCACGAGCGGGTATTTCTGGCCGCTCAGATGCTTCTTGACGGTATAGCCACCAATGCGCGCGAGCAGGTTGATCGGAAGGGTCATTGCGGTCGTTCCTATTCGGCCGGGATCTGCATCGATGCCTTTGCAGCGGGCGGGGTCACATTCCTTAACTCGGAAGGCAGGCTGAATTCCAGCGTTTCCTCAATCCCGTCGAGTTGCGAGACGGTGACGGGACCAATTTTGCGCAGCGCGGCGATCACGCTGTCTACCAATTCATCGGGCGCGGAGGCACCGGCCGTAAGCCCGATCGTCTCGATGCCAACAAGCCAAGCCGGGTCGACAGCATCGCCATCAGCCACAAGATAGCTCGGCAAGCCCGAGTCGACACCGATTTCGCGCAGGCGGCTGGAGTTGGAACTGTATTCGGCCCCCACCACCAACAGCAGATCGACGACACGGCACAGATCGCGCACCGCCGTTTGCCGGTTCTGCGTAGCGTAGCAAATGTCCGATACGTCGGGACCGACGATATCGCTGAACCGCTCGCTAAGCGCGGCGATGATCCCGCGGGTGTCGTCAACGCTCAGCGTGGTCTGGGTGATATAGGCGAGTGGCGCATCATCGGGCAGATCGAGTGCAGCAACATCGGCTTCGGTTGAGACGAGATAAACGGGCGCATCGACCTGGCCGATTGTGCCTTCCACCTCGGCATGGCCTTCATGGCCGATCAACACGATCGACCGCCCCTGCGTCGCGTAGCGACGGCCCTGAATGTGCACCTTGGTGACGAGCGGGCACGTCGCATCGAGCACCGGCAGGCCACGCGCTGCTGCCTCGTTCTCGATTTCGCGTGAAACGCCGTGCGCGCTGAAAACGGTGCGCGCACCGTCCGGCACTTCAGACAGTTCCTCAACGAAAACCGCCCCCTTCTGCCGCAACTTATTCACGACATGGCGGTTATGGACGATCTCGTGACGCACATAAACGGGCGCGCCATACAGATCGATGGCACGTTCGACAATTTCGATCGCGCGCACAACGCCCGCACAAAACCCACGCGGCTTGGCCAAGATTACCTGCAAGGAATAGTCCTTTCTGTCCCCCAAAAGCCTCCAGAACCAGACGCGCCCCGATCGTTCCCGATCGGTCGGCATCTGCGACCTTCCCCGCCGTTCCGCCTCTACTGCCCCGGAACAACCGAAACATATTAGCCGAGCAGCCTCATAATAAAAGGCCGAAAACCGGTGGCGGCGCTATTCTGTTGCATTGCAGCACGTCAATATCGTCCCGCTGTGGCGCAGTCGACACAGGTTCGGCAATGTTGCTCCACGCCCGATCCACGCGATCCACCTAATCCGGCACGCGTTGGGGGTGGACGGGCACCGGATGGCGCTTTATCCGAACAACACAATCCGCTGGGAGTATCAGGGATGTCTGTGATGAACCATTTGCACCGTCTTGTCCTTCCGATTGCCGCCGCCGCGATGCTGGCAACGCCGGGTCTCGCCCAGGCGCCTGATGCCGCGCGCGCGCCAGTCCAAACGCTGTGCGACGGCCTCGTTGCCATCATGAAGGCGGGCAAGAAGGCGGGTGCCGCAGGCCGTGCCGCGCAGATCGCGCCGGTGGTGGACAAGAGTTTTGATCTGCCATTGCTTACTCGGCTGGCCGTTGGCGCCGAGTGGACCAAGGCGGCACCGGCTGATCGCACCGCCCTGATCGCGGCGATGCGCAAGCTGACGATCAACCAATATGCCGCCAATTTCGACAGTTGGTCTGGCCAGGCGTTCGTGATCGATCCGCAGGTGGAAACGCGCGGGACCGATCGGGTCGTGAAGACGAAGCTGACCCAGCCCAAGGGCGAAACCGTCAGCATCGCTTATCGCCTGCGCCAGAGCGGGGGAGACTGGCGGATCATCGACGTATTCTACCAGAATTCGATCAGCCAGCTCGCCACGCGCCGCGCCGATTTCGACGCGATCGTCCGCAAAGGCGGGGCAAAGGCACTGGTCGGCCATGTCAACGCATTGGCTGACAAGGCGAGCCGCTGATCAAGCATCCGGCCTTGCGGGGGGCGCCGGGTGCGTTGATCCCCACCGCGCTGGCCGTCGCCGCGCTGCTCGCCACGGGCAGCGCCGAAGCGCGTGCGCCAGCCGTCGAACGGGCGCTGCTGGCGCCACCGGCAGTGATTGCCGCGACGTCGGACCAATCAACGGCACCTGAAGCTGCGACGCCAATCGCCGACGCAGGTAATGGCCGTACGAGCGGTCGCACCAAGGGTGACCCGCTTGAAGGATTCAACCGGGCGATGTTCGGCGCGCAGCAAACATTTGATCGCGCGATTTTCCGCCCCGTCGCGCGCGGCTACGCCACGATCATTCCCAAATTCATCCGCACCGGGCTGCGCCATCTGCTGCGCCATATCCGCGAGCCGATCGTCTTCCTGAACGACGTGCTTCAGCTGAAGCCAAAGCGCGCGGCGCGCACGCTTGCCCGGTTTGCGATCCGGGGCCATATCTGTTTTTCCCGTTTGTCGGCCCCACGCAGCTGCGCGACATCTTTGGTGGTGCGGTTGACGGCTTGATCTATCCCGTCGCGATTGGTCGCCCGTTCAACCGCACCGATTATCAGGTGGCAACGGCAGCGATTGGTGGACTCGATCTGCGCGCCGAATCGGATGCCGGGTTCAAGGCGCTGCTCGACGGTGCGGCCGATCCCTATGCCACGCTGCGTTCAGTGTATCAGCAGAACCGCGCGGCCGAAATTGCTGAAATGAATGGCACGCCAGTCGCGCCGGGCGGGCTCGATGATCCGCTGATCGATCCTGAAGCCGATCCCGCAGCACCACCTGCCGAAGGGCCGGGACGACAAGCACCCGAAGACGCGCCGGGCTCAACCGCACCGCCACCCGAGCCAGCCGCCGATCCGGCGGTTCCGGCGTCGAGTGACGTTGTAGTCGGCAATGCTTGGACTCACGCGACCTTGGGCGAGACTAAGCTGGTTTCGTTTTTCTAGCCGGTTTCGCCAGATCACGCGGTGGCCCGAGCAGCGCGGGTTCAAAGATCAGCGCGCACACCAATGTCCAGGCAAGTGAGATGATCAGTATCTTGCCCATGCTCGCCGTGCCCGGATGTGCTGACAGCCACAGCGCGCCAAATGCACTGCCCGTCGCCAGCGCGCTGAACAACACCGCGCGTGCCAGGCTCGATTGCAACAGATCAGCCGCTCCATCGCGCCACGCCATCACGAAATAGATGTGGAAGGCCACGCCTACCCCGAACAGCAACGGGAAGGCGATGATGTTGGCGAAATTGATTGGCTGGCCGATAATGACGCAGCTGCCCAGCGTCAGGAATCCGGAAAGAACCACCGGCGCCAGGGTGAAGGCGACTTCTTTCACGTCGCGCAGCACCGCGAACAGCAACAGGCTGACCAGTACCAGGGCGAGGACACCTGCCTGGACGAACGCCCAGGCCACCGTCTTGGCGGCTTCCTGAGTTGATACTGGCAGCCCTGTCGCGGTGGGGGCGATCTGGCGAACGGCATCGGTAAAGCGCGCGAGGACGCGATTATCGTTGCTGTCACCGGTGGGGAAGATCTGCACGCGCGCGCGGCCATCCTTCGCCAACCAGTCGCCTGCTATTTCCGGCGGCAAGGTATCGCGCGTAACTTCCTCCGCCTGGAGCACCGCGCGCGCCTGATTGAGCATCACGATGAGCGGCGGCACCAGCACATCATGTGCCGCTGCGCGAATCGCCGGATCGGCGGTCGCGATATCGGCCAAGGTGGTCGCCAACGCGCGCGCATGATCGGCAGCCTCGCCCGACTGGCCCGCCGCCACCCGTTCAAGCTGGGCAGCGGTTGTACGCATCGCGTTGACCACTTCGGCATCGCTCGGCGCCGGGGCGGTATCGAAAGGGTTCAGCGTCAGATCGAGCAGCACCGATGCGTCCTGCAACAGGGCGATTTTTTCGGGCTGATCAGCGGGAATGAAACTGTCGATCGAAATCGCCTGCGCCACCTCGGGCAGTGCCGATGCCCGGTCAGCAATGCGGCGCGCGGCATCGGCATTATCCGCCAGCACATAAATGGTGTTGGGCGTGCGCAACGGATCGCGCATCAGATCGGTCAGCGATCGATAGGCCGGGCCATTCGGGTCACGTAGGTGCAGCGGGTTGAAATCGAACTGGACCAGCGGCAGCAGCGCGATGCTACCTATCATCGACAGGCCGAATGCCCAGAGCACGGTGCGGCGATGGGCATGGAGCCAGCGATCGACTGGCGCGGCCTCGGCAAAGCCGACCTCGGCCATCGGCTTGCCCGGTTTGAACAGCACCAGCAGCGCGGGCAGCAGCGTAATCGACAGCAGCAGCGCGATCACCATCCCCAACCCGGCGATGATGCCGAGTTCCGAAATGCCGACATAATCGGTCGGCAGGAACGCGCCAAAGCCGAGGAAAATCGCCCCCGCCGCCAGCGCCAGCGGTGCGCCAAGTGCGACAGCGGCCCGCTCGAGCGCTTGCGGAATCGCTGCCCCCTCAAGTCGCTCGGCATTGAAACGAACGCTGATCTGAATGCCGAAATCGACCCCCAACCCAACGAACAGGGGAATAAATGCAACCGAGATGAGGTTCAGCGTCCCCACCGCAGCCAGCCCGATCGCGGTCGTCATCACCAGCCCGGCCAGGATCGTGATCACGATCGCCGCGACGATCTTTCCGGAGCGCGTTGCGAGCCATAATGTCACCAGCATCGCCAGCGCCATCACCAGCCCGACAAAGCCGATATTCTCCTCAAGCGTCGAGAATTCCTCATCCGCCAGCGGCACCTCGCCCGTGACCTGCACATTGACGCCGTGCTCCGCGTCAAGTTTCAGATCAGCGGCGGCCGCCTTGATGGCGTTGACTGCCTTTTCGCCGGGTTTAAGCGCACCGAAATCGAGCCTGGGCTGCGCGAGCACGAGGCGACGCAGCGGCGGTTGCTGCCCGCCCCCATCGGCAAACAACGTCTGCCACGAAAAATACGCGGGCTGGCGCTGTGAGACCTTGCCGAGTGCATCATCGAGCGCACGGATCGGCCGGTCGAGATCATCGAGCTTCGTCGATCCCCGTTCGACCCCGGTCAGGATCGTCCCGAGCGCGCTCATAATGCCGCGCAGTGACGGATCAGCAGCGAGCGGCCCCAGCAAGGGCTGTGCGGCAATCAGCGATTTAGTGGTGCCCCGCACCTCATCGACGGTGCCGAACATGACGCCCTGGCGCGCCAGATAATCACCACCATCGGGGCGACGGACGGTCTTGAAATGGTCGGTATCTGCAGCAAGCCGTTCGGCGAGCGCTGCGGCCCCCGCCTCGGCGAGTTCGGGGGTGCGTCCGTCGACGATCGCCAGCGTCGTATCGGTCAGTTGGGGGAAGGCCGTGTTGACGGCAGCCTCGTTGCGCCGCCAGTCCACATCAGCGGATATCAGCGCGCTTGTATTCGTCGTCATCGCGAAATTGGTAACGGCAAAGCCGATCGCCAATATCGTCAACGCCAGCGACAGCAGCAGCAAAAGCCGGGGCCTGCGCGCGCTGAATGCCACCAGGCCAAAGATCGGGCCTTGTCCCATCGGCTTTAGTTGCGGGCCCCGCTACCCGAGAAATAACGCATTTTCAGGGTGATGGCCTTGTCACCAGCCAATTGGAACATGGCATCTTTCCATTTCGGCGGCCCGAACCGGATCGGCGCGTCGTTCGAGAAGCCTACACCCTCCTTGGGAATGCCGAACAGAGCGCGATCGACCTTGCCGTTGTTGTTCTCATCATGCGTCACCTGCGCGGCATAAGCACCGGGAGCCAGATCGGCGAAGGTCACGACAGTCTTGCCCGCCACCGCCAGCACGTTCGTGCGAACCGGGCAGGTTTTCAGAAACTCGGCCTGACGGCAGATATCGACATGCACCACGCCCTTGGCGTTGCGCACACCGGTCACCTCGATCTGCAGCGTGACTGAGCCCGGTAATTCAGGGCGCGCAGCCGCTCCCGCCGTTGGACCGACACAGCCCATAGTTACACCAACAATCGCCAGCCATTTCAGGCAATTCACGCGCGAACGTCCCCGAGCGTTGTTTCCTCATTCCACCTGAGGGCCTTGAGGACGCTGTCGATGATGGCGTCGGCGTCAAGGCCGGCCTGGGCGTACTGGATTTCGGGTTTGTCGTGGTCCTGGAACACGTCCGGCAGGCGGAGCGTGCGGAGCTTGAGCCCGGCGTCTATCAGCCCGGTGTCGCTGGCGAAGGTGAGGACGTGGGCGCCGAGGCCCCCGACGGCGTTTTCCTCGATCGTGATCGCCACTTCATGCGTGGTGAGCAGCTTGCGGATCAGGTCCTCGTCGAGCGGCTTGGCGAACCGCAGATCGGCGACCGTGGTGGAAAGCCCCTTGGCGTCGAGCGCGTCGGCGGCCTTCAGCGCCTCACCCAGCCGCGTGCCGAGCGAGAGGATCGCGACCTTGTGCCCGGTGCGAACGATCCGGCCCTTGCCGATCTCAAGCCGTTCGGGGACGGCGGGCAGCGCAACGCCGGTGCCATTGCCGCGGGGGTAGCGCAGCGCGATCGGGCCGCTGTCATGCAGCGCGGCGGTATAGGTCATATGGACCAGCTCGGCCTCATCAGCGGCGGCCATCACCACCAGATTGGGCAAGGTCGCGAGATAGGTCACGTCGAAGCTGCCCGCATGGGTGCAGCCATCGGCGCCGACCAGGCCAGCGCGGTCGATCGCGAACCGCACCGGCAGGTTCTGGATCGCGACATCATGCACGACCTGATCATAGGCGCGCTGCAGGAAGGTCGAGTAGATCGCGCAGAACGGGCGCATCCCCTGCGCGGCAAGACCCGCTGCAAAGGTTACGGCATGCTGCTCGGCAATGCCGACATCGAAGAACCGGTCCGGGTGTGCCTTGGCGAACTTGTCGAGGCCGGTGCCGCTGGGCATCGCCGCGGTGATCGCGCAGATGGTCGGGTCGGTCTCGGCAAGCTTGCTGAGCGTCTCGCCGAACACATTCTGGTACGCCGGCGGCCCGGGCGGTGCCTTGACCTGCACGCCCGACACAACGTCGAACTTCTGGACGCCGTGATATTTGTCCGCCGCTGCCTCGGCCGGGCCATAGCCCTTGCCCTTTTTGGTGACGACA
>NCEE01000038.1 GCA_002280555.1 Sphingomonas sp. 32-62-10
CAGTCGCATTGCACCACCGGTACCGTGAACAGCGCGCCCATGCTGGCCCGCACCGCCTCTACCGAGAATGGATCGACGCAATCACCGATCAGGATCAGCCCGCCTGCCCCCACTGCATCGCCGGTGCGCAATATGGTGCCCAGATTGCCGGGGTCGCGCAGCCGCTCTGCCACCAGCCAGATATCGGCGCTGGTCCGGTCGAGCGAGTCGAGCGTGCGCGTGAATTCCGCGAACACGCCGACCACGGCTTGCGGGTTATCCTTGCCCGATAGTTTCGACAGGATGTCGGGCACCGTTTCGATCGCTTCGCCGCCGGCGCTTTCCACATCGGCGATCAGCGCGCGGACCAACGGGTGCTGAGCGCTTTCGCGGGCGTAAAACAGAAATTGCGGCAGTCGCCCAGTCTCGCGCGCTTCGGTGAGGATGCGGAGCCCTTCCGCCAGGAACAGCCCTTCGTCACGGCGATGGCGCTTGTCGCGCAGGTTGCGGACGCGCTTGATGAGCGGGTTGGAATAAGCGGTGATCTCACGCGGCATGGGCGCGCTCAATCCTCGCCGAACTTGGCCTCGACCAGTTCGGCCAGCGCGTCAACTGCTTGCTGTGCGCCATCGCCCTCGGCGCTGATCGTGATATGATCGCCCATGGCGGCGCCCAGCATCATCAGGCCCATGATCGACGTGCCGGTGACGGGCGATGCGTCCTTCACCACCGCGACTTCGACCGGCTGCGCTGAGGCGAGCGTTACGAATTTCGCGCTGGCCCGTGCATGCAGGCCGCGACGATTGGTAATGGTGACCGTGCGGAAAATTTTGCTCACGCTGCGGCTTCGCCCAGCACTTCGGACGCGACCGAGATGTACTTGCGACCCGCTTCGCGCGCGGCAGCGACAGCCTCGGTCACCTTCATTGATTTGCGGGCACCCTCAAGCCGGATCAGCATCGGCAGGTTGATGCCGGCGATCACCTCAACGCGCCCCGTTTCCATCAGCGAAATGGCAAGATTGGAAGGGGTGCCGCCAAACAGATCGGTCAGCACGATCACGCCTTGCCCGGTTTCGACTCCGGCAATGGCAGCGGCAATATCGGCACGGCGGCCTTCCATATCGTCCTCGGGGCCGATCGAGATCGTGGCAATACGCTCCTGCTTGCCCACGACATGCTCCATCGCCGTCACGAATTCCTCGGCCAGTCGGCCATGGGTCACGAGTACCAGCCCGATCATCGCCGCCCGTTCACTTCAGTATCGTCCCCGTCATTGTCACTTGCGTGGCCGCTATCCGATCACCGGTACCGTCGGCGCGCCCTCAAGCGAGTCCTGCGACGCCGCCGCCAAATCGCGGTGCGTAACCGTGGGCGAAAATCCTGCGGCGCGCAACTGCTTCGCCATGCGTTCGGCGACATGAACCGAGCGATGTCTACCCCCGGTACAGCCGAAGGCTATGGTAACATAGGATTTTCCTTCAGCCCTGTAGCGCGGGAGCAACAGCAGGATCAATGAATCGATCGCCGCCATGGCGGCATCATAGGCCGGATCGGCGGCCACATAGGCGCTGACACCGGCATCCAGGCCGGTGCCGGGGCGGAGTGCATCGTCCCAATGCGGATTGCGCAGGAAGCGCATGTCGAGCACCAGATCGGCATCGCGCGGCAGCCCGCGCGCGAAGCCGAACGACATCACCGACAACGTCGGGGCGCTCAGCCCGTCGCGCGCGAAACTGGCGCGGATCTGCTGCGCGAGCGCGTTGCTCGATAAATCCGTGGTGTCGATCAGTCGGTTTGCCCAGCGTCGAAGCGGGGCGAGCAGCTCGCGCTCGCGGGCAATGCCGTCCGATGCCGGGCGATCAAGCGCGAGCGGGTGGCGACGCCGCGTTTCCGAATAGCGCCGCTCAAGCTCGCCGCCCGCGCAATCAAGGAACAGGGTGCTGATGTCATGGCCGTGGTCGGCTTGCAGCTTCTTGATCCGCTTGACGATCTTAACGGGATCGAACCCGCGCGTCTGCGCGCCAATGCCGATTGCGAGTGGGCGATCATCATCCCCCGATCCGGCTGGCAATTCGGTGGAGAGCAGCCGATCGAGCAGGAGCAGTGGCAGATTATCCACCACCTCCCAACCCAAATCCTCCAGCGTCTTGAGCGTCGTCGATTTGCCGGCGCCCGACATGCCGGTGACGAGCAGAATATCTTTTGGGGGTGCGGTCACGACCCGGCCTCGGCGATGCGCTTGAGCGCGAGTTCCACCTTGATGGGGCCCGAGGCATCATGCCCGTTCAGGATCACCACGGGCACCTCGATGCCGGCGATACGCCGGGTCTGCAGCTCGGCTGGCATCCGTTCGATCGCATCTTCGAGCTCAACAAGCAGCGCGACGGGCACGCGGTCACGGTGGGGCATTTCCAGGATCCCGAGCCCGCGCACTTCGATTTTGCCGGTGATCGTGGCAGGGGGCGTCGCAACCAATTGGCGTCCGGCGCGCATCAGCACGGTATAGTCATCGCTTACCAGGGCCGCACCACGATCGATAAGCCGCAGCGCCAGATCGGACTTGCCCGCGCCCGAGCGCCCCTCGATCAGCACGGCAAGATCCCCGATCGCAATGCAGGAAGCGTGGAGTGTTTCGGAAGAAACGATCGTCATCGAGGCTCCTGAATCCGAGTACATCTACCAGGGCGTTCATCATCAAAATGTTTCGGCACACGGCAAGCGTACGACGAAGCGGGCGCCGCGCATGGCGTCATCGCGCGATTCGACAGCAATTTCGCCTTGATGCCCCTCGACGATGGTCCGTGCAATGGCAAGGCCTAGCCCCGAATGCTTGCCAAATGCTTCATTTTCAGGCCGGATCGATTGGAATCGACGGAACACTTGATCGCGTGCTTCCGGCGGTACGCCGGGCCCGTCATCTTCCACAGCGACCATGATATCACGGCCGTCACGCTGCACGGCGATCGTGATGACTCCGTGATCGGGGGAAAAGGAGATCGCATTATCGATCAGATTCTCGAACACACGCTCCAGCCGACCGTCTTCGCCCATGATCACCACCGGACCATCGATGCGGCGGTCGACCCGCATCTGGACCCCGCGTTCGATGCCGCGTGCGGTGCGCGCGGCGAGCAGCGCATCAATCATCGCGCCGATATCGACGGGCTCGAATTTGGCGCGGCTCAACTGCGCATCGAGGCGCGATGCTTCGGAGATATCGCTGATCAGCCGATCGAGCCGATGAACGTCATCGCGGACAATGGCCAGCAGCCGCGCCTGCAAATCGGGATCGTGGACGGTCCCCAACCCCTCAACGGCGGAGCGGAGCGAGGCCAGCGGGTTTTTCATTTCATGCGTCACATCCGCAGCGAACGCCTCGGTCGCGTCGATCCGCGCCCGCAATGCCTGGCTCATGTCCGAAAGCGCGCGCGCGAGCATGCCGATTTCGTCACCGCGCGAGGGCAGGCGGGGCACCACCACTTCGCGCGCACGCCCCAGCCGTACCCGAACCGCTGCCCGCGCGAGCCTTCGCAGCGGACGGACGATCGTGCGCGCCAGGAACAGCGACAACAGGATCGATGCTATCGAGACGACGAGCAGCACGATGCTTAGTCGGAATCGCTCGATTCGTACCGTTTGAGTGATGTCACGCGCGTTGATGGCGGTCATCACTACGGCGTTGCCCGGCAATGGTGCGGCGGCGGTAATGACCGGCGTACGATCAGGCGCCCGCCATACGGTTGCGACGGCCACAGCACTTTGCTGCGCCGCTGTCACATCTGGCCAGCCCCGCCCGGCACGGCGTTCACGATAGAGTGGCGCGCGCTCCGCACCGACCACGGTATCGATCATCGCATCGAGAAATCGGCCGGCCGTGGGCCCAAACCCCTCACGATCGGGATCGATCAGGATGAAGTTGCGCAGCCCCATGCCGCGCGTGTCCCATATCTGTTTGCCGCGTGCATCGAACAGGCGAATGCGGGTACCGGTGCTCTGCGCCAGCTCAATCGCGAGCGGCTGGCGCCGATCCGCACTCGCCGCCGCCAACGCTTCACCAATCAGGCGGGCTTCGCGCTTGGCTTGCGCAACCCTGCTGTCGACGATGCGACTGCGATAACTGTCGAGGTAAAAAAACCCGCCGGCCAACATCGCCAGTGCAAAAATGTTTACCGCAAGAATGCGCCTGGTGAGCGAAACGCGCCCGGACCAGCGCAGCGATAAGTCATTGTCGTTATCGTCACTCTTCCGAGAATCGATAACCTGCGCCATAAAGCGTCTCAATCGCATCGAATTCCGGAGCCACTTGGCGGAATTTGCGGCGAACGCGCTTGATGTGGCTGTCGATGGTTCGGTCGTCGACATAGATGTCGTCCTGATAAGCCGCGTCCATAAGCTGGTTGCGAGTCTTTACGATTCCCGGCCGCTGCGCCAGCGTTTCCAGGATGAGGAATTCGGTAACTGTCAGGGTAACCGGCAGGCCATCCCAGGTCACTCGGTGGCGGGCGGGGTCCATCGCCAGCCGCCCGCGCTGCAGGATCTCGGTCGGCACAGCCTCCTCACCGGGCGCGACGGGCTGGTTGAGTTCGGTGCGGCGCAGGATGGCGCGGATGCGCGCGATCAGCAGGCGCTGCGAGAATGGCTTTGCGATATAATCGTCGGCGCCCATCGCGAGGCCGAGTGCCTCGTCGAGCTCATCATCCTTGCTGGTGAGGAAAATCACCGGCATCGCGCTTTTTTCGCGCAGGCGGCGGAGCAGCTCCAGACCGTCCATGCGCGGCATCTTGATATCGAAAATCGCCAGATCGGGAGGATTATCGACCAGCGCCTTCAGCGCGGTTTCGCCGTCCGAATAGACGCGCGTCAGAAACCCTTCCGCCTGAAGCGCGATCGATACCGAGGTGAGGATGTTGCGATCGTCATCGACGAGCGCGATTGTGGCCGTCATCGGCAGCAAAATCCTTTGTTACGCAGAACTGGCCTAGGCCAAAGGGGCCATCGGCTCAACTGTCTGTGGCCATGTTCGGTGTTTGACCGGCTGCACGATGGGCGATATGCGGCGGGACATTAACAAATATGGCCGCAAAGCGACCCCTTTCTAGGAGAGCAGATCGTGACCGAGCGTACCCCCCACAAGGGCCTGGAGGCCCAGGGTTTCGCCACCAATGCGCAGATTCACTGGAACCTGATCACCGCCCCGCTCGTCGAACATGCGATCGCTCGCGGTGAGGGGCATCTGGCCAATGGTGGCGCGTTGGTGGTGGCAACGGGTGCCAAGACCGGGCGATCGGCCACCGACAAGTTCATCGTGCGCGATGCGGAAACCGAAAACACCGTCTGGTGGGGCAAATCAAACGCGGCGATGACGCCAGCGCATTTCGCCGCGCTGAAAGCCGATTTCATTGCCGCGCTCGCCGATAAGGAAACGCTGTTCGTCCAGGATCTTTTCGGCGGATCACAGCCCGAACACCGCGTGCGGGTGCGCGTGATCAACGAGCTTGCCTGGCATAACCTGTTCATCCGCACGATGCTGGTGCGGCCCAACGAGGCCGACCTGCCGGGCTTTGACCCTGAATACACGATCATCGATCTGCCCAGCTTCCGCGCCGATCCGGCGCGTCATGGTTGCCGCAGTGAAACGGTGATCGCCGTCAACTTCACCGAAAAGCTGATCCTGATCGGCGGCACTGCCTATGCCGGCGAAATGAAAAAATCGGTGTTCGGGCTGCTCAACTATCTGCTGCCGGTCGACGGCATCATGCCGATGCATTGCTCCGCCAATATCGGCCCCAACGGCGATACGGCAGTGTTTTTCGGCCTGTCGGGCACCGGTAAGACGACGCTGAGCGCCGATGCCAGCCGCACGCTGATCGGCGATGACGAGCATGGCTGGTCCGACACCGCCGTTTTCAATTTTGAGGGTGGCTGCTACGCCAAGATGATCCGCTTGTCCGCAGAGGCCGAGCCGGAAATTTATGCGACCACCAAGCGGTTCGGCACGGTGCTCGAAAATGTCGTGATGGATGCCGAAACGCGCGAGCTCGATCTCGACGATGCGACCTTGGCGGAAAACAGCCGGGGGTCGTACCCGATCGACTTCATCCCCAATGCGTCCGAACACAATATGGGGCCGGTGCCCAAGAACATCGTGATGCTGACGGCGGATGCGTACGGCGTCCTCCCGCCGATCGCCAAGCTGACCCCCGATCAGGCGATGTACCATTTCCTGTCGGGCTACACCGCCCGCGTGGCCGGTACCGAGATTGGCGTGACAGAGCCCGACGCCACCTTCTCGACCTGCTTCGGCGCGCCGTTCATGCCGCGCCACCCCAGCGTTTATGGCAATCTCCTGAAGGAACGGATCGCCAAGGGCGGGGTCGATTGCTGGCTGGTCAACACCGGCTGGACCGGCGGCAAGGCGACGATGCCGGGGATCAACCGGATGCCGATCAAGGCAACGCGCGCGCTGTTGAATGCAGCGCTCGACGGCAGCCTGAACGATGCCGATTTCCGTACCGATCCCAATTTCGGCTTCAAGGTGCCAACCAGCGTGCCGGGGGTCGACAGCGCGATCCTCGATCCGCGCGAAGCGTGGGCGGACAAGCAAGCCTATGACGCGACGGCCGCCAAGCTGGTCGATCAATTCGTCGAGAATTTCGCGCAATTCGCGGACCATGTCGATGAGGGCGTCCGCCAATCGGCTCCCAAGGTAAGCCAGCCCGCCTGACCGGCCCGATCCTCCGGGCCTTCGCATAAGAAAGCCCTGACCGATGACCGATCATACCCCCCGCCTGTTCGATACCGATGCTGCCGTAAGGCACGTCGGTATCGGTCTGCTGGAACGCACCCTGCCGCGCCCCGAATGGACGCACGAAGCGCATTTGGCCGCAACGACCTGGCTCGTCGTCGAGCGCCCCGACATCGATCTCGACGCCGATCTTCGCGGGATCATCTCAAGGTACAATGACAGCGTCGGCGGGGTGAATGACGAAACCCAGGGCTATCATCACACGATCACCTGCTGTTTTCTGGCAGCGGTCCGCGAGCATGCGCGCGAGACCGCAGGGCGGGGGCTTGCCGAGCGCGTTAACGCGCTGCTGCTGTCGCCGCTCGGCGCGCGCGACTGGCCGCTGCGCTTCTATTCCCGCGAGCGACTGTTTTCGGTTGAAGCCCGGCTCAATTGGGTAACCCCGGATCTTTCGCCAAGAGACTGAGGCCGATTGACAGCTATCGCCCCACTTGCGGACATTCCGACAGCCGCTAACCTCTGCTGGAAACAGAGTGAGAAGCATCTTGGCTCAACAGTGTCCGATCTGCGGTAGCGAGGTCTCAGCAAATCCTCGTTATCCGCGCTATGTTTGTAATGCGTGCAAGGCGCGTGCAGCTGATGCAGATGGTGAATTGCTCGAGTTTTATCAGCGTAGCCCCGATGGACGTTATGCTGCGCGGTATTCAGATGGGCGGGACTACGCCAGCCATGAGTGTTTTATCGACAACGTAAAATGCCATGCTGACGAGGCGCGCTTTGGGGGCATCGTCGTGCAGGCCACGTAGGTCAGCTTTCCACCAAAAACAGAAATTCGTGAAACCGAGAGACACATCGTCAATCGGCCACGGCAACCCCGTCACGTCTTCCGCGCCGCAATATGCCGGTCGATCACGCCTTCGAGCACCGTCATCGGCACGTTACCGCCCAGCACCACCGCATCGTTGAACTTGCGGAAATCATAGCGGGCGCCCAGCGCCGCCTTGGCTTTGTCGCGGAGCTGGTTGATGCGGGTGTGGCCGAGCTTGTAGCCGCATGCCTGCCCGGGCCAGGTGCAGTAACGCTCGACTTCGCTGCGGACTTCGATGGGGTTCGAGCCGTTTTCGGTAACGAAAAAGGCGATCCCCTCGTCGCGGGTCCAGCGTTTGGCGTGGATGCCGGTGTCGACCACCATCCGACACGCCCGAAACGCCAGCGATTGAAGATAGCCGAGCCGTCCGGCGGGGAAATCATCATACACGCCCAGCTCATCGGCGAGCTGTTCGGCGTAGAGCCCCCAGCCTTCGCTATAGGCGTTGAACGACATCAAGGTGCGGATCAGCGGCTGTTTGAAGGTGTATTCGCCTTGCCAGGCATGGCCGGGGATCGCTTCATGATAGGCGAGGTCGGGCAGGCTGTAGCGCGTCCAGCGTGATGTGTTGCCGAGGTTGATCCAGAACCGGCCGGGTTCTTTGCCGTCGATCGAGCCCGCACCGCCATAGGCACCCGGTGCGCCGGGTTCGGCAGCGGGTGAGATGCGTGTCACCTCGACAAAGCCGGGCACCAAAGTCTCGAACGCTTGTGGCATCCTGCTGCGGATATCCTTCAGCTTGTCGCGCAGATACGCCATGATCTCGGCGCGGCCCGGATCGCCTTCGGCAAACAGATAGAGGGGATCCTTGCCGAGCGCGGTCATCCGCGCGCCGACGGATCCTTGGGAATAGCCCTCCGCCTTCAGGATCACATCCATCCTAGCGTGCAGTCTCGCCAGTTCATCGCGGCCCATGGCGTGCACCTCGTCGGGCGACATCGTCGTTGTGGTCGCCGCCTGGAGCGCCCAGGCGTAATAGGCATCGCCCTGTGGCAGCTTCCACACCCCGGCATCGCTGGTGGTCAACGCCCTTTGCGCCTCGAGCGCCGCGATCTGGGCGGCGAGCGCAGGGGCGATCCGGTCGGTGGCGATCTTGGCTGCCTTGACCGCGTAGTCGCCGGGCATCGAGGCGGTCCGTTTGGCGATCGAGGTAACAATGCCCCATTGCTCGGCCGGGCCGCTGCGCGCGATCTCGAGCTGCTTCAGGCACTGCGCCAGCGCAAAATCGGGCAGGCGAACGCCCATTGCCCCGGCGGCGCGCACGCGCTCAGCCTCCCCCTCGAGTTGCCCGGCATAGGCGATCATGCGCGCCAGATA